>DCJD01000013.1:6271-27448 GCA_002317215.1 Caryophanales bacterium UBA1709 | reverse complement strand
CTACTTTCATCATACTCATATCCATCTTTTATTGTTAAACAAGCGACTACTATTTCTCCTTTAATTTCATCATCAATTCCAATTACTTTTACATCACCTATCGACTTGTTGGCCGAAATAACTTGTTCAATTTCTCCAGGAGATATGTTTTCACCACCACATATGATTAAATCTTTTATTCTTCCACATATATTTAGATATCCATTATCATCAATAAATCCTAAATCACCAGTTGCTAACCATCCAGATTCATCAAGTGGTTGTTTAGTAATATCTAATTTATAATAGCAAACTAACATGGCGTTAGATTTTAAGCATATTTCACCAACTTGATTCTTATCCAGCGAATTGCCTTTACTATCTTTAATCATTATTTCCATTCCTCTAACTGGTTTACCAACGGTTTTAGTTAGATTATCAATAGAATCATTATAGCTAGTTATACTAATACAGGCATTTTCACTCATTCCATATAAATTACCTAAGTGATTATTAGGCATTAATTCTTTAAGCATAAGCATTTGTTCTTTTGTAGTTATTGCCCCACCTAGATAAGATGATCTTAAAGATGATAATTTAGCTTTGCTAAATTCTTTATCATTTATCATCTTTAACATCATTGTAGGAACAGTATTAAAGATAGTGCATTTGTATTTATCAATTAGATTAATTAGTAAGTCTGGTTTTTTAGATTGAGGGATAATTGAATAATATCCTTTTAATAAACCAAGACTTATTGCGGTTTCAAATCCAAAGATATGGAAGAAGGGAAGAAAGGCAAGATTTACATCATTTTCTTGATATTTTACTGTCTCATCTACTGGGATAATACATGTTATATTACTATAAGCACTAGATAATATTGCTTTTGGTTTACCAGTAGAACCAGAGGAGAATATTATTAAACAAGGATCGTCTTGATCATGATATTCTTTAAATTTATCTTTGATATCATCATATTCATTAAATCTATTATTTAAATTTATATAATTACTAATATCATAAACTTCTTTAATATTAGGATTATCTAAGATAGTTTTCTTATATTCTTCAAAATTAGTTATATTAGGTATCTCAGAATAACATAAAATACTAACATCACCTATTTGACATAAATCATTTACTTCATTGCTATTTAATCCTGGATTAATTAGGACTGCTACTCCGCCTATTTTTTGAATAGCTAAGAAAGTATAAATATAATTGATTGAATTAGTAGAGCAAATACCAATATGACTTCTTTTTTTAGCTCCAAGCTTTACTAGATCATTAGCAATTATTTGTGATCCTTTATCAACATCTTCAAAAGTATATTTAATATCATTATAGATATATGCTAATCCTTTAGGATTAGTATCTACTCTTTTTTCAAGCAATGAGGCATATGAGAGGTTGTATTCTTTATTGTAATCTTTATTAATATTATTGTTTTTAATTATATTAAAAAATGAGTCAAAACCAGTGGTAGATAATATATCAAATATAGCATCATTTACATTAACTAATTTCATGGTTTCTTTACTTAATTTTTTACGAGCAACTAGTAATACTCTAAGCCCAGCACTAGTAATATATGAGGCATTAGAAAAATCTAATGTTAAATTAAGATTAGAATAATCTAAACTTAATAATTCTTCATTTAATATATTACAAGTATCATTATTAATTGTTCCATTAATTAATAATGTTACGTTGTTATCTATTACTATTTTATTAATTTTGAGTCCTTGTTGCATATTCTTTAGCCTTCTTTTCTTGCTTGCGTTTAATTAATTCACCAAGATAAGTTGATAATACATAGATAATAGTTCCAATTACAAAGACTCCTAATGTGCTTAATGGTTGCTCATATAATAAAGTACATAACCAACCAATTAATATCCAATGAATACAATAAGTTTGATTGATATTTGAACTTAATCTAGTAATAAAGTTAATAGTTTTAGTACTAAATAACTTGGAAATATAATGGTATATACCAAATACAAATACCGCTCCACACATTAAGAAAATAGATTCATATGTTGTCATTTGGAAATAATCAATTATATTGCCACTCATCATACCTAGTCTATTAGGAATAGCTATAATCATGTATGTTGTAATGATAATTCCAGATACTATTGTTGAAATCATATAGTATTTATCAAGGTTTTTACATTGTTTGATAAACTTACCTAACATAATTCCAAATACAACTATAATAAACCAGTTAAATAAAGCAAATGGAGCGAAGTATTCATAGAATCCTTCGTCTTTAGTAGGTAATATTAAACCGATTATCTCGTTTAACCAATATGGACCATAATCTATAAATCTAATAAAGCTGCCAATAATGGACATTATTAGTGCGATTATAATTAATGTTAGATCATCAATATTTAATTTCTTTAATAATCCATATAGTAGTAACGCAAGTCCTGCGAATTGCATTATATCAGTATATAGTAAACTGCCAATTACTAAATTAGTAACATCCTCACCATATAAATAACCAAGACAAGTTGGTAAAACAAATCTTAATATGTTTAAAATATAAGATATTATAAATATCTTTATACCTCTTTTAATAAAATCGTCCGCAGTGTTCTTTTTGGTAAATGCCATTCCAACACCCATACATATCATAAATGTTCCAGCGCCAAATAAAGCATCTAAAACAACATAAAATAAATAATAAGCATTTCCGTTAAGGGCATTTTCAGTAAGAGTGAATTCTTCAAAACAATGGACAAACACCATCCCAAGAATACATATTGCTTTTGCTAAATCTAATTCAAATAATCTTTTAGTATTAATTTCTTTTTTCTTAAATAATTCCATTTTATATATTCCTCAAACACCTTATAATTATACCTTATATCAAAAATGTTTTGGATATAAATATATTATATGTTTATATATAATTTAGAACGCTTTACTTTATAGAAATATAAAATACAATATTAACAAGATGAGATTTATATGGAATATATATTTATAATTACTTTTACTATTTTTACAACAATGCATCTATATGCTAGTTATAAAAGAATAGATGCGATTAGAAATTTTTCTAAGGGTTTTATTTTATTCTCATTATTGTCTTACTATATAGTTGCTTTAGATAATCCAAGTTGGATAGTTGTATTTGCAATTATTACATCATGGCTTGGGGATTTATTCTTAATACCTAAGGGTGTTAAATGGTTCACAATTGGTGGGATATTCTTTTGGATTAGTCATTTCTTATTTATATGTGGATATATCGAGGATACGATTGATTTAAGTAGAGTTAGTTGGTGGATATATGTGGTGAGTGGAATTATATTTGCTACTGTGGTATTTTTTAACTTCAAGACATTAAAACCACATTTACCAAAGCCTTTATTTATTCCTATGTTTTTCTATTTATTAACAAACGGCGGGATGAATTGTTTTGCATTATATAGAGCAATATCTAATGTAGATATCGGATCTATTCTAACCGCTATTGGAGCACTTGGTTTCTTTATTTCAGATAATGTTTTGTTCCATGTTAGATTCAATAAAAACTCAAAGATTACTGGACATTTTATTCCAATGATTACTTATTCACTTGGAGAATTATTAATGGTAGTAGGATTAGTAATCTAATTAACATATTTATATACAAAAAAGATGAAGAGCAAATCTTCATCTTTTTTATTTAAAATATTTTATTTTAATGCTTCTGCAACTGATACTGCAACTGCTACAGTTGCACCAACCATAGGATTGTTACCCATTCCTATTAAGCCCATCATCTCAACGTGGGCTGGAACTGAAGAAGACCCTGCAAATTGTGCATCACTATGCATTCTTCCCATTGTATCAGTCATTCCATAACTAGCAGGTCCGGCGGCCATATTGTCTGGATGAAGAGTTCTACCCGTTCCACCCCCACTAGCAACTGAGAAATATTTCTTGCCTTGTTCAATACATTCTTTTTTATAAGTGCCTGCAACTGGATGTTGGAAACGAGTAGGGTTTGTTGAGTTTCCAGTAATAGAAACATCAACGCCTTCTAAATGCATAATAGCAACACCTTCTCTTACATCATCAGATCCATAACATCTTACGGCTAATCTATCTGGATTATTTCCATATTTAGTTTCTTTAATGATATTAACTTTGCCTGTAAAGTAATCAAATGATGTTTCAACGTGTGTAAAGCCATTTACTCTACTAATTATTTTAGCGGCATCTTTGCCAAGACCATTTAGAATAACTCTTAATGGTTCTTTTCTAACTTTATTTGCTTTTTTAGCAATACCAATAGCACCTTCAGCAGCAGCAAAACTTTCGTGTCCAGCTAAAAAGGCAAAACATTTAGTATCTTCGCTTAATAACATTGCTGCTAAATTTCCATGTCCTAGACCGACTGTTCTATCATCTGCTACTGATCCTGGAATACAAAATGATTGTAAACCGATTCCAATATATTTAGCTGCTTCAACAGCATTGCTTGCTTTATTTTTTAAAGCAATTGCTGCTCCTACCATATAAGCATAGCAAGCATTATCGAAACAAATTTGTTGGATTTCTTTAACCATCTTATATACATCAAGGTTATAGGAATCACAAATTGATTTAGCTTCATCTAAATCTTTAATACCATATTTGTTTAGGCATTCATTAATTTGTTTAATTCTTCTATCATAGTTTTCAAAAGTTATCATAGATTACTCCTTTCTAGGATCAATATATTTGGTGGCATCATTAAATCTGCCATAATGACCCTTAGCTTTTTCAAGAGCTTCTTCTGCTTTAATACCATCTTTCATTAGTTTCATAAATACACCAAGATTGATATATTCATAACCGATGATTTCGGAGTTTTCATCTAAGGCTATTTTAGTAATATAACCTTCAGTTAAATCGAGATATCTAGGTCCTTTTTCTTTTGAACCATAAATAGTTCCAACTTGGCTTCTTAATCCTTTTCCTAAATCTTCTAAACCAGAGCCTATTGGTAAACCATTTTCTGAAAATGCTGATTGAGTTCTTCCATATATTATTTGTAAGAAAAGCTCTCTCATTGCAGTATTAATAGCATCACATACTAAATCTGTATTAACAGCTTCTAATAATGTTTTACCTACAATAGCTTCACTTGCCATAGCTGCACTATGAGTCATACCACTACAACCAATAGTTTCAATTAAGGCTTCTTCAATAACGCCTTCTTTAACATTTAATGTTAATTTACAAGCTCCTTGTTGTGGTGCACACCAGCCAATGCCATGGGTTAAACCATTAATATCTTCTATACCTTTGGCATAAGTCCATTTGCCTTCTTGAGGGATAGGTGCACAGCCATGACTTGCCCCATTAACAACAGGACACATCGCTTTAAATTCTTTTGTATATTCCATATTATCCTCCATAAATTATTCATATAAATTATAGTTTTTTAAAACTATAAAATCAATTATTACAAGACCATATTTGGTGAGATCGATGGTTCAATAGTGGCCTCAATGTTAACAGATCGGTCGTAGTAGGAACGCCCACAAAAAAAGAGACCTAAGTCTCATAAAGTGGCGCCTACTGTAGGACTTGAACCTACGACCGATCGGTTAACAGCCGATTGCTCTACCGACTGAGCTAAGTAGGCAACAATGTGGTGGGCCTGAATGGAATTGAACCATCGACCTCACCCTTATCAGGGGTGCGCTCTAAACCAACTGAGCTACAGGCCCATACCTTGCCTTATTATTGTATATCATTGCTTTCAAATAAGCAACAATAATTTTGGTTTAGAGTGCACCCATTTTAGTCGGTAGAGCAATCGTTTTAGTAAAAAAAGCATTTTATTTAGGAATTATTAGATTTTTTCAGTATATCTAAGTAGGAGGACAAAATATATTATGAGTAATCTAGGAATAGAAAATGAGTATGATATTTTGAATTATTTACATGGCAAAAGATATAAAGAATTAAATAGAAAATGGAAGAAGCATATAAAGGTTATGTTTCCTAAAATTAAAAGAAATGATCTTATATATTCTGGTCATTTTAAAGATAAATGGGCTAAGCCTGATATATATGTAAAAGTTAATAATCGTATTAAATATATATCAATTAAAACCGGAAGAAATGCGTCAGTTCATGATGAGAAAATCAAACCATTTTATGATTTTTTAAAGAAGCTAAATATTTCGGATAGAACGCTTAAAATAATGCTTTTTTATCATTATGGATATTCGGAAAAATTAAGCAATAATGGGGTTCCTTTCACAAGAGAAGAGATATTAGAAAATTATAAAAATTATATTGATGAAGCTAACGCTGAATTAAATAAAAAATACATATTAAGAGAGATAATCAAAAGATGTGTTTTAAAAGGGACAGAAAGAAGAGATGGCGATATTGATTTTATGTATTATGGAGTATTAAAGGATGGATATTTAATGAGTGAAGATGATATATATGATTTAATAATGGACGACAATAGTGATGAAGGTAGAGGAATTCATTTTGGAGGACTCATATATCAAGCCGGGGCGAGAAGTAGATTTAGTAATAGAGTTGATGAAGTTAAGATAAAATGGCCATTATTAAATCATAAATTTTACGATCATAAGATGAAAAAAGTAGCTGACTCAAACTATAGAAGTCACTAGATTTGCTTTTTATTTTAAATATATTAAAATAAGAGTATGCAAAAAGAGAAGTTAATATTTCTTGCAAAAGAGATTGGAATTGCAATTGCAGTAGGATATGGAATAGGTTATTTGCTAGCATGTCCTCACTTTACATATATATTTGCATCGCAATTAGTATCAACTAGTTTAAAGACTGTTCTAATAAAATCATTAGATTTTTTTAGTGTTGCTGGATTTAGCATCGTTATAGTTGCATTATCCATCATGATGCTTAAACATCTCGTTAATAAAGTATTTATTAAAGATAATTCTAGAATGTCTTTTGAATTTGATATGAAAAATATCGTCTCAAATGAATTGGACATTTTAGCTGTCAATATCAATCATTATCAATTTTTAGATTCTTACAATACCATCGTCCTAACAGAATAAATATATTTTATATATTTATATTATTTTTAGGAAAGGAAGGTATTTTTTTATGCTTTTATTATTAAGTTATTTATTTATATTTTGTGTGGGATTTGGATTCTTTAAATTATTTAATTATTTCAAAAAGAAATATCCAAATAATGAGAAGGTTGAAAAAGCTGCTAGTTTAATTTTAGGCATTGTTGCCTATTGTTGCTATCAAGTAAGAAACCCAGTATTAGAACATACTTATGGTTTGAACATTAGTTCTCCATTTGGAGATAAGATATGGATGACTACAGTCGGTACTTTATTAGTATGGTTTACTTATGCATCAACATTACTAATAGTTTTATATCCATTTTTCAAACAAATTAAAAACATTAAGAATCTAATTAAATTCTTTGCAGTGCCAGTCTATATACTAGATATTGGATTTTTACTAATATATGGTATTTCAATTTCTGGTGTTTATGCTTTTGAAATGGATAAATGGCATTACCTATCAACAAATAAAGATGTCTATATCATAGCATTTAAATGGTTATTTCTAACATTACAGTTAGGAGTAGGTATTGGTTATTTATTTAACCAATTCATATTGGATGGTAAAAATAAATTAAATAAAGAGTATTTCAAGATTAGCAAAGATGAATTAAAAGTAATGGCAATTACTATTATTCCAGTCTTACTTGCAATACTACCTGGATTTGTTGTCCAAGTATTCTTTGGTGAACCTGGAAATACAGAAATTAAATTTAAGGGATTAACACAAGCACACCGTATTGTATTATATGGAGCCTTTGTTACACCAACAATTATCTTCCATTGCTTTAAAGACAAGAGTAAAGATATCAAAAAGTTCGCAATGATTTATCTTAGCTTATCTGTCTTATGGACATTCATGTCTCATTATAACTTTGAAGATTTATTAGATCCATTATGTTGGCCATTCCATTTATGTAATACAGCAATGTTCATTGTTCCATTATGTTTAATATTTGATCTAAAGAAACTATTCTACTTTACATTCTTTATAAATGTATTTGGAGCTTTCATGGCGATGTTAATGCCAAACACAAGCGATGGAAACGTATTCCAAATGGGTACAGTAACATTCTTTATTGACCATTATCACGCATTCTATATGCCGGTACTTATTGTCGCTCTTGGGTTATTTGAGAGACCTAAGTTTAAACAATGGAAATACTCAATGGTTGCCTTTGGAGTTTACTTCTTAGCAATGATTATCCTAAATGCATGGTTTACAAACTATGGAGATGTTGACTACTTCTTCTTAAACTCTGACTTCATCGCCTCTAAATTAGGCGAAGGCGGCAAAGCATTAAGAGATCAAACGTTCATAATATTTGTTGGATGGCGTATATTTAGATTCTATCCACTATACCATTCATTATTCTTTATTGTTTATTGCATACTCTCCCTTGCGATGTGGTTTGTATATGAACAATTATTCAGAATGTGGGATAACAATACATTAAGAAGACAAAAACAAAAAGACTATAAGAGATTACAAGAAGAATTAAAAACTTTATTAGAAGGAAGAAATGAGGATGAAAATATGAGCGGAAATAACAAAGCATGTCTAGAACTAAAAGAGTTCTCTAAAAAATATGGTGTTAATAACTATTATTCAGTATATAAAGCATCACTTAAGATTGAAGGCGGAGAGATATTTGGTTTCTTAGGACCAAATGGTGCAGGTAAATCAACAATCATTAAATCAATTGTTGGTATTCAAACAATAACTGATGGACATATCGAAGTATGCGGATATGATGTTGAAAAACAACCAGTTCAAGCTAAAAAAGAAATTGGTTTCGTTCCAGATCACTATGCTTTATATGAAAACTTAACTGGTAGAGAATATATCAACTATATCGCTGACTTATATGGTGTTAGTCAAGAAGATAGAGACGCAAGAATATCAAAATACGTCGCTAACTTCCAATTAGAAACAGCCTTTGATAATCAAATGAAGACTTACTCTCACGGTATGAAACAAAAGATTACCATCATGGCAGCATTAGTTCATAATCCTAAAGTATGGATTCTAGATGAACCATTAACTGGTCTTGATCCAAACTCAATCTTCCAAGTTAAAGAGTGTATGAAAGAACACGCTAAAGAAGGAAATATCGTATTCTTCTCTAGCCATATCATCGATGTTGTCGAAAGAATTTGCGACAAGATCGCTATCATTAAAAAAGGACACATCGAAACATGTGTTTCATTAAAAGAATTAGAAAAGAAAAAGATTAATCTAGAAGATTTCTACTTAGAAACCATTGGTGGAGATTGCGAAGGTAAGTAGTTTATGGATAGCATTAAGACATTAGTATTAATGCAGCTTAAAGAGAAACTAAATCTAAAAGGTAGAAATATTAAAAGCAAATATACATTCTTTAATGCGATATTTGCGATAATAAAATTTGCCGCAGTTGTTGCTATTGGATTTGGGATTATCTATGTCTGCAAACTATTACACATTTTCTCAATCGTTGGTGGATTCCCTGCTGAACCACTTGTCGCAGTATTCACCATCATGTTTGTGTTATCAATATTTGGATGTACTGTTAAATTAGATAAAGCATTATACTTCTCTAATGACAATCCATTATTATTAACATTACCATGTAAACCAGGACAAGTATTCTTATCAAAATTAATCGTATTCTATATATTTGAATTGATTAAAAACTATTCCTTTATGGTTCCATTATTTATCGCATATGGAATTAGTGGAGGATTAGCTGTTAGCTATTACTTCTGGGTATTATTTGTATTTATCTTTATATCAATGATACCTGTATTAATTGGTGCTATATTATCCATTCCTACAATGTATATATATAACATCTTTAGACAATATAAAACATTACAAATCGTTTCATTACTTGCATTTGTATTTGTTATAGCATTTGGTGTTATTAAAGTAATTGCCTTAATACCTTCTAATATTAACTTTATGAAGACATGGGGTAAGACATATTGGCAAATCCAAGATATCTTAAAACATTTCTCACAAAATAATAGTGGACTTGGTGGATTTAAAACATTATTTAACTTCGCTAGTGAAAAAGGAAATTATCGAACAGTAATATCAACTAGTATTTGTGAAATACTTATTGGATCTAAAATTCAAGGAAGTGTTTACTACAAACTATTTAGTAAAGACTCATTTGTATTATTTGGTATTATGATTGGATTTATTGTTGTATTAGCAACATTATCCATTCTCTTAGTTCACCCATTATTCTACAAAATGGCTTCTAAACCATTTGAATATAAGAAAATGAACAAGAAACAAAAACCAAATAAAATTATCAGTAGAAAAGTATCTATTATTAAAAATGAATTCACACTTTGTTTTAGAGATACTGATAGATTATTTAGTGCAGTTATCACAATGTTAACTCTTCCAATCCTAATATTCTTATTAAATAAGATATATGGAGCAATGAGTACTAAAGCACTTGGCAACTACTTAGAAATAGCATTTAACACACTATTAATTCTAGTAATATCACTAACAACCAATACATATGCTGCTAGTGTATATAGCAAAGATGGTAGAAGTAGTTATTTAATTAAGGTTCAACCAAGTAAATATCAACCTCTATTATTTGCAAAATTATTATTTAATACAGCATTTATGACCATTGGTTTTATAGCAACTTATATAGTTATATATAAAGTAGCTCATTTAACTGCAATGCAAAGCTTATTCTTAGTTGGTGGATGTTATCTTATCTATCTAGCACATACTTTATATAGCGCAAACCAAGATATCATGAATCCTCAACTTGAATTATATGCAAACATTGGTAATAGTGATAACAATCCAAATGAGACAAACTCAATGGTTCTAGCATTTATCTTATCATTATTAGTATGTGGTATTGTTCTTAAAACATTATCTGAAAAAGATACATTATTACAATACATTAAAGTATTCGGTATTGGTTTAGTATTACTTGGTTATGAATTATACTCATTTACTGAGAATATTAAACTATTCTATAAGGAGAAATAAATATGAAGAAATCCGTATTAATAGTTATAGGTATTATATTTATCTTCTCTGTATTAATTGTTAACTTCTTTGGATTAAACCAAGATACATTTGAAGAAACAATATATGTTACCAGCATTGAAATAGATAATGAAAATGCTAAAAAGGTTAGAGATAATGATGAAACAATTATCTTAATATCATTTGAATTTGATGAATTAGATCAAACTAACAACATTATTCAAATTGATTACCATGTTTATCCAGAAAACGCCACTAATCAAGACGTTAGATTCATCTATGATACTGAACAAAGTTATGCTAGCGTAGATAGCTTTGGTAGAGTTATATTTTATGAATCAGGAGAAACATTAACATTAAGTGTAGTCGCAACTGATAACAGTAGTGTTAGCAGCCAAAGAATAAAGGTAGTCGCAAAGACTCCAAAAAATTAACATGAAAGGAAAAACAATTATGAAAAAGACTATGTTGAAAGGTCTTGGTGCAGTTGTATTCGGTGCAACAATTCTTACCGGTTGTGGTGGTAAGAATAAAGTTGAATCAATTGCAATCAAGAAAGGTACATTCACCTATGCATATGCAAAAGGTGATCAAGTAGACGTAAGCGGATTAAAAATTATTGCCACTTACAAAGATGGATCTAAAAAAGAGATCTCTGGTAGCGATATCAATGTTAGCGCATTTAATACTGATACTGTTGGTAATCAAAGCGTTGCTATTGAATATGGCGGTGTAACTATTAATGTTACTGTTCAAGTATTAAATACTATTGAAGAAAGTTACGACATCTATGGCGTTGAACAAGCAACAGCATTAGTTACTAGAAAAGCTAAAATTATTGATGCCCAAGGAGAAGAAGCTTATATTGACGGTGGTCAAAGTGCATATGATTCTAATCCATATATCGTTGGTGATGATAATCCATTTATCTATAGACCAAACGTTACAGCACTTCATCCAGAAACCGAAGAATATGTTTCATTATCAAGATACCAAGTTGATACAGAAGTATATATTAAAGAAACAAATGGATATAGACTACTAACTGGTACTGAATTAAAAACATATGTAACTATTGATACATTAGCAGATAGTTATGATTTTACTGAAGCAGCTATTGGTAAATATTTCAAGATTACTTCAGTTCCAACTAACTTAGCAGCAAGTAAAAAAGAATCTAAGAAACAATCTATTGAATTTAAAGTTGTTGATGGATTAAACGTTCATAATGCTAGTGAATTAGGTTATGTAAATACTTATTATGCTGCAAACTGGTCAACTGGTGAATTCGAAAACGGATCAAATACTACTCAAGATGTTTGGAAAGCATATTATGCTAGAAATGGTGTAACTTGTCCAAAATATAAAACAGATGATTATATGAAAGGTATTGTATTACACAATAACTTAAGTATTACACCAAATGATATTCCAGAAGAATATATTGAAAATAT
Organism: Caryophanales bacterium UBA1709; assembly: GCA_002317215.1. Classification (GTDB taxonomy): domain Bacteria; phylum Bacillota_I; class Bacilli_A; order RFN20; family UBA1709; genus UBA1709. The sequence goes on along the minus strand of DCJD01000013.1, from coordinate 14,918 downwards.
TGATGGTACTGACTATCTAAGAGACTGGGTTGACTTATACACTATTGGTGTAGAAAAGAATACCACATTTAATTTCTATGGTAACTTCTTCCATCTTGACTTCTCTAATATGACTAAAGTTCATAGAGTAGTTAATGGTGGACAACAAGAAATCTCCCATACTGAAGCATTTAGATTTACTGCTAAATGGGAAAACGATGCAGAAAAAGTTGATTTAGATACATTTGAAAGAAGAATATTAGAAGATGAATCATGGAAGACAACTTATTTCAATGCTTACAACGTATCTTTAAAAGGAAACGCTAACAGATCTAACGATACTAGTGGATTTGGTGGATTAATTGCATTTAAAGCATTTGGATTAAGTGCAACATTAACTAATACTAATATTTCTACATTTATGGTTAATGCATATACCGAATATGCTCCAACATCATTAACTCTAAATAAATATAAGAGTTATGATGCATATCAATGTGCTATATTACAATATGGTTCACAAGTATTAAATGTTAACGATTCAATTGTTAAACGTACTGGTGGACCAATCATATTAGCTCAAAATGAATATGATGAAAACAATACTTATGCAAACTATTCAAGAGAATCAGCTCCTGTAATTACAGTTACAAATACTGAATTTGAAACTACTGTTACTGGACAAGATGCTTGGTTCCAAGCAACAGGTTCAGGTAGCCAAATGACTGATATCGCAGGTATGTCTATGCTATTCGAAGATGGCCATAAGTTTGCAACAGCTGATGGCAAAGTAAATCTAACAATGATCTTAATGCCATATGCTGAAAGCGCTAACGTTACTGGTAATCCACAAGGACAATTAAAAATAGATGGTGTTCAAGTAGTGGATTCATTCTTTGATAAAGAATATAGAGATGCACATGATTATCCAAACTATGGTGCTTTCCAAATCAAAGCAGATGCAACTATTAGAACCGGCTTATCATATGAAGATGCTGCTATGGAAAGTGTATTAGCAGTTGCTAACTACAACCTAAATGATCTATCAAAGGCTGGTTATAATATTCAATACGGTGACGGAAGTTGGGATCAATTAGATGAAAACGCTAAAAAGGCAGTCAAAGCTGAAACTTACAAATCAATTTGTGAAGGCTTAATAAGTTCGGCTGCTCAAGAACAATATACAGCAGCTAAACCTGAAAATGCTGATGACTGGGATGATCTAGATGATAACACAAAAGAAGGTATTGTCGCTCAAGTAAAAGAATCTATCTATGCTGCAGCAGGTGCAAGTGGTGCAACTGATGAAGTTAAAGAAAAAGTTATTAAAGAATATGTTTATTCAGTATTCTGTGGTAAAGTTGCCCAAGGAATTCTAGATGGATGTACTAGTGGAGCAACCGGTAACATTGAAGGTGCATATGCACTAGGTGCTCCTATCTTCATTACTGAAAATGGAGTTAAAATCTTCAATGGTACAAGCTTAGTTGATGTTGGCGAAGGAACTAATGCTGGACTAGCAGGAACTGCTGGTGCTACTGAATTATTAGCATACTTAACTGGTAAGACTGCCGCAGAAGCTTGTGGTATCGATGACTTCTATGATAGTGAATATGTAACCCTATACTATGGTCCATATATCATTACTATGGTCATGGGTGTTGCTTAATATACACTATTAATTAGATGATTAGAAGAGATGGAAAACCATCTCTTTTATTTTGTAAAAGAAAAGGAAGAGAATTTCTCTTCCTTTATCAACATCATAATTAATACTAACGTTTTGAGAATTGTGGTGCACGTCTTGCTTTTTTAAGACCGTATTTCTTTCTTTCTTTAGCTCTGCTATCTCTAGTAAGTAAACCGGCCTTCTTTAAGACAAGTCTATAATCACCAGCAGCAAGTAATGCTCTAGCAATACCTAATCTAATTGCACCTGTTTGACCACTAAATCCTCCACCTCTTACATTACAAGTTACATCGTAACTTTCTTGAGTGGCTGTTAATGTTAGTGGTTGTTTTAAATCTTGAACAAGAGTTTCATAAGGCATGTATTCTTCAACAGGAGTACCGTTGACAATAATCTTACCTTTTCCTGGAGTTAGAATAACTCTAGCAATACTAGATTTTCTTCTACCTAAGCCAATATATTGAACTTTCTTTTTAGTTGCCATATATATTTATCCTCCTACTTCTTTAATTCCCAAACAGTTGGGTTTTGAGCAGCATGTGGATGACTTGCTCCTTCATAAACATATAATTTCTTGTAGATTTGTCTTCCTAGTCTTCCCTTTGGTAACATACCCCAAACGGCTCTTTCAACCATTTCAGTTGGATATTTAGCTACCATAGTTCTTGCAGATCTAGTTCTTAAACCTCCAAGGAATCCACTAACGTTATAATAATTCTTAGTATCTAATTTGTTTCCGGATAAACCGACTTCTTTAGCATTAATAACTATGACATAATCACCACAATCAACATGTGGAGTATAACATGGTTTATGCTTTCCGATTAATACTCTAGCTACTTCACTTGATAATCTACCAAGAGCTACGTCTTTAGCATCGACGACTAACCATTTTCTTTCGACTTCACTAGGCTTAATCATTGTTGTTTGATGTTGCATAACTTTTCCTCCTTGCAATTTGTACCGTACCGGGGCTACAAATGACAAAACAGTGTCCTAAATATAATATACTAAATGTATATTATTTTCAATATATAATGATTTACTTTTTTATATATTTTCTATATAATTAAAATACTGCGGAAATGGCGGAATTGGCAGACGCGCTAGACTTAGGATCTAGTTCTTAACCGAGTGTGGGTTCAAGTCCCACTCTCCGCACCATTTTTACTAATTTAGCCCCTAATTATTTTATAGAGGGGCTTTTTTATGTCCTATTTATAGTACATTAAATAAATATTAATTTAAAAAATCTTATTTTTTATAAATATAAATATTTATAGTTTCATTTTTCGATAAATATTAGATAAAATCTATATATTGAGATAAAAAGAAGATTATTCAACAAGAAATTGAGTTAATTCAAATTTTTGTTTATTTATTTCTTATCAACATTATGTTTAACTATACTTGACCCGGGAGGATTAATATGGGAATTGGAAACAAAATAAAAGAGTTAAGAATTGAAAACGGAATGGCTCAAAAAGACTTGGCAGATTATTTACATGTAACTTACCAAGCAGTTAGTAGATGGGAAAACGATGAAGTTGAACCATCAATTGATACTATAAAACAAATGGCAGCAAGATTTGATTGTAGTATTGATACTTTATTTAATGAAGATGATGATAAAGAAGAGGCAGTTGAAGAAGTAAAACAAGTAGATGTTCAAAACACATATCCTAATAAACCTGTTTTAGGAGTTTGTAGAAGATGTAAAGAACCTATCTTTGATAAAGATGATCTACACTTCCACAGAACCACTCATCATCATGCTAGAGGAAGAACAACTCATAATGAATATATAGTTTGTTCTAAATGTGAAGCTGTGATTCAAGCTGAAGAAAGAAAAGCGGCTGAGATTGCTAAAAAATCTAATCAAGAAGCAGCTAGAAAGAAAAGAAGAAAAGCATTTATTCTTCCAATCTTTCTAACAATACCAACATTAATTTTTGTAGTTGCAAACCCACTATTTGGTATAGTATTTGCTTATGCAATATATGCAGTACAAGCATGTTTAATATTAGATAATAACTGTGTATCTGATGTAGTATTAAGTGTTGCAACATTTTCTATTAAATTACCAGGGATTATATTCTCATTAGATTTAGATGGATTTATTGTATTCTTAGCATTTAAGATCGTTGTAGCTATATTAAGTTTCTTCTTAGGAATCTTAATGGCAATTGCAGGATTCTTAATTGGTGCTGTAGTATCAATATTTGTATATCCATCTGCATTAAAGAAAAGCAAATACGACTGCACACATTAGTTTTAATAGTTTATTTATATAAAGGAGAAATTATATGAAAAAATTTAGAAGATTATTATGTTTACTTTGTTTTGCTACAATTGGTTTAACTAGTTGTGGTGAAACAAATACAGAATCTACCACCATTATTGAACAAGGTGGAGATGTAACACCAATCAAAGTCACTCATTTAATTGAATATAATGAAAGTGATATTGGAAAAGACGCAATTAAGACAACCGCAAAAACAAGTTTTACTACTAAAGCAAATGACTATTCTAGTAATAAAATTGATCCAATTAAAACAGTTTATAGCGTTGTTAATCTAGCATACCAATATATGTTAGAAGATGTTGTATATAGTGATGATGAAAACTATAAAACATCTATTGATAATAAATATATTAATTATGGAAACGTATTAAATAGTATTCAAAATAAGATTAGTTTAATTGAGGGTGCATATCCAGTTAGCGAAAGAAACATGAATACTGTTGATATATTCAATATTGTATTAAATGTTATTAGAGAAGCTGATAAATCTACTCATACACCTTTTATTGAATATATTACAAATGAAGTCGTAACAACGGTTACTACTCAAATTGCTGAATCAGATGCATATGCAGTTCAAAAGATTGCTATCATTGCACCATTAGTTGAAGGATTCTATACCGCAATTACTTCTAAAACTACTGATAGTACATTAGCAGCACTTCAAACATCTATCTTAGCAAGTATTGATGGCATATATAATTATGCTTTAACAAAAACAAACGATCCAACAATTAGAAACGTTTTAAAACTAGCATACAACAAATTCTATGGATTAAGTTCTGTTGGCAATGTTACAGAAACAACATTAAAAGAGAATTTATCAAGTTTTATTAATGAAGTTTACAATAAAGGTCAACAATTATTATTAGAATCTGTTGATACCTTAAAAGTTGTTGCACAAAAAACAATAACTGCTTCTATTAATGCAGGATATGCAAAATTAGTTGAATTTGAAGATGGATTGTTAGAACAAGATGCAACATTTGCAGCCCTTGGATTAAAAAATGGTATCTTATCTTCGCTTCAGACTACATTTGAAGGATTAACAACATTAGAAGATTATAAAACATTTATTAACACTACAATTCCGGCTAAAGTAGTTGAAATGTATCAAACAGCATTCCCTCATGCAATGAGAGTATTCACTGCTAAACTAGATACTTTAAAAGCAACTTTAGACGATAAAATTACTGATAATAAAATACAAGGATTATTTGATGCTTATTATACTAATGTAACTAGTGATTTAAACTCTGTTACTAGTATTGATGAATTAGTTGATTTCTTTAAAGATCCTACTACAAGACAAGACTTAACTAGTTTCTTAACTAGTATAGTTAAAGCTGAAGTGGTTGCATTAAAGAATACTGCTATTGAAGAAATTACAACATTATTTACTACATTAACAAGCAATATTACTGACACAACTATCAGAACATCTGTAAATGAAAAATTTGCAGCTGAAATGGCTTTACTTGAAGCACTTGATGAAAATAGTACATTAGAAGATTGCAAAGCTGCAATCACTCAAATTAAGAATGATTGTGTCGCATATATCTCTGATATTGAAGATTTAATCTTCCAAACTGCTAAAACCGCAGCTTTAAATGAACTTGATGAAATATATACAGCATTAATTGCTAAGATTCCAACTGATACATTAAAAACAGAATTTGCTACTTATTACGCTACTGAAAGAGCAAAATTAGATGCAGTTAATAAAGCATCAGATATTCAACCAACGTTATTAGAAGTTGTTGAAGATACTGAAAACAAATGTAAAGAAATAATTGCAACAACAATAGCAACAGCTCGTGCTACTATTAAAAATGCTATCGCTAAGATTACTGAATCTTATGCAACTAATCCATCTAGTTATTTACCTGCTACATTAAGTAAATCTGGTACAAATAACTTAGTATCCACGTCAACATTATCATACCCATTTGATACTGAATTTGTTGATATTGATGATATTAACTATAACGGTTATGGTGAACAATGGGCAATGATCTTAGATAACTTAGATACTGCTGATACATTCTATAATGTATTAACAAGTGTATCCAATGTTACTAGTGCTGCCGTTGGTGCTATGACTACTTATCTAGATAGTAAATATTGTGATTCTACAACTCATGAGATTGATACTAATACATATAAAGCAAGCATTAGCTTTGCAGAAGGTATTGTTTATTATAATATTGAATTAAAATCAGAATTAACTTTACCAGTAATAGGATCATTTAAACCTCAAATTACATCAACTTATGATACAACCACATATGAAAGATCAATTAAGTTAAGTTTTAATTCAAACAATATTATTCGTTATACAATTACTGATGATAAATATGAGTTTGGTGTAAATGCTAGTATTTCTAAGGGCACATATACATCATATATTAAGATTGATATGAGCGATAAAGATGTTACTAAAGGCGAATTATATCAATACGTTAAAGTTGGTGAAACAGATGTTCAATCCAATAGAGCAATGTTTGAATTTGATGAAGAATACTTAAGCGCAGTTGGCAACAAGGCTGATGCTATGGCAACTGCTGAAGGTATTATCGTTGAGTTATATGATGTAAAAACAGGAAAGCACTTAATGAATAAAGTTTATGAAAAGAATAAAGCAACAGACTTCAATACATTGTGGTTCAATTTAGATAGCGTTGCATCTATGGAAAACATTAAGATTTGTGAAAAAACTAAACAAGGTAACATTGATTTAAGACAAAACGATTTCTATATAAATAGTTCTCAAGACTTATTCATTCCAGAATATAACAAAATTCTTGGTGTAAAAGCTAATAGACAATACGACTTTGAATATAGAACTAGACACTTCTATTTCTATGATTCAACGAATCAAAAATATATTGAAGTAACTTCAAATATTCCAATGTTATTTATCCAAGATGGAGATAACTACGATTCATTCAATACAAATGTTTCATCATTAGGTATCTCAATTACTCCAAACGCTACTCATTTAGCTAAATTAAGAAGCCAATATGATACATTACTTCCTATATTTAAAGAAATGTCTGAAAAGACATCTGCTGATATTAAAACATTAATAGGATAATAATAGCCCACATAGTGGGCTTTTATTATATCTTATTTATATTTATATATTCTTATAGTATAATCTTGATATTGTTTTTATGAATAATATATGTTTCGATAACGATTTATATCTTAAGATTCAAAAAGAAAAGATACTTGAAAGAATAAATCAATTTAATAATAAACTTTACCTTGAAATTGGAGGTAAACTCTTTGATGACTATCATGCTTCTCGTGTATTACCTGGTTTTAAAAGCGATGCTAAAATAAACATGCTTAAAGAATTAAAAGATATTATAGAAATAATTGTTGTTGTTAACTGTAATGATATAGATAGTAATAAAGTTAGAAACGATACTGGTATTACTTATGATCAAGAAGTATTAAGATTAATTGATGCTTATAATGATAGTGGATTTATTGTTAGTAGTGTTGCTTTATCCTTTTACCATGAATCAGTATTAGTTAATACTTTATCTAATAAACTAATTAAGAATAATATTAAAGTATATAAACAATATGAAGTTAAAGGATATCCTAATGATATTAAGATGGTATTAAGTGATGAAGGACTTGGTAAAAATGAATATATTAATACTACTAAACCACTAGTTGTAGTAACGGCTCCTGGTCCAGGAAGTGGTAAACTTGCTTGTTGTCTATCTCAACTATATCTAGATAGTAAGAATAATATTAAAAGTGGATATGCTAAATTTGAAACATTCCCAATCTGGAACTTACCACTAGATCATCCTTTAAATGTCGCATATGAATCAGCTACTGTTGATATTAATGACTATAATATGATTGATCCTTACCATTATAAAGAATATGGTAAAGAAGTTGTTAATTATAACCGAGATATAGAATCATTCCCATTACTAAAAGATATCTTTAATGGGATATATGGTTATTCCCCATATAAGAGTCCTACTGATATGGGAGTTAATATGATAGGATTTGCTATAACAAATGAAAATAACGCTATACAAGCCTCTAAGAGTGAAATAATAAGAAGATATTATCAAACGTTAAAGAATAACTTCTTAGGTAAGTATAGTGATGAAGCATTATCTAAATCATTAAGATTATTAAAGAGATTAGATATTAGTATTAATGATAGAAAATGTGTTAATGCATGTATTGATAAAGCCATTAAAGAAAAAGTACCAGTAGTATGTTTAGAAGTAGATGATAAATTAATAACTGGTAAAGAATCTAAATTGTTATGTGCTTCTAGTGCAGCTCTGTTAAATGCTTTAAAATATAAAGCTAATATTGATGATAATATTGATTTAATCTCACCAACATTCTTAAAACCTATAGAAGAATTAAAAATAGGTAATTTAAAGCATCATAATACTAAGTTACACTCTGAAGAAGTATTATTAATCTTATCTATTCAATCTTTAACTGATGAATATAGTAAGAAAGCCTTAGATGCATTAAATAAGTTAACTAATATTGAGGGACATAGTAGTGTAATATTGCCATATGTTGACTTACATCTATTTAATAAATTACATATCAATATAACAGAAGAACCAAAAACAGAAGCTAAAAGATTATATGTAAAATAAAAGGAAGAACAATTA
>DCJD01000013.1:0-6263 GCA_002317215.1 Caryophanales bacterium UBA1709 | reverse complement strand
CAATTAAGTTCTTCCTTTTTAGTAATTAGATTAATCAGCTGATCCTGAAGCGAATAACTTCATTAACTTATCGAATTGATCTTGTTTGTCAGCTGGGATAGTGATTTGTTTATCAGTTCCAGTTCCAGTTACGCTTCCGCCTAAAGCTTCTGCCATCTTAGTTTCGATCATATCTTTAGTATCTTCATCAACACTAGATAATTGACCTTCTAATTGAGTAGCAGCAAGTTCAGCAACCATTTCTGATTGAGCAAGTGTACTAGCTAAATTAGTAACTGTTTCAATATCTTCTTCTTTAGTTAAATCAAATTCAACTGGTGCAATTTCACCTTGATCATTAATTTCAATAACATCAAGAATAGCAGCAAATGTTTCGCCTTCTTTAGCTAAGTCAATATTGCTTAAATCAATTGCTGGTTCTCCATCTCCACTACCTTGGCTTACTAAACCTGAGACGATATCAGTAACCATTGTTTTAACAGTTTCACTTTCTTCCATGGCGTTGAAAATACCTTTGATATCATCTTTAGACATAGTTAATAATCCTTCTAATGGATTATCACTATCTCCAGTGAATATACTAGCGATTCCAACCATTTTACCAATAGCATTTAAGTCAGTACTTAAAGATACTTTCTTAGTATTTCCATCTTTATCTTTAATTTCATATTGAAGTGGTTCAATACTATATTTTTGGAAAATATCTGAAGCGAATTGAATTGATTTTGATTTATTGATTTGATCAATTGCAGTAACTGCTAATTCATTGTTCTTAATTGCATCTAAACTGCTTAAACTTTGAGTAGCAGGTGCGATTGCAACAATTGGGAATATGAATACTAAAACAATAACACAAGATCTAATTGCTCCAAAGATACCTAATGAGAATACTGCAGTATGTTTTCTTGCTTTCTTGAAGATAATTGCAGTAATGATTCTTAAGATAAAACCTAAAGTGAATAATAATGCAATTGCTACAACCCAGAAAACTACCATCTTCATGATACCTTTTACTAAGCTAACTAGTAATTCTTGATCAATGTTCAATCCAGCACCGCTAACTGCATTGCCAATAATTCCTTGAACTTTTTCAAAAACAGTTTCTCCACCTAGATTAATACCACCAATAGTTTCAGTTAACATTCCACAAGTGAAATATGCAACAGCAACACAAGCAAGTGTATTAAATAAGTGGCCAAACTTTTTACCAAATTTACCACATAAACCAATGAGTAATCCTAAAACACCAAATCCGATAAATAATAAATCGAATACTGAGATAGGAAGACTCTTAATAATTTCTATTACTTGTTCCATAAAAAATCTCCTTTTTTATATATAGATATTATAAAGTAGAATGTAAAATTTACAATAACATTCTTTTTTATTATAATAAAAAATGAAATGAGGTAATTTTATGGTACTTAATATAATTTTATTTGTTCTAGGAGCAATATGCGCAGGACTAGGAGTACAAGGTATAGTAATTAAAAGTTATGATACTAGAAAAGAAACTGAATATACTAAAGAATCTTTAATTAAAGTAGGACTAGTTGGTAATATTGCAAATATATGTTTAGGAGTAGGTGTTATATTGTGTGGACTTGCTTATAATAGTGTATTTATTACAGCAATGCCATTTATGTATATCTTCTTATTCTTTGTAATGATAGTATTATTAGCTGATTCTATATTAGAGAATAAATTATTAGAAAAGAAAGAAAAATAGAATAATTAATAAAGCATTAGATTTATTTAATTCTAATGCTTTTTATTTAATTATTTATTATAATTTAAATAAATAAGGAGAACTTATAATATGAAACTAAATAAGAAGAGAACGATGTATATTGGTCTTGCATTTTTTGGCATATTACTTGTTTGGCAACTATATGGAACATATTGTTCACCAATGCTATCATTTTTATTTGTTAGACAAGAATATCCTGAAAAATTAGCCCAATTTACTCAAGCCTTTCCATCTACTCAACCTACTACTATTGAGTTATTAAAGAATGGATATATAACAAGTGAAGAATTCTTAACTGTTCAATGGAGAGTTGGTATAGTAATGGCTTTAGATAATATAGCCGCATTATTTATAATGCCAATATTTGGAAGCTTATCTGATAAAACTAAGAGTAAACTAGGCAAAAGAATGCCTTATATCTTAGTAGGATCAGTTGTAACTGCAATTGCTTTACCATTTATTCCTCTATTCTTCCATAATGGAACTAGTAATGTTGGAGCCACTTTAGTTGGTGCTATTACTGGAATGATTGCAACAATGTGTGTAGTTATTGTATTTATGATGAGTTATAGAAGTCCGGCTGTTGCTTTAATGCCAGATTTCACACCTAAACCATTAAGAAGTAAAGCTAATGGTATTATTAATATTGTTGGATATGTTGGTGGTGCTGTTGGATCTATATTTGGTATTGTAATACCAGTAACTAAATATATTGATAATAGTAATAAGAGTTTATGGATGTTAGAAATACCATTTATAACATGTTCTATTATCTTATTATTTAGTTTAGCAATGCTACTAATTAAGATTAAAGAAAATGAATTGCATAAACAATTAGATAAAGAAATTATTGCAAGTGATAAGTTAGGAGAAAGTGCGGAAAGTGTTACTAATCCTAATGAGAAGATGAGTAAAACAAATAGACGTAATCTTGCTTTAATATTAATTGCTGAAGCGTTCTGGTTTATGAGTTTAAATGCTATTGAAACCTTCCAAACTAACTATGTAATGTTTAGATTTAATTGCAGTAGTAGCGGGGGAGCTATTATGACGGTTGTTAGTGGAGGCGCTAGTGTTTGTGGCTTTATTATCGCTGGAAGAATTGCTGATAAGATTGGTAGAAAATGGACAATATTTACTGGAATATGTATTGTAGCATTAATGTACTTATGTTATTGCTTTATACCTGAAGTTAAGGTAAATGTCCTTGATTTTAAGGGAAAATTCCCATTTATATTCTTTATATTATTACCTATTATTGGTGTAGCAACATCCTTAATCCATATCTGTAGTTTCCCATTAGTTACTGATTATTGTACTAGTGATAAACTAGGTAGATTTACTAGTTTATACTATACTGCTAGTATGCTTGCTCAATCAGTAACACCAATTCTAATTGGTTTTATCTTTAAGAAAACTATGAATTGGAACGCCTTACCAATTTATAGTTGTGTATTAATGATAATAAGTGGAGTAGTGTTCTATTTTGTTAAAGCTCCTCATCATAACGATAAAGGAAATAATGTAAAAGGACTTGAAGCACTTGGTATGGATGACTAACATATAAGTATATATACTTAAATAAGGAGGTATATAGAATTAATATGAATAAGAGTAATAAATTATTAAAAGTATTAGTTTTATCGTTAGCATGTCTTGGATTAACTAGTTGTGAGGTATATAACTGTAGACCAACAACTATGGATAAACTAAAAGGAACATATCAATTAAAGAAATATTTAATTGTTCCTGCTAATGAAGAAGGTAAAAAGACTGGTAGAAATGTTGATGCTATTAAAGATTATCAAGTAGTAGCATATATTATTATTGATGGATCTAATAAAGCTAAATATTATTATGAAGATAAACTAAATACATTTGGTTTAGAAGAAGTAGATATTGAATATACTTATGATGAAGAAAATACTGATAAAGTTAGATATGTTGAAGTAACTAATACAACAGTAGATAATTCTAAAGTTAATGTTAATATCCCTCATGGTAAATTAGAAAAGTTTGGTGTATCATTTACAATCTTTAGTAAGAATCTTAATAGATCATATACTTTATCTCAACCATTAACTGTCTTAGATATTAACTTAAATAAGAAATCAACTGTATCAGTTAAATATAAGAAAGTATCTAAAGATACCTCAACAGATTATGTCTTAAATAAGACTAATAAATCTACTAGAAAATATTAATATAGATAAAAGGAGACATTATAGTCTCCTTTTAATATGTTTATTAAGCAAATAAACATCAGTTGCGCCTAAATCTAATAACTGGAATCTATATCATTGCCTGTATTTGTGCACAAATATTAGATTCTTCATACCGAAAATATGCATTAATTCGATATTTTTCATACCGAAAATATGCATAATTATTGAATTTATACAGGTAGATGCTTATAATTTATATAAATATAGGAGAATAATTTATGTTGAAAAGAAAAATGTACTCTAAGCTATTAAATTTTAAGGAAAAAAGAAAATCTGGCAACTATAAGAAATGTTTATTCATTAAAGGCGCTAGACAAGTGGGCAAAACGTTTTTGATTAGGCAGTTTGGTTTGAACGAATACAAATCTTTTATAGAAATTAACTTTATCCAGCAAAAGGAACTAAAGAATGTTTTTTATGGTGAATTGTCATCAGATGAGATAATTAAACGTTTAACATCACAAATACATGATATAAAAATAATCCCAGGAGAAACCTTGTTGTTCTTAGATGAGATACAAAATTGTGGGCAAGCAAGAACAGCTATTAAGTTTTTAGCAGAAAATAACAACATTGATGTAATTGCTTCAGGCTCTCTACTTGGACTAGCCTATTGGCAAGATGATGATAAAGGTGTAGAAGAACCAGATTCAATTCCTGTTGGGTATGAAGATTCTATTACTATGTATTCAATGGACTTTGAAGAATTCTTGTGGGCTTATGGATATGATGAAAAAGCAATCGGAATCCTTAAAAAATATTACGAAACAAATGAAACTATTCCGCCATCAATCAATGAACACTATGAACAATTATTTAGAGAATTCATGGTTGTAGGAGGAATGCCAGAAGTTGTTAATGACTTTATAAAAAACAAAGACTTCAATGAAGTCCATAATATTCAAAACAGAATTATTAACGATTATAAAGATGATATCGCTAAGCACGCTATCCGTGCGGAGAAAATTAAAGTAAGGGCTTGTTATGATGCAATACCTACTCAACTTGCAAAAGAACTTAAGAAATTTCAATTTTCAACAGTTGAAAAGGGGCAAACAAGCAGAAAATATGGAGATAGTGTTCAATGGCTGCTTGATTCAGCGCTAGTAAATGGTTGTTATAAAATTAGTGAACCATATCTACCTTTAATGGCAAACGCAGATAAAAACTATTATAAGTTATATATCAATGATACCGGGCTTCTTTGCGCTATGTATGGATTTGAAACTAAACTCGCCATTCTTCAAAACAAAATAAAAGGAAATGCAAAAGGTGGAATATATGAAAATGTTATTTCAGAATGTTTGATAAAAAACGGATATAAGCTTTACTTCTATAAACCAAACGACGATAGAGAAATAGAGTTTTTAATTGAGAAAAATACTGAGGTATTACCTATCGAAGTAAAATCGAGCAACAATAGAACAACTTCACTAGATTTATATATAAAAGATTTTAATCCATCAGTTGCTTATAAATTAGTATCAACAGGTAATGGTAGTGTTAACACCAAGAAAACAATCCCTCATTATATGGTTATTTTCTTGTAATTATATATAGATAAAAGGAGACATTAGAGTCTCCTTTTAATATGTTTATTAAGCAGAAGGAATAGTTGTATAAGCAGTTGTTAGATTAGATCTATCAAATCTATACTTAGTATAGTTAGAAGTAGTTGATGTATAATCATCAACATCTAAACTAGAACAAGTCTTTAGATAATCTGCTAATACATCTCTATAGATATATGTTTCGTTATCCTTTTTCAAATATCCTACTACTTCAACATTAGGGAAGTAGTCATAATTACGAGAACTATTAGTATGGAAGGCTAGATAATCAAGTACTGCAATAGTATAAGTAGTGTTATTGTTCCATGCTGCTTTTGCTTTACTAGTATCTCCTCTATAAATATAGTTATATGATGATAATTCTTTATATGCTTGAGTTCCTTTAACTTTAACAATATAAACAGTGTTATCAAATGGGAATGATTGATATAACTTAGAATAATCCCAGCTAGTAGCATTAATGCTATATCTAGCATCATTACAATATGCATAATCAACAGTATATCCTTCATTAACCGCTTCTTTATATAATGCTTCATTCATTAGGTTAGGAAGTTGAGCTTTATTACCAAATGTACCAGATACACTATTAATAAGTTTAGTAGCACCTAAAGTAGAAGTATCAGTAGCATAACTATTAATAATTGATGTAATAGTAGAATCAGTAGTATAGGCATAATTCATGGTATTAAATGAAACAAATGTTGGAGTAGTATC
>DCJD01000001.1:22366-32407 GCA_002317215.1 Caryophanales bacterium UBA1709 | reverse complement strand
TCAATATCAACATAATAATAAGTTATTTTACGGTTCTTTTTGATATTCTTTTTTAGAACTTGGCAATTATAACAAGATTCACTTCCGGCATAATATATAAAGGATTCTTTATTAGCAATCATATTTTCTACATCATCAAAACTAACCTTTTCTATTTTCTTTTGACAAGAGGTTAATATAAATAAACTAAATAATACTAATAAAGAATATTTCTTTTTCATTAGCTTCTTAATTTTGCTCCGAATTCTTTATTCAAGGCTAGTAAGATATTCTCATGAATTGGATTGACCATACTATCTTTTAAAGTTTCTTTATCTGAATGATATACAATATGGATTGCTAAAGATTTTTTACCACTTCCAACATGTTCTCCCTTATATTCATCAAAGACATAAGCTTTAGATACTAAACCATTAGAATTCTTTTTGATAGTTCTAATAATCTTATCACTATCAATATTTTCATCAATTACTAGAGCAATATCTCTACTAGTACTTGGTAAGTTAGATAATGGGACAAATTTATTCATCGATGATTTAATATCAAGAAGATATCTTAAATCAATCTCACAAACAGCACAATTTAAGACATCATATTTCTTTAACATATTTGGATGAACCATACCAATAACACCCCAAATAGTATTACCAGTTTTAATATAGCAACTAGCTCCAATATGGAAGTCTTTATTATCTTCTTCAATTCTAACTAAACTATATCTATTTTCATTTATACCTAGTTTTTCAAGTATTGAAGTTACTAATCCTTTTATATGGTAGAAATTATAATCTTGATTTTCTTTTTCATTCCATTCAAGATTTAACTTTTTACCGCCAAGTAAGATAGATAACAATTCATGTTCGCTATTCATTGTATATACATTAGATATTTCAAATAACTTAACATCATTATTTTCGTGATAATAATTATAGTTATATGCTTTTAATAATGATGATAATAATCCTTTACGGAAGTATTTGTGATCTTCTGTTAAAGGATGTAATAGTACAACATCATCTTCTTTTTGGAAAGACATAGATAAGAAATCATCTTTCATATCATTATGAATTAAGGAATAAGAATATGCTTCATCAATACCTTGTGATAATAAGAAGTATCTAATTAGTTTACGACCTTTTTGTAAATGAGTTAAACTACCAACATTACTAGTTATAGGATAAGTTGAAACTAAATTATCGAATCCTTTTAATCTTATTACTTCTTCAACTAAATCTTCTGTATCAAAAATATCTTTTCGATAAGAAGGTGGGGTAACAATTAATGTATCTTTTTCTAGTTTATTTTCAAAAGCTAAGCGATCAAATACATCTTTGACATCTTTCATAGTAAAATTAGTACCAAGTAATCCATTTACTCTATTTAATGTTAAACTTATTGGTTTAGAATTAACGATTGGATTACCAAAAGTAACTGTTTCTTCAACTATTTTTGCATCTGCTAATTCAACTAATAATTTAGCTGCTAAATCTAAAGCATAAGCATTTCTTGATTCATCAATGCCTCTAACAAATCTAGTACTACTATCGCTAATTAAATCTAATCTAATGGAGGTTTTTCTAACTTGTATGGAATCAAATATAGCCGCTTCGATAGCAACATTTTTAGTATCATTGCTTACTTCGCTATTTTTACCACCCATAATGCCACCGATACAGCTAATATTGTCGTTATGTGTAATAACAATATCACCTTTTTCGATATGATAAGTAGTATCATCTAAAGCAACATAATCACAATCAAAATCATCTCTTACAACAAATTTATGACTAGATATTTTATCAGCATCATACATATGTAAAGGTTGACCTGTTAATAACATAACATAATTGCCGATATCAACAATGTTGTTTATTGATCTAATTGAGCAACCATTTAAGTATTCTTTTAACCATTTTGGAGATTCTTTAATCTTAACATCTCTTACGCCTTTAATAGAGAATAAATGACATGAAGGGGTTTTTGAATCTACTTCAAAAGATGAAGGGACTAAATTATCAAATTTAATATCTTCTCTTACATTCTTTACTTTTTTATTAATACAAGCCGCTAATTCATAGCTAAATGATTCAACACTTAATACATCTCCTCTATTAGGAGTTGGTTTTAATTCAAATATAACATCATCAAGTCCTAGATATCCTAATGGATTAGTATCTCCTACTTTAGCATCATTACTCAATACTTCTATTCCGTTGCATTGTTCTTCAGTAAGATATTTTTTGTCGACTCCAAGTTCAACTAAACTACATATCATACCATTGCTTTCAATTCCTCTGATAACGCCTTTTTGAATAGTGATATCCTTAGCAGGTAAATAAGCATTTGGTAATGCAACTATTACTTTTTGACCCTTAGCAACATTTGGAGCACCACAGACAATCTGTAAAATATCACTACCAATATTAACTTTTGTTACATGTAAGTGATCACTATCTGGATGAGATGAACACTCTAAAACTTCTCCAATTATTAAATTACTTCCTTGAGCTAAATATTTGATATCTTCAACTTCAACTCCACATACAGTAATCTTATCTGCCAATTCTTTAGGAGAATATTCACTTATATCAACATATTTAGATAACCATTTTAAACTAATATCCATATTCTATTCCTCCTTTAAAAATTGTTTTGCTACTCTAATATCGTTAGAGTATAAATTTCTAATATCATCAATGCCATATCTTAGCATTGCAATTCTTTCAATACCCATACCAAAGGCAAAACCTTGATAAACGCTAGGATCAAATCCACCCATCTTTAAAACATTTGGATGAACCATTCCAGCGCCTAATATTTCAATCCATCCGGTTCCTTTGCAAATGCTACAACTAGCATTTTTGCCTCCACAAGCAAAACAACTTACATCAACTTCAACACTAGGTTCAGTAAATGGGAAATAACTAGATCTAAATCTAACTTCTCTTTTTGCACCAAACATCTTTCTAGCAATAACTTCTAAAGTTCCCTTTAAGTCAGACATTGAAATATGTTTGTCAATAACTAATCCTTCCATTTGAGTGAATTGGTGAGAATGAGTTGCATCATCATCATCTCTTCTAAATACTTTTCCTGGACAGAACATTTTAATTGGAGCTACTCCATTTGCTTCAAGCATCGAACGAGCTTGAACTGGGGAAGTTTGTGAACGTAGTAATAAATTTTCAGTGATATAGAAAGTATCTTGCATATCTCTAGCTGGGTGTCCTTTTGGAACGTTCATCATTTCAAAGTTGTATAGATCTTGTTCAACTTCAGGCCCTTCTTTGCATTCATATCCCATACCAATTAAGATATCGGTAATTTCATCTATTGTTGCATTCAAAATAGCTTTTGATCCTTGCGAATAGTTGTATCCTGGTAAACTAATATCGACTTTTTCTTTTATTAGTTTAGAATGAACTTCTTCTTCCTCTAATTTAATTTGTTTTGCATCAATAGCAGATGTTATTTCTTTTCTAATAACATTTATTTTAGCTCCATAGGCTGCTCTTTCTTCAACTGGTAAAGTTCCAGTTTTACTCATTGCAATTGCTAATTCAGATTTCTTACCTAAAAACTTAATCTTAAGTTCATTTAACTCATTTAATGTTTTAGCATTTTCTATTTCTGTTAGCATCGTTTCTTTGTTTATATCCATAATATCCTCCTTATAAATAAAAAATCCTATGTAATAAATACATAGGAACGAAATTTCGCGGTACCATCCTAATTCATAACCAAAAAGATTATGCACCTTAGTTAGATTGTAACGTAATCAACGGTTGTGATTGGCAACACTCAGGGTTGAATTTCTTAATTCTAGTTAATGTTTTCACTATCCATTATCACTTTTATTTAAGAATTAATACTTAAGGCCCGTCAAAGCGATAATTTATTATATATTATTTGAATTATATATTAAAGATTATTTTTAGACATAATAATAGATGCTGCTACACCAACATTTAATGATTCTATTTTGCTATTGATAGGAATATAAATTGTTTTATCAGCTATATTTTCTATTTCTTTACTAATTCCATTTCCTTCGTTGCCCACAACTAATACCATTTTTTCTGGCATCTTATAATCATTAACATTTATGGCATTTTTATTTAAATCTGCAATCACTATTTCATATCCTTTACCCTTTAATTTAAGTAATTGATTAACTAAGTTGTCTCTAATAATATTGCAATTAAAGAAAGCTCCTTTAGTAGACCTAATAAACTTCTCATTATAAGTATCAAAACAAGAAGATGATAAAAGCATTGTTTTAAAATTAAATGCTAAAGCGCTTCTAAGTATAGTTCCACCGTTTCCAGGGTCTTGGACATCATCTAATGCGATAATCTTGTCAGAATATTCCTTACTATTTTGAACAATTTTAGCAACGCCTATTCCGTTTGGGATGTTCTCTAAAGATGATAGCTTAGATAAAACGTTAGTATTTGTCTTAATATTCTCACAATTAAAATCAGTATAAGGTTTATTAGCATACAAATAATATTCTAGTAAACCTAAATCATAGGCTTCTTTAATTAAATCAATATCATCTAATAAAAATAATCCATATTCATCTCGATATTTTTTATTTTTTAATGAGATAAATTTCTTAATTAGTTCATTACTAACACTACTTATTTCTAACATAGATTAACCCACCTTTCTTTTAATTGTTTACTTGCTTTTGAGGCATTTGGATAGTTTTCTTCTAATAATTTATGGAAACCATCTTGATGATCCATATATTTAATATGACATAGTTCATGAACGATTACATAATCAATTAATATAGGTTCTTGTAATCCTAAACCAATATTATAAGTAATCTGATGTTTCTTTTTATTGTATTGACCACTATATGTTTTGGTTATCTTATAAATAATACTTGGATAATTTTCATCATTAAATATCGATTTATAGTATAGTTTAGTAACATAGTCACAATAATCTCTTAGCTTATTAGCTATGAAAATAATAAACGATGGATAGTCTTTTATATATAATTGGTTTTCAACTATCTTATTCTCATTAGAAAAATGTACTGTATAAGAATCACCAACTATATTATAAGTTTTATTATCTTCTAATCTAAATACTCTATTTAAAGTTCTTTTATATAATTTCAATATAGTATCAATATTTTCGCTAATTATTCTTTCGCAATCATTTTTTCTAATTGGTCCCGATATAATTAATACATTATTTATAAACTTAAAATGAATATACTTAGTTTTCTTGTATATAAACTCATAATTCAATTTAATATTATTAAGTATATATGTATTCATTAATAATTATTCTCTTGTCTTTGATAATTGATTTGATTCTTAGAATAATAAGCATTTAAGATATCTTCATAACTGAAGTTTGATAGTTTAGCAAGTCCTAAGAAAGCTTCAAATAGTTTTATGTAATCTAAAGGATTGTATGTTTGATTAAATATACTTGCTAATTCATATACATAAATAAATTGATTAGTTAAATTATCTTTCACTAAACAGTTAAAATCATAATTAATATCAAAATTTATTGCTAATCCTAAAGATAATATAAAATGAATTCCATCAACATATTCTTCTAATTGAATTTCTTTAATAGAAGGATCTTTTAAAGACCAGTATTTAAAACATCTAGTTTCATTAGCAAATTCACTAAGTTCTACTTCAAATGCTAATAGTCTTTTATTAATCGTCGTTTGATAAGAAGTATTATGTTTTTCATTAATGCTTTTATCTAATTCGTATTGCATTTTATATAATTTCTCAAAATTCATATTATCACCTTTCTAATTCTAACAAAAAATGGAGTATAACTCCATTTATTTGTTATTACTTTGCGATTGCTTTTTTAGCAGTATCAACTAAGCCTGTAAATGTCTTTGGATCATTAATTGCAATTTCACTTAACATTTTTCTGTTAATTTCAATTCCACTTAATTTTAATCCATGCATGAAGTTACTATAGTTAATGCCATTTAAATTACATGCAGCATTAATTCTAGTAATCCATAATTTTCTGAATTCTCTTTTCTTTTGTCTTCTGTCTCTATAAGCATAATGCCATGCATGCATTACAGCTTCGTTAGCGGTTTTATAAAGTCTATGTCTTGAACCTCTATAACCTCTTGCTAATTTTAAGATTTTATTTCTGTATCTTCTGGTTGTGAAACCACCTTTTACTCTTGCCATAATCTAAGAACCTCCTAATTATAATTGTCCTGGGAAAAGAGTTCTTGATCTCTTTTGGTCAGTTTCGTTTACGACAACTTGTTTTGATAAGTGTCTTCTTTGTTTCTTGGATTTACCCCAAGCATCATGTTGACGGTAAGCTTGTTTTCTTACTAATTTACCACTACCAGTGATTTTAAATCTCTTAGCAGCAGCCTTTTTTGTTTTCATCTTTGGCATATAATTGTCCTCCTATTTATTCTTTTTTGGGATAATTTGACAGCTTAATCTATTACCCTCTAATAATGGTTCTTTATCAAGTGTAGCAAATTCGCTAACTAGACCTAAGAATGCTTCTAATGTTTTTTGTCCAACTTCAACGTGTTGTAATTGTCTTCCCTTGAATCTTACAGTTACTTTAACTTTGTTTCCATCGCTTAACCATTCTTTACATGCTTTAGCTTTTGTTTCTAAATCGTGTTTATCAGTTAAAGGAGTGAAACGAACTTCTTTCAATTCAATAACAGTTTGATTCTTTTTAGCTTCTTTGGCTTTCTTGACTTGTTCATATTTGTACTTACCATAGTTTAAAATCTTACAAACTGGTGGTTTTCCTAAAGGAGCAACACAAAGTAAATCAAGTTCAGCATCTTCTGCTAAATGGATAGCTTCTAGTCTAGGTTTAACTCCTAAACTAGTTCCGTTTTGATCGATAACTAAAACTGAAGGGAATTTAATGTCATAGTTAACTAGATCAGAATTTTGTTTTGTTGGTTTTTGATTAAAACTCATTGCTTGGTACTTATTGATAAAAATACACCTCTTTCTTATCAAAAAACGGGTTGTGCACCCGTTAAAATAAAATCTAAGTCCAATAAAATAATTGGTCATGACTTTAAACCTATCACTATTCGCAATCAGGTGAGAAGCGGGTGCTTCTTCTTTCCACAACTATGTTTTTTGACAATAATATATTATATTATTTTCTTTATTTAGTCAACGACTTTCTTAATAATTACATCCAACACTAATGCACTAGTTTCATCGGCCTTACTAACTTTAATGATAAGATTCTTATATTTAACAAAATCATTTACTGCAGGGACTTTTTCTAATAATTCACTAACAAATCCAGAGACTGTAGAATATTCCGATTCAAAATCATCCCGATTAACTTCTAATAAATCGAAGAAATCATAAATATTCATGTCTCCTCTAACTAAATAATGAGATCTAGATATTTTCTTATATTCATATTCAACTTTATCTTTTTCATCCCAAATATCGCCAACTAATTCTTCTAATATATCTTCGGATTTAATAATTCCATAAGTTCCACCGAATTCATCAACTACAACACAAAGATGCGTTTTATTCTTCTTCATTTCAAACAATATATCATTAATTTTTTTAGTTTCGTTGACATATAAAACATCTTTAATTAAATCTCTAATATTTATAGTCTCATCTCTTAATAATCCTTTAATAATATCTTTAATATCAATATAACCTAATACATTATCAATTGAATCTTCATAGACAAGAATTAAAGAGTGATTCAATAGATTAGGATTAGTTTTAAATTTAATAATATCATCATTAACATCAAAACTAATAACATCAACTCTAGGGGTCATAATATCATAGGCTGTTGTATCGCTAAACTCTATAGCATTTTTAATTAATAAAGATTCATCTTCATCTATTTCTTTATTATCTTCCATCTCTTCAACAATATCGATCAACTCATTATCAGTAATAGAAGGAGTATCATCATTGTTTTTCCATACATGAGATATCTTACCGACAAATCCATTTACTATCTTAGTGATTGGTCTAAAGATAATATCAAAGAAATTTAATGGTTTTGATAATGGATAAATTAAAACATTAGATTGTTTTGAGCCAATTAATTTAGGCATTATTTCTCCACAAGTTAAAATGATTAAAGTCACTGCTGCAGTAGCAATTTGAGGTCCAATACTTTCGCCATATAATCTAATACAGAAGATAGTAGCAATTGATGATGCAGCAATATTAACCAAATTATTTCCAACTAATATTGTTGAAATAACATCCTTAAAATTACAATAAATTTTATATGTTATTCCATATTTCTTATTATTAGATTCATAATTATTTTTAAGTTTAAATTCATTAGCACTATTAAAACTTATCTCGCTTATGGAGAAGAAAGATGACATTAATACACATAATATAAATAAGATAATTAAAACAGTATTATTCATTTTCTTCACCTGCCTTAATCATATCTTCTGTAAGATTATTTAAAACATCATCCATAGTTACTATACCAATAGTTTTATCTTCATTATTAGTAATCAAAGCAATATGAGTTTTAGATTCAATTAACATATCTAAAATATCATCTAGTTTTTTATTTTGTTTAAAAGATGGTAAAGGAAAAATTAAATCTTTTATATTGGTAGAAGAGTTTTTAAGAAGGGCTTTTAGTGCACTTCTAACATTAACAAATCCTATAATATTGGTTTTATTTCCTTTATATACGGGTAATCTAGAATATTTTTTCTCATCCATTATTCGATTTATAAAGTCATCCTTTTTAAGATTGCCATCAATACTAACTACTTTTGATATAGGGGTATATATTTCTTTAACTTTTGTATCATCAAATTCCATAGCAGATTGAATTAAAGCTGATTCATCTTCTTCAAGAGATCCTTCTTCTTCAATACTATCAACGATAGTAGATAATTCTTCTTCACTATAACTTTCTTCTTCAATATCTAAATTCTTAATAATTAATTTATATGGTAATGCAAAAAGTAATACTAATGGGTAAACTAAATAAGTTACTATTGTTAATAAATCCATTGTATTTTCAAATACTTTATCTGCATTTTCGTTTGCAATATTTTTAGGAATCGTTTCAGAAAAAATAAAAACGATTAAAGTAATAACTATTGTACTAACAATAGACCCAGATTCTCCCATCAAGTCTATTAATAAAGCAGTAGCTAATATTGAACATAAAATATGAAAAATATTAATGAATATAAGTATTGAAACAATATATTCTTCTGATCTATCTAAAGCTTTTTTAAAACGAATAGCCTTCTTATCTCCATCTTCTGCTTTACTATAAATTCGATTTTTATTTACGCAACTAAAACCAGTTTCAATGCAAGCAAAAAGACCACTTAATATAATAAATAATAATATTAATAATATGTAGAGAGTGATTTTCCCATTACTAAAGGAATGTGCTAAATTTATATATTTCACAGGCGGAAGACTGTCACAATCCATATTGGGAATCACCTAACTTTCTAGTATATTATAGCAAAATCTAGATAAATAAAAAGGAGTTTTATTTCTAAAACTCCCTTAATTTATTTCATTGATTTAATTTCTTCTTCTAATTTAATAATAAATTCATCAATAGAAACAGTGATTGCTTCACTTTCTCCATGTTTTCTATATGAAACAGTATTATTATTCATTTCATTATCACCTATAACAAGAATGTATGGAACCTTCTTTAATTGAGCTTGTCTCATCTTGTATCCAAGTTTTTCTTCTGTTTCATCAATCTCAACTCTAAATTTATGTTCTTCAAATTTTTCTTTTAATTTTTTAGCAAACTCTAAATGAATAGAAGCATTAACTGGTAATAATTGAATTTGAACTGGAGTTAACCATAATGGGAAATTACCTGCAGTATTTTCTAAGATAATACCAATAAATCTTTCTAATGAGCCAAAACAAGCACGATGAATCATTACTGGAGTCTTTTTAGTACCGTCACTATCAACATAAGTACAATTAAATCTTCCTGGTAATTGCATATCAAGTTGTACAGTACCACATTGCCAGATTCTAT
>DCJD01000001.1:21995-22336 GCA_002317215.1 Caryophanales bacterium UBA1709 | reverse complement strand
ATCAAGTTTTGGACCATAGAAAGCACCATCTCCAGGATTTATTTTGAAATCATGTCCAGTTGCTTTACAGCATTCTTCCAAAGCTTTTTCAGCTTTATCCCAAGTTTCAATCTCACCAATAAAACTGTCTGGTCTTGTAGATAATTCGATAGCATAATTTAAACCAAATAGAGAATATATTTGATCATACAATGCAATGATTCTGCTAACTTCTTCACCAACTTGATCAGGTCTTAACATTGTATGGGCATCATCTTGTGTAAATCCTCTAACTCTAAATAGTCCATTTAAGGCACCACTTGCTTCATATCTATGAACATTTCCAAGTTCAGCATATCTTA
>DCJD01000001.1:11454-21916 GCA_002317215.1 Caryophanales bacterium UBA1709 | reverse complement strand
TTAATAGCATATGTTCCATCTTCAACTTCAACAACAAACATATCATCTTTATAATGATCCCAATGTCCACTAGTTTCCCATAATTGTCTATTTAACATAATTGGAGTATTAATGACTAAATATCCATTTTTCTTATGCAAATCTAACCAGAAGTTTTCTAATGTTCTTCTTAGCGTATATCCTTTTGGTAACCAGAATGGAAGTCCTGGACCATAATCGCTAAACATAAATAATTCCATTTCTTTACCAAGTTTTTTATGGTCTCTTTTTTTAGCTTCTTCTAAGAAAGTTAAGTGTGCATTTAACTTTTCTTCACTACCAAAGCAAATACCATAGATTCTTTGAAGAACTTTATTTTTTGAATCACCTTTATAATATGCTCCTGAAAATTTTAATAATTTAAAGAATTTTAATTCAGATGTGCTTGCAACGTGAGGTCCTCTACATAAATCTACGAATTCCCCTTGTTCATAGCAACTTATAATTTCATCTTCTTTTAAATTTTCAATAAGTTCAATTTTATAAGGATTATCTTTAAATTTCTCTAAAGCTTCTTTCTTAGTTAATTGGTATCTTACTATTTTTTCATTTTCTTTAGATATTTTCTTCATCTCAGATTCAATCTTAACTAAATCTTCATCATGTAAGACCTCTTCTCCTAAATCAATATCATAATAGAATCCTTCTTCAATAGCAGGTCCAACCCAAAATAATGCTTTTGGGTATAATCTTTTAACTGCTTGTGCTAATAAGTGAGCACATGAATGGTTTAAAACTTCAAATGCTTCTTCATCATCACAAGTAATAAAATTAACTTTAGCATTTTCTTTAACAATATTTGATAAATCCACTAATCTATCGTCTTCTTTAGCAACCAAAACTTTCTTTCTTAAACTAGGAGAGATATCAAATGCTAATTGGGAATAAGATATTCCTTGTTCTATTTCTCTTTCTGATCCATCTTTCAAATAAATTTTCATACTTTTCTCCTTTTTAAATAAATAAAAAAACGTCCTTATTTCTAAGGACGTATATTACGCGGTACCACCTTAGTTCAATATACATAATATATTACATATATATTGCACTTCATTAATCCTATTAACGCTAGGCCACGATTATATAATTAAGTAGTAGCTTTTTGAGATTCATAAGAATTTTCATCAACCATTCTCTTTCTAAAAATCTTCTCAATAGTCTTGTCTTAACCTTTTAAGTATAACACATTTTATTTAAAAATGTATTATTTTACAAATATCTTTGATAGTTTGAAGCGGTTTTCTAACTTCACTAACTAATTTATTATTCAAAGTATAAACAATAACATCTGTTTCTTCTGGTAATAAACAATGATGAACACCGCCTTTACCATTCATAGAATTTTGATATGATCCAGTTCCTATACATCCAATCATTAGATTAGATATATCAGGAGCTAAGAAGTATCCTAAATCCTTTTCAAAATAGATATCATCGCAATCACAAGTCATTCCACCAAGTCTTACTTTTATTTTATTTTTATCTAATCCATTAATTGGTTTAACCACAATTGGTTCTCCTAAAGCATACATCTCAGGCATCGCGATTAATGGTGAACCATCTAAAAATAACCATGGGATTTTATCTGTATCTTTTCTACCAACTACACTATAAATATTTACCGTGCTATCCTTTTGGGAATATTTCCCATTTTCGCTAATTAAATTTGGTTGAGATACTTTATATTTTTTGGATAAATCAATTAATGTTTTTACAACTTGATCACTCCAAGCTTCATAATCAAAATCATCAGTTATTGGAAGAGGAGTTCCACCACCGATATCAAAATTAGTTACACTTGGATAAAGCTGTTTTGCTTTAACATAATATTTGAATGCTTTTTCAAAATTAGTATCAAACTTTTCTTTTTCATAATCAAATCCTCTTTGGTGGAAATGAATAGTAGTTAATATTAAATTAGTATTCTTAATATCAGATAATATTTTCTCAATATCATCATTAGTTAAACCAAAGCGATCATTTTTAGGTTCATTTTCATTTTCACTATATAAAGCTTCTAGATGGATTCTTAATCCAACTTTTAATTTGATATTTTTACTTTTTAAATATTCATATTCATTATAACTATCAATAATATCAGTAATATCATAACCGTTATCATTAATCTCAATAATTGAATCAAGATAATCATGTAGTTTAAATCCATTACATACTATTAACTTATTTCTTTCTTTCATATATTTAAAAAAGCGCATAGTTAATAATAAATCATAATAAGAACTAGTTTCTAAACCATCACTTGCCGCAAAAGCAGTTAGAATTTCTTCTTTGGCATAATTGGCTTTATTAGCGTTTAGATATATAAACTTTCCTTGATAGTTGTTATCTAAAATGGCTTTATCAAAAACTTTCTTTAAACTAGTAACCCTATTTTTAATAACATCTAAAAAAGTAATCTTTAATGGTGTTTTGTATTTAATTGCTAAATCTTCTAAGCAAACACCATTATAGTATAATTTCCCATCTTTAATTTCTTCTAGCATATTTAATACCTTATGATTGTCCCTTTCCTTAGTTTTATTGCATCATTTAAATTCTCAATGCTTGTAATAACAGCAACTCTATTCTTAGAGTTATTAACAAATTCTAAACAAGCTTTAACTTTAGGTTCTATCGTTCCTTTTTCAAATTCATTATTTAAAACATAATCGTTTAAGGTTTTGTAATTTACTTCATTCAATATTTTCTCATTATCTTTTCTAAAGTTTATAGCAACATTATCAATACTTGTAAGAATAATTAGCATATCTGCATCAATATTGTCTGCTAACAAACTACTAGCTAAATCCTTATCAATAACCCCATCAATTCTAGAATATGCATTATTATATTTAATGACAGGAATTCCTCCCCCGCCACAACATATTACAATATTATTTTTACTAATAGATTTTTTAATTTGATCAAGTTCTAAAATATTCATTGGTTTTGGACTAGCTATAACTCTTCTATAGCCGTCTTTTTCTCTAAAATACTTAACCTCAAAATTTAAATCATTAATCTCGTCTTTTTTATACCATTTCCCTATTGCTTTTGAAGGATTAGAAAATGCTTTATCATTCTTATCAACTTCAATCCTAGTTACAATGCACTCACTTTCACATAAACATCCTAACTTATTTAATTCATTAGTAAGTGAACTTGATAAATGATAACCAATATATCCTTGACTCATTGCGCCAACTTCACTAAATGGCATATCAATATTGCTATTTTCAAAGCTTCCATAAATCATCCCAACTTGAGGACCATTGCCATGGGTTAATATTATTTCATTATCTTTTGCTAAAGGAGCAACAAAACTAGCGACTTTGTTAGTTGCTATTAATTGTTTTTCACATTCTATATCTAAGGCATTACCACCTAAAGCAATTACTATACGCATAATTATCCAAGTGTAGCTAATATAACAGCTTTAATAGTGTGCAATCTATTTTCAGCTTCATCAAAAACAACAGACTTATCACTTTCAAATACATCATCAGTAACTTCAAGTCCATTTAATCCAAATTTATCATAAACTTCTTTGCCTATTGTAGTTTCTAAATTATGGAAAGAAGGTAAACAATGAATGAAAATAGCATCTTTATCAGCTTTTGCCATTAATTCTTTATTAACTTGATATTTTTTAAGTAGATTGATTCGTTCTTCCCAAACACTGCTATCTTCTCCCATTGATACCCAAACATCAGTGCTAACAACATTAACTCCTTCAACATATTTTAAATCTTCAGTTAAAGTTATTTTAGCACCGCTAGTTTTAGCAATCTCTTTGCAAGTATCAATTAATTCTTGGCTAGGCCATAAAGATTTTGGAGCTATAATTCTAAGATCTACTCCAAGTTTAGCACTAGTTACCAAATATGAATTTCCCATATTATATCTAGCATCGCCGAGATAAGCCATTTTAACGCCTTTAATATAACCAAGTTTTTCCTTAATAGTCATAAAATCAGCAAGCATTTGTGTAGGATGAAATTCATTAGTTAATCCATTCCATGTTGGAACAGAAGAATACTTTGCTAATTCTTCAACAATACTTTGTTCAAATCCACGATATTCTATTCCATCAAACATTCTTCCTAACACTCTAGCAGTATCTTTGATAGATTCCTTTTTTCCCATTTGAGAACCACTAGCTCCAATATAAGTTGTACTAGCCCCTAAATCTTGGCAAGCAACTTCAAAAGCACATCTGGTTCTAGTTGAATCTTTTGCAAATAATAAAACAACATTTTTTCCTTTTAAATCGTCTCTTAAAATGCCTTGTTTTTTCTCTTCTTTTAATTTTTCAGCTAAATCAATTAAATATAGTATCTCTTCTTGACTATAATCTAATAATTTTAGAAAATTTCTATTCTTTAAATTCATATTATAAATCCTCTCTATATAAAGGCATTGCCATACATCTTGGTCCGCCTCTTCCCCTTGATAATTCGCTAGAAGGTATTGTTATAACTTTAATTCCATTATCTTTTAGAATCTTATTTGTTATCTCATTTCTTTCGTAGCATATAACAACGCCTGGGGCGATAGATATACAATTAGATCCATCACTCCATTGTTCTCTTTCACTATTAATATTATCTTCTCCGCCACAATTAATTAATTTTATCTTTTTCTTTAATATATCACTTAATACTTGTTCTATATTCCCTTTAACTTTAGTAATCTTCTCTGGTTTACTTTTAATAATTTTAGAAACTTTAATTAAATCACAGCACCCTTTATGAACAGTAAACTTATCATAATCAACTTGAGAAAATACTGTATCTAAATGCATAAAAGTTCTTTTGGAAGGAATTGAGAAAATTAAAACTTGTTCATAATTAGTATTATTAAATAATCTTTTAGCTAAGGTTTTGATTCCTTCTAGACTTGTTCTTTGGCTATGTCCAATTAATATGGATTTATTGTCTAAGACACATATATCTCCACCTTCGATATCATAGTTATCACTAGAATCATAATAAATAGGTGTTGAGTTGAATCTTGGATGATATTTGAATAAATAAGTTGCAAATAGTGTTTCTCTTTGGCGAGCTTTAAAATGCATCTTATTAATACATACTCCATTTCCAATACTACTGAATGGATCTCTTTGAAAATATAGATTTGGCATTGGATTTGTTATAAAGATGTTTTTATTATCTAAATCTAAATCTTTATATTTAATTCCACTAATCATTTTTCTAACTAATCCATCATTTTTATATTTAAGTAAATAATTTTTCACACTCGCTTTAATCTTATTATCTTTAATATCTGAAAGCTTAATAAAATCATCAATAAATTGTTCTTTAATAGTAGTTGAAGATTCTAAAACTTCTTCAACTAATTTATTTAAATATAAAACCTCAACATTATTATCCTTAAAGGCTTTTGCAAAAGCATTATGCTCTTTTTTAGCAATTGGAAGCCATGGAATGTCATCAAATAGTAACTCATCCAAAGTATTTGGAGTTAAATTATTAATTTCATCACCTGGTTCATATAAAAGAACAGTTTTAAGTTTTCCTATTTCTGAATTAACATTGATGCTATTCATCTTACTTAACTCCATTAATTTCTTTGGCTAACTTAATAAAATGCTCATACGTTGAATTGCCATTATGTGATTTATAAGTATCAACTTCATCAAGAGGCAATGATAGTATTTCTCCATCTTCAATACCGATTGCCTTATTGTATATTCCACACTCGATATTAAACATTGCTTGTTTAGCAAAACATTTAGCAATATTAATATCAAATTCGCAAGGATTACCGCCTCTTTGAATATGGCCTAAATTAACACATCTAATTTCTTTTTTAATATCTTTTTCTAATTTATCTTTTAGTTCTTCTACATGGCAAATTGCCTCGCTTACTAACACTATACGAATCTCTTCTTTATTACTAATCTTATTATTTAAAGTAGTAACTAAAGTTGAATAAGAAGAATAAATCTCTGGAATATAAATGCAATCAAAATGACCAATTACTCCTGCAAATAGAGGAAGTTCCCCACATTTATTACCCATTGTTTCAACAAGAGCCATACGATGATGACTATTCATTGTATCTTTAATTTTATTTGAACAATCTATAACAGTATTAACTGCACTCATAAAACCAATGGAATATTGAGTATAGAACAAATCATTATCAATGGTAACTGGTATCCCTTGTACATTTATACCATATTTAGATAATTCAAAAGCGCCTTTAAAGCTTCCATTACCACCTAATACAATTAAATTATTAATATTTAATTCTTTTAAATTATTAATTGCTTTTCTTTGATATTCTTCTTGTTCAAATTCTTTAAAACGAACGCTTCCTAAAAATGTTCCACCTTGAATTGATAATTGTTTTAAATATAATTTATCTTCTTTTGTTTTATTTAGCTGAAATATATTATTTTCAACCAACCCTTTAAAAGCGTCTTTAATACAAAATACCTCATAGCCTTTTTTAAGAGCTATTTGATAAATACTATAAATACAAGCATTCATTCCAGGTGCATCCCCACCGCTTGTCATTATTGCGATTCTTTTCATATACTATAATGAATTATAATTAATTCCTTCTATTGCTTTAATATCACAAAGCATTTTTATCATTTCAATTAGTCTTGATGTTTTTGGATTATTGCCACCATACAATCTAGTTAATTCATCAATAGAATATAAGCTAGTAATAACAGTTAATTTTTTATTTCTTAAACGATATTGCAAAATATCAAATAATATTTGGAATGTTGACCATTCGCTAACCTTTTCCGTGCCAAGATCATCTAAGACTAACATATCAATCTCTTTTAACTCATTTAAAGATGAAGAATAAGAGTCATCATCAAAACCTAATTTGATACTTTCTAGTAAATTTCTAAAATTAGCAAAAATTACTTTTTTTGCTGTTGTTTTAATATATTCATTTGAGATAGTTGCAGCAATAAAACTTTTCCCACATCCACTTGGTCCATATAAATATAATCCCTTATTTGAATTATTCATAATTAGATTTGAAATGGTTGGGATAATACTTTTAACATAAACATTAGTAAATAATTTTTCAAGGTTGTTATAAAGCCACTCTTCTGGAAAATCCATTATTACATAACTATTTTTAATAGGATTAATCTCCTTTAGTTTTTTACAGATTGCATATTCAACGCTATTATTTTTTAAATTAAAAATCTGTACTAAACCTTTAGGGACATTAGGGCATTTTAAATATCCAGGACATTTCTCACATGGTTTAGCTGATTTTGCCATATCCAAAAGTTCAACTAAGTGTTTAGAAACAAAAGAAGAATCAAGTTTATTGGTTTCTAAAAAATTCCTAATATAAGCTGATGAGTATAATTCATCAATGCAATTAGATTTATAGCTCTCCAATTCTTTAGTAGTTGGAATATCTTTAAAATCTTTCAACTTATCACTAATTTTCTCCATTTTCTCTTTTCCTTCTAAATTCTTCTAGTTTTCTTAAACTTTCTTCTATGTCTTTATCACTTACTTGATTACTATTTGTATCTTTTTCTTCTTGTTTACTTTGTTTAGCTTTTGTCTTATATAAATATTCGTACGCATTATATGTATCGCTGACATTCCCTCTTTTCATAGAAGATGCAATGGTTTCAACATATGCATTACTTATTTTTCCATCATTCTTATTCAACACATAATCTAACAAACAATTGATAATTCCATCACTAAATTTATAAATATTACGTAGAGATTCAATTAATGTTAATTGGGATGGTAATATCGGACTACCATTATTCTTGCTTAACAAGAATTGTTTAGAATTAGTCATATTATAATATGTGATTAATTCATCCAATTTCATATTGCCAGTATTCTTAATTGTACTAATAGTTTTAACATTAACATTCCCGTTCATCTTAGATTCAGACAATTTCTTAAGCATCATAATATCAATATGTCCTTCACTATTTAATGATCTAGCAACAATATCTGCCATATCAACAGAAGCGATATTATAGCAATTAGCATACATAATAATATTTTCTAAATCATCTTTGCTAATATGAGACTTAGATATTTGCAATTCTTTAATTCTTAAATCAAATGCTTCTTGATCAAAAGATAATCTAACAGATCCTCTTTTCTTAGAAACTTGATTAGTTGATCCGTTAAATATTGCATTAATATCAAAATCATATACATCATTATATGAATTAGAAACATCTTCAAAATCAGTTTTTGAAATAATAGCAAAGCTAAAATATTGCTTTGTTCTTTGATATTCATCATTTCCAAGTTGCTTATGTAATTTAGAATCAAGAAGTGGTGAATCAAAGAATGATGAAGGTGTGTTTGGAGAAAACAATTCAATTAAGAAATAATTTTCCTTTTTATTAAATAATGATTTAATTAATCCAGTACCTTCTAGTTTTGATAAAGCCAGTCTAAAATCATCAATGCCAACATTCATGATTTTAGTTAATGATTTAAATGGTCTTTTTAAACTTGTAACAGTTTTATCAAATTCAAATTCACTTAGAAAAGTTTCATATAATGCAAAAGCAATCGAACCAATTAAAGGTTGATATAAACGTGTTAAAATTTTTCTATCATAGCTTGAAATGATAGATTCAGTACATATTACATACTCATGATTTTCTTCAATAACAATCTTACTCATAATTAATTCAATTTGTCCTTCATTATATCATTATTATTTTATACATAAAATAATTATAGAAAATTATTAAACATATTTTTAATTTGCTCTTCAATACTATCTTTACCATAAGTAGTATTGATAGCATAATTAGCAAGTTTTACTTTTTTATATCCATCAGTTAAATTATTATTAAGATTTTTATACTTATAATAATCATTTGGATTTCTATCTCTTAATCTTTTTTGTCTAATTCTTTCATCGCAAACAACCATTATTGTATAATCACATATCTTATGAAGCTTTGATTCAAATAATTGACTGGCTTCAATTGAATATTTATTACCATCTTTAATTTGATTTTTTATTTTATTAATAACATATGGATGAATGATTGATTCTAGTTCTTTTAATTTATTAGCATCTCTAATAACAATATCTCGAATAATTAATTTATCGCTTGTTTTAAATACGCTTATTAGTTTTTTAATTATTTCATCATCTAGATACGCTTGATTAGCAATCATGTCGCAATCTAGAATCTTATAGTCATATTTTTTAAGGATTGCAAGAATGGTACTTTTCCCACTTGCTATTAACCCAGTAATCCCTATAATTCTAGGAGTTTTTGCATGTATAACTTGACAATTTGGACAATAAATAGTTGATCTCGTAGCTATTAATGTTTTAGTTAGAATATTTCCACAAACTTTACATTTTTGATTTTCTCTTCCATAAACATTCAATTCATTTTGGAATCTTCCATCAACACCATTTCCACTGCTAAAAC
This sequence comes from Caryophanales bacterium UBA1709, assembly GCA_002317215.1. Classification (GTDB taxonomy): domain Bacteria; phylum Bacillota_I; class Bacilli_A; order RFN20; family UBA1709; genus UBA1709. The sequence goes on along the minus strand of DCJD01000001.1, from coordinate 12,432 downwards.
TATGAACACTACTTCCACCAGCTTTAATGGCTTTATTTAAAACATCAATTGAAGAATTAACAATATTTTGGCAATCATCTATTGATAATGTTTTTGCTTTTACAAATGGGACTAATCTAGAGGCAAAACAAACTTCATCTGCATATATGTTTCCAAGACCAGCCATAATATGTTGATCTAGCAGAAACTCTTTAATAGTGCCTGAATAATTCTTTGCTTTTTCATATAATTCCATATAAGAAGTATCAAAAGGTTCTTTTCCTAACTCACTTATTATTGAATTGGTATATAAATCTGTTTTCTTAATTAAATTAAAGCGACCAAATTTTCTAGTATCGTTATAACATAAAACAGTATTGTTATCTAAATGAATAGCTAAATGATTGTGTTTTGATTTATAAGCATCATCATTAAATAAAAAGTATTTTCCTTCCATTCTTAAATGACTTAATAAACAATATTCTCCAATATCAAAAATTAAATGTTTTCCATGTCTTCTAATATCATCAATCTTCTTACCTATTAATGTTTTTTCTAAATCATCAATAGTACAATTTTCTAATATTAAAGGGTAAAAGCATTCAATACTTTTAATGGTTTTACCTTTACACCAGTTAATCAAAACTTCTCTAACTGTTTCAACTTCAGCTAATTCTGGCATACCTATTCCATCCAATTCTTTCCATAGTGATAATCAATTATTAATGGGACATCAATTAAATCAAATTCTTCCATTTTTTCTTTAACTAATTGAATTGTCTTATCTAAATCTTCATCTTTAATTTCTAAAACAATTTCATCGTGAACCTGCAATAAAATAGAAGCATCTAATGATGAAGATTTTAAAGATTCATATACTTTAATCATTTGCATCTTCATAATATCTGCAGCAGTTCCTTGAATTGGAGTATTCATGGCAATTCTTTTGCCTCTTTCTCTTTCGTTATAAACACTGCTATTAATCTCAACTATTCTTCT
>DCJD01000001.1:4364-11314 GCA_002317215.1 Caryophanales bacterium UBA1709 | reverse complement strand
CGTGCTAATTCAAAATTACTCATTCCATAAACAATTCCAAAATTAATTGTTTTGGCTTGTCTACGATGTTCTTCGCTAACATTATTAATATCATCTCCAAATATTAATGATGCTGTTTTTGCGTGGACATCAATATGATTATTGAAGGCTTCTTTTAAAGATAATGAATTAGACATTGCAGCTAATACTCTTAATTCGATTTGAGAATAATCAAAAGAACATAAAGTATATCCATCTTTAGCAACAAATGCTTTTCTAACTTCTTTACCTTCCTCACTTCTTACAGAAATGTTTTGTAGATTTGGATCTCTGCTTGATAGACGTCCGGTTTGAGTTAATGCTTGATTATAAATTGTATGAATCTTATTATCGCTTAAAACATAATCTTGTAAACCAGAAAAATAGGTATTTAATAGTTTACTAAATTTACGGTATTCTAATATTTTAGAGATTATTGGGTGGAAAGGATATAAAAATTCTAACTCTTCAGCACTTGTAGATCTTTTTCTATTAGCAGGTAAGTTTAGCTTATCAAATAATAATTCGGCTAATTGACTTGGAGAATTAATGTTAAATTCATATCCTGCTAATTGATATATTTGCTTTGCGATATCTTCAAGTTTAATATTCAATTCTTTGCTTTTCTCTTCTAATAGTTTTTTATCTACATTTATTCCTCGAATTTCCATTTCAGCTAAAATATAAGCTAGCTTAATTTCTACATTATTAAATAAATCTAATTGATTAGATTCTTTTAATTTCTCAAGTGTTTTATCTTTTAACTTATATATAGATTGGGCAATTGAACAAGAATATTTAGCAATAGATTGTAAATATCCTTCCGAAGTACTTTTTTCTTTTTGATCAATTAATATTCCATAATAATCAAGTAACATAGTTGGTTCTTCTTTTACAAGAGATTCAATTAAGTATGTTGCTAAAAGTAAATCATAATTTAAACTATTAATCTTTATATCCAAACGATTTAAACAAACAATTATCTTCTTAATATCTAATCCATATTTTTCATATTTATCATTAGATAAATATTGGATTAAATTATCATCCTTTATTAAATTATCTCTATTAATAAAATAAGAATTATTACCATTTGAAATAGATAATCCATTTATTTCATCAATATGATAATTTAATCCATTAGTATCTATAAAAATAGCTAGTGATTGATTCAAGAAATCTAAAGGAATCTTATTTACAATTTGATAATTAGCTTTAATGGTTTCTTTTTTTGATACTAATTTCTTATCTAAAGAATACATATCATAATATCTTAAAAATTCTGATAACTTAGTTTGATTTGCTCCACAATATTTTAAATCTTCTAAAGTATAAGAGACTGGAACTTCCTTATTAATAGTTGCAAGTTTTTTGCTCATTAAAGCAATTTCTTTTCCAGCCTTAATTTTTTCACCAAGTTTGCCAGATATTTCAGCATCAACAATCTTTTCAACACATTGATATTCATTTAAAAGTTTAATAGCAGTAACTTCGCCAACTCCCATAATTCCTGGAATATTATCTGATTTATCTCCCATTAATCCTTTTAAATCTGTTATTTGAGTTGGACTTATACCCATTTCATTTTTTAAACTAATTTCGTCCATGATAACTAAGTCAGTTACACCTTTTTTGGTTAAACAGACATGAACATTAGGTTTAATTAGTTGAAGTAAGTCTTTATCAGCGCTATATATTTCTACATCAATATCTTCGCTTGCCATAATAGAAGTTGTGCCTATGATATCATCAGCCTCATATCCTTCAATCTCATAAACGTATAAGCCCATAAGTTTTAGCATTTCTCTTGCTGGAAGAAATTGTTGTTTCAATTCAGTTGGAGTTTCAGCTCGACCAGCTTTATAATCCTGATATTGTTGATGTCTAAAGGTTGGTTTAGAAGTATCAAAAGCAACTAAAGCATAATCTGGATGAGATTGATTTAATACTTTAGTAACAATATTAGCTAAGCCATATAAGGCATTTGTTGGATAACCTTCTTTATTGCGCATTATCTTATCTACGCCTTGATATGCTGTAGCATAATAAGCTCTGAATAATAAAGAGTTACCGTCGATTAATAATAATTTCATAATTCTATTCCACCTTCATTTGATATGGTTTTAAATAAATGGCTTTTAATTCCATGTTTCCTCGATAAAAATCACTTTCACCTTTTATTTGAATATATGCATCTTTGTTTAAGAAATCTTTATATTGAATATAAGTGTCATGATAGACAATAAGAGAAATAATACCAGTTTCATCTTCAACATCTATAAAAGCCATCTCTTGATTATTTTTATCAGCTTTTAAATATATACGATTAATCTTTCCAACAATTTTAACTTTCTTTCCTTCTTCATTAATCTCAGATATAGTTATAAATCCAGCGTCTTTAAACATATCACGAACTAACTCTAAAGGATTTTTAGATAAACTAGTGCCTAATACTTCTTTTTCGTTTTCAATATTTACATTAAAGTTATCTTCATAAACACTTATATTTGGTTCTGCAACCAAATTATTAATAACAACTTTATCATTTTCTAAATGGCTAACAATAGAAGCATACATGATACAAGTATCAAGATTATTTAATAAAGTTATACGGTTTAAATTAAATTCATCAAAGCATCCAGCTTTTATCAAATTAATTAAATCTTCTTTTTTAATACCATAAGCATATACTCTTCTTATAAAATCAATAAATGATTTGTAAGGGCCATTATTTCTTTCTTTTACAATAATGCTGGCTATATTATTATTTATATTCTTTATTTTAATTAATGGACAACGTATATCTTTACCATCAATAGTATATTGCAAGTTTGCTACATTAATACTAGGATATAGTATTTTAATATTATTAATTTTTAATTCTCTAAATAGGATCTCTAATTTTGTTTCTTTACTAGAATAATTAAATAAAGAACAATAGAAGTATTGTGGATAATAATATTTTAAATAGCACATTTGAGCACTAATCATGGCATAAGCAACTGAATGGGATTTATTAAATCCATAACTGGCAAATTTTAAAATAATATCAAAAACATTAATGGCATCTTCTTTACTATATCCATTTCTAATACATCCACTAATAAAATCGTTTCTTTCAGCTTGAAGTTTTTCTTCATTTTTCTTAGAAATTGCTCTTCTAGTTAAATCAGCTTTTCCAAGTGAAAAGCCAGCCATTTTAACAAGAATTTGCATGATTTGTTCTTGATAAACTAATATTCCATATGTTTCTTTTAATATTGGTTCTAATGATTTATGGAAATATTCAATTTTTTTAAGACCGTCTTTCCTATCCACATATAACGGAATAAAAGCTTCTGGACCAGGACGACCAATCGATAAACAAACAACTATGTCCATAAAGCATTTTGGTTTAATTTGTCTTGCGGCATTTTTAATGGAATTTTCATCCATTTGGAAAATACCACCATATAATCCTTTATCAAATAAAGTATAAATATTAGGATCGTCTAGATTGATATTATTCAAATCGATATTAATATTTAATCTATTTTTTATTTCTTTAACACAATTATCAATAATAGATAAATTAGCTAAACTTAAAATATCCATTTTAAATAGATTAAATCTTTCAATATATCCCCCATCTAGTTGTGTTAAAGTAATACCAAAATCATTATCATAAACAGGTATAACATTACATAAAGGTTTATCATTGCAAATAATACCAGCAGCATGCATACTAGTTTGTCTTGGTAAGCCCTCAATAAATAGAGCTGTTTGATAAACTTTTTTATATGAATCATTAGTTTTAACCATCGATAAGAATCTATTATTGGTTTTAATCAATTCATCTAAGCTATTATAATTTCCATCTCCAACCGTATCAGATAAAGTGTCTTCTTCGCCTTTACTAAAACCATATGCTTTAGCAACGTCTCTTAGAGAACTTTTAACTTGAAATGTTTGGAATGAAATAACACGAGCAGTTCTATCTTTTCCATATTTATTTATTAAATAATCAATAACTTGATCTCTTTTAGTATCAATAAAATCCACATCAATATCTGGCATTGATATTCTTTCTGGGTTTAAGAATCTTTCAAACAATAAATTGTATTTTAAAGGATCAACATTAATGATTCCAAGAGAATAAGATACTAAACTAGCTCCGGCACTTCCTCTACCAGGGCCAACCAATATATCATTTTGTTTTGCATAACGAACATAATCAAAAACAACTAAAAAATAATTAACATAATTCATCTTTTTAATTATTCCAAGTTCATATTCTAAACGATCATAATATATTTTAGTTACTTTATTATTTAATCTTTTTTCTAAGCCTTTATATGCTAAAGATCTTAAATATTCAAAACTATCAATATCATCTTTTAATGGATAATGAACAAGATCTCCTTTGATGCTATCAAAATCATATTCAACTAGATTTCCAATTTTATTAGCATTATTGATTTCTTGCTCCGAGAAAATTGATTTAATTTTAGATTCACTTAAAACATATTTATAGGTATGATTTTTAATCTCTATCTTTTCTATTGATGTATTTAAATCGATAGCTTCTAATATATCAAGTAAATAAGTGGTTTCAAATGATTGAGTTAATATTTCATTACAAGGTACACATGATAACAAATTGTTTCTAGCATATTCTCTAATATCATCTAGTTTTAAAATATCATTATCACCATATACTTCTAATCCTAAATATAGAGATGTATAAATATTTTTCAATAATCTAATTATTCTATCTCTTTTCTCATAATCTAATTCATCAAAATTATTTCTTAAGGTTGGAAAAATAGCGATTATTCCGTCTTTGCATTCTTCTAAGTTTTCTAATGTTGCAAAACTATTTAGTTTAGAATTAGAAACATATTTAGTTAATTTACATAACGATAAATAACCTTGAGTGGAACTAGCAATTAATATTAATTTTGATTCATATATATCAATATTAACTTCCATTCCAATAACACCTTTAATGTTATTATCTTTACACTCATTAATAAATTCTGCTGAACCAAACATATTATTAAAATCAGTTAATGTTAAAAATGGCAAATTATTATCTTTACCAATTTTAACTATATCTTTGATTTTTAAAGAGGATTTTAGAAATGTATATCCACTTTTTATGTTTAATAGTCCTAGCGCCATATTATTTTAATAAGTTATCTAAATCATTAATTAAACTATTAGCTTCATTTAAATCACTAACTCTACATCCAGCAGCAACCAAATGTCCTCCACCATGATATTTGCTACAAGTTTCGTTAATTACATAATGAGAACTTCTTACTGATCCTCTGATATTATTATTTTTAACATCTTCAACTAAACAAACCCAAATCTTAATCTCATCATAACCAGCAAATAAAGATAAGAACATCTTTGCTTCGTCACAATCTAAACCTAGTTGTTTTAATGCTTTATCATCTAAATAATAATATGCTACTCCGTGTTCAGTAAGTTTATAATTATTTAAAACATATTGCATTGCTTTAATATTAGATAAGTCTTTACGATACATAGGTTCATAAACGTCATCAAACATATCAAAGTCATATGAGACTAGCTTAGCAGCCGCTAAAAAGGAATCTTGATTTGTTGGACGATATTGGAATCTTGCTGTATCTCCAACCATTCCACTATATAAATATTTTGCACATTCACTATTCATTTGATATTTTTCAAATGGTTTTGATTCAAATAAATGGAATAAAACTTCGCTACAACTACTAATCTCATCATGAACTAAATTAATATATCCATATGGTTCAACATTAGGATGATGATCAATTTTAATAATCTTATCTGCTTTACTATAGTTTTGATCGCTAATTCTTTTTGTATTTCCAGTATCACAAACTATTGCTAAAAATTTATCATAATCGCTATCTTCTAGTACATCATTTTTAGGATATAGTCCTTTTGCTAATTCAACATTACTAAAACCTGGAGCATATATCTTTTTATCTTTAAAATTGTTTTTTAAAAAATGATACATCCCAAATTGACATCCTAAAGCATCAAAATCTGGAGATTCATGTCTAAAAACCATGATAGTATCATATTCTTCAATGCACTTAATAATTTCGTTTGCTAAATTTAATTCTATGTTCATATTTATCACCTCTATTATTATACACAATTCTTTTTCATTAATGAAAAAGAATATAAAGAAAAAGTCCTTTTTGGGACTTTTCTTAAATATTTAATAATTTTACAGTATCACGAGCGATAACTAATTCTTCATTAGTAGGAATTACCCAAACATCAATTTTAGAATTTGGAGTAGAAATTCTAAATGGGTGGCCTCTATCTGCATTAAGTTTTAAATCGATATCTACGCCTAAGACTTTTAATCTATTGCAAACTCTTTCTCTCATTTCGCTTGCATTCTCGCCAATACCAGCTGTAAAGACAATAGCATCAATACCTTCAAGATATACATAATAACTTCCAATATAATCAGCAATACGTTTTTCTTGGATTGTTAATGCTAACATTGCATCTTTATTTCCGTTATTTGCAGCTTCATTTAAATCACGAGAATCGTTGCTAATTCCACTAACACCTAAATAACCGCATTTTTTATTTAGTTCATTAACAACTTCTTTAGCTGATTTTCCTTCTTTTTCGCAGATATAGCTAACAACAGTAGGATCTATATTGCCACTTCTTGTTCCCATTGGAATTCCTTCAAGTGGAGTTAATCCCATTGATGTATCTTTACATCTTCCATATTCAACAGCACATAAACTAGCTCCGTTTCCGATATGGCATGTAACTATTTTTAATTTACTAATATCTTTATTAGTTAATCTAGCATATTCATTAGCTACAAATTGATGGCTAGTACCATGAGCTCCATATTTTCTAACTCCGTATTCTTTATACCATTTTTGTGGAATGGCATACATAAA
>DCJD01000001.1:0-4292 GCA_002317215.1 Caryophanales bacterium UBA1709 | reverse complement strand
CTGGTAAAGCTTTCTCAAAAGCATCAATACCAATGAGGTGAGCGCCATTATGTAAAGGAGCTAAATCAACTAATTCTTTAATTTTTGATTTACTATAATCATCAACAATAGCGGATTTATTAAAGTATTTTCCACCTTGAACAATACGATGTCCTACACCTTTGATTTCATCTAAACTGTTAATAATTTTTCTTTCTAATAAGTCTTTTAATAAAGTTTGAGCAGCTACACCATGGTCTGGTAATTCAATTTCATTAACATACTTTTGACCATTATATTTAATGGTGTAAACTCCCATTTCTTTAAAACCAATTCTTTCAAATTGTCCTTCTGTAATTACTGTTTCTTGTGGCATTTCAAATAGTTTGAATTTTAAACTACTAGATCCACAATTTATTGCCATAATTTTTGACATAATTAATCCTCCAAATACTTTAAAATATTACAATAATACTAATAGATAATCAAGATTATCTATTATAATAAGTCACTTATTTCATCTATTGAATAAGTAGAATCAATAGTTAGTGAGTTAATGTTATGAACACAATCATTTACTAGGGTTTCATAATCGAATTTTGCTTCGTATTTTATACATTCTTCTAATTCTGGTCTAGTAACTGGATTGTGTGGGGTAAATATCGTGCAGCAATCAGTATATGGTCTTATTGATATATCATAAGTACCAATGTCTTTTGCTTTATTCATTATTTCTTCTTTATCAACACAAGCAAGAGGTCTTATAACGGGTACTTTTACCACTTCATTAATAACGGCCATACTTTGCAACGTTTGACTTGCAACTTGTCCAACAGATTCACCATTTATTAAACATAAACAGTTTCTTCTGTGCGCAACTTTTGCAGCAATTCGATACATCATTCTTCGCATTATTGTTATAGCATAAGACTCATCAACATTTTTATATATCTCTTCTTGTAGCTTAGTAAACGGAACGATGTGAAGTTTAATTGGCATTTTATTTATTGATAATACTTTTAATAAATCAATAACTTTATCTAAGGCTTGTTGTTGTGTGTATGGAGGACTTGCAAAATGAATACATTCAATTTTAATTCCTCTATTCATCGCTAAATGCGCTGCAACAGGACTATCAAGGCCTCCACTCATCATAACTAATCCTTTACCAGCTATGCCAAGAGGATATCCACCCGCGCCTTTAATCTTATTTGTATAGATAAAACATCCTTCAGTTCTAATATCAATACTTACTAATACATCTGGATTATGTATATCAACTTTATAGTTTGTATTCTTTAAAATGTTAGTTGCGACATATCTATTTACATCATCGCTATGAGTTGGAAAAGATTTATCTGCTCTATTTGCTTTGACTTTAAATGTTTTCCCATTTTCTTGCTTAATCAATTCTAAACAAGAAGAAGAAATTACATCAATATCATTCTCGCATTTATATACTAAAGAAAAATTAGAAATTCCAGACACAGTCTTGATAATTTTGATTAATTCATCTTTTTCATCGTCACTATGATGAATATAAATTCTATCATGACTTTTTTCGTATTTTACCGATTTCAATGAAGATGTTGCACTAACAACATTTTCATATAATTTCTTTATAAAATCATTTTTATTTTTCCCTTTGGTATTGAGTTCACCAAATCGTATCATTAAACAATCATATTTCATTTTACAATTTCCTTTATTCCTTCTTTAATCGCATCTACTAATTTATCTATTTCATCTTTATTGTTAAATTTAGAAAATGAAATTCTTATTGCAGAATTCGATCTATTTGTATTAGGATACATATCTTCAATAACATAACTAAATACATTATGATTGCTTCCACAAGCGCTTGTTGTAGAAACACATATATCTTTATTACTTAGATATTCACTCATTATGGAATTTTTAATTCCCATTACACTTATATTTAAAATATAAGGTGAAGCAGACAATGGAGAGTTAATATATACACTATCGATATCTTCAACCTTCTCTCTTAAATAAGAGTTTAAATTAGAAATATAATTATAATCTTTTTGCTTATTTTCAAATTGAAGACGAATTGTTTTGGCTAAAGCAGCAATAGTAGCAAAGTTGCTTGTTCCTCCTCTTAAGCCAAATTCTTGTTCTCCACCATTGATTAATATTTCAAGATTTATATTTTCTTTTTTAATTAATAACCCAGATCCCTTTAAACCATATATTTTATGAGCTGACATTGAGATTAAATCAATGTTTGAATAATCACAATCAATTTTTCCAAAGCCTTGTGTATCATCGCAATGGAATATGCAAGTAGGATAGTTATCCTTGATGTATTTACCAATTAGTTCAACATCATTTATACTTCCTGTTTCATTATTTACATGCATCAAACTAACCAATATAGTATCTTTACGTATATTTTTCTTTAATTCATCTAAAGAAACTACTCCATCTTGATTTACATCAAGATAAGTTACTTCATATCCAAAATCATTTTCCAATTGTTTAAATACATTCAACACACTTGGGTGTTCAACTTTTGAAGTTATTAAATGCTTTCCTCTATTTTTATATTTAAAAGCTACACCTTTAATGGCTAGGTTATTAGATTCGCTTGCTCCACTAGTAAAGATTATTTCATCTTCTTTAATATGCAAAATAGAAGCTATTTGGCTTCTAGATTTTTCTAATAAATTAGCAGACTCTAATCCTTGTTTATGAATTGCGGATGGATTAGCAAAATACATATCAAGTATTTTTGCATAAGAAGATAAAACATCCTTATCTAAAGGTGTTGAAGATGCATAATCAAAGTAAATCATATTATTTTTCAACGCTCTCTTGATAATTGTCTAAACATCTATGACATGCATCAACGCATTCTTCGTATCTTCCATCATCGAATAATATTTCACATTTTGCAATGTCGTTATCTATACCGGTGATATATGCTCTTAATACGTTTCCTTTTAATAATAATTGTTCAGCATCTAAAGCATTCTTCAAATCGTTTTTGATACTGCGTTCAATATCAGTGTATTTTTCTTGAAGTTCTAAACTAATTATTTTAACTCTTTCAATATCAACAGGTTCTTTTTGCAAAATTTGATTTAATCTATTAAGCAAATTGTATAGATCCTTAAACTCTTCTTCATATTTTTGGCTTAACTTATCAAATTTAGAATTTCTTAAATCAATTTCTAAATCTCTTAATTTAGATGAAAGTGAATCTAGTAATGTATTAGCATCACTACTTATTTTTACTAAATCTTTATAAGAATCATTGCTCATTCCAAGGTATTTAGCAAAAACATTGGCTTGATTATCTAATTCATATAATTTCTTGAGTCTTAAAGAATATAATTGTTCTCCGTAATTTAAAGCATCTAAGGCAGCTTTAATAACAACAAGTTTTTGATTTTCAAACTTAACAGCTTTATCAAGTTCGTTTCTTTCATTGTTTGTTTCGTATTTCTTCTTTAACGAAGCATCATCTCGCATGCTTTTAATATATGTATTATCTAAATCAATTGCGCGATTATAGATTTTATCTTCTATCAAAGCAAACTCATTTCTTGCTGCAATCTCATTTTGCATCATAGCATCAATATCAATTAGCTTACTTTCCATACTATTAACTAGGTTAATAGTTTTATCAAATGAAAAAGTCTTAAATAATTCAATAGAAAGTTTCCAATTATCTTTGGATTCATTGATAGTTTTAACAATTGGTAGTTGAGATAAAGGATATTTATCTTGCTTCATACTATTATAAACTTCAATTAATGAATTAATTTTAGAAGGTAATTCAATAGAAATCTTTTTTGAATAAGCTTTGATATTTTTTAAATTATTAAAAACATTATTAATCTTAACTTCAACTTTAGAAATAAATTCTTTTGCATCGAAGAAATTACCTCTAATCATATATTCACTAAATATCTCGTATTCATCATCAAGTTCTTTATAAAATTCTTCAAAGGATGCTTTTGCAAATCCAATTGTATTATCTTCTAAATCTATTTCATTTTTAATTTCATTTAAATTAGAAGTGATAATTCTACTTCTTTCCAATAATTCATCTTCATCTTTACATACTAAAACAAGATTTGCATTTAAAATATCATAACGATCTTTATAAGCAGCTAATGAATCACTTATTTCTTTTGTTAATTCATTTAATTCTTTATATTTATTTTGTGAGAATAATTTAGAAATATTCTCAATATTGCTGTCAAAGTAATCATTAATATCTCTCTCTAACTCATTAAATTCAGCATTGTTTTTTTCGTATAAAGATTTGAAAGAAACATTAT
>DCJD01000020.1:7367-18785 GCA_002317215.1 Caryophanales bacterium UBA1709 | reverse complement strand
CATTAGAGCACAACAGGATTAATACAATTGGTCCTGTTTTTATTTAAGTGCAAATTGCACTTTGGAATTGCACTTTGGAAATAATATATTATAATATAAACATGGAAAAACCTATGAATAATAAATATATTATTGAAACTGGAATTGGTTTACAAGATGTTGATCAACTTAAGAACTCGTCTTATTTTTTGAATGAAACAAATAGATATATTAAAGGTGAAATTTCTTTAGAAGAACTAGATTCAATTGTTTCTTCATATTACAAAAGTAAACCTAATATTGAAGATAGGACAGAAGAAGCAGATAAAATCTCAATTCGCATCGCTAAAATCATTTCTGAAGATTCTTTTACTTTTACAGTTGGGCAACTTTTAACTATTCATAGAATACTTTTTAATGATCTTTTAGAAAATCCTGGAGAAATGAGAAAATACAATTTCTCAAAAAATGAATGGGTTCTAGATGGTGATAGCGTTACTTATGGTGATTTTAGAGAGCTTGAAATGACACTCCAGTATGATTTTGAATTAGAAAAGAAGTTTAGCTACAATGGATTAACAATAGATGAAATCATTAATCACCTTGCTATTTTTATATCTAATTTATGGCAAATACACGTTTTTGAGGAAGGAAATACTAGAACAATAGCGGTATTTTTTATTAAATATTTAAGAAGTTTAGGGTTTGATGTTACTAATGATACATTTGCAAAAAACTCTTGGTATTTTAGAAATTCTTTAGTGAGATCAAATTATAACAATGTTGCTAAAGGAATTTTTGAAGATAGAACCTATTTGGTTAAATTTTTGAGAAATCTGCTTTTAGGAGAAACTAACATTTTACAAAATAGAGACTTGCACATTTCAACTATTAGTTTTAATAATTCCAACGCTTCAAGGGAATCTTTAATTTTAAGAGCGATAAAAGACAATCCAAAAATTACTACCGAACAACTCTCAAAAAAAATTGGTGTTTCTTTAAGAACTATTAAAAGTGTTCTTAAGGTTATGGAAATCAATAATAAAATCATCAGAGTAAACGGTAAGCGCTATGGTTACTGGAAAATAATCTAGAGATGCAAGCATTAGCAATTGCTACTTTTTAAGAAATACTAAATAATATTTCTTCACAAAATGGAATAAATATATATTGTGAATACACCCATGGTTTTATTCGTCGTGATACATTAACTCTTATAAGAAGGATAAAATATTATCCTTTTTATATTGACCATATATTATATATTTTTATATAATATAAGTGTTGTTAATTTGGTCTATAATAATTTAAATAAGGGGTTTAAAAGGTGAAAAAGTCTCTAATTAGTGGGGTTTTTGTGTTTAATCAAATACAAAAACTAACTATCATTACCACTCTATTATCACTAATAGCAGCTTTTAGCATGGAATTAGGGAGACATGGAGATAGTATGATTAGGACTAATAATACTATTAAGTATTATCAAGGACTAAGTGAGAATGATTTTAATAATAAACTTAAAATATATGATAAGTTTAATAAAGATATCACTTATACCTCTAAAGTTAATTATAGGTTTTTAAGCAATGATATAGTTAAACAACTTATTGATAATAATGATGAATCTAATAAGATTGCAATCACATTTATTAATAAAGATGATCTAAAAGATAGAATATATCTTAAAGATGAGTTGACTAGTATTAGATTAGATCTTGGTAGTAAATTAGTAACTACACATTCTTCTTATAAAATAATCTTTACCTCAGGGAGTGGGGGGAAACTTGGAATGATGAGTGTTAGTTTCTATATTGTTAATGATTTAATTGGTACAAAAAATATATATTACTTAGTCTAAGTATATGGAAAGGGGAATAAGTATATGAAGAAAGTATTTACAAAGTTATTTGTAGTATTGGCTGCTGTTACAATGCTTACTGGTTGTGGTAAAGATAGCACAATTAGTATTGGTTTTAGGGTATTACCAAAAGACCAATATGATGTAACAGAAGATGAACATACTATAAAAAACAGAATTATCGTTAATGTTAATGGAAGTGATTATACATTAAACGAAATTGAAAGTATGGGAGCTAAGATTAGTGGATTAGATTTTTCAAATCTTGGTAAACATACATTAATTATTGAATATGGTAATAATACCATTAGCTATGATTATGAAGTTGTTGGAGATAATGTCATTACAACTTTTGAGAAAGCATTTGAAAATATTAATTTAGATAGTGCTAATGATGGCTATGTCTTTGGCTTTGATTACAAAACTGGTGAAGTTGGATTATATAATAAACTAACTAATCAAAGATTTGGATCAAGCAAAACTGCAACTAATGATGTTTATTTTGTTGCTAGTTGTGAAGATGATTTCTCTAGCAATAGTTTAAATGGCTATGTTATTGTTGATGATATCAAACTTTCTGATACATTAGTTTTAAATCATCCAGTTGATATTATTGCAACAAAAGATAGTAATGCTATTAGTGGAGATATTAAATTAGAAAGTAATGATGATGTCAATGTTAAAATTGATGCTAATATCTATGGTACATTAACAATTGATTGTCCAAATGGACATATTGAACACTATGGACAAGCAAATGAAGTTGTTGTTGAAGCAGCTAGTGAACATACTTATGTCGAAAATGGTGTAGTAGCTAATCTAAAAGTAGCTGATAAAGCAGATAATATTGAGATTAGTGAAAAAGGTATAGTTTATAACCTTGATATGACTAATGCATCAAATGATAATAAAATCACTAATAATGGTATTATTTATAGATATACAGGTAATCATGCTATTACTAATAATGGATTTATCTATCAAGATGCTATTTGTTCAACAAGTACAGAATATAATTTACCTTTAGCAAGCGGTAAAGTAACTATTGAAAACTATAAAGTAGTTAGTGCTAGTTTTGATATTGGTACAGCTGATCAATTAATGTGGTTTTCATCATTAACTCAATCTGGTAAGTCCCCTCTTATCCAAGACCAACCTTTAGTTAGCGTTGAGATTACTGATGATATTGATTTATCAGCAAAAGAATGGATTCCAATTGCTAACTGGAACTTATGGGCAAATGGTGTTGCTGGTAGATGGTTTACTGGTAATGCACAAAATGAAGTTGAATTAAGTGGATGGGAAAGTTATTGTAAAGGAATCTATACAACTAATAATTCATCAACTCCAACATATGGATTTATTGGTACTGATGAGATGTATTGTAAAGCTTTCTATAATGATAACTATACATATAATGGTGCTAAAATCGATCCAATCTATTTTATTAGATTAGAATTAGATGGTAATTCTAAAACCATTTCAAATATTAATAATGCATTCTTAGGATGTTTAAGCTATGATTCAAATATTCATGATTTAACATTAAACTTTAATGCTGAATCAGGAACAGATAAAGCAACTGAGAATTTAATTTGGAATAACTTAAATGGTATTAATATGAAAGGATTCCTAGATCCTAATGTTAATACTCACTTTGGTTTAATGTGTAATAATATTTATATTCCAGAAACTACAACTGGCGCTCCTTCTGGAACTGTAGCTTTTACTAATATTACTATTGGTGGCAAGTTTATATATAGAAATTGTTCATTTGGTGCAATTCCAAATGGTGATTTTGTTGCTGGAGCATTCTTATCTAATATATGTGGTAAAGGTAATAATAATGGCGAAGCTGTTTTAAAGTTTAGTCAAGTCGCATTAGATGAAAATCTAGAGTTCTTAATTACTCAAAGAGATTCTCAAGGAACTGAATATGTTAAACAATGGGGATCAGCACAATTTACTTATGATCCTAATAATAAGACAACTAATTCATGCAACTATGCTTTGTTAGCAGACTATTGCTGTGGTACTAATGGTGGATCACCATCTACTTATAGTAATTTAGAATATGATATTGATGCATTTAATTCAATTGGTGCACAAATAGTTAAGAAAGTATCTAACTATCAAGGTGGATACTATGGTGATACACATGATTGTAAGAAGAGTAAAAATAGTTTAGAAATCGTTTGGGAAGCAGATTGTGATTCACCTTCTGTTTCAAGACATATCTGTGCAACTTGTGGTTGTGCAATTGCAAATGACACATATGTTATCGGTGATGATGTACAACATAGTTGCGATTTAAAAACATACAAACAAGTTACTAGTAATAGTGATTTAGAAGATGGTGGCATTTATTATATTTCTGTTCAAAATGGTGATAATAATCAAGCAATGGGCACTATATATAATACTTATATAGGCGGTAAAATTAATAATTCTTATAAATTATCTAATGGAACTTTATTAGTTAAATTAATTAAAGTTTCAAATGATCCAACCTATGCTTTGCAAATTGCTGACGCTAATTTGGGTAATGGGGTTGATGCAAAAGAAGGCTTATATATTTCTGCAACATCAGGATCATCTACTCTTAATAAGAAAACGGTATCTTATGAAAGCGATTATACGAAAGTTGCATCTAAATTCACAATTTCGATAGATTCAACAACTCATAATGCATCAATTTCATCGGCCACATCTAATGATTATAAAATTTTAGGCGCATATATTGATGGCGATAACGTTAAATTCTATGTTTATAACGAAACTGGTGCAGCTGGAAGCGATTTCAATGCAATTAAAATGTATAAACTTCAAGACTATGTTGTTCCAAAAGCTCCAACTTGTACTGAAACAGGAAGTTTAGGATATCATTATTGTAGTGAATGTAATAAATATTTTGACTATTCAGGTACTGAAATTACTACAGGTATTATTCCAGCAACCGGTCATACATATGGAGAAGCTGTTTGGACACATAATGATGATCGTTCAAAATATACTTGCACAATAGAGTGTACTGTATGTCATCATAAAGAAACCGCAACAGATGCGCCAACAGTTGTTGGCACAGCTACTTGTACTGAATCGGGAACCATGCAATATTCATGCAATTGTACAATAGAAGGAAAAGAATATGATTATTCAGAAAACATTGGCGAAACAGCCAAGTTAGGACATTATTATATTATTAAAGACTCTTCAGGAAATGTTGAATCTTATACAAGAGAGATTACACAATGGCCTTCTATTGATGGAGATACAAAAGTAAAAGGCACTTTAACTTCCACTTGTACAAGATGTGGTGAAAAAGCAACGGATGACTTATATCTATACACAGTAAAAGAAGCTTTGGGTATGGATGCAAGAGATACAATAATTGTAGTAAAAGGTGTTGTTGTTGGTTACGCGTACAATCGTTCAACTAATGAATTATTAATTCAAGATAAAGATGATAAAGACTCTATTATTAGTTTAAGATCTATTAATAGTGCCGTTATGACTACAGGTGGATTAAGAGATTTAAACTATGTTGAAATTGGCGATGAAATTTATATGCCTTGTAAAATAATCACAGTATCAAATACAACTGAGAATCATGCTGATATTGGAAAGAAAGCTTTGTACAGTGCTACAAAAGAATGCGGCTTACAATGGCATCAAACAAAACCTTCAGTAGATACTACAAAAGTTAATAGTGATTTAATTATTTCAACTGATAATGAACCAACCGCTCAATTATCAACATCTATTGAAGTTAATGAAGATAATTATGAAACAGTATTAACTAAACAAAATTTATATAGTAATTTCTATAAATCTTATAAGTTTACTGGAACTTTCTATTTAAATCAATATAATGCAACTACTTCAACATATGTTGATATTCGTATTTCATTTACTAAAGATAAATCTAAAGCATCCGATTACAAAATCGATGGTAGATATATAACATTCCAAGGCGAAAACTTAAAGATTAATTTTGATAATGATGATTTTGCAAAAACAGTATTTGGTTTAGATAACATATCTACAACAGTAAGTTCCCCAACCGAATTTACTGGTACTATTTATTGCATCTATAGTGGTGGTAAAGATGATTATTGTGTATTTAATATAATTTCATTAGAAGACGTAATTAATGAAAATATCTTCACTTATCATGATAATGATGGACACGCAGTCGGAACAATGGCAGGTACTAAGGTTGGAGATTTAAAAGGACATACAAATGTAAAAACCACAACAACTGTAGCAACATTAACTACTAAAGAAATTTATAAAAATACTTGTTCAGTTTGTGGACATGTTCACGCAGATCTTGAAGGCGACATATTAACAATCTCCGGAACCATTACCAAAGGTCATTTTGAATTAGTAACATCCGCAAATCAGTTAGCAGACAACGATTATGTTATTTTGGTTGATTCATCTGATACATTAATATATAAATCAGGTCAAAAAGCTACAGAAGGAGTCTCGACTGAGTTTGTCAAAGATGATGACAAGATTGTATATTCTAAAAACTATGGTGTCTTTAAACTTATTAAATCTGGAACAAAATACGCCTTTAATTATGTTGATAATTCAGCTAAATATATTTATGCTACAGGCGCAAGAATGGGATTTGGTTTAGGATCTAGCGCATCATCGGATAGCAGTTTATTCACCATTTCATTTGATTCCAATAATGCTAAAATAACAAACGGCAAAGCTTATCTTGTTTATGGAGCAAAGGACGCTTCAAAGAATGATATTTTTGGTGCAGTGTCTACAGATACTGCTAATATACATATTTATAAATATGTAATGAGTGAAAATGCAGTAGTTGTTAGAACTGATAATTCAAATGGCGCTCTTGCTATGAATCTATATTACAATGAGATTTCTGGCAAATATTATAATGCATTAGGTGTTGAATACGTTCAAAAATACATTCTAACATCGAACGAAACAGCCTATCAATTAAATGATAATATCATTATTGCTGATGCAACTAGAACTCACTTGTTAACAACTGGAAATTCCGGAAAAACCACGGTTGAAGTTAGTAATTTAGGCGAATCATTTAACGTTTCAACATCATCAAATTTAAAGTACCAACAATTTATTTTAACCTCACCAACAAATGGCAAGTCTGGCTATTTTAAACTAAGCAAGGCTGCTTCAAATTATTTCGTTTTTGCAAGTTCTACAAGTGAAAATGAGGGTACAATTGCATATACAACAGATACTTCTAATGTTAAAACTTGTAGTTTTGCTGTTTCAACTGATGAAAATGGTTTAACACAAATTAATTCTGAATACGGTAGAAAAGTCCAATACGATTCTTCTATTAAAATAGTTGCAAAGACCTCTGCATATACAGATGATAATTCGTTAAGTGTATACATTCTTTGCTACGAGGCAGTGACTACTCAATAAAACATATAGGACCTACATTGTAGGTCCTTTTCTTTACTCATACAATATAACAATATAAAATATATATGAGGTGATTAATATGCCAAGTGGAAGTGGAAGTAGTGGATGTGGTGGAAGTCATTTTAGTCATAGTAGTACTAGCCATGGATATAGTGGTAGTAGAGTAGTTAGACCTATTATTATTGGTAATTGTTATTTAAATACTAAAGATAGTCAAAAAGTAAACGATCAAAGAGTTGGTGGAGTATTTTTGATTATGTTTGGTTTATTTATGTTTCTTATTATGTTTTTTATTAGTTTAGATCTTAATAAGATTAAAGAAGATAGAGATAGATATATTAATATGATTCAAAATGCTAATAATGATTCTAGATATATAAGAGAAGGAACTATTACAGGCATTGGATATAATGATAATGGTGATAAATATTATTATACTTATATGATTGATACTGATAATAATTCAGGCTCATTATCTGGATATACATATTCTATTTATACTAAAGAACAAATAGATACATTTGTTATTGGATCTAAAACTTATTTTGCTGTAGAAGATTTATATATCACACAAGAAAGCGATAGTGTTAATATGGATTATATTTATTTTGATTTAGAAGATGATGGAGAATATGCTAATAATATAACTGGTATGAAGATATTACCTATTATTGGTATTATTATGCTACTTTGTTCTATACCATGTTTTGTATCAGCTAATAAACTAATTAAAGCTAATAAGAAGCCAATTAGAGATCATGAGAATATAGATGATCCAACTCATACATATTGCAAGTATTGTGGATTTGAAGTAGAACCTAATGCTAAGACTTGTAAGTATTGTGGAGTAGATTTAACGGAGAAATAATATATTAAGGTAGTAAAAATGGGACTTTTCCCATTTTTTAATCTATAATAATAGTGAGGTGATATTATATATGGAACAAGAAAAGATTGTGGCACTTATATATGACTTTGATAAAACATTAGTAACAACTGATATGCAAAACTTTAAATTTATTGAAGATTTAGGATTAACTAAACAAGAGTTTTGGGATTTAGCTGATAAGTTTGCTAGTACTAATCATTGCGAAAGAATATTAGCATATCTTTATGTAATGATTATTGAATGTAAGAAAAGAAATATTAAATTATCAAATGAATACTTAAATAGTTTAGGTAAATATGTGGAATATTTTGATGGTGTTACTACTTGGTTTGATAGAATCAATAAATATGGTAAAGAAAAAGGTGTTAAAGTAGAACATTATATTATTAGTAGTGGTAATAGAGAAATTATTAAAGGATGTAGTATTGCAAGTGAATTTACTAAGATATTTGCATGTAATTATTATTATGATGAATTAGGTAATGCTGTATGGCCAAGAATTATTATTAACTATACTTCTAAAACACAATGTCTATTTAGAATATCTAAAGGTATCTTAGATATAAGAGAAGATAATAAAGTTAATGAGAAGATTGCTAATAAGCGTGTCGAATTCAATAATATGATATATATTGGCGATGGAATTACTGATATTCCTTGTATGACTTTAATTAAAGAAAGAAATGGTCTATCAATAGCAGTATATAAAAAAGATAATGCTACAGCAGAACAATTATATGATGATAAACGTGTTGATAGAGCAGTAGAAGCTAATTATAACGAAAATAGTGATCTAGATAAGATTGTTAAAGCAAAAATAGATTTAGTTAGTAGTTTAGGAAGATAAAATAAAGGAGTTCAATTAATGAACTCCTTTTATCTATTTAATTGTCTATTTATTGTATTTGTTAATGGTTTAAATAATAAGATTGTTGTTATTAAACCATTAATGGCTAAAGCTATTTCAAACGGTATATCGCTTATTAAATAGATTTTTAATGGGATTTTTTTAACATAGCTAGTTGCAATAGCAAATATCCAAGAGTATAAAAATGCATGGACAAATACTACTATACCAATCAAATACTTGTTTTTAATCTTTCTAAACAAAAGAAGTATTAATGGGAGTAAGAACCATCCAAGTATCATAACAGGTGTATAGATAATATTAGGACCACCCATAATTAAACTATCCAAAAGAACGTGAATAATAATGATTATTGTTGTGTCTACAAATCCAAAACCATAGAAAAATACCGCAATTAGTACTTGCGTTAATTGGACTTGAGGTATCATTGTTAGTAATTCTTCTTGAACAAATAAGATTGTTGCAAATATTGCAATTCTCGTTATTCTCCTAACGCTTAATATGTTATTGCTTCCCATTTAAATTCAACATTCATTCCGTTTTCACAATATGTATCTTCAGCACCTTTAGTAGCATATTCTCCATTAACATAGAATGCTAAATATGCATCATTCCAGGTTGTTGAATAAGTTGTAGTATCTTTAGTGATTGATAATATTGCAGTATAACTACCCCAAATGGTAGTATCTACTCTTGTTTCAACATTATAAGCTCTTTTTAATGCATCTAATACACTATCATGAGCATAGAATTCTATAGTATCACTTATTACACAAGTACTAGTTTCATCATATAATTTAAAACTAATACTACCATCATTTTGACTACCCACATTACTTTTATCCTTATTAAAAGGATTACTACAACTGACTAGTAATACTAAACCAAGAATTAATGTTAAAGCACAAGAAAAGAATCTATGAAAAGATTCTTTGAATGCTTTTAATAATTTATTGTTCATAAAACAATATTTATCTTTACATTTAATTTATTATCTAACACCCAGTAGATAAAAACTAAAAGAAAGATTTTTCCTTTCTTAATACTTTAGGCAAGTCTCCTGACTTGGATATTATAACTTACTCAATAATCCTTCTCATTATATATATTACATATATAACAATGGTTTATTTTATTTTTCATTATCCTTACAGTTGCCGGGACAGTTCAAGACTTTAACTTGATTCCTTATTGAGCATTGCTGCACCTAAGCATACTAATTATAGAACATATAATAATATATTCAATTGCTTACTAATTTATATTCTTTTATAATATAAAAGTTATGAAAACTAAAGATCCTATATTACTATCTGATCACTTTACTTATAAGAGAATATTAAGGTTTGCTTTTTCTCCTATTTTAATGATGGTTTTTACTAGTTTATATGGGATAGTAGATGGATTTTTTATTAGTAATTATGCCGGATTAGATGAATATGCTGGAGTAAATTTAATAATGCCTATAATAATGATTATTGGTGGAATTGGATTTATGTTTGGGAGTGGTGGAAGCGCACTTTGTGGGAAATTACTTGGTGAGAAAAAGAAAGAAGAAGCTAACAAAGTATTTGGAATGATTATTTTAATTACTATAATCGTTGGATTAGTTACCTCATTAACAATGTTTTTCTTTATTAAACCTATTTGCGAGAAGATGGGCAGTATTACAAGTGGTAGCAATAATAATATGGTTAAGTATGCTACGGTATACGGAAGAATATTAATTTTAGGACAAGTATTCTTTATGCTACAAGGAGTATTTCATGGATATTTAATATTAGATGAAAAACCACGCCTAGCCTTTATTTTTACATTAATATCTGGTTTATCTAATATGATACTTGATTTATTATTTGTTGGGATATTTAAATGGGGAGTAAGTGGAGCTAGTGTTGCTACAATACTTGGATATATTATCTCAACTTTATGTTCTTTAACTTATTTTATTAGAAAGAAAGATGACAACATTAATTTAAAGATAACAAAACTAGAACTTAAACCTATTATGCAATGTTGCTTTAATGGATCTAGTGAATTTGTTAATAATATTTCTAGTTCTATTACTGGTTTAATATTTAATATTCAGTTATTAAAATATTATGGTCAAAACGGGATTAGTGCATATGGAACTATTATGTATGTATGTTTTATTTTTGTTGCTGTATCAATAGGCTTTTCAATATCTTTAGCTCCTGTTATTAGTTATAACTATGGTGCTAAAAATAATAAAGAATTATCTAATGTTTTAAATAAAAGTTTAGTAATAACACTAATATTATCTTTATTAATGTTTATAAGTAGTGAATTACTAGGTCCTTTATTTGCTAAGTTATATCTTGGAAAAGATGAGATATTATTAAGTTTAACTAAACTTGCATTTAAGAT
>DCJD01000020.1:2509-7170 GCA_002317215.1 Caryophanales bacterium UBA1709 | reverse complement strand
ATTATCTTTTATGTTTTTATTTATATATAAAACTAAGTATAATTATTCTATTAATATGAGGGTTAAATATGAAAATTAAATGGGATATATTTGATATATTATTAGCTATTGGAATTATTGTAATGATAAGTATTGGCGTATATTATAAACTAGCATTTTTTGAAGTATTTGTAGGAGTATTTGGAATAGTTGCTGGTTTAGTAAACGCTAAGGGATTAAAAATATTTCTATATACTTATGCTACTCAATCTGTAGTATATGGTTTACAATGTGTTTTCAGTAGACAATATGGTCTTGCAATATTATCTTTAGGTATTTGTTTTCCTTTATATTTAATCCAAATAATTAAGCAATTTAAGAACAAGAATAAGTTAAATGATACTCAAGATATTAAGATTAAGACTCTAAATCTAAATAGATATCCATTAATATTATTAATTAGTGTAATTGTAGGAATTGGATATTATTATTTATTAATTGTATTAGGATCTAAATTTCCATTATTCAATACTATTGCATCATTACTTTGTATCTTAGCCACATACTTTGCTTCTAAATTCTATATTGAACAATGGATATATTGGGTTGGATACGCTGCTATATCCATTACTATATGGTTATTAGATTTTAAAAACGCCAGCAATGGAGCCTTAGTATATCTAGTAATGAGCATATGTTTTATGATTATTAATATATCTGGTATAGTTACTTGGATTAAAAACTATAAGATTCAAAAAGTTGAGAATTAGTCTCAACTTTTTATATGTCCAAACATTTGGACATATAATATGATAATATTATTAAAACATAGGGGGTATTAGTTATGTTTAAAAATATTGATGAAAAAATAAAAGGCATAGCAAAAGCGATCGCAGTATTAGGTATTGTTTGTGGCGTTATTGTTTTTCTAGCTTGCTTAATTATTGGAGCAGAAGGCAGTGAAATTGCTAGTGGTTATGGTTTTGGTGCAGGTGGATTTTTTGGCGGTTTAATCACTGGAGGATTAGTATTTATTTCTTGTTGGATTTCTGCATTTCCTATCTATGCATTAGGGGAGATTATTACTAATCAATATGCCCAAAATCGTTTACTTAATGAGATAAGAAAACAAAACACACCTGATAAATAATAATTCTTAAATTATTTATTGACTCTATAGCCGCCCTTATATATAATATAAGAGCGGTTTTGTTTATGCCGTTATACATATACCAGTCTCAGTTGAGACAATTTATTTTATCTAAGATTCAAAACTCCTGGTATTGTGTGAATTATAAATTATAAAGAAAGGGGAAAATTATATGCCTACAATTAGTCAATTAGTTAGACAAGGAAGAGAACAAGTATCTTTCAAATCAAAGGCTCCAGCTTTACAAAAAACATGGAACTCTTTAAAGAAGAAAGTAACTGAAGTTCCAAGTCCACAAAAAAGAGGTGTATGTACTAGAGTTGGTACAATGACACCTAAGAAACCTAACTCTGCTATGAGAAAGTACGCCAGAGTCCGTTTATCAAATGGATATGAAGTTACTGCTTATATTGGTGGAGAAGGACACAACTTACAAGAGCACTCAGTCGTTATGATTAGAGGCGGTAGAGTTAAAGATTTACCTGGTGTTAGATACCATATCATCAGAGGTACACTAGACTGTGCTGGTGTTGAAAACAGAAAGCAAGCTAGAAGCCAATATGGTGCTAAGAAACCTAAATAAGAATTAGAGAAAGGAAAGAAATAATATGTCAAGAAAAGCAAATATTACAAAAAGAGACGTTTTACCAGATCCAATCTATAATTCAAAGGTTGTTACTAGATTAATCAACAACATTATGTTGGATGGTAAAAAAGCTACTGCAAGTGAAATCTTATATACTGCATTCAAGATGATTGAAGAAAAAACTGGTAAGTCAGCAATTGAAGTATTCGATGCTGCTATCAATAACATCTCTCCATCAATTGAATTAAAGACTAGAAGAATTGGTGGTGCAAACTATCAAGTTCCTACTGCATGTAGTGATGAAAGAAGAATGACTCTTGGTTTAAGATGGTTAGTTCAATATTCTAGAGCAAGAGGCGAAAAGTCAATGGAAGCTAGACTTGCTGCAGAAATTATTGATGCAAGCAATGGCGCTGGTGCTTCTGTTAAGAAAAGAGACGATGTCCATAAAATGGCTGAAGCAAATAAAGCTTTTGCTCACTTCAAGTTCTAATTTGAGGTTTAGATATTATGGCACGTGAATATCCATTAGAAAAAGTTAGAAATATCGGTATCATGGCTCACATTGATGCCGGTAAAACTACAACTAGTGAAAGAATCCTATATTTCACTGGTAAAACTCATAAAATAGGAGAAACCCATGAAGGTACTTCAGTCATGGACTGGATGGAACAAGAGAAGGAAAGAGGTATCACTATTACTAGTGCTGCAACTACTGCTGCTTGGAAAGGCCACCGTGTAAATATCATTGATACTCCAGGGCACGTCGACTTCACTGTAGAAGTTGAAAGAAGCTTAAGAGTTCTTGATGGCGCTGTTACTGTACTAGATGGTAAAAGTGGTGTAGAACCACAAACTGAAACTGTTTGGAGACAAGGAACTACTTATAATGTTCCTCGAATTGTCTTTGTTAACAAGATGGACGCTACTGGTGCTGACTTCGATATGTCTGTTAAATCACTTTATACTAGACTAGAAGCCAATGCTGCAGCTATCCAATACCCAATTGGTGCTGGACAAACATTTGAAGGTATGTGCGATATCATTGAAAGAAAAGCATATCACTTCGAAGGTTTAAATGGTGCTGAAGTAATTGAAAGCGAAATTCCTGCAAACTTAAAAGATAAGTGTGAAGAATTACGTTTAGTTTTATTAGAGAAATTATCAGAATATGATGATGATCTAATGATGCAAGTATTAGAAGGTGTAGAGCCTAGTATTGCTGATATTAAGAGAGTCTTAAGAAAAGCAGTATGTAGTGCAACATTCTTCCCAGTACTTTGTGGATCAGCTTATAAAGATAAAGGTGTTCAACCTTTACTTGATGCTGTTATAGATTACTTACCAAGTCCTCTTGATGTTAAACCAACAACAGCTACTTTAGACGATGGAAGCGAAATTGAAGTTAAAGCTAGTGATGCTGAACCATTTAGAGCATTAGCATTCAAGATTGTTGCAGACCCATTCGTAGGTAAACTTGCTTTCTTCAGAGTCTATTCTGGACATGCTGAAGCTGGTACTTATATCTACAATGCTACTAAAGGACAAAAAGAAAGACTTGGTAGAATTGTTCAAATGCACGCAAACAATAGACAAGACATTAACGAAGTTAATGCTGGTGATATTGCAGCTGCAGTTGGATTAAAATATACCGGAACTGGTGATACTTTATGTAGTGAAGGAGAATCCTTACACTTAGAATCAATGGTTTTCCCAGAACCAGTTATTAGCCAAGCAATCGAACCAAAATCTAGAGGAGATCAAGATAAATTATCTTTAGCTCTATCTAAATTAGCTGAAGAAGACCCAACTTTCAAAGCATATACTAACCAAGAAACTGGACAAACTATTATTGCTGGTATGGGTGAATTACACTTAGATATCATCGTTGATAGATTAAGAAGAGAATTCAAAGTTGATGCAAACGTTGGTGCTCCACAAGTTTCTTATAGAGAAACTATTAAGCAAGCTGGAGATTGTGAAGGTAAATACATTAGACAATCTGGTGGTCGTGGTCAATATGGTCACTGTTGGATTAAATTCGAACCAAATCCTGGTAAAGGATATGAATTCGTTGATGCTATCGTTGGTGGTGCAATCCCTCGTGAATTTATTAAACCAGTTGATGCTGGACTACAAGATGCTTTAAATGGCGGTATCATGACTGGATTCCCAGTTATTGATGTTAAGGCTACTTTATTTGATGGATCATACCATGATGTTGACTCATCAGAAATGGCCTATAAGATTGCTGCTTCTATGGCTTTAAAAGAAGCTGCTAAAAAATGTAAGCCTGTACTTCTAGAACCTATTATGTTAGTCGAAATTACAGTCCCAGATGAATACATGGGTGATGTAATGGGCGATGTAAACTCTAGAAGAGGTAATATTGATGGTATGGAACAAAGAGGAAATGCTCAATTCATTAAATCATTTATTCCATTATCAGAAATGTTTGGTTATGCTACTGATTTAAGAAGCTTAACCCAAGGAAGAGGAAATTATTCAATGCATTTTGATCATTATGCAGAAGCACCTAAATCAATTGCAGATGATATAATTTCAAAGAATCAATAATTAGTCCAATCTAATTACATTGATTTTTATATTTTAATTTATTAAAATAAAAACATATTTACAAAACGTAATTTATAGGAGGAAATTGTAATATGGCAAAAGAGAAATTTGATAGATCACTTGAACACGTTAACATTGGTACAATCGGACACGTTGACCATGGTAAAACAACTTTAACTGCTGCTATCACAACTGTATTAGCTAAGAAATTCGGTGGAGAAGTCAAAGCATATGCTGAAATTGACTCAGCTCCAGAAGAAAAAGCTAGAGGTATTACTATTAATACTGCTCACGTAGAATACCACACTGAAACTAGACACTACGCTCACGTAGACTGCCCAGGGCACGCTGACTATGTTAAGAACATGA
>DCJD01000020.1:0-2487 GCA_002317215.1 Caryophanales bacterium UBA1709 | reverse complement strand
TGCTGCACAAATGGATGGTGCTATCCTTGTTGTTGCTTCAACTGATGGACCAATGCCACAAACTAGAGAACACATCTTACTTGCAAGACAAGTTGGTGTTCCAAAGATTGTTGTATTCTTAAACAAAACTGACTTAGTTGACGATGCAGAATTAGTTGACTTAGTTGAAATGGAAGTTAGAGACTTATTAACTTCTTATGGATTTGATGGTGAAAACTGCCCAATTATCAGAGGTAGTGCTGCTCAAGCTTTAGCAGGAAATCCTGCTGATGTTAAGGCTGTTGAAGACTTAATGGCTGCTGTTGATGCATATATCCCAGCTCCAGCAAGAGAAAAAGACAAACCATTCTTAATGCCAGTTGAAGACGTATTCACTATCACTGGTCGTGGTACTGTTGCTACTGGTAGAGTAGAACGTGGTGTTCTAAACTTAAACGAAACTGTAGATATCGTTGGTATTAAAGAAACTAAACAAACTGTTGTTACTGGTATTGAAATGTTCAGAAAATTACTAGACTTCGCTCAAGCTGGTGATAACGTTGGTTGTTTATTAAGAGGCGTTAACAGAGAAGAAATCGTTCGTGGACAAATCTTATGTAAACCTGGTTCAGTTACTCCACATACTAAGTTCAAAGGTCAAGTATACGTATTAAGCAAGGATGAAGGTGGAAGACATACTCCATTCTTCGCAAACTACAGACCACAATTCTATTTCAGAACAACTGATATTACTGGTGTTATCGAATTACCAGAAGGCGTACAAATGGTAATGCCTGGTGATAACGTTGAAATGACTGTAGAATTAATCCACCCAATCGCAATTGAAAAAGGAACTAAGTTCTCAATTCGTGAAGGCGGAAGAACTGTTGGTGCAGGTAACGTTTCAGAAGTTATTGCTTAATTTTTAAGAAAATAATTAACAATTAAAGCCATACAATAGTATGGCTTTTTTGTACGATTTTTGGGACATAAAATATTCTATAATAGAGAAAATAGGAGATATTTATGTCATTAGAAATATTTAAAATAATAAAAGATTATATTGATCAACTATATGAAGAATATGAGATATGTTGTGTTTATGAAACTAGAAAATATTATATAGTTGAGATTGAAGTGATAACTAATTTTGAAAGTTGTGAGGAAATTGTAGAATTTTTCTATGATAAAGATTCAAAACAAATTATAGTTAAAAACAAGAAAGATGAAGGTGCGGATGAAATAATTAAAAATGCCACAGTTATTTGGAAATAATACTATATAATAGTATTAAATATAAATTTGTTAAAGGAGAAAGAAATATGCTAACAAATGTTTTATTAGGAATAGTTGCAGCTTTATTAATTGTATTAATTATTTTAGTTTTAACAACAAAAAATACCTCCATTAATTCGAACCATAGCGATGAAATATTTAGAAATGAATTAGAAAGAAGTTCTAAAAATATTACTGAGTCAACTAATTCAATACGTGATAAATTTAGTGAAGATTTTAGAACTATGATCGAGAAGATGAATAAGGATATTTCAGATCTCAATGAGAAGATTAATTTAAAAATTGGCGAAGGATTTAAGAATACTGGCGAATCTATTAATAAGTTTAACGAAAGATTAGCTATTATTGATTCAAACCAAGAACATATCGTTAAATTAAATGATCAATTTAAGAGATTTGAACAAATACTTGGTAATAATAAACAAGTTGGCAATTTTGGTGAAGCTTTACTTGAACAAGTTTTATTTGCATATTTTGGTGACGATGAAAAACTATATCAAACTCAATATACTATTAAAGGTGAAGATGTAAAACCTGATGGTGTGGTATTTTTACCAAACAAAATAATCTGTATTGATAGTAAATTCCCTGTTTCTTTTTATCAAGAATATTTAAGTTGCGAAGATGAAGAAGCTAAAGCAAATGCATTAAAGTCATTAAAAGAAGCAGCTAAAAAACAAATTACAGAGGTAACTAAATATATTATTAAAGGAGTTACTGATGAATATGCTTGTATGTTTATTCCAAGTGATGCTTTACTTGCTTTGATTTATAAGAAATTACCTGATGTTATTGAATTTGCTAGAAGCAAACATATTATTATGTTATCTCCATCAACGATAGTTCCTTTCATCTCAAATTTAAGAATTATTCGTCTTGATTATGAACGCAATAAATATGTCGAAAAACTTTATGATGCTTTAAATTCATTAGCTAAAGAATTTAATTTCTTCACTCAAAGATGGGATAACATTGGAACTAAACTTAGACAACTAGGTGAAGCTAAAGAAGAATTAGATATTACCGCAAAAAAACTAACTTCTCAATTTGATAAGATTAGTAAAATGAATTTCGAAGAAGAAAAGAAATAGTGCTATAATTAAATGGATGGGTCTATAGCTCAGATGGGAGAGCAATTCGTTCGCAACGAATAGGTCGGGAGTTCGATCCTCCTTGGATCCACCATTTAATAAATAAAGATTGATATTTTAT
>DCJD01000010.1 GCA_002317215.1 Caryophanales bacterium UBA1709 | reverse complement strand
TGGTGACCCCAACGAGAATCGAACTCGTGATTAGACCTTGAGAGGGTCTCGTCTTAACCGCTTGACCATGGGGCCAGAATATATATGTAGAAATATAACTACATATATAATAATACACTAAATACTATAATAATTCTTTAAAAGAATATATATAATAATCTGCTAAGCTTATATAAGCCTCTTTAGTATATGATGATAATTCATCATATACTCCAATAATCTTATATCCTTTTTGTTTTGGAATCTTAACATTATTAATACTATCTTCAAAGATAATACAATCACTACAATTAATATTCCATTTCTTAACTATATCATCAAATATCTTCCCAGTATATTTTGGTTCTTTAGATTCTTCTTCATCTTCTATATAATCAAAATATTTAATTAGATCTAATCTATCTAATACTTTATTAACCATTGATATAGGGGTAGAAGTAGCAATAGCTAAATGGATATTGTTATCTTTTGCTTGTTTAATAAAATCTAAGACATAATCTTTAATCTTAATAATCTCATATTCTTTATCCATTTCCTTATACCATTTATCTAAGAAATCTTTTTGGTTTAACTTATCCATGTTATTATAATTATCCCAAATCTCTTTCTTATGAGTATTAGTTAATGTTGCATTATTATTTTGAAGCATATTAAGCATTCTATAAGCACATTTATACCATCCTTGCATACTATCAAGAATTACTCCATCCATATCAAAGATAATATATTTCTTATCAATAATAATATTATTCATAATATTATTTACTCTTCGATTCATTCTCATGAATCTTTTTAAATATCTCTTCTACTTCTTGTCCTTTTTGATAAGAATCATCTAGAATGAAGATTAGTTGTGGAGTCTTTCTAATTGATAATTTATTTGCAAGTTTACTTCTAATAATTCCTTTTACATTTTCTAAAGCTTGTAATCTAGAACTTAGAAACTTATTATCTAAGAAACTAACAAATACTTTGCAATAAGAATAATCATTTGTAACAGAAACATGTGTTACTGTTACAAATCCTATATCCTTATTCTTAATATCAAATTGAATAATCTCAGAAATATATTTTTGAATAAGAATAGTATTCTTATCTAACTTATATCCCATAATTATTTACTAACCTCTTCATCATAATATCCTTCAATAATATCTTGTTCATAGATATCATTATAGTTTTGGATAGTACAACCGCACTCATATCCTTCTTTAACTTCTTTTACAGAACTTTGGAAACGTTGTAAAGAACCAAGTAGTCCTTCATATATAACTACACCATTTCTAATAAGTCTAATCTTAGAATTATCTTTAATAAATCCACTAGTTACATAACATCCAGCAATTGTACCAATTTTAGATACTTTGAATAGTTGTCTTACTTCCATTTGACCGCTAACTTTTTCAATCATCTCAGGTTTTAACATACCCTTCATTGCAGCTTCCATTTCATCAGTAATATCATAGATAATACGATGTAATCTTAGATCAACTTTCTTTTCTTCAGCTAACTTTCTAACTAAAGCATCTGGTCGAATATTAAAACCATAGATAATAGCATTAGAAGCACTTGCTAATATAACATCACTTTCAGTAATAGCGCCTGATTGAGCTCTAATAACACTAATCTTAATCTCATCATTGCTCATCTTTTCTAATACTTGTTTAATAGCTTCTGCACTACCTTGAACATCGGCTTTAACAATTGCATTAATAGTTATTAGTTTTCCTTCTTGAACCTTTTTAGAGATTTCATCTAAAGTAATAGGAATACTTGTTCCTTTTCTTTCGTTTTCAATCTTCTTGTTCATTCTAGTAGTAGCAATATCTTTAGCTTGTTTTTCATCACTAAAGGCCATAAACTTATCTCCAGCTTCTGGAACTTCTGATAAACCTGAAACTGAAACTGGAGTAGAAGGACCAGCTGATTTAATTTGTCTACCAGCATCATCTTTCATAAGTCTAATCTTTCCATAATAAGGACCCACTACAATATGATCTCCAACATTTAATGTACCATTTTGAATAAGTAAAGTAGCAACCGGACCAAAGCCTTTATGTAGTTCGGCTTCAATAACGCTACCAAGAGCAAATCTATTTGGATTTGCTTTTAATTCTTTTAATTCGGATACTACTAATATATTTTCAAGTAATTCATTAACACCAGTTCCAACTTTTGCACTAATTGGACAATATATTGTATCGCCACCCCATTCTTCTGGGACAAGTCCTAAGTCCGATAAAGCCATTTTGATTTTTTCAGGATCTGCTCCTGGCTTATCCATCTTATTAACTGCAACAATAATAGGAACATTAGCAGCTTTAGCATGGTCTACTGCTTCACGAGTTTGAGGCATAACTCCATCATCAGCTGCTACAACAATAATAACAACATCAGTAACTTGGCTTCCTCTTGCTCTCATACTAGTAAAAGCAGCATGTCCTGGAGTATCTAAAAATGTAATTGTTTTACCCTTAACATTAACTTGATATGCTCCAATTGCTTGAGTGATTCCACCTGCTTCCCCTTCGGCTACACGAGATTTTCTTATTGTATCTAGTAAAGTTGTTTTACCATGATCAACATGTCCCATAATAGTAACTACTGGTGGTCTTTCAACTAGTAAGCTTGGATCATCATCAATACTAATCTTTTCAAAATCACTAGCATCAATAACTTCTTCTTTAACAAAGTCATATCCAAAATTTAAACATATTTCACCAATTAGATTATCATCTAAAACAGTATTCATGGTAACCATCTTACCATTCATAAATAAGTATTTAATAATATCAGAAGCAACTAAACCTAATGATTCAGCTAATTTGCCAACTGATAAAGGGGTATGATATGTAAATACACCCCCATTTAGTTTTTCTTTTGTATTAGAGTTAGAAAATGAACGAGAAGAGACATTACTTTGTCTGCTATCATTATTCTTTGGATTATTCTTCTTATCCATGTTTTTTACCTCCTTATATAAGTATTTTCTATTTAATTATTTTATCTAATCTATCATATACATCGCTTGGTATTTCAATCTCTAAAGCTCTTCCTAAGCAATTGGATTTAATTGCTTTTTCTAAAGCTATTTTAGATCTAGAAATATAAGCACCACGACCGTTTATCTTACCGCTAACATCCACAATAACTTCATTATTAGGTGTTTTTACAATCCTAATTAATTCATTTTTAGGGAACATTTCATTAGTAGCTAAGCATTTTCTTAAAGGTATTTTCTTTTGTTGCATACTTATTAATATTGATCGTAATAATCATCGTAATCTTCGTAATCAACATCGTCTTCAATATCTTCATCATCTTCAATGTCTTCTTCCAAAGCTTTAAGTTCTTCTTCAGTATAGATAGACATACCATTCTTCTTAGCTTCTTCTTCAGCTTTCTTAGCAGCTTCTTCTTCAGCTTTCTTAAGTGATTTCTTAGAAGGGCCTGTTGATACTTCAACTTTTTCTTCTTCCTCTTTCTTAGTATCTTCAACAACGCTAATATGTTTAGATTCAAACTTAGGAGCGTCTTTAGATACATAAGTAGATGAGGTAGTTTCTTCTTTCTTAACACTTACTTCAGTATTAGCGTTATCAACTACTACTTCTTCTTTAATAACTTCATTAATAGTAGTTTCTTCATCATCTTTTAAGTAAACTTCAACTTCTTTTGGTTTAACATTAATATTCTTAGATGCATAATAAGCACTTTCAATATCAACCATTCTCTTATATTCAATCTTACCTAAAGCATCATCTACTTTGACGATATTTAATTTATCAAACTTAGATAATTTTCTAGCTAAGAATGCATTTTGTCCTTTAATACCAATTGCTAAAGTAAATGTTTCATTACTTACAACAACATCAGCAACCTTACCTATAAATCTCTTTTCTTCTTTTTGTTTAGTTATTGGATTAAAGAATGAAGTAACCATTGGTTCTTCTCTAATTCCAATACCTTCAACAATAGCAGGAGTTAATGATGCTTTAATCATCATTAAAGGATCATCATAATATTCGATAACATCAATTTTTTCTTGACCATTAGCTAATTGTTCAACAATCTTAGCAATTCTTGTACCATTTCTTCCAATACAAGTTCCAGCAGCATCAAGGCCAGCAACTCTACTGCTTACAACTATCTTACTTCTAATACCTGGTAATCTAGCAATATTTCTAATGTATACATCGCCATTTTCAATCTCACTAATTTCACCACCAAATAGTTTAAAGAGGAATCTAGCATCACTTCTAGAAACAGTGATAGATTCTTTTTTAGCTTCCATAGCTACTTCTTTAACATAAACTTTAATTTGTTCATTAATATGATAAGTTTCACCAGGAATAGTTTCTTTTAATGGCATAAAAGCACTAACACTAGATTGTCCATTCCCACCTAGTTTAACTAATACATATTTACCAGGTTCAACTTTATCAACAACACCAGTTGTAATCTTGCCTTCTAATTCTTTATATCTATCGTAAACAAGTCTTTTACTGGTTTCTTTAATTCTTTGATTAAATAGTGATTTAATCTTTTGAACAACTTCTCTTTTTAAACTATCTAAACTTACTAATGTTTCAAATTCATCTCCAACATTAATATCTTTCTTAGTCTTTCTTGCTTCTTCTAATTCAATATGAATATCCCAGTCAATATCATATTCTAACTTTTCAACTACATCTCTAATCCAATATAGTTTAATATCACCTTTATTAACATCAATATCACATCTAGCTTTTACTTCATCATCAAAAGTATTCTTAGCATATGCTGTTGCGATAGCATAGCTTAATGCTTCGATGATATCTTCTTGAGAAATATTTTTCTCTTTCTCCATGTCTGCAAAGGCTGCAATTAATTCTTCAACCTTATTCTTTTCTTTTTTAGTTGCCATATTATTTTGTTTAAATCCCCCTAACTAAATATTTACTGTAGTAAAACTATCAATGATATCTTCTAGATAAATATCAATAACTAGTTTTCTTGTTTTAATCTTTATTTCTAAACTAATAAAAGTATCACTAACTTTTCTTAAATAACCAACTAATTCATCATATCCTTCATAAAGTTTAGAAGTATGAACTAAAATGTATTGATCGATAGAACTTTTAAATTGATCTAATGAAACAAGAGGTCTTTCTACTCCAGCACTAGCTACTTCTAAAGTATATTCTTCTTTAATTAGATCAACTTCATCTAATTTAGAAGAAACATCTCCACTTACTTCAACACATTTATCTAAATCAATTCCTTCTTTTGAATCAATTAAGATAGTTAGTTTCTTATCTTTATACTCAATAGAGTATAAAGATACCTTATGTTTCTCGCATATAGGACTTATTAAAGACTGAATTTTTTCTAATAGTTTATCCATAAACACTCCTTTAATAAAAACTAAAGAGTAGGAATCCCTACTCTCGTAACGTATTTATTATATTCTATAATAATTATCTTTACAAGTTTTATTTGCAAAGATCAACTCCTCTACTAGTTCCAATTCTAGTAGCACCATTTTCAATCATACTTAGCATTTCTTCATAAGTCTTGATTCCACCACTTGCTTTAACACCAATATTTGGTCCAACTGTTTTTCTCATTAATGCAATGTCTTCTTTAGTAGCACCACCAGTTGAAAACCCAGTGCTAGTCTTAACGAAATCTGCTTTAGCTTCTTTAGCAAGTAAACAAGCTTTAACTTTTTCATCATCAGTTAATAAGCAAGTTTCAATAATAACTTTTAAGAATGGAGAAACCTTTCTTACGGCTTTAATATCATTTAAGACATATTTATAATCTTGGTCTTTTAACATTCCAATATTAATAACCATATCTATTTCTTTTGCTCCATCTTTAACGGCTCTTTTAGTTTCTTGAACTTTAGCAAATGTTGAAGTTGCTCCTAATGGAAAACCTACTACAGTACAGACTTTTACATCACTATCTTTTAATAATTCATAGCAATATTTAACTCTGCTTGGATTAACACATACACTAGCAAAACCATATTCTTTTGCTTCATTACATAATTTATCAAATTGTTCATTAGTAGCATCAGCTTTTAATAATGTATGATCAATAAAATAATTGTATTTCATATCTTTAATATCTCCTTTAATACTTTCTTTAATTATAGCATCTTTTATCTGATAATTTCACCAATTAGATTGATTCCATCTACTCCTAATATATGTACTTTTCTTATTTGATTAATATCAGTTTTATCACCAATACATATAGTCTTAAAGTAGTATTGACAGTGTCCACTAACTAACTTATCATCAATAGTTTCAAATAATACCTCAACATCTTTATTAACTAGATTATTTAAGAATGAAGAAGATAACTTATTAGATAAATCTAATAGCTTTTTAACTCTTTCTTTTTTAACATTGCTATTTACTTGATTGCTCATATTTCCAGCAACAGTACCTTTTCTTATTGAATAAGGGAAAACATGAAGCATAGAGAATTGACATTTTTCAATAAAATCATATGTTTCATTAAATAATTCATCGGTTTCATAAGGAAATCCTACTATTACATCACAAGTAATTGATATATCACTAATAGCATTTCTTAGTTTATTAATCTTCTCATAAAACGCCTCACAATTATACTTACGATTCATTTTCTTTAATATCGTATCAGACCCAGATTGAAGCGGAATATGAAGATGATGAACAATAACCTTATTATCTTTAATTAGATTTATAAAATCATCGCTAATTTGACTATTTTCAATCGAAGATATTCTAAGCCTTTCTAATCCTTTGACTTCTTTAAGTAAATCTTTAAGTAAATCAACAAAATTATAATTATCTAAATCATTTCCATAATTTGCTGTATCAACGCCAGTTAAAACTATTTCTTTAAATCCTTTACTAACTAATATCTTAGCTTCCTTAATAATATTATCTTTCTCTCTACTTCTACTTCTCCCTCTAGTAAAAGGAATTTGGCAATAAGAACAAAAGTTATTACACCCATCTTGGATCTTTAGAAATGCTCTAGTATTCTCACTATATGAACAAACCTTAATCTCCTCATATTTAGTTATAGAATTACTATCTTCTATTCTAATAATCTGTTTCTTATTTACTTTATATTCTTCAATTAATTCAATAATCTTATCCTTATATTTAGATCCAATAATTATATCAACACCATCAATTTGACTAATCTCTTTGCTACTAACTTGCGCATAACAACCAACTACAATTAATATTGCATCTTTAGACAATTTATTTTCTCTTCTAATCATTTGACGAGACTTTTGATCACTAGTTGAAGTTACACTACAAGTATTAATAATAACAATATCTGCATTACTATCAGTTTTTTTATATCCTAAAGATTCAAAAAGTTGACAAAAAGATTCGGATTCATAACTATTAACTTTACAACCAAGAGTTACTATCTTATATGTCATAATTATTTTCTTACCATAGATAAACAACTTAAAAAGTATATAACTGCTGTCTCACTTCTTAAGATATTATTTCCAAGTCCTACACTAATAAAATCATTCTTATTAAAGAACTCTAATTCCTCTTTACTAAACCCACCTTCAGGTCCAACAACAAAAGTTATATCTAAAGAAGAATTAGTTTGTAATATATCTAAAAGATTACTTGAATTATTTCTTCCATATGTCTCATCACAAATAATATTTAAACTAGATTTATATTTGATTATATCTTTTAGATATATTGGATTAGTAATTTCAACTAATTCATTTCTTTCGCTTTGTTCACAAGCTTCTTTAATAATCTTGTTATATCTAGTTAGTTTCTTAGAGAAATCTTCAATACTTATCTTAATAATTGATCTATCACTAATAAAAGGAACTATCTTACTAACTCCTATCTCACAACTTTTTTGAATAGCTAATTCAAATTTATCATTTTTAGGTAAACCATGGATTAAAGTAACATGTAAATTTGTATTCTTAGATTCTAATTTATTAATAATATTACCTGCTACTATATCTTTAGATATATCTAAAGATAATAAATATTTATTAGAATTATAAATACCAATTACTTTATCTAAATTATTAAATCTCATGACATGCAAAATATGATGGATGTCTTCATCCATAAATATTGCTTTATCATCTTTAATTTCTTTTAAAAAATAATGTTGCATAAATCCTTATATATTCTACAAGATATTGGGTATTAATTCTATAAATCAGTCATATTTTATATAGAAAATAATAAATATTATTTTAGTTGAAATAAAATGGGGTCTTTGATAAAATAATTAAGCATATTGAGAAAATATGGAGGTTATTAATTATGAAAAAATTCTTTCAATCAGTTGGTAGATTTCTAAAAAAGAATTATTGGATTGAACCACTTGCATTAGTTGTTATCGTCTTTGCTATCGTATTCTCATTAGAAGGTGTTAGCAATGTATGGGGAGCAATTAAAGGTTTCTTCTCTCCTAATTCAAATTGTAGAAAATGTGATAAAGTAACTGTAAAAACTGCTAACGAAGCAATCGCTGAAATTAAAGGTAAAGAAGGCGAAGTAGTTTATGTTTACTATTATGAAAAAGCAACTGAAGATAATATGATTGAAGATGCTAATGAAGCAATGAATAGCATTATTAAAGCTGTTAACGAAGGCAAAACTAGAAAAGAAAAAGTTGTTGTATATGCTGTAAACTATTCAATAAAAGAAACTAGTGATATTACTGGAGATATCTTAAAATTCAAAGATAGAAAGATGGATGAAACCAGTTATGATCAAGTAGCAATTGATGTAAATGCTTACTTAGAAAAATTAGATAAAGAAGTCGATGCTAACGAAACTAACTCTTATACTGAATTTAACCAAATAGTAGTTCCTACTCCAACTCTTGTATGTTATGTTGGAACAAGTAGTGGATATGAAGTTAAATGTGCTTTAAGAGGAGTTAGCGAAATTACTTCAAATGATAAAAAGAACTTAACTTATTGTTTAGAACAAAAATGGACTAAGTTAGGATCAAATTATATCGCTGATTAATTAAATACTTAAAAAGATTGGAATTATCCAATCTTTTTTATTTATGATTTTCTAAGAAATCTTCACCCTTTAAATAATCTAATGTAGCTAAATCATTAAAGTTTTGTTGTCTTAATATTTCATAAGTAATTATTGCAACACAATTGCTTAAATTTAAACTTCTTGAATCTACTTTCATTGGTAGTCTTAAACATCTATCAATATTATTAGCTAATAAATCATATGGAATACCACTTGATTCTCTTCCAAACATAACATATATATCTTTATTAGTTAAGTTAGCATTACTATACACTTGTTTACCATATCTAGTTATATAGAATATTTCTTTTTCATGATATTTTTTAAAGAACTCATCTAATGTTTCAATATATTCATAATTAAGGCCAATCAAATAATCCATTCCAGCTCTTTTTAAACTATCATCATCTAATTTAAAAGATAATGGACCAATAATGATTAATTTAGAATCTGTACATGCAACTGTACGCATGATATTTCCAACGTTACTTGGTTTTTCTGGCTGATATAATATTATATTAATCATTATTGTTTAATCTCCTTAATATTCTTTGAGGTAATTTATTAATAAGATTAGTCATTGCAAGATAGCGATGACTAATCTTATTTTTAGTTTCTTCATCTAATTGCCCTAGTGTTTTATTATAGCCATCTGGGATAAATATAGGATCATATCCAAATCCATTATCTCCTAAATATTCATATGCTATTGTTCCATTTAAATATCCAATAGCACTATATTTATCACCATATTTATCAATCATTACTACACAACAGACAAATCTAGCTCTTCTATCTTGATAATCTTTTAATTTATCTAGTAAATCTTCACAAGTTTTCTTAAATCCTCTTCCACTTTCAAATCTACTACTATATATACCTGGGAATCCTTTTAATGCTAATATCTCAAGTCCACTATCATCGCATAATACTGTTTCATGATATTTTTCATATACAGCATTTGCTTTAATAGTAGCATTTTCCATAAAACTATATCCGTTTTCAATAATATCCATCTTATCCATTAATTTAAAATCAAAAGAAGGAACTATTTTTTGATATTCCTTTAATTTATTTAAATTACTAGTCCCAAGAATAATCATATATTTATTATACTATTATTTATATTGGGTTGAGAAACAATAATAATTTATTTATAATAAATATGTAT
The DNA here is from genome assembly GCA_002317215.1 of Caryophanales bacterium UBA1709. Taxonomy (GTDB): domain Bacteria; phylum Bacillota_I; class Bacilli_A; order RFN20; family UBA1709; genus UBA1709. The sequence goes on along the minus strand of DCJD01000010.1, from coordinate 66,225 downwards.
TTATTATTAATACACACTTGATTTTAAATAGGAGGAAACAAAATGATTCTATCAGAGATAGGATTTGTTTCTCTTATTCTAGGTATAGTAGGTCTAATACTTGGTATATTCACAACTCTTTTGATTGATGTTTTTTCAAGTAATTCAAAAATCAAAAAAGCTAATGAAACTGCTGAGAATTTAAAGCTTAATGCCACTAATAAAGCAACAGAAATTATTACTAATGCTCAAAATGAAGGTAAAAGTGTTGTTAAAGAATTAAAGGCAGAAGCAGAAGAAGAAATTAGAACTAAAAAGAAAGAATTATCTGATCAAGAAAATAGATTATTACAAAGAGAAGCAAATATTGATAAAAGAGATGCTTCTTTACAATCTAAAGAAGCAATGCTTGATAATAAACAAAATCAATTGCATCAAAGATCGGATGACCTAGATAAAAGAGAAAAGAGTCTAGAAGAAAAAGAAAATAGTATTGATGAACAAATAGAAAATATTGCTAAGTTAACTGTTAATCAAGCTAAAGAAAAGATTATGGAAATAGCAAAAGAAAAGTCTGCTTTAGATGTTGCTAAGTTCCTAAAAGAAGCTGAAGAAAATGCTCATGATAAAGCAAATTCTAAAGCACAAAACATATTAGCACTTGCTATTGAGAAATATTCTCAAGATGTTGCTAATGAAAGAACTACTAGTTCAGTTACTTTACCAAGTGATGATTTAAAAGGAAGAATCATTGGTAGAGATGGAAGAAATATTAGAGCTATTGAACAGTTAACTGGGGTTGATTTAATTGTTGATGATACACCAGAAGTAATTACAGTATCTTGTTTTGATCCAATTAGAAGAGAAATTGCTAAACATTCTTTAGAAATCTTAATTAAAGATGGCAGAATCCAACCTGGAAGAATTGAAGAAATCGTTAATAAATCAAAAGAAGAAATTAATGAGATTATTCATAAAGCTGGTGAAGATACTTTATTTGAACTTGGTATCAATAATATGGCTAAAGAAATTACTGATACTATTGGTAAACTAAAATATAGAACTAGTTATGGACAAAACGGTCTACAACATTCTAAACAAGTAGCAATCTTGTGCGGACTAATGGCTGCCGAACTTGGTGCTGATCAAATGCTTGCTAAACGTTGTGGTTTACTTCACGACTTAGGTAAAGCATTAGATTTTGAACAAGAAGGAAGCCACGTTGATTTAGGAGTTAAGATGGCTAAGAAATATGGTGAAAATGATGTAGTATTAAATGCTATTGAAGCTCATCATGGTCAAGTTGAACCACAAACTCTATACGCTAATTTAGTTATTGCTGCGGATACATTAAGTGCAGCACGTCCAGGAGCTAGAAGTGAATCAATGGAAAATTACATTGAAAGAATTGAAAAACTTGAATCTATTTCTAAAGGATTTAAAGGAGTAAAAGAAGCTTTCGCTATCAGTGCTGGTAGAGAAATTAGAGTAATGGTTACCCCAGAAGAAGTTGATGATTTAAAATCTTATAAACTTGCTAAAGATATTAGAGAAAAGATTGAAAATGAATTAACATATCCTGGTCAAATCAAAGTAACAGTTATTAGAGAAGTAAGAGCAAACGAAATTGCTAAATAAGAAATAGACTAGTCTTAATGACTAGTCTATTTTATTATGCTATAATCTATGATATGAAAATTCTAATGTTTGGAGATATATTTGGTAAGATTGGAAGAGAAGTAGTTATTAAATATCTTCCTATTTTAAAAAACAAATATAAGGTTGATTTTGTTATGGCAAATGGAGAAAACGCTACTCATGGTAGAGGATTATCATTTGATCATTATAATGAATTAATTAATAGTGGGATCGATTGTATTACAGTTGGTAATCACTTTTTTAGTCGAGATGAGAATAATTCTTATTTCTTAAATACTACTAAACTAGTTCGTCCATTAAATATCAATAAATATAGTAGTGGAGAAGGAAGTAGAGTATTTAAAGTAAACGATATTGATATAAGAGTTACTGTATTACTTGCAACCACATTTATGAAAGATTTTGGACAAGAAAATCCTTTTGATATGATTGATAAGTTTTTAATTAGAAACGAAAATACTATTGAAATAATTGAATATCATGGGGAAGTATGCAGTGAAAAACTTGCCTTTGCTAATTATGTTAATGGAAGAGTTAGTTGTGTTCTTGGAACTCATACTCATATTCAAACAGCTGATGAGAAAATATTAACTAAAGGGACAGCATATATTAGTGATGTTGGAATGTGTGGTCCATATCATAGTGTTATTGGAAGTACTGTTGATACAGTTATGAAAAAATATATGGGAACTCCAGTTAGATTTGAAGTTGCTGATGGAATAGGGCAAGTAAATGGAGTTATTATTGATATTGATGAAAAAACTGGAAAAACTAATAAAATAGAAAGAATTAATATAGTAGAGGAAGAATAATGGAAGAAAATAAATATTTAATTAAACCAGATTCTAAAGTTGCCGCTTTTAGATCAAAAAACAAAGTAGATATCATCTATTCTTCTTTAATAATACCAAATGAATTAATAGATATCGCTAGAAATAAAAAATATACTGTTAGAACATTTGGTTGCCAAGCTAACGAAAGAGATGGAGAAATAATATCTGGTATATTAGAAAAGATTGGATATAGTAAAGCAAATAGTTTAGAAGAAAGTGATGTTATTATTCTAAATACTTGTGCCATTAGAGAAAATGCTAATGAAAGAGTGTTTGGAGAAATTGGTCATTTAAGAGTTTTAAAAAGAAATAATCCAGATTTAGTATTTGCTTTATGTGGTTGTATGGCCCAGCAAGAAACAACCATTTCTAAAATACTATCGACTAATAACCAAGTCGATCTAATCTTTGGAACGCATAATATTTCAAATCTTCCAGACTTACTATATCAAGCTTATTTATCTAAAGAAAAGATTGTTCAAGTATATTCTAAAGAAGGGGAAGTATATGAAGATTTGCCTAGTGTTAGAGATTCTAAAACTAAAGCTTGGGTAAATATTATGTATGGATGTGATAAGTTTTGTACATATTGTGTAGTTCCATATACTAGAGGAAAAGAAAGAAGCAGACTAAAAGAAGATATTATCAAAGAAGTTAATGAACTTGTTAGAGAAGGATATCAAGAAATTACATTACTTGGTCAAAACGTAAATGCCTATGGAAATGATTTAAATCTTGGATATAACTTTGAAGATTTATTAAAAGAAGTTGCAAAAACTAATATTCCTCGTATTCGATTTACCACTTCCCATCCTTGGAACTTTACTAAAGGGATGATTGAAGCTATTAGAGACTATCCAAACATCATGCCTTATGTTCATTTACCATTGCAATCTGGGGATGATGAAATATTGAAACGAATGGGAAGAAGATATACTTTTAAAGAATATTTAGAACTATATAATCTAATTCGTTCTACCATCCCAAATGTTGCTATTACAACAGATATAATTGTTGGATTCCCAAATGAATCTGATGAAGCATTTGAGAATACAATGAAAATAGTTGATGAATGTAAATATGATGGAGCATATACCTTTATATTCTCTCCTCGTCCAGGAACACCAGCTTATTTAATGAAAGATGAGATAAGTAGTCAAACTAAATCAAAAAGATTAGAAAGATTAATAGAAGCAACTAAGAAATATGCCAAATTAAGAAATGTTGAACAAGAAGGAAAGATATTAAAAGTATTAGTTGATGGACCAAGCAAAAGAAATCCTGATATATTATCTGGATATAGTGAAGAAAATAAACTAGTTAACTTTAAAGGAAATCCTAATTCTATTGGTAAAATAGTAAAAGTTAAGATATTAAAAGGTAAAGCATTTACATTAGAAGGAGTACAAGTTGATGAGTAATATTGATGATAAAATTAATGATATCAATAATACTTTAAAACAAGATGAGTTAATTAAAAAATATAATTATTTGGCAAATCAAATTGCAAACGATTGTTCTATTAACGAACTAAATAATAAATTAGAAGAATTAAATAAGAAATTATGCAAAGAGATTCGTGATTCTTTAAATGATTCTAAAGATAAGATATTAACTCAAATAGAACTTATCAAAAATGAATTAAATACTAATCCTTTGTATCAACAATATAATACATATAAAGAAGAAGTAACTAATCTAATAAATGATATTAACGATATCTTAAATCAAATATAATAAAAATCGCTCCTAGAGCGATTTTTTTAATATCTACTAAATAATTCTTTTAATCTTAATAATAATAGATTAGCATGTTCTAACCACTTATCATCTTTCTTAGAGATGATTATTCTAATCTTATTTTCTTTATAAGTAAGTAACATATCCTTAGATATTTTATTAACAATATCAAATATTTCTACACCAATATTATTAATTTGACTACTTTTCTCGGTTAGCACAACTTCATATTCAACACTTTTCTCAATAATATCATCAATAACATCTTCTTTGATATATAGTTCTAATCTTCTTTTTTCTAATAATAGTTCTACTTCTTTAGGCAATTTACCATACATATCATTTAGATTATCTTTGTATTTAACTAGTTCTTCAAATTTCTTTAGATTAGATATTTTCTTATATATATCTATTTTATCTAAATATTCATTAGTAAACTTCTCTGGTATATAAGCATCTAGTTTAAAATCTTTAGTAACATCTTTTTCTTCAATAATGTTAGGATTATTATTCTTATCAATAGCTTCTTGAAGCATATTTAAATACATATCAATACCAATACAATCAATAAATCCTGCTTGTTCTTTACCAAGCAAGTCTCCTGCCCCTCTTATAGTTAAATCACGAAGTGCTATCTTATATCCACTACCTAATTCACTAAATTCTTTTATAGCTTTTAATCTTTTAATAGCGTTTTCATTCATTTGCTTATTAGGATTATAGAATAAATAACAATATCCAAGTTTCTCACTTCTACCAACTCTTCCTTTTAATTGATAAAGCTGACTTAAACCAAATCTATCTGCTTCATCAATAATAATAGTATTAGCATTTGGAATATCGATACCATTTTCAATAATGGTAGTAGAAAGTAATAGATCTACATCTCCTTTTACAAAATCCATCATTCTATCTTCAATTTCATCTTTATTCATTCGTCCGTGTATTATAGCTATTTTAATATTAGGCAATAATTCATATAGTTTAGATTCTAAAGCATAAATCGTATCAATATTATTATGGATATAAAATATTTGACCATTTCTAGATAATTCCCTTTGAATAATCTCTTTTGCTAGATTTAGATTTCTTTCTAAGACATATGTTTGAACAGCTAATCGATTTGATATTGGAGTTTCTATTTGCGACATAGATCTAATACCAACTAAACTTGATTGCATAGTTCGAGGAATTGGAGTGGCTGATAAAGTTAGTACGTCTACACCATTTTTAAGTCTTTTAATCTTTTCTTTATGTTCTACACCAAATCTTTGTTCTTCATCGACAATCAATAATCCTAGATCTTTATATTTAATATCTTTGCTTAATAATTTATGTGTTCCAATAATGAAATCGACTTGTCCTTTTTCTATTCTCTCATATATCTTTTTAAGTTTAGAACTAGTAACTAATCTAGATACTAATTCAATTGATACAGGAAAGTTTTTAAATCTCTCAAGAGCAACTTTATAATGTTGCATCGCTAAAACTGTAGTTGGACAAAGAAGGGCGACTTGCTTGTGATTAACAATCGCTTTAAAAGCCGCTCTAAAAGCTAGTTCGGTTTTACCAAACCCAACATCCCCGCACAATAATCTATCCATTGGTAGAGGCTTTTCCATATCATTTTTAATCTCATTTAAACTATTTTGTTGATCAATAGTTAAATCATATGGAAAAGCATTTTCAAATTCTTTTTGGTATTCTTCATCTTTTTGGAAGGCAAAACCGATTTCTTTTGTTCTATTAAGATATAAGTTCATTAGATCTTTAGTTAATTCTTCTAATCTTTTCTTTATCTTTTCTTTAGTATGAATCCATTCTTTTGATCCAATATTTGATAATTTTGGACTAACTCCATCTCTTCCAACATATTTTCTTACGCTTTTAAAGGATTCAACTGGAATAAATACATTACTATTATTCCCATATTTTAGTTTTAAATAGTCTTTGTGGATGCCATTTGTTTCTAATATTTCAATCCCTTCGAATTGTCCAATACCATAATCCTCATGTACAACATAATCTCCAATTACTAAACTATCAATATTACTTAACTCACTGCTAGATTTATATTTAACATAAAATTGACTAGATTTATTTTTTACTCCAAATATCTCATGGCTGCTTAAATATAATATTTTATAGTTTGTTAATTCAAATCCTTCTTTTAAAGGTTTAAAAGAATAATATATATCAGTATTCTTATTTAAAGAATAATCTGAATATGTAAAATTAGATTCCTTACAATATTGTTCTATACAATCAAATTGAGACTTATTATCAATGCATAAGATAATCTTATATTTCTTATTTAAATATTCTTTTATAATCGCATCAAAAGTTTTATAGTTTCCATTGATACTAGGGGCATCCATAACTTTAAATTCAATTTGATTATCTTTAGTTTTGATTCTATTTATATAACTTATATCTTTAAAGTTACGAATAATATCCAAGATATTAAAATATAAAGATTCTTTATCTTTATTATCGCTACTTATTAAATCAAAATTATCAATAATACCATCTTTATCGATTAAGATTATTTTTGAATCCTTTATATAATCTAATATTGAACTATAATCTGGATTTAAATCCTTATAATATTTATAAATTAAATAGTAAGGAAGAGATGTATTTAATAAACTAATCTCATAATCTATCTCACTATCAATTAAAGTTCCATTTTTCTTACTATTTAATTTATCTATTAATTTATCAATATTACTTGAATCAATTATTAAATCACTCGCACTAATAATATCAACGCTATTTGTTTTTGAGATGGTTAATTGACTATCAATATCAAAATAACGAATTGATTCAATTTCATCATCAAAAAATTCTATTCTAATTGGATTATCATTATTGATTGAATATATATCAATAACTCCCCCTCTTATAGAATATTGTAAAGGAGAAGAGATATGAGAATAGTATTCATATCCATTATCGATTAATAATTTAACTAAATCAGTAGGTTTAATAATATCGCCTATCTTAAGACTTATTCTATTCTTATTGAATAATTCTTTAGATGGTAAATATCTAACTAAACTTGCTGTATGAAGTATTAGAATATAATTGTTAAGATTAGATATCTTATTTAATACATTAATTCTTTGATAAATATATTCTTTATTGCTAGCAAGCGATTCTAATAAGAAAGATTCATCACTTGGGAATAGATATATATTCTCATAATCTAATAAATCATTTAAACGATCATATAATCTAGTTGCGTTATATAAACTATTAACCACAATAACAAGTTTTTTAGGATTATTATAAAAAGATGAAGCGATCAATAAAGCTTCAATAGAATTATCTAACGATATAACAGTACTATTATTAAGATTTAGTTTAGTAACTGCTTCATCTTTTTCTAATAATTTTAATAGTTTATCCATTATCTTTTATTATATTTATTCATTACATTATCAAATGTATTAGTTGTCATATCAATAATAGCGTTGCTTGCAAGATCTAAAGTAGGTTTAATTAAAGTTTGTTCTTCTTTAGTAAATTTGCCTAAAACATAATTAACTACATCGATATTTTTATCTTTAGCAATACCAATTCTAATTCTTTTAAATTCTTCGCTGTTTAGATTAGATATAATGGATTTTATTCCATTATGTCCCCCACTTCCTCCGTTTTTTCTAATTCTTAGATATCCAGTTTCTAAATCTAAATCATCATGAATTACTACAATATCATCAAGATTAATTTTAAAGAAGTTAACAATAGCGATAACACCTCTTCCGCTATCATTCATATATGTATATGGTTTAAATAATATAACATCTTCATTATTAATCTTAGTTTTAATATAACCACCAAAATAACCATCCTTAAAATTATCTAGTTTATAACCAAGTTTAATAGCTAAATGATCAATTACCATAAAGCCTACATTATGACGAGTTAATTGATATTCTAATCCAGGATTGCCAATTCCTACTATTAATTTCATATTTATTCTCCTTATAATTTCTTTAATTTTTCTACTTCTTCATCCGTTAGTTTACGATATTTACCAACTTCTAAATCTCCAAGAGTTAGAAAGTCTATTGCTACCCTTTGAAGTTGAATAACTTTACTGTCTAAATACTCTACCATTCTTTTAACAATATGTTTCTTACCAACACTTATTTTAAGTGAGATTAGAGTATTAGAAGAATCAGTCCTTAATATCTTAACTTCGTTTGCTTTAACAAATCCATCTTCTAAGATTATTCCTTCTTCTAATTTCTTCAAATCTTCTTTTTTAATGGATGGTTTACATAAAGCAATATATTCTTTAACAATTTCATAACGGGGATGGATTAAATGATTATCAAGCTCTCCATCGTTAGTTAAAATAAGTAAACCTGTTGTATCAATATCTAATCTACCAACAGGGTAGATTCTTTCTTTAATACCGCTAACTAGTTCCATAACGGTTTTTCTATTATGGGTATCGCTAGTAGTGGTTATATAATTTGATGGTTTGTTTAAGATATAATAAACTTTCTTTTCAAGATTAAGTTTTTTACCATCAACTATTATTTCATCATCAAAACTTGCTTGACTGCCAAGTATATTAATAATTTTCCCATTCACCATAACTTTATTATCTAGAATTAATTCTTCGGCTTTTCTTCTAGAACAAAGACCTGATTGTGCAATAATCTTTTGTAATCTTTCCATCCCTATTATTTTAACTATATAACTCATAAAACACAATAAAAGGGTATTAAATACCCTTTTATTTATATATTATTTGATAAGTTGTCTTAGTATTTGACGCAATTGATAGATAATAATCATTAATTTTATTAGTAATTATTTGATACTTGGATAAATCTATTTTATTAAAGTTTAGTTTTAAACCAAGACCTTCTAATTTGGATATCGCTTCTTTTTTAGTCCAATAATTAATAAAATCATCTAAATTATTAATTAATGTTTTTTCTTTACTAAACATTTTATTAACAACTCTTTGATAGTTATGTTCTTTAATGTGTTCAATATCGATTCCAATATCAATATCACTTATTCCAACAACTTTATAATCATCACTATCGCTAAAACTAATAAACATATTAGAATTGAGTAGATATGGTTTGCCGTTTTTATCATGTTCTAAAGAAACATTATTATCAAACTGTTTTAAGATATCATTAATGATATCTTCATTACTAATTAGATTAGAATAAATATAAATATTAACCACAATTATCTATCTTTCATATGTGGGAAAAGAATTACTTCTCTTATAGATACTTGTTCAGTTAATAACATAACAAGTCTATCAATTCCAATTCCAACTCCACCAGTTGGAGGCATTCCATATTCTAATGCTTCAACAAAATCACTATCTAATTGGTTAGCTTCATCATTTCCAGATTCTCTTTCTTTTAATTGATCTAAGAATCTTTGCTTTTGATCGATAGGATCATTTAATTCGGTATAAGCATTAGCAAATTCGTGTCCTCCAATAAATAATTCGAATCTTTGGACAAATCTAGGATCGTTTTCATCTTTTTTAGTTAATGGACTAATCTCAATTGGATGAGAAGTTAAGAAAGTTGGTTGAATTAATTTTTCTTCACAATATTTTTCAAAGAAAGCATTAATGATATGACCAACAGTAAAATGTTTTTCAACAGTTATATCATGTTCTTTTGCCAATTTAGTTGCTTCTTCTAAAGAATAATTATTAGCTTTAAAATCAATTCCGGTTTCCTTTTTAATTGCATCTGTCATTGAAATCTTATTAAATGGCTTAGTTAGATCAATTTCTTCGCCTTCTACATCAAAGATATTCTTAAATTTATCTTTTCCAATGACTTTTTCAGCTAAATCTTTAATAACTCCTTCAGTGATTCTCATCATCGAATTTAAATCACCATAAGCTTCATATAATTCAACAGTAGTAAATTCTGGATTATGAGTTAAATCCATTCCTTCATTTCTAAATAATCTACCAAATTCATATACTCTTTCCATTCCACCAACTATTAATCTTTTTAATGGCAATTCAGTAGCTATTCTTAAATAGAAATCTTTATCTAATGCATTATGATGGGTAATAAATGGTTTAGCAGTTGCTCCGCCTTGAATTGATTGAAGAACTGGAGTTTCTACTTCCATAAAACCTAAAGAATCAAAATATCTTTGCATTTCTCTAATAATTCTAGGTCTTAGAATAGCAACTCTTTTAGCTTCTTCATTCATGATTAAGTCAACATATCTTCTTCTATATCTTTCTTCTTTATCAGTTAATCCATGGAATTTCTCTGGTAAAGGTCTTAATGCTTTTGATAAATGAGTATATTCTAAACATTTAATAGTTGGTTCTAATGTTTGAGTTAACATAACTTTTCCTTTAACTCCAACAATATCTCCAACATCAGCGCTCTTAAATAAATTATAAGAATCTTCTCCAATATCATTTACTGAGATATAGATTTGAATCTTTCCTTGTTTATCTTGAATACTAAAGAAACTAGCTTTTCCCATTTTTCTAATAAACATGATTCTTCCAGCAACACTGACATTCATATCCATTGCTTCAACTTCTTCATGAGTCTTATTAGCAACTTTATTTCTAATATCCATTGACCAATCTTTTTGTTCATAAGCATGGCCAAAAGGATCTATTCCTAGTTCCTTAATCTTATCCATTTTAACTCTTCTAGCGAGTTCTTGATCTGTTAATTTCTCTTCCATAGTAAAATACCTCTTTATAATTTTATTATAAAGAATTAAAAAATCAATTAAACAATAGCATTCTTGCTACTTATGTATTAAAATAATATGGCCAAGTAATAATTGAATAATTTATTTAAATTTGGTATTATATAAAGGCTGGTTCCTTAGCCAAGTGGTAAGGCAATTGACTGCAACTCAGTGAGCGCCGGTTCGACCCCGGCAGGAACCTCCAATTACCATTTAAAATTATTGAATAATATTCAATAGTTTGGTAAAATAGTTGAGCAAGCGCCTATAGCTCAACTGGATAGAGTGTTGGACTACGAATCCAAAGGTTGCGGGTTCGACTCCTGCTGGGCGCGCCAAGTTTAATATCGGGATGTTGCACAGCTTGGTAGTGCACCTGGTTTGGGACCAGGGTGTCGCAGGTTCAAATCCTGTCATCCCGACCACTTTTTATGGGGCTGTAGCTCACCTGGGAGAGCGCCTGATTTGCATTCAGGAGGTAGCGAGTTCGATCCTCGTCAGCTCCACCATAAAAATTATTAAGTATTAATTGGCGGTGTAGCTCAGTTGGCTAGAGCACTCGGTTCATACCCGAACGGTCATGAGTTCGAATCTCATTGCCGCCACCATTTACTTGGACCCTTAGCGCAATGGTCAGAGCTCCCGGCTCATAACCGGTCGGTTGAAGGTTCGAGTCCTTCAGGGTCCACCAACCCTATATAATTACGGAGGCGTACCCAAGTGGCTGAAGGGACTGGTCTTGAAAACCGGCAGTAGTGGCGACGCTAGCGAGAGTTCGAATCCCTCCGCCTCCGCCATTATTTTATTAAGGCGCATTTTTATTTCTATATCGCGGAGTAGAGCAGTTGGCAGCTCGTCAGGCCCATAACCTGGAGGTCGTAGGTCCGAGTCCTACCTCCGCAACCAAAAACGGTCTTGTGGTGTAGTGGCTAACATGCCTCCCTGTCACGGAGGAGATCGCGAGTTCGAGCCTCGTCGGGACCGCCATTCTTATTGTTTATTGTTCTTGGCCCGGTAGCTCAGTCAGTAGAGCATCAGACTGAAAATCTGAGTGTCGCCGGCGCGCTCCCGGCCTGGGCCACCATAAACAAATAAAAAGTCTCTATAATAGAGACTTTTTTAATACTTATATATTTAACAATTAAAGAGAAGAACCTTCTTTTAAATCATCTAAGATAATACGAGCAAAACCAATAATACCATTACCAATATGAGCTCCTACAGTTGGAGTTATGGTGGTTACTTCTACTCTTAGAGCATTACTTACTTCACATTCTAATTGTTTAGCATATTCTTCAGCTTCTTCTTTTAAACCAGTGTGTAAGACAACATATATAACCTTTTTAGCGTTAATTGCTTCTTGTTTAATTAAATCGATTGCTTTAATAATAGCAGCTTTCTTAGTTCTTACTTTATCAAAAGTGATAATCTTATCTTCATTTCCAAGATTTAATAATGGTTTAATTTGAACTAAACTTCCAATTAATCCAGCTGCGCTACTTAAACGACCGTTTTTAACAAGATATTTTAAATCATCTACTACAAAGTAAGCATTTGTTGCCATTTGAATCTTTTTAACTTCTTCTAAGATATCTTTAACACTATATCCTAATTCGTCTAGTTTTTCAGCATAATATGCTTGATATCCTTCCATAATGCAAGCTGTTTTAGAATCAACTACATGAACATTAATTCCTTCATATAATTCATCTTTTAATTGTTCTAGATTAGTACCATATGTTGATAAACCAGTTGATATAGTAAATAAAATACAATCTTTATATCCTTTAGCCTTAAAACTTTCAATAACTTCCCCTATTACTTGATATGTAGGTGCACTTGTTGAAGGAACGACATCACTGTTTTTTAGTTTTTCATAAAATTGATCAGCAGTAATATCTACTCCATCTAATAATTCTTCTTCTCCAAAATGAATAGTAGTTTTCATTATTTCAACACTATTCTTAAAAGGAGCATAAGCAACTCCACTACTACAATCAGCAGCAATACCTATTTTTCTTTCCATAATTAAAACCTCAGGTTAAATTATAGCATAATAAATGTTAAAATAGAAATACTATGGAAATAGAACTACTTAAGCCAATTGGTTATTGTAATGGTGTTAAAAAAGCTATTGATTTAGTTAACCAAGTAAAAGAAATAGAAAAAGACAAAAATATATATATTTTTGGTTCTTTAGCACACAATGAAAATCTAGTTAAATATTTAAATGATAATAATATTAAATCTTTAAAATATGATATTAAAGAATTAGAAAGGTTAGATAGTAATAGCGTAGTTATATTTAGTGCTCATGGACATAGTAAAATAGCTGAAGAAATATTAAGAAATAAACTAATTAATTATTATGATGCAACATGTTTTAATATAGAAAGAAATAACACTTTAATATCTTATTACCATTCTTCTATCCCACTTATATTTATTGGAAAAGAAAATCATGAAGAAACCTTAACTGCTCTTTCATATTCAAATGTATATTTATATGATATTACTAATAAAATAGACTATTCTAAATTAGATTTAAATAAAGAATATATTGTTATTAATCAAACTAGTTTAAAAGAAATAGATATAATTAAAGCTCATAATGATTTATCGAAAAATATTAAAAAACTAAATATATTAGATACTAGTTGTGGATTAATTAAACAAAGATTAGAAAATTTAAAAAAGATAAATAAATCAACCACAATTATTCTTATAATTGGATCTAAAACAAGTTCAAATACCATTGAATTATATAACCAAGCTAAAAGGTTATATCCAAATAAAAAGGTTTATATGATTAATAGTATTAATGATATAAACTTTGAAATTAACGATTTGGATTATATTAGTATTAGCAGTGGATGCAGCAGCGATATTAATGATATAAATGAAATTGTTGAATATATTAAGAAACAAAAATAGAGACTTGGTCTCTATTTTTATAATTTTTCTTTATCTATTTAATATTATTAAGCCAAGTTTCCTTAACTTTCTTAGCAATATTTTTATGAACTTCTTTATTAATAACATCTGGTAAGATATATTCTTCGTTTAACTTATCACTAGGAACTGATTCTGCAATAGCATATGATACAGCTCTTTTCATTTCATCAGTTATATCAGTTGCTTTTGCATCTAAAGCTCCTCTAAATAAGCCCGGAAATACTAAAGCATTATTTACTTGATTTGGATTTTTACTAGATCCAGTTCCAACGATTCTAGCTCCAGCTTCTTTTGCATCAGCATAACTAATTTCTGGAATAGGATTAGCAAGTGGAAATACTATTGAATTATGATTCATTGATTTAATCATTTCTTTATTAACAATATTACCAACACTTACTCCAATAAATACATCCGCTCCTACTAAAGCATCCTTTAATAGACCGCTTTTATTTTCTTTATTAGTAATTTTAGCTAGTTCATTATGGTGAGGATTTGGATAATTATGATTACGATCAATAATTCCATCTCTATCACACATAATTACATCATTAACTCCAAGACTCATAACATATTTACCAATTGCTGTTCCAGCAGCACCAGCTCCATTAACAACAACTTTTATATTATGTATATCTTTATTAACAATCTTTAAAGCATTTAATAAAGCACCTCCCAATACAATAGCAGTACCATGTTGATCATCATGGAAAACTGGGATATTTAATTCTTTTCTAAGCCTTGATTCAACTTCAAAACATCTTGGTGCACTTATATCTTCTAAGTTAATTCCAGCAAAGTTACCTTCTAATAATTTAACTGTTCTAATTATCTCTTCGGTATCTTTAGTTTTTAAGCATAAAGGGAAGGCATCAATATTACCATAAGTTTTAAATAATGCCGCTTTTCCTTCCATAACTGGCATTCCAGCTTCTGGTCCAATATCTCCTAAACCAAGTACTGCTGTACCATCTGTAACGACTGCAACTTGATTGCCTCTCCCTGTTAAATTAAAGGATTCTTCAATGTTGTTATGAATAGCCATACAAGCATCAGCTACTCCTGGGGTATAAGCAAGAGCTAAATCTTCTTTAGTCTCTACACTTGCTTTAACGTGAATATCATATTTTCCTTTCCATTCACGATGTTTTTTAATTGCTAAACTTTCATTTTTCATAATAAATCGACCTCTGTTATCTAGACATATTTATTTTAATTTAAATAACTTAAATTAAAAGCACTATATTAGATATTATGTGATTTATAAAATAAAAGCTTGATTATTATCAAGCTTTCTTTTTATAATGGGGCGACAGGTGAGGATCGAACTCACGAGTGCCTGATCCACAGTCAGGTGCGTTAACCATTTCGCCACTATCGCCATATCGCCTATATATTTTACTAACTATATAGGGAAAAGTAAAGAATTTTAGAAACTAAAATCCAAGTTTAGTATTAATAAAATCTTCTACTGAATTAATATCTAATTTATATGCAAAGGCAATCTCTTCTTTGATTAGTTTTAAACATAAATCTAAAATCTTAACATCTTGTAATGGAAGAGGTTTTTTAAGTAAAGATAATTCATTTCTTTTTTCTTGTATTGTTTTAGCAATACAATGAATTTTATATGTATCATCACTATCAATAATTGTATTAAAAGATTCTTTTCTGGTTTTATTATCTATTATCCATAAGTTCTCATAAGACTTAAAGGATGGAATTACTTTATCCATTTCTTTAGGAGTTCTAGGTTCTCTAAATAAATCTTGTTGATCAAGAGGAACCATCATTGTGATAGATTCAAAACTATAAGGTAATCTTAAAACAAGGAATTTCTTTACTTCATCACCAAATGTTTCGCTGGTAATGTCTTCAACAAGCATAATTCCTTCTCTTTTATGATATAAATAGTCACCTTTTTTAATCTTACTCATACATATATATTATACTTTAATTTTAGTTTAATTTCTAACTTATTTGTGTTTGAAATTATAGTATTCGTTATCTTTTAATAAATCTATGTTATTATCATCGGTATCATTAATATAGAATTTATTCGATTTATACAAATTAATAAATGAATTAATATCCATTTTACATGTTAAATTACTATCCTTAATAAGAATTAAATCATCTTGTATATTAACTATTAGTTTGCCTAGTTTATCAAAACTATAAACAATATATCCTTGTTTTAAAAGTTCGATAGCTTCGTTTATATTAAACTCATTCATATATTAATTATATCATTTATACACTTTAATCATAAGAGTTAAATAAAAGAGTAGACTAGGTCTACTCTATTAATTTAAATCAACTTTCTCTAAGAAATCAGATGCTTTCTTATATATTAGATAATGTCCAAAGACATATATCATTAGTCCACCAATAACCATGCACACTTGAACAAGTGGATTATGGAATAATTCTTCATAACCAGGTATAGAGGAAGGAAGAACAGTTGTTGGAGTAATTGATAATATAGTGAAAGCTAATATTCCAACAAATGTAGGTAAAGCAATTCTTTTACCGTTTTTATAATAGCATAAGAAGAATATTGCATCATAGACCACAAATGAGAATAATACAAAGCCCATGATAGATCCAAATTCCCCAGCTTCTAATCCAACGTCAGCACTACTACCTTGTTCTTCTACAGTAGCTTTTAATGCTTCATGAGTCATTGAGCAGAAAGGCAATAATATAATAGTTATTAATGTGGCAATAGCTAGCAATATAGCGCAGGTATAAATACGCGCTTTAACAATATCTTTTTTACGGACAGGAAGTAAAGCGGTATATAATAAATCATTGCTTTGTTGTCCTTTATTAGCGCCTAAAAATAATATTGGATAGCATGAAGCACAATAGATAAAAGATGCTACTAATGGATAGCTTGGAATTAAAACCATTAAAGGGAAACACATTATTAGTAAGTAGCAAATTGGATGAACAGCAAGTTTAAGTTCTTTATAGATCAAATTCTTCATCTTCAACTCCCCTTTCTAAATTAACCATTATTTCTTCTAAGTCTGGTTCTTTCTTACTAGTATATTTAACTTTACTAATATTACTTGTTAATACTAAACCATCATATTCATTACCATGTATCTTATAACCAAGTAAATATGATTTATTAGTATTAATCTCATCTTTATTACCTTTTATTAAAGTATATTCATTAATGAAATCTTTCTTAGTTCCTTTGTATACAATCTTTCCTTTTTGGATATATACAATATGAGTTGCTACTTTATCTAAATCACTTGTAATATGAGTTGAGAACAAAATAGCACGATCTTCTTTTTTAACAATAGATTCAAAAATATCTAATATCTCATTTCTACTAACTGGATCTAATCCACTAGTTGGTTCATCTAAGATTAATAATTTAGCATTATGAGATAATGCAATAGCTAATGAATATTTAACTTTCATACCGCTGCTTAATTCTTCTAATTTCTTATTCTTATCTAAATTAAACATCTCACATAATCTATTAAATTTACTCATATCAAACTCTTTATAGAATTTGCTAGTAACATCAGCAATTTGAGCAATTGTTCTATTTGGATAATAATTTAATTCTGATAATGAGAAACCAATATCTTGTTTAATATCAAGTTCATGTTCTTTCATGTCTTTTTCAAAACAAGTTACTGTTCCGTAATCGAAATGAATTAAATTCATAATCCCTTTTAATGTAGTAGTCTTACCAGCACCATTTCTACCAATAAATCCTACAATAGTTCCATTTGGCACATCAAAAGATACGTGATCTAATTTAAAGGAAGGATAGAATTTAGTAACTTCATTTAATTCTAATAAATTTTTCATTTTTAATACCCCCTATATTTAACTTTAATAATACTACAAAATAAAAAAGATTAGAACATTGTTCTAATCTATTTTTCGTTTATTTTGAATTCTTTTGTTTATATTTCTTATCAATGTATTTAACAAGCTTAGTAACACCAAATGCGATAGCACCAATACTTCCACCAATTGGGATAATATATAATATCGCAATTCCTAGTCCTACAAAGAATTCTCCTATATTTTCTAAGTACTCAGCAATAAAGCTTTTTTCTTCATATTCACTTTCTAAATAGAAATTAATTGTAACTTCAGAATAATCAATTATTGAATCATAATAAGCTTTAGTTTGATTAATAGAATTTAGTTCTGAAATAACATCAGTTAGTTTTTCTTGAATTTCTGCAATTTCAGTTACAGTTATTCCACTTGTTTCAAGTAAAGCTTCATATGCTTCTTTGGTATCTGTTAAAGCGTCAATTTTAGCTTGAGTATATGCATATTGACTTGTTACATCGCTAACACTAACTCTTTTATTACTACATCCCTCTTTACTATCCATATAGTTTAAGAAAGTATCTAAATTAGATGTTGGAACTTTATAAACATATTGAGTATTATAACTAGAAGTTTCTACACTAGTATAATATCCATTTAATTCTCTTATCTTATTAGTAACTTCATTGCTATCTTTCTTAATATCATTAGTATAGAAAAAATAAGATGCTTTATAAGATAGTTTTAATGGAGAATCAATAACAACACCCGTATCGCTTTGATATGATCCATTTGTTGCATAATCACTTTCTTTACTACTTCCACATCCACATAATGTTATTAAACCTAATATTAATAATAATGTTCTAAATATCTTTTTCATTTATATCACCTACTTAATTATACAATAAATAATTATTTATTGTTATGAATATTGTTTTAACGTATTTATATATTAAAAAGACTCGGACAATATGTGCGAGTCTTTTATATCTATTTGGCAGGAGTGGTAGGAATTGAACCCACGTCAATGGTTTTGGAGACCACTGTACTACCATTGTACTACACTCCTAGCGACTTATATTTTAGCAAAATATAAGTACATATTCAATTATTCGTTTTCAAGTATTTCAAGATATTGTTTTTCTAGTTCATGTAAGGAAGCGTATAAGTCATCAATATAGTCTTCTAGTTCCTTGATTTTATTTTGATCAGTATAATATTCTTCTTCCTCGAAAAATGATTTATTTAGTTCAATTTCTTCTTCTAATTTCTTAATCTTTTCTTCTAATTTATCTTTATTAACTTTATGAGTTTTAACTTTAACACTCTTTTCTTTATCATTCTTTTCTTCTTCTATTTTAATCTTATTATTTTTAATATCTTCGATACTATCTAATAATAATTGGTATTCTTCAAAACTTCCTTTAAATACATTGGTATTTGATTTTGTGATATGGATAATAGTATCTGCAACTTCACTAATAAAATATCTATCATGGCTAACAAAGATAATAGTTCCTTTAAACTCATTTAAAGCAGATTCTAGTATCTTTCTTGTCTCAATATCTAAATGGTTGGTTGGTTCATCTAATAATAAGACATTATAATTTGAGAGAAGAAGAGTAGCAAAAACAAGACGAACTTTTTCCCCACCACTTAAACTATCCACACTTTTAAATACATCTTCATCACTAAAAAGAAAGCTTCCTAAATGGCTTCTTATTTGATAGTTATCCATATATGGATATAAACTTCTAATATAATCAAATAGTGATAAACTAGAACTAATCTCAATAACATTTTGATCAATATAACCAAAATTTAATTCACGATATTTAGTAATTGTTCCTGATATTGGTTTTAATTTTTCATATATAGTTTTAAGTAAAGTTGTTTTACCTATCCCATTATCACCAATTATGGCTATTTTATTACCGTTTTTAATTTCAATACTAAATGGTTCATTTAATCCTTTATCATATCCAACTACTAAATCTTTGAGCAATAATTGTTTATATGAGATATCAGATTCATCTTTAAAAGTTATATGTAGTTTATTATTTTCAATAGTTGGTTTATTAATCTTATCTTTTAATATCTTAGCTAGTTTTTTCTCCCTATCTTTTGCAAAACTTGTTTTAGTAGGTTTTGGTTTAAATCTTAAAATTAAATCTTTTAAATGTTTAATCTCTTTTTCTTGCAAGTTATATTGTTTTAATCTTTGCTCATATCTAATAACTTTCTCTTCTAGATAATAAGTATAATTTCCTTGATAATATTCTCCTTTATTTTGACTTATCTCAAAAACACAATTACAGACATTATCAATAAAATATCTATCATGGCTAATTACAATTAATGCTCCTTCATAGCATCTTAAATATTCTTCTAGCCATTTAATAGTATCCATATCTAAATGATTGGTAGGTTCATCTAGAATTAATACTTCTGGATGATCAAGTAATAATCTTGAGAAAGCGACTTTATTTTTCTCTCCACCACTAAAACTACTAATCTTACGATTATAATCTTCTTTATTAAAACCAAATTTAGATAGAATCATATCAATTTTATATTGATAATCATATCCATCTAATGCTTCAAATTTAGTTTGTAAAAGACCATATTCTTCAATTAATTTTTGATTAGAAGGATCCTCTTCTAATTTAATGGAAAGGTCTTTAATTCTATTTGAAAGTTCAATAACTTCACTAAATGATAATAGCATCTCTTCATATAAAGTATTATTTAAATCATGAATAATCATTTGCGATAAATATCCAATATGAACATGCTTTAAAATATTAATAGAACCTTCTTGATAATCTTCTATTCCAAGAATCATTTTTACAAGAGTTGTTTTACCTGCTCCATTTTTCCCAATTAATGCTAATTTAGATTCTTTATTTAAAGTAAAAGAAATAGATGAGAATAATACCTCATCATTAAATTTCTTAGTAACATTGTTAACATCAATTAGTCCCATAATCAAAAATAAAGCCGGATAAACCGGCTAAATAAAATTATAACTTAGAATCAATAGCTTTTACTACATCGGCTACTGTAGCAAAACTAGATAACTCATCATTAGTGAATTCGATGCCATATTGTTCTTCAGCATCCATAATAATTTCAACTAAATCAAGTGAATCAATACCTAAACTTTTTAATTCAGTTTCTGGTTTAATTTCTTTATCTTTAACAATCTTAGAAATAAGTTTTTTAAATTCTTCAAAATGTTTCATAATAATACCTTCTTTTCCTTATTAATTTTATCTAAATAAGCAAGTTAATGCAAATAGATATTAGATATTTGCGCATTATATTGCTCTAAAAAAGATAATACAGCATTTTTCTTATGACGATAATAGGTGGATTTAGAATAAAATTCTAACCACCATTTATCATTCTTCTTTGTTAGATATTGTTTTATGATAAACTCTTTGATCTCATCATCTAATGAATCAATAATTATATCAATTAATGCAATATCACCATATAGTTTAGAAAGATTAGTAGTTGTTAATTTTTCAACAATTGCACTTTCTCCATCCTCATATAGTTCAATAATCTTTTTGGCAATACGATAATCTTTTAATATCTTACTAACTTCTTTTTCTTCTAAAGTTTTCATTTGCATATTTTTTGCCCTCTACTTATATATACTCAAAAAATATGCAAATTCCTAAATAATTTTTAATATGCTTTAGCCCAAACAACAAGTTTAGTAGCTTTTTTGCCACAAACTGGACATGTTTCAGAAAGATTTTCTTGGTGGAATGGAATATTTCTACTAGTAGCTGCGGTATCAGCTTTAATCTTTTCTTCACATTCTTTGCATCCACACCACATCATTCTTACATAACCACTTACTGGTTTAGCCATAATTGCTTTGAATTCTTCATAGTTATCACAATCAACAGTCATTGCTTTTTGTGATTTAACTGCATTTTCATACATTTCATTATGCATCTTTTCAAAGAATTCTGGCATCTTATTAACTAATTCATCTAGTTTAACAACAATCTTTTCTCTAGTGTGTCTAAAACATACAACACATTGATTTTGTTCTAAATCACGAGGTCCTAGTTCAATTCTAATTGGAATTCCTTTCATCTCATATTCACTAAATTTCCAACCAGGTGTTTTGTCGCTATCATCAAGTTTTACTCTAATATTAGCTTCTTTTAATTTGCTATATACATCTTTACAGGCTTTAGTAACTCCTTCCTTATTCATTTGAATAGGAATTATAACTACTTGAGTTGGAGCGACATATGGAGGCATTACTAATCCATCATCATCTCCGTGTACCATAATAATTGATCCAATTAATCTAGTTGATACTCCCCAACTTGTTTGATGAGGGAATTGTAAGTTTCCTTCTCTATCTTGATATTTAATATCAAAAGCTTCTGCAAATCCTTGACCAAAATAATGAGTAGTTCCAGCTTGTAATGCTTTGCCATCATGCATTAATGCTTCAATAGAATATGTATTAACTGCTCCGGCAAATTTTTCTTTTTCTGTTTTTTGACCACAGATAAATGGAACTGCTAATAATTCTTTGCCAAGTTTGACATATAAATCAAGCATATGTAAAGCTTCTTGGCGAGCTTCTTGTTCTGTTTCGTGTAAAGTATGTCCTTCTTGCCATAAGAATTCTTTTCCTCTTAAGAAAGGACGAGTAGTTTTCTCCCATCTAACAACACTACACCATTGATTATATAGTTTTGGTAAATCACGATAAGATTTAACTATTTTAGAGAAATGTTGGCAAAATAACGTTTCACTAGTTGGACGAATAATTAATGGATCTTCTAATTTTTCACTTCCACCCATTGTAACAATTGCACATTCTGGTGCAAATCCTTCAACGTGATCTTTTTCTTTTTGAAATAAAGAAGATGGGATTAGCATTGGCATATATACATTTTCATGTCCTTCTTCTTTAAATCTTTTATCTAACCAACTTTGAATATTTTCCCATATAGCATATCCATAAGGTCTATAAACCATAAAACCTTTAACATCGCTATAATCAATTAATTCAGCTTTTTTAACAACATCAGTATACCATTGAGCAAAGTCATTATCACGACTTGTAATGGCATCATTTTTCTTTTCAATCATATTTTCTATTCTCCTTCTTCTTTATCCATTAATTTGGCTACTTTTCTAATTGAACTATAATCCAAATTATCACGATCATCAAGTAAACTTCCTTCCATAAAGTTTACTCCAAAATCCTTAAGTATTGCAGCATCTTTATAGCTATCAATACTGTGGGCAAATATTCTTAAGTTATATCTGTTAACAAAGAATAATATTTGTCTTAGGATATTCTTTTTATTTTCATCGTTACTAATATTTTTACTAATTGCATTCGGTAAGACTAACCAATTCATATAACGAAGTAATTTAGTACTATTAACAGTTAATGTTTCAGTAGCGCTTAGTCCAAATACTATACCTATGTTTTTACCTTCTTTAATTAAGTTTTCAAGATCACCAGAATCATTTAATAATTCGTTATAATCCATCATAATTCCAACTACCTTTAAATCTTTATATGACGGCTCAATTCGATAATTTTTAATTAAACTTCTAAGCATATCTTTTGATAGATATATGTATAATGGCTCACTATGATTTTTTAAACTTAAGTATTTATTAATTTGGGTAACTAATAATTTATTTTGGAAAGTTCTAACATCATCTCTTTCAATAGCTTCTTCATGCATTTTCTTTAATGAATCAAAGTATTTGCTATCTTTAATATTAACACTTGGTAAGTTACCAATTGTTTCTGATGTAATTAAACTATGAATCGGGTAGAAAGAAACATACTTATCAAAATTGTCTCTAATTCTTTTATATTCATTAAAACGAATATTTCTAATCTTGATACCTTCATATACTAATCTATCATAAATCTTAAATATCTTAACCTTCTCATATCTTGAACTCATAATAGCTTCGTTTAATACTCCATCTAGACTAGTAGAATATGTTTTATAAGAAGATACACCAATAATTGGTTCAATCTCAAATCGATAAATATCAACATATAAGAATCCTTCCAATATATCATGCAACTTTTTTGCATAATTCATTTGTTTAATTCTAGTTCTATTAGTTTCGGTATATAAAATGAATTGATCTTCAATATTAGAATAGAGCAAACAATCTTTTCCTAATTCTTCTTTAATAGTTGTGGCTAATTGAAGAACATATTGATTAGCAATCTCATTTCCATATCGATTTAATATTTTCTTATAATTCTTAAAATTAAGTGCAAATAATTGATATCCCTTAAATTTACTATCTTTAATTCTTTCACTTACATATTCTTTTAATTCATTAACTGGAACTAAACTTGTTTCTTTACTATCTTCAATATTCTTTCTAGTTTTTTCATCAAATTGATTACCAAGAACATATAGTGTTTCATCTTTATAGGCTATTTTATTAAGTTTTAAAACAAGCAATCTATCATTTTCAATATATTTAATACTTGCAAGTAATGATTCATCATTCTCTAAATTATTCGCATTATTATTAAACCATTCTTCAACGATCTTTTTGTCTTTTTCAACAACTAAATTCATAAAATCTAGATAAGTTAATTTAAACGTTCTAGAATTATCTTTATCAAATATTCCAACTTGTTTATCTTTAAAGTTTATTGAAATAATATAGTTATTTTTTAATTTAAAAATAGGTGAGTTTAAAAACTTCTCATCAGTAGTAGTTGTAATGATGGTAAATATGATAAAAGTCACAATTGCAAAAATTGTGATTGATAATACTATAAAAAATAGAATTTGTTCTAAAGTCATATGTAAATTATAAACTAAATATATTAGTTTATAAATAATTAAGTGACAGATTGAATAATTTTCATAGAAAAATTATAATTATTAACGGAGGAATACCCAAGTGGTTGAAGGGACTGGTTTCGAAAACCAGCAGTAGTGCAAGCTAGCGAGGGTTCGAATCCCTTTTCCTCCGCCAAACTGTTACTTATGTACCTAAAATGGTACATTTTTTAATATTTTTAATATTATTTAGGAATTTTAAGTTTTTTTCTATTTATTTAAGTAGGAGGAAATAAAATGAAAAAGAAGATTTTGCTTTTTGTATTATCTATCTTAGGACTTGGAGCTTTTGCTTTCTCTTTTTTATCAGGAAATAAAAATAGACAAGTATTTGCTGATAGTGTCCCAAATAAAGTAACTTTTTATGGAAAGAATTATGACTTACCTTTAACTGTTTATCTTGGATATTATGATCAAGAAACAGATAAGGCTTATGCTAAAACAACAGTTAATTATTATGGAAGTTATGATGGATCTTTTGGAAATCATACATATTCATCAACTTTCACAATAACTGACCAAACAAGTATTACTAAGATGATTGAAGGCTATTCTACTAACCAAACATTTACTCTTTCTTCAGAAACTTATGGTCTTCATGGAAACGATGGATTATCTTATAACTTTCTAATCTTATCTTATAATACTAGTTTATTTACCAAAGAAACTTTATTATCTGATAATACAGTTAGCGGATTATTAGAAGATTATGATGATATTGAAGGGATTGTTGTTCCAAATGCATATAAAGTTAAAGCAACAAAGATTACTTTATTTTGTAGCGGAGATGAAGAATCTCCTACAATTGCAGGACTAAATACCTTATTATTAACTGATTATGATGATCCAATTACTGTTGAAGAAATTCAAAGTAAATTAACCGCAATTGATAATGTTGATGGGGATATTAGTGATAAGATTTCCATTAAAGAAGATAATTATTCATCAGTAGATCCACTTATTCTTGGCGATTATACAGTTACTTTTGAAGTAAGTGATGAAGCGGAAAACACAAGTGAATTAACTATTACAATACGTGTTGAAGATATTGTTGCTCCTACAATTAGTGGTCCTGAAACTATTCAAGCAACTACCAATACACATATCGATACCACTACTATTATGAGTTTATTTACAGTCTCAGATAATTATGATTCTGATGAGGATATAGAGGATGGTTTTGAATTATATAGCGATTCATATACTTTAAATAGCGGAAAAATCGGAACTTATGATGTAGTCTATAAATGTGTTGATAGTTCAGGTAACACTACTTTTAAAAATGTCGCTGTTAGTGTTATTGACGATACTAAACCTTTGATTTATGGAAATAATAGTTATGTAAAATCTTGCTCTAGCACATTAAAATTATCCAACATTATGAATTCATTAACTGCTAATGATAATTGTGATGGAGATTTAAGCAAAAACATAACTGTAAAAAGCGATAATTACTCTAAAAATAGTGATAAAGCAGGTGAATATAAAATAGTGTTTACTGTAACGGATTCAAGCGGTAATACATCAAACGATTTTACAGTAACAATAAAAATTACCGATGATATCTTCCCAGTCTTTTATGTTGATAGTAGTTTTATAAATATTAATCAATATAATTCAATGACTAGAGATGAAATAGTTGCTTTCTTGATTTCAACAGACGCAATTGATGGAAATAACATGCAAAATGTTTCATTTATTGTTGATAACTATTCTGGTCACGAAAGTGAAGTTGGAGAGCATAACGTTTCCTTAAAAGTAACTTATAAAGATGGTAAGGAATCTTATCTAGGCATCACAATGAATGTCATTGGGGATGGAATAGAAAATATTGTTGATAATAAAAAGGAAGAATCATTATCACTCTTCCAAAAAATTGCTGTTTTATTAGCAAATATTGCAACTAAAATTGCTGCAACTATCACTAATCTTGTATCAAAATTTGTAAACTTCTTTAAATTCTAGTATTCAACTTTTAATAGATATAAACCATTGCTAGGAGCGTTAAATGAAGTAGTAGTCGCTCCTTTTTTGTCTAATCTTTCGCTAATTATAGTTTCATCTTTTCTATTTGCACCAATTTCAATTAATGTTCCAACCATCATTCTAACTTGATATCTTAAAAATCCACTACCAGCGACAGAAAAATAGATTAGGTTATTTTCTTCTTTTATATTAAATGAATATATTTCTTTAACAAAGTCTTTAACTTCATCAATAGAATTAGAACAAAAATATTGGAAATCATGTTTGCCTATAAACATATTAGCAGCATGAATCATTTTATCAATATCGAGTTTCTTTCCATATTGATAAACGATATCTTTATAAATTGGATCAAAATCTCCTTGATTCAATATATATTGATATGTTTTACCTTTACAACTAAAACGACTATGAAAGTTATCGTCAACAAACTCAACATTAGTAATCCTAATATCATATGGTAAATTGGTATTTAAAGCTTTTAACCATTGTTCTTCTTTCATTTCTATATTTGATTTAAAGTTAAAGGTTTGACCATATGAATGAACACCTTTATCTGTTCTTCCTGAACCAATAATAGATATTTCTTCTTTACATATCTTAAATAAAGCAAGTTCAATCTCACCTTCTACACTTCTTTTATCATTTTGGACTTGCCATCCACTAAAATTAGTTCCATTATATGAAACTATACATTTAATATTGCTCATGGTCTTAAAAATCCGTTAAATAAACTGCCATTATAAACTGTAAATATTGTAATAAATACGATTAGCATACATCCAAATAATGAGAATAAATCTACTAAATGGAATTTTAGTTGTCTATATCTTGTTCTTTTTCCACTAGGATTATATCCTCTTGCTTCCATAGCATTAGCTAATTCTTCAGATCTTTGGAAACTAGAGACAAATAAAGGGATAATCAAAGAAACAACGCCATTAATTTTATCTTTCAAAGTTCCATTTTGCAAATCTACACCTCTACTTGCTTGGGCTTTCATTATTTTATAAGTTTCATCTAATAAAGTTGGAATAAAACGTAAAGCAATTGAAATAGTCATTGCAATTTCATGAGCAGGGAAATTAATAACCTTTAGTGGTGAGAAATACCATTCGATAGCATAAGTTAATTCTAAAGGCTTTGTTGTTGCGGTTAACATTGTTGATAATGCAATCATCATAAATAATCTTAAAAATATCTCTAATGTATTAATCAAAGCACTAGAATATAAAGTAAATGATTTGATAGTAAAGATAGCTATTCCTTCTTTATATACAAAACAATTTATTATTAATAGAATTAGCATCATCATCCACATATGTTTTAATGAGGAAAATATTGAAAATAATGAGGTTTTAGAAATTATTAATAGACCGATTATAGAAAGTGTTAAAAAAGCATATTGAAACCAACCAATATCAAAGAATATTGAAATAAGAATAATAAATAAGCCAAAAAGCTTTGTTCTTGGATCTAATTTATGAAGTAATGTGTTGCCAGGAACATATCTTCCTAATGTAATGCTATTCATTACTTTTTCTCCTTAACGATTTGTTCTATTAAATCGTTTGTATTTTTAATAGTATTAATATCGAGTTTTAATCCTTTTGAATTTAATAAAGAAGCATATTTAATGCATAATGGAACATCAATATCGTTTTCAATACATTTTTTAGCATCACTAAACAAATGAATTGGTGTATCAATATCAACAATTCTTCCTTCTTTTAATACAACGGCATTAGTAGCATATTCTAAAACATAATTCATATCATGAGTTACTAAAATAATAGTTTTACCCATTTTATATAAACGAGCGAATAAATCCATCATCTCTTTTGCTCCTTTAGGATCTAAACCAGCAGTTGGTTCATCTAGTATTAAAATAGAAGGATCAAGAGAAAGAATTCCCGCTATTGCTACTCTTCTTTTTTGACCACCAGATAGTTCAAATGGAGATCTTTCTAGATAAGATTCATCTAAGCCTACTAGTTTTAATAATTCAATCGCTTTATCTTTTAATTCTTCTTCTTTAAAACCAAAATTCTTTGGGCCAAAAGCAATATCTTTAAAGCATGTTTCTTCAAATAATTGATATTCTGGAAATTGAAATACCATTCCAACTTCTTTTCTTAGTTGCTTAATTCCAACAATTTTAGACTTATTATCAATACTATATTCATTGACTAAAACATTACCACTAGTTGGCAATAACAAAGCATTAATTTGCTGTACTAGAGTGGATTTTCCACTTCCTGTATGTCCTATTATTGCAGTATAAGAATGATCATTAATATCAAAATTAATATCGTTTAAAGCGATATGTTCCATACTTGAATTTGGATAGTACTTAAAAAATACGTGGTTAAACTTTATCGACATAATTCATCACCCAATTGTTCTAAATTATTAGACTTAATTTTTAACCCAGCATCTTTTAATCCGTTTATTAATTTAAATTCAAAAGGAACATCTAAATCAAGTTCTTGCATTCTTTTTGAATCTTTAAAAATATTAATAGGACTGTCAATATCTACTACTTTTCCATCATTAATAATTATGATGTTATCGGCATTCATAGCTTCTTCAACATCATGAGTAATAGATAATATTGTAATATCTTTTACTAACTTTCTAGTTTCTAAAATTAGTTCATTAATTTCTTTTTTCCCGCGAGGATCAAGCATACTAGTTGCTTCATCAAAAATAATAATCTTTGGATTCATTGCTAAAACGCCTGCAATTGCAACTCTTTGTTTTTGACCACCACTTAAATGGCTTGGTTCATGATCAAGATATTTATACATATTTACCTTTTTAGAAAAATCATCAATAATTGCTTGCATCTTTTCACTTTCAACAAGATGGTTTTCTAAACCAAAAGCTATATCATCTGCAACTGTTGCACCAATAAATTGATTATCAGGATTTTGGAAAACTATGCCAATTTTATTTCTAATCTCATATACATTTTTCTCATTTAACTCTAAACCATCGACAATAATGTCTCCCTTATCTTTTTCAATTAGACCTAAAAGAAGCTTAGCTAGTGTGGACTTTCCTGATCCATTTTTGCCAAGTATAACATTATAACTGCCTTTTTGTATTTCTAGATTTAAATCACTTAATATTGGTTTATCTTTGGTATAGCCAAAATCTAAATTAGAAATCTTGATAATTGGTTTATTCATGATTTTTATAAAAAGATAAAGGCAGGCAGAATTACTGCCTGCCTATTAAAATAATTAGTCTACAAATTTAACTAGACACATTGGAGAATTATCTCCTTGTCTGTTAA
Organism: Caryophanales bacterium UBA1709; assembly: GCA_002317215.1. Lineage (GTDB taxonomy): Bacteria > Bacillota_I > Bacilli_A > RFN20 > UBA1709 > UBA1709. Next base: position 36,343 of record DCJD01000010.1, on the reverse strand, counting down.
CTAACTTTAATGATCTAGTGTAACCACCATTTCTATTAGCAAAACGTGGTCCTAATTCATTAAATAATTTTTGAAGTGCTGTAACTTTGCCTTCGCTATCAACTGTGATATCACGAACATATCTAGCTGCTTGTCTACGAGCTGCTAAAGTGTTCTTTTTAGCTAAAGTAATCATATGATCAGCAGTTTTCTTTAATTCATGTGCAACATGTTCAGTAACTTTGATTTCACCAAATTTGATAAGTTCGCTAGTTAAGTTACGCATCATATTCTTTTCTTTACTTGCAGTAAATGGTGCTTTAAATTTTACGCCAACTTTACCATGCATATTTTTACGTGACATTATAGTTCCTCCTTATTCGTAGTTTTTGAAATTAAGTTTCTTATCTAATAAAGCATTCTTAATTTCTAAAGTGGATTTCTTTCCAAGATTTCTAACTTTATTTAAATCTTCTTCTGTAACAGCACAGATATCAGAGATTAAAGCAAAGTTAGCTCTCTTTAAACCGTTATAAGCTCTAGCTGATAGTGCTAAATCCTCAATTGGTCTATTTAACCATTCATTGACATTTTCTTCAACAGTTTCTTTCATTACTTCAACTTCAACTACTTGAGTTTCTAATGCTTCAATTGGTTGTAAGTGAGCAACTAAGATATGGGCTGCTAAAGCAATAGCTTCTTGAGGTTTTAAACCACCATTAGTCCAAATCTCAACAGTTAATTTATCATAAGATGCATCTTGGCCAACACGAGTTGAGTCAATTGTATATGCAACTTTTGTAACAGGAGAATATTTACTATCAGTATAAATAACACTAGCTTCACCAGTATCTTCTAATACTGAGTTGTTTTCACTAGTTACATAACCTCTAGAATTTTTAGCATGTAATGTTGCATTGAATTTGCCACCTTTAGCAAGTGTTGCAATATGTAAATCTTTGTTTACAACATCAACACCAAGAGGGCATTCAATGTCAGCACCTGTGATTTCACAAGGACCAATAACATCAATATGTAAATCTTTAGTAACATTCTCTGCATCATCAATTGTTAATACTAAATCTTTAAGATTTAGTATGATTGATGTAATATCTTCTTCGACTCCATCGAGTGCTGAGAACTCATGACGAGCTCCAGTAATAGCGACAGAATAAACGGAAGCGCCAGGTAAAGATGATAATAATACTCTTCTTAAAGCATTTCCAATAGTGGTTCCAAAACCTCTTTCTAAAGGTTCAATAACGAACTTACCATAGTTTTCTTCATCTTTTAATTCAACAATTTTATATTTTGGTTGTTCAAATTTTTTCATTCAGTTTGCCTCCTACTATTTTGAAAATTTGTTTTTAAACATTAATAATGAATTATCCTCTTGGTTTCTTTGGAGGACGGCATCCATTATGTGGAATTGGAGTAACATCAACAATAGATTGAATTGTTAATCCAGCAGTTTGCAAACTTCTAACAGCTGCTTCTCTACCAGGACCTGGTCCTTTGACGTTAACGTCAACAACCTTCATTCCGAAATCTAAAGCAGCTTTTGCAGCAGCTTCACTTGCTTGTTGTGCAGCAAATGGAGTTGATTTTTTACTACCTTTGAATCCAAGACCACCAGCACTTGCCCAGCAAACTGCATGACCTTGTTCATCTGTGATAGTTACGATTGTGTTATTGAAAGTTGAATGAATATGTGCAACTCCCTTAACGACAACTTTTTTAGCTTTCTTTTTACGAGTAACTGTTGTAGCCATATTTATTCTCCTTTCTACTTAGTAGCAACTTTCTTATTAGCAATTGTCTTTCTAGGACCTTTGCAAGTTCTTGCATTAGTCTTAGTTCTTTGACCACGACATGGTAAAGATTGTTTATGTCTTTTACCTCTGTAACTGCCAATTTCTTGAAGTCTCTTAATATTTAAAGCAACTTCTCTTCTTGCATCGCCTTCTGTTTTATATTTAGCGATTTCATTTCTGATCTTAGTTAATTCTTCTTCACTTAGATCTTTAACTCTCTTTTGTTCATCAATTTTACAAGCAGCTAAAACTTTACTAGCAGTTGGTTCACCAATACCGTAGATATAAGTTAAAGAATATTTAACTTGCTTGTCATTTGGAATATCAACACCTGAAATACGTGCCATACCTTTTCCTCCTTACTAACCTTGTCTTTGCTTATGTTTTGGGTTTTCGCAGATAACCATAACACGGCCTTTTCTACGAATAACTCTACACTTATCGCAAATTGGTTTAACTGAAGGTCTAACTTTCATAAATTATTTCCTCCTTAAAGTTATTTTTGAATACCGTTATCTTTTAAACGGTAAGTAATACGCCCACATGTTAAATCATATGGTGAAATTTCTACAGAGACTCTATCGCCTGGTAAAATGCGAATGTAATTCATACGGATTTTACCAGAAATGTGGGCAATAAGCTCTACACCATTATCAAGACGGACCTTAAACATAGTATTTGGAAGAGAATCCAAGACAGTTCCATCGATTGTTATAACATCTTGTTTTGCCATTAATTTTTCTCCTTATAGCTTTGTAAATATCTCACATTCACCATCGGTGATTGCGATTGTATGTTCATAGTGAGCACACATTTTTCCGTCCTTTGTAACAACTGTCCAATTATTATCTAAAGTATATACTTCTTTACTTCCTTGATTAATCATTGGTTCAATTGCTATAACCATATTGCTTAGTAATTTTACACCATGTCCTTCTAATCCATAATTTGGAACAAAAGGATCTTCATGAACTGCTTTTCCAACTCCATGCCCCGTATATTCTCTTACAACGGAATATCCAAATGATTCTGCATAGCTTTGAATTGCATGTCCAACATCACCAAGTCTATTACCAGCTTTTGCTTTCTTTAATCCTTCATATAAAGATTGTTCTGTAACCTTTAATAATAAAGCAACATCATCACTAATTTTACCAACTGGGTATGTCCAAGCGCTATCACCATGATAGCCTTTATAGCATGCTCCAATATCTAAAGTAATAATATCGCCATCTTTTAGGATACGATCTTTAGATGGTATACCATGAATTAATTCGTTATTTATTGATATACAAATTGTTCCTGGAAAACCATATAAACCTTTAAAAGAAGGTGTAGCATTTTGGCTTCTAATAAACTTATCAGCAATTTGGTCTAATTCATAAGTGGATACACCAGGAACTAAATGTTTCTTTAGTTCCTGATGAGTTAGAGCAACAATATGACCTGCTACTCTTAATTTTTCTAATTCATCTTTAGTCTTTAAACTAATCATTACTTTAAAGCCTCTAGAATAGATTCATAAACTTTTTCAATATCATTCATTGCGTCAATTGTTACAAGTTTATTAATCTTAGAATAATAATCAATTAAAGGACTTGTTAGTTTTTTATATTCTTCAAGTCTAACTTTCATTGATTCTGGATTGTCATCTTTTCTTGTTTCAAGTTCATGTCCACATAAATCACAAATACCTTCCACTTTACTAGGTTTTATGACCATATGATAACTAGCACCACATTTAGGACATACTCTACGATTGACAATACGATCTAATAATTTTTCTTCATCTACTTTTAAATAGATTACTTTATCTATTTTGAAAGAATCATTGTTATGAAGTGAATCATAACTAATTGCTTGAGGAACTGTACGAGGGAATCCATCAAAGATAAATCCCTTTTTACAGTCATCCTTTTCAATTCTTTCTTCAACAATTTTAATTGTTACTTCATCTGGAACAAGACATCCTTTATCAATAAAGGATTTTGCTAATACACCGGCAGAGGTAGAATCTTTAATTGCTTGTCTAAAGATATCACCTGTTGAAATATGTACAATCTTAAAGAAATCTTCGATTTTCTTTGATTGTGTTCCCTTTCCACTACCAGGAGCACCTAAGAATACAATATTCATTATTCACCAACAAAGCCGTTATATTCTTTTCCAGCAAGTAAACCATCAGTTTGAGTTGCAATTTCAATAGCAACACCAGAAACGATGATTAATCCAGTACCACCAAATGCAATTGAGCTATTTAAGGATAATACTGAAGTTAAGAACATTGGAACTCCAACTAGGAATACTAAGAAGAAAGCTCCAATTAATGTGACTCTAACAAGAATCTTTTTAATGTATTTGCTTGTTTCTTTACCAGGTCTTACACCAGGAATATATGCTCCAGATTTTTGGAAGTTTTCACTCATTTCATCTGGATCCATTTGTAGTAAAGTATAGAAATAAGCAAAGATAAATATTAGAGCAATATAAATAATAGTTCCCCAAGGAATTCCATCATTAGCTTTAGTACCAATTGAGAATACTTTATAAGCAGCATTATCAGTTGGAACACCAGCAAATGACATAATAATTGATGGGGCAGTTAAGATACTTGATGCAAAGATAACAGGAATAACTCCAGCACTATTTACCTTAATAGGTAAGAAGGAGATATCTCTTGTTCTAGCATTAGCATTACTGCTAGCATATTGCATTGGAACTTTACGGATAGATTTTTCCATAAATGTTACAAATATAATTAATGCAATATACATAATCAAATAAATAGTAAAGTTAATAATACCATTGAATACGTTTACACCACTTGCGCCTGCAGCAACAAATGATTTATATGCTGTTTCAATTTGGTATGGCATTTCCATAATAATACCTGCAAAGATAATCATAGAAAGACCGTTTCCAATACCTTTAGATGTGATTTGATCACCCATCCACATTAATAAGAATGTACCACTAGTAATAATTGTTACTAAGTAAATATAATCCATTGTTCCAAAAGCAGCTCCACTAACACTCTTTAATTGGTAGTTTTGCTCCATGGTAACAATAATACCATAAGCTTGTACTACTGATAAAAGAAGAGTTAAAGCACGAGTTGCTTTATCAAGTTTCTTTTTACCTTCTTGTCCTTGTTTAGAAAGTTCTTCTAATTTTGGAAGAACTCCCTTTGCTAATAATTGAATAACAATTTCAGCAGTGATGTATGGAGAAACACCTAAAGCAAATATACTAAATTTACTTAAAGCGCCTCCACCAAACATATTCATAAGTTCGAATATTCCACCACCAGTTCCATAATTGATATCTTGAATATCAACACGTGGGACAGTAATGGAAGATCCAATCTTAAATACAAACAAGACAACTAAAGTAAAGATGAATCGGTTAAAAACCTCACGGTTTTGAACTATTGATTGGATCTTTTTGAACATATTAGATCACCTCGCAAGTTCCACCACAAGCTTCGATAGCTTCTTTAGCTGCTGCACTAAATGCATGAGCTTTAACAGATAATTTCTTAGTTAATTTTCCACCAGCTAAGATTTTAACGCCATCGAATTTATTTTTAATTAACCCCTTTTCTTTTAAACAGACAGGGCAAACGCTTGCACCATCTTCAAATACTTTTTCTAATTTTTCTAGGCTAACAGTTGCATAAACAGTCTTTTCAGTGTTTGTGAATCCTCTCTTAGAAACTCTTCTATAGATTGGGTTTTGACCACCTTCAAATCCAGGTCTAGTGCCACCGCCACTTCTAGATTTTTGACCCTTATTACCAGAGCCACCATTTTTACCAAGGCCGCTACCTAAACCTCTACATCTTCTAGTATAGGTTTTCTTAGCACCTTCGTTATAAGTAAGAGTATGTAAATCCATAATCTAATACCTCCTTACTATAGAATATCCTTTGGTTGTTTGCCTCTAATAGCACAAACTTTACCAACTGATTTTACTTTTAATAAACCATCAACTGTTGCTCTTACAACGTTGATAGCAGTTCTTGATCCATAGATTTTAGAATAGATGTTTTTAATACCAGCTAATTCTAAGATATCTCTAACTGGACCTCCAGCAATAACTCCAGTACCAACTGGGGCTGGTTTTAAGAATACTCTACATGCACCAAATTCACCAATAACTTCATGTTGAATAGTATCACCACGGCTAATTGATACATGGATAATATTCTTTCTTGCTGCTTCGGTTGCTTTCTTAATAGCATCTGGTACTTCAACAGCCTTACCTTGAGCAAAACCGATGTTACCTCTCTTATCACCAACTGCAACTAAGGCTGCGAATTTTCTTCTACGTCCACCTTTTACAGTTTTAGAAACGCTATTAATATATATTACCTTATCACTAAATCTGTCATCTTTTTTGTCTGGTCTTCTACCATCCTTTTTGAAAGGAGGCTTTTTACCTTTGAATTCGCCCTTTGGAGCGTCTTTATGGAAAGGTTTCTTTTCAACTTTTTCAGCAGTTTCAACTACTTCTTTGATTTCTTCGTTTGCCATAACTAACCTCCTAGAACTTTAATCCAGCTTCTCTAGCAGCATCTGCTAAAGCTTGAACTCTACCATGGTATAAGTAACCACTTCTATCAAAGACAACTTCTTTGATTTTCTTTGCTTTGCAAGCTTCTGCAATTGCAGTACCAACTTGCTTTGCAGCTTCGACGTTACCGCCATTTACTAATTTTAATGCAACACTACTTGCACTTGCTAATGTAACACCCTTAGTATCATCAATTACTTGACAACTAATATGTTTATTTGATCTAAAGACACATAAACGTGGACGAGATGTTGTACCAGAAATATAATTTCTAATACGTTTATGACGATGTACTCTTATAGCATTTTTATCTATTAACTTAATCATATTAATCTCCTTTCCTATTTACCGGCCTTTTTGCCTTCTTTACGTCTTACGTGTTCAGTAGTATACATAACTCCTTTACCCTTATATGGTTCTGGAAGTCTTGTACCTCTAATTAATGCACTAAATTGTCCAACAACTTGTTTATTAATTCCTGATACAGTAACACTAGTATTGTTATTTCCGCCAACTTCAACTTTAATTCCTTCTGGAATATCCATATTGATTGGGTGAGAATAACCAACATACATAATTAACTTTTTACCAGCAAGTTCTGCTTTGTAACCAGTACCCTTCATGATTAATTCTTTTTTGAAACCATCACTTACACCAACAACCATGTTGTGGATGTTTGCTCTAGTTGTACCATGAAGTTGTCTTGTATGTTTTTCTTCATTAAGTCTTTCAACATTAATTACTTTTTCATTTACATTAACCTTAATAACACTTGGAATATCTAAAGTTAATGAGCCTTTATTTGATTTAACAGTTAGAACGTTATTATCAATAACGGCACTTACACCATCTGGTAAGTTTACAGGTAATCTACCAATTCTTGACATAATTTACCCTCCTACCAAACGAATGCTAGAACTTCTCCACCAACTTTTAAAGCTCTTGCTTGTCTGTCAGTTACTAGTCCTTTATTAGTTGAGACAATAGCGATACCAAGACCGTTTAAGACCTTTGGCATATTGCTTGCTTCAACATAAACTCTTAATCCTGGTTTAGAAATTCTCTTTAAACCAGTTATAGCTCTTTCGTTATTAACATACTTTAATGTTACAACGATATTTTTCTTCTCTTCGCCTTCTACGACGAAATCACTGATATATCCTTCTTCTTTTAAAATACGAGCAATCTCTAATTTTAATTTTGAAGATGGAATTGTTGCAGTGGCATTTTTGATTGCGTTTGCGTTACGAATTCTTGTTAACATATCCGCAATTGGATCAGTCATAACCATAGTTTAAATCTCCTTTCCTTACCAACTTGATTTCTTCATTCCAGGAACTTGACCTTTATAAGCAAGTTCTCTTAAGCAGATTCTGCATAAGTGGAATTTTGATAATACAGCATGAGGTCTACCACATCTTTCGCATCTGGTATATTCTCTTACAGCATATTTTTTAGGTCTGCTACATTTAATTTTAAGACTTGTTTTTGCCATAATTTAACCTCCTACTTAGCGAATGGCATGCCTAAACCTTCTAATAAGGCTTTTGCTTGCTCATCGTTATTAGCTGTTGAAACGATACAAATATCCATACCTCTGACTCTATTTACTTGTTCGTAATTAATTTCAGGGAAGATAATTTGTTCTTTGATACCTAAAGTGTATCCACCTCTACCATCAAATGCTGTTTTAGAAACTCCTCTAAAGTCTCTTACACGTGGTAAAGTAATATTGAATAGCTTATCTAAGAATTCATACATTCTTTCGCCTCTTAATGTAACCTTAGCACCGATTTCCATTCCTTGTCTTAATTTGAAAGTAGCAATAGATTTCTTAGCTTTAGTAATTAATGGCTTTTGTCCAGAAATTTGAGTTAATTCTTTGACAGCATCTTCTAAGAATTTTGCATTACCTGTTGCATCACCAACACCCATGTTAATAACAACTTTAACTAGTTTTGGTGTTTGCATTACTGATTTGTATTTAAATTGTTTATTTAAAGCAGGAGCAACTTCTGTTTTATATTTTTCAAGTAATCTATTCATAAACTATTTTGCTTCCTCCTTTGCTTTTGCTGCTGTAGTCTTTTTAGCAGCTGTTGATTTTGCTGCAGTTGACTTAGCAGCTGTTGACTTTGTTGCAGTTGATTTTGCTGCAGTAGTCTTTGCTGCAGTAGTTTTTGGAGCTGCTGCTTTTTCAACTGGTTTTACTTCTTCAACTTTAGTTTCTTCTGCTTTTGGAGCAGCTTTTTCAGCCTTAGGAGCTTTCTTACCAAGTTCTAAACCAGTTTTCTTATTAACTCTAACTTTTTTACCGTTGATAGTTTTGAAACCAATCTTAACTCTTTCTTTAGTCTTAGTATCGTAGTAAGCTACGTTACTTGCATCAATTGGAGCTTCTTTAGTTACAATGCTACCTTCAGTATCTTGTTGAGTTGGTTTCTTGTGTTTTACAACAACATTAATACCTTGTACAACAACTTGATTAGTTTTAGTGTCAACGCTTAAGACTTCACCTGTTTTGCCTTTGTCGTTGTTTCTTTTTGAGTTACCACCACTAATTACGATAACAGTATCACCTTTTCTTAATTTCATGATAATACCTCCTATAAAACTTCAGGTGCTAAGGAAACAATCTTCATGAATCCTTCACCTTTTTCTCTTAACTCTCTTGCTACAGGGCCAAAGACACGAGTACCAATTGGAGTTAAGTCATCTTTGATTAAAACAACAGCGTTGTCATCAAATCTAATTCTTTGTCCATCTTTTCTAGTGATTTCTTTCTTAGTTCTAACAATAACAGCTAGTACTACATCACTTTTCTTAACAGTACCACCAGGAATAGCATCCTTGACAGCACATTTTACAATATCACCAATAGAAGCACTCTTAACAAAACTTCCACCTTTAATATTGAATATTCTTACACTTCTTGCACCAGAGTTATCTGCTACTACAAGATTGGATTCTCTTTGTACCATATATATTACCTCCTATGCAACAAGTCCAGCTTTAGCGATGATCTTAACTAATCTAAAGTGTTTGTCAGCGCTTAATGGACGGCATTCCATGATTTCAACCTTATCACCTACATGGGCAATTTGTTCTTCATCATGTGCCTTATATTTTTTAGAAACTACAGTTTTCTTTCCATATAAGGAATGTTTCTTTTCAGTATTGACTTGGACAGTGATGGTTTTAGTCATCTTATCACTTGTAACAATACCTACTAGAGTTCTACGAGCTTTTCTTTCCATAACCATTACTTATCCTTTCTTTCTTCAATAACTGTTAGACATCTTGCGATATCTTTTCTGATTTGTTTTGCTTTAGTAGCACCTTCTACTTTACCAGTAGCTTGTTGAAACTTAAGCACAAATAATTCTTCTTTTAAAGCTTTAACTTTAGCAACTAATTCTTCAGTTTTTAGTTCTCTAATTTCGCTAACCTTCATACTTAAGCCTCCTCTCTACCGATAATCTTACATTTAATAGGTAATTTTTGAGCAGCTAATCTTAATGCTTCTCTGCAATCTTCATCACTAACACCAGCGATTTCAAACATTACTCTACCAGTTTTAACAACTGCTACCCAACAATCTGGAGCACCTTTACCAGAACCCATACGGACTTCTAGAGGTTTCTTTGTTTTTGATAGTTGTGGGAATATTCTAATCCAAACTTGACCGTTTCTTTTTGTGTATCTACTTAAACAAATACGAGCAGCTTCAATTTGGTTTGCAGTAATATAAGCACCTTCTAATGCTTGTAAACCCCAAGTACCGAAGTCTACTTTATTACCACCTTTTGATTTACCTTCATAACTTAAGCGATGAGGTCTTCTATACTTTGTTCTTTTTGGCATTAACATAGTAAATTACTCTCCTTTCGCTTCAACTGGAGCTTTTCTTTCTGGAAGGATTTCTCCTCTACAGATCCAAACTTTAACTCCAAGTTTTCCATATGTAGTCATAGCTTCAGCTGTAGCGAAGTCAATATCACTTCTTAAGGTATGTAATGGAGTAACTCCTTCAGCATAACCTTCAGCTCTTGCAATATCAGCACCACCAAGTCTTCCTGAAACACTAGTTTTAATACCTTTTGCTCCAGCACTCATGACTTTCTTAATAGTTTTCTTTTGTGCAGCTCTGAAAGAAGCACGAGCTTCTAATTGAGCAGCGATAGATTTAGCAACAACAATTGCGTCTAAATCTGGGTTTTTAATTTCAACAACTTTGAAATTAACTTTGCTACCATGAGTTAATTTGCTTAACTCTTTAGAAATTTGATTTACTCTAGTACCATCTTGACCGATAACAACACCAGTTCTGACAACTAATACTTCAACTTCAACTTCGTTTGCTTTTGATCTTTTAATTAATGTTCTAGATAAAATTGCGTCTTTTAATTCTTTTTCAAGATATTTTCTAACAGCGATATCTTCATTTAAGAATTTTGCATAATTCTTATCAGAGGCATACCAAGATGAATCCCATTCTCTATTAATGCCAACTCTCATTCCGACTGGACTAACTTTTTGACCCATAGTATTACCTCCTATCCTCTTTCAGCCACTCTAACAAAGATGTGGCAAGTTCTTTTAACTAAACCGCTAGCACTACCTTTTGCTCTTGGCATGAATCTTTTCATTCTAATACCTTCATTAGCATATGCTTCACAAATGTATAAACGATCAGCATTCATATTAAAGTTATTTATAGCATTAGCAGCAGCACTATTAACTACCTTTAAAACAATTGGAGCAACAGCTTTATCAGTGTTTGCTAAGATTGCTTTTGCTTCGTTAACAGTTTTGCCTCTAACTAAATCGATAACTAAACGAGCTTTACGAGGAGTAACTCTAACAGTTTTTGCTATTGCATAAGCAGTATTGTTTTCCATTTAAGTTACCTCCTATTTACTAGCTGCTGCAGCTTTATCTTCTGCAGTATGACCAGTATGACCAGTATATTTTCTAGTTGGAGCAAATTCTCCAAGCTTGTGTCCGATCATATCTTCTGTTACATAAACTGGAACATGTTCTCTTCCGTTATGTACAGCGAATGTATGTTCAACGAATTCTGGGAAGATAGTAGATCTTCTTGACCAGGTTTTAATAACTTCTTTTTTATGAGATTCATTTAATGCTTGTACTTTTTTCATTAAGTGAGCATCGACAAATGGTCCCTTTTTAACGCTTCTTGCCATATGACCTATACCTCCTATTTATCATTGACTCTTCTAATAATTAACTTAGAAGAAGCTTTCTTCATATTTCTTGTCTTGACGCCAAGTGCTCTCTTACCCCAAGGAGTTCTAGGAGCATCACGTCCGACAGGACATTTACCTTCACCACCACCATGAGGGTGATCGCAAGGGTTCATTGCGCTACCTCTAACTGTTGGTCTGATACCTAAATGTCTCTTCTTACCAGCAGTACCAAGGTGTACTAATGAGTGGTCTTCATTACCAACTTCACCAACTGTTGCTTTACAAGTAGCTAAGATTTTTCTAACTTCACCACTAGCAAGTCTAACAATAATATATTTATCTTCTTTACCTAAGATTTGAGCACTTGTTCCAGCACTTCTAACAAGTTGACCACCACAACCAGGTTTTAATTCAATGTTGTGAATGAATGTACCTTCTGGGATATTTGCTAAAGGTAATGCATTACCTACTTTAATATCAGCATCTACTCCAGAGACAACTTTGTTGCCAACTTCTAAACCTTTAGGAGCAATAATATATCTCTTTTCGCCATCTTCATAAGCGATTAAAGCAATATTACTTGTTCTGTTTGGATCGTATTCAATTGCTTGAACATGTCCGATAATACCATCTTTATTTCTCTTGAAATCAATTAAACGGTATTGTTTCTTAGCTCCACCACCGATATGTCTGCAAGTGATGTAACCAAGATTGTTTCTACCACCAGTTTTCTTAATATGAACAACTAGACTTCTTTCTGGTTTCTTTTTAGTAAGAGCAGAGTTATCTAATGTAGACATATTACGACGACCAGCTGTTGTTGGTTTATATTTCTTAATAGCCATAATTATTTACCTCCTTACTTACTTTCTTCAAATAAATCTAAAGATTCGCCATCAGCTAGTTTGATAATAGCTTTCTTATAAGCAGAAACACTACCTTCAAATCTACCTAACTTCTTATCTTTTGATCTTACGTTGATTGTATTGATTCTAGCAACTTTCTTATTGAAGATTGCTTCGAATGCATGTTTAATTTCTGGTGCAGTAACGCTTTGATTAACTTTAAGAACGATAGTATTTTGTTCTTGCATTAATTTCATTGATTTTTCTGTTACTACTGGAGTCTTTAAGACTTCATAATCATGAGGAGTTGGAACTGGGAACTTTCTAACTTCTTGTGTTTTCTTGGTAGCCATATACTAAAATCCCTCCTCTAATTCTTTGATAGCATCTTTAGTGAAGATAACATCATTAGCATTTAATATGTCATATACATTAACTTCATCAAAATATATAACACCATATAAGCCATCAACATTACATGCACTTAAGAATGCTTGTTCATTCATTGATTTTTCGCTTCTAACGATTAATGGTTTGTTATTAGCTTTTAATACTTCTAATACTTTAACCATTTCTTTAGTTGATGCTTTTTCAAACTTGAATTCATCAACTACATGGAATTTCTTATCGCTGACTTTAGCAGATAAGACTGATTTAAGAGCTAATTCTCTTTCTTTCTTATTTTGTTTTACTGTATGGTTTTGATCACCTGTAGGACCAAATACGATACCACCATGTCTCCATTGTGGAGATCTTGTAGAACCTTGTCTTGCATTACCGGTTCCTTTTTGACGATAAGGCTTTTTGCCTCCACCACTGACTTCAGAACGTTTCTTAGTTTTTGAAGTATCTTGACGGGCGTTATTTTGAGAAACTCTAACAGCATCATAAACAACTTGTGTGTTTGGTTCGATACCGAAGATTTCAGCCTTTAATGTCAATGACCCAACATTTTCGCCTTGTTGGTTATAAACTGTAACTTTTGGCATAATATAAACTCTCCTTTCGTTCTATTCAGCAGCTTCTTCGTTAGCAGGAGTGTTTGCTTCTGCTTCTTTATTAGCTTCTACTGCTTCTTGAATTGTTTCTTCAGCAGTTAATTCTTGAGTATTAGTAACTTCAACTGTTACTTCTTCTTCAGTTGGAACTTCTTCAACTACAGTTTCAACTACTGGAGCTTCATATTTAACTAACTCAAATGGTTGAGCAGCTTTCTTTTGAGCTTTAACAGCAGTTCTAATTACTACAAGTGATCTATTAGCTCCTGGAACTGGTCCTTTAACTAACATAACGTTGTTTTCAACATCAACACTTACAACAACTAGATTTAAAACTGTCTTTGTAGTAAATCCATGATGACCAGGCATTTTCTTTCCTGGGTGGATTCTGTTATTCCATCTACCACTAGTAGCAAGTGAACCTACTCCTCTATGATATCCAGAACCATGTCCCATAGGACCTCTTTGGAATCCATATCTCTTAATGACACCGCTGAATCCTTTACCTTTTGTTTTACCAGTAACGTCTACAGCTTCGCCGCTTTGGAAAATATCAACTTTGATTTCATCACCAACGTTGTATTTTTCTAATTCATCGCCTTTTAATTCTCTAACGAATTTCTTTGGTGCAGTTTTTGCTTTTTCAACAATACCATTTTCTGGTTTAGTTGCTAATGATACTCTTTTATCTTCATAACCGACTTGAAGTGCATTGTATCCATCAGATTCGATTGTCTTCTTTTGTAAGACTACATTTGGTAAGACTTCAATGACTGTAACTGGTACTACTTCACCACTAGTAGTAAATACTTGAGTCATACCTACTTTTCTTCCAAGAATAGATTTCATATTTCTCTACCCCCGATTATAATTTGATTTCGATATCAACACCACTTGGTAAAACCAAATTAGTTAATTGATTAACTGTAGTTGGTTGTAAGTCTACGATATCGATTAATCTTTTGTGAGTTCTAATTTCAAATTGCTCACGAGCGTCCTTGTATTTATGAACAGCTCTTAATAGTGTATATACTTGCTTCTCGGTTGGAAGTGGTACTGGGCCTACAACTTTAGCCCCGGATTTCTTTGCTGCTTCAACAATCTTTTGAGCACTATCATCTAGTATCTTATGATCGAAAGCTTTAAGTTTAATCCTAATTCTTTGCTTTTCTGCCATGAATAATTTCCTCCTTTATGTCTAAATTCATTGCATAGACGTGCTCCACCAAAATTACCTAGTAATGCGCTCATGACAACTTCTCTTTGCGTTTAGAGAAGTACGCACCTAGCAACCTCTGGCTTCTTCGCACACACGTATATACATTATGTGAGAAAATGATAAAAATCAACTATTTTATGAATTTTCTTATAAATTTATTTATATATATGTAAAAATTAGCCTTTGCTACGACAACCACTATCAGTGTATTGAAAATATATAAGATTTGATTATATTTTGCTTTTTCTATTAACATATAATTCAAAAAGGTATATCATATCTAAGTGATTTAAGATTAGCTTAAATGCCAAAACAAATAAATTGATTGTTTAGTGTCCTTTTTGATTTATTTATTGACTAATAATAATTTATCAATTAAAATTAAAAAGCATTAATATTAATGGATGCTTAGCTCAGCTGGGAGAGCGCCACCCTTACAAGGTGGATGTCGTGGGTTCGAGCCCCTCAGCATCCACCATTAAATTAATGCTTCGTGGAGGAGTAGCGAAGAGGCCAAACGCAGATGACTGTAAATCATTTCCCACCGGGTTCGGCAGTTCAAATCTGTCCTCCTCCACCATTTTCTTGGGGTATAGCCAAGTGGTAAGGCACTAGACTTTGACTCTGGCATTCCGCTGGTCCGAATCCAGCTACCCCAGCCAATATGATCCGCTAGCTCAGTCGGTAGAGCACTTGACTTTTAATCAAGGGGTCTGGAGTTCGAATCTCCAGCGGGTCACCATTACTAATGCCCGGGTGGCGGAATAGGTAGACGCACAGGACTTAAAATCCTGCGGAAGGCGACTTCCTTACGGGTTCAATTCCCGTTCCGGGCACCACAACATAAATTAGCCCCAAGTGTTGAATTAATATTTCAATATTGGGGCTTTTATGTATATAATTTAGATTGAAAAAATATGAAAGAAATTTTAGACAAATTATATGAGTATTCTGATGCTAAATATAAGTTATTTATTAGTAAGTTAACACCTACTTATAAATTAGAAAATATCATTGGTGTAAGAGTACCAAAATTAAGAGAAATAGTTAAGGAATTTTCTAAGGATAAAATAGATGATTTTTTCGATGAATTACCTCATGAATATTATGAAGAAAATCTAATACATGGATTCTTAATTCAAAGAATTAAGAATTATGAAGAAGCAAAATCACGCATTATTTCCTTTCTTCCATATATTGATAATTGGGCCACAAGTGATACTATTATGCCACTAGTTTTTTAGAAGCATAAAGATGATATTTTAGAGTATATTTTAGAGTGGTTAAAATCAGATAAAACATATACGGTTAGGTTTGGAATTATATGTCTTATGAATCTATTTTTAGATGAAGATTTTGATCCAAAATTTTTAGATATTTTAAGTACAATTAAATCAAATGAATATTACATCAATATTGCAATCGCATGGTATTATTCTTTAGCCTTAATTAAGCAATATGATCAAACAATTAGACTAATAGAATCAAAAAAATTAGATAAATGGATTCAGAATAAATCAATTCAAAAAGCTATAGAATCAAATAGAATAGAACAAGGTAAAAAAGACTATTTAAGAACATTAAAGATTGTTTAAAAATAGTCTTTTTTTAATACTCATTTTCATTCACTTTTCTTTCTTATCTCCTATAATTTTTATTTATAAAATTATAAATGTTTAATTTTAGTAGATAAGAGAAAAAGTGTTGTGATATAATATCACAAGAGGTGAATGAAAATGAGTTTATTTAGTTCAAAAGGCCAAAAACATATTGATGGCCACAAAGAATTAACCAAGCACGAAGAAATAATCTCATTAGTAAGTGGAAATAATGCTCCTAAAAAAGTTTATTTTCCAACAATGGCCCCAAATGGTAAACCTATTACATTTGATGTAAAAGAAGGGGACAAGGTCAAGGTTGGAACTAAAATTGGTTTAAGAAGCGATTTCTATGTTCCAATTTACTCTTCAGTAAGTGGAAAAGTTGTTGCTAATGAAAATGTTTTCTCTCCACAAGTTGGACGTGCAATCCCTCATGTAGTTATCGAAAATGATGGTAAATACGATGAGGAAAAACCATTAAAGACAGTAACTTTAAAAGATAGTGCTGAAAAAATCAGAGATGCTATTAAAGAGGCTGGTCTAGTAGGTATGGGCGGAGCTGGATTCCCAACTTACATTAAATATAATGGATCTAGTGAAATTGAAACATTACTTGTTAACGGTATTGAGTGTGAACCATACTTAACTACTGACTTTATCGTAATGCAACAAAGAGTTGACGAATTATTATTAGGTTGTGAATACTTAATGAAAGCAAGCGGTGCTAAAGAAGCTATCATTGCTATCAAGGTTCACAAAGATGAAGTTAAAGAAGCTGTATTAGCAAAATTAGCCGATCATCCTAATATTAGATTAGTTGAGACAAAAGATGCTTACCCAATGGGTTGGGAAAGAGTCTTAATTAGAAATATATTCCATAAGGAATATAAAACATTACCAAGTGAAGTTAAAGTTGCTGTTAATAATGCAACTACTGTTATTGAACTTGGTAGAACTTTATCAACTGGTAAGACTGTTGCAACTAGATTAGTTACAGTTAGTGGTAATGGTATAGTTAACCCACATAACGTTTTAATCCCTGTTGGTACTCTATCAAACGAATTAATTAAAGTTTGTGGTGGAGTAGTAGAAGGTGATATTAACTTTATTCCTGGTGGACCAATGTGTTCAAAGGCAGTATCATTTGATACATTCCCAATGTTAATGCAAATGGGATCAATCACAGTCTTAAAATATTGCCAAGCTACAGCAGATGCATGTTTAAGATGTGGTAAATGTACTGCACATTGTCCAGCATATTTACAACCAGTTGCTTTAAAAGAAGCAGCTGAAAAAAGAGATGTAGAAGGTATGAAAAAATACGACATCTTAAGTTGTATTGAATGTGGAATGTGTAGTTATATTTGTCCAAGTAAAATTGATGTTACTGAGACAATTAAAAAAGGCAAGGCTATTGTTAAACTTAGCATGCCTAAGAAATAAGGAGGAAAGAATTTATGGCATTTAGAACAAATCCTGCTCCTTATCAAAGAAGCAAAAATTCAACATTAAAAATAATGTTAATCTTACTTGCAGCACTTGTTGTTGTATGGGTAAGTGGAATTATTTATTACTTTAATTTATCCGATAAGATTAATGAATATATTGAATTAGAAAATTTAGAATTAGATATTGAAGAACAACTCCCATATGTTGATTATGGATTAAAAGCAATACTAAATGTTATTGTTGCTGTTGTTACTTCAATTGTATGTGATGTTATCCATACATTATGTGTTCATAAAACACACAAGAATATATCTTTAGGTAAAGATATCATTCATACAATAGTTCATAACTATTCTTATATTACCGGGATTATTTTTGCCTTAACTCTACCAGTATTTACTAGCTACTATGTAATTATTGTTGGTTCAGTATTTGCAACATTAGTTTGCAAAAATGTATTTGGTGGTTTTGGTAAAAACATCTTTAATCCTGCAATTATGGCAAGAATTTTCGTTGGATTATGTTTCGGAAGTGCATTAGCAACTCCTGAAATCATCCAAACTGTTTCTGCAGCAGAATTAGCAGGCGAAGCAGCAACTGCTGTTGGTGTTGATGCTGCTACAGGTTCTACAATTACTAGTGTATATAACAATTCGCAACTTTGGATTTACACTACAAGACCTGTAGGTGCTGCTGTTATTGAAAATTCATTAATTGAAGGTTTCACTTTAGAGAATATATTATTCGGTGAATATGTTGGTGCTTTAGGCGAAACATTCACTGTATTAATTTTAGGCTTAGGTATTGTATTATCAGTTCTTGGAGTTATTAACTGGAGAACACCAGCATTCTACTTAGGAACTGTTGCATTATCAGCTGTTGTTATTGCTACATTAACTGGCAATAGCGTATTAGCATATTTAGTCGCTAGCATCGGTTTAGGCGGCGTTGCCTTTGGTGCGGTATTTATGCTAACTGATCCAGTTACTGGACCAACTTCAAGCTTAGGAAAGAGCATCTGTGCAATATTTGCTGGATTTATGACTGTTTTAATTAGAATTAAAGGCGGTTATCCAGAAGGTGCAATGTTCTCAATTGCTTTAGCAAACTTGATTAGCCCTGCTATTGATGCTGCAATTAAAGGCAAGACAAATAGACACTATCCAGTTAAAGTTGCTGGTTTAGGATTAGGTGTTGTTATTGCTGCAATCTGCTTAGGATTTATGGCAAGCGGTCAAGTAACTCACATTGGTGTCGTTAATAAAGACGGATTAAATTATGCACAAGATGCACAATTACAATCAGCAGTAGCTTTAAATGAAAATGAAAGATATTGCAAATATAGTGATGACGTCGAAGTAGGTTATACATTCAGTAATGAATCTACATTAGATAGTAAATATCTTGTTAAAAATGGTGATGAAGTAGTTGCATATGCTTACGTTATTGATTATGAAAAAGCAATGGGTAGCAAAGCAAGCATCTCAGCTGAAGGATACCCAATTCCATTAAATGTAGTGGGATTAGTTGTTATTGATAAACAAGATAAGGTTCAAGGTGTTGGTTTCATTGATGAAAAGATGGCTGGAACTGATACTTCATATTATGGTAAGTTTGTTAGCGAACAAGTAGTTGGCAATGGTCAAGCTGCTGTTGATGCACTAGTTTGCGGTAAAGCTACTACTGCTTCAAAATCTACATACTCGCCACAAATCATTAAAGATCTTGTAAATAAAGCATATCAATTATATGCATTAGAAAGTAAATAGGAGGAATTAAATATGAATAAGTTTTTAAAATTACCCCTATTCTTAGGTACAGTAGTAGGAGCTTGCGGATTATTATTAGCAGTTGTTTATAAATCAACTGAAAAGAAAATTGCAAGCAACGAATTAGCTAAATCAAATCAAGCATATGTTGAATTATTCTCAGCATATAATGCATCAGCTTCAGATTTTGAAGTAGTTGATACTCCTAATTTTGAAGGATGTACAAAGAAAGTTGTTAACAAAACTGTTAATGGCGCTTGTTACAACATGTCTATTTCCGGAAGAAATAATACTATTAAATTTGTTGTTGCTTTCGCAGATAACAAATACGTTGGATATTCAGATATCGCAAACGGCGAAGACTCTGGATATGGTAAAGATTTAATTGAATCTATGGGAGATCTTGTTAGTGGTTTAAGCGCGCAAACAAAACTTCTAGAGTATTCAACTTACACTTCTGCTATGGCTGGAAAATCAGCTACTGGAGAACCTTTAGCAAAAGCTATTGAATTATGTCGTGCTGACTATATGGCTATGACATGGTAGGAAAGGAGTATAAGATATGAAAAAATTAAAAATTATTTTAAACGGGATTATAAATGAAAACCCAACATTTGTCTTATTCCTTGGAATGTGTCCAGTATTAGCAACTAGTAGTTCAATTTACAGTGCTATTGGTATGAGTGCTTGTGTATTCTTAGTATTATTAATGTCAAATATTTCTATTTCATTAATTGCTAAATTTACTCCTAGTGAGATAAGAATTCCTGTATACATTGTTATTATTGCTACTATTGTTACAGCAGTTTCATTATTCGTAAACGCTTATGCTCCTGGAATTTATACAACTCTAGGAAGTTATCTACAATTAATCGTTGTTAACTGTATTATTTTAGGAAGAGCTGAAAGCTACGCTTCTAAAAATAGTGTAGTAAATTCTATCATGGATGCCATTGGTATCTCCCTTGGTTTCTTCTTTGCATTAACAATTGTTGCTGCATTAAGAGAAATCTTAGGTACTGGTGTTATCACAATGAAAGATCTTGAAGGAAACGTTACTTCTATTACAAGAATTATTCCTTTAGCAAAAGAAGATAAAGTTGTTTATGATGCTTTAATCACCGAATTTAAAATTGGTGATGTTAATTCATTAAAAGAATTAATCTCTGAATATTCAAATAATGGTTATAATCTAAGCAAGATTACAAAAGAATTAAAAGTTATTACTGATGAAACATATGGTACTAAAGAAGTTGTTGATGCATTAAAACTCGCAGCAAATCAATCTTTCTCTTCACCATATGAAATTGGTTTATTAGCTCAACCATCAGGTGCTTTCTTAGTACTTGGTTTCTGCGTTGCTGGCTTTAATGGCGCTAGAAAAGCAATCGCAAATAAAAAAGCAGCAAAAGCTGCAGAAAGTAAATAGGAGGAATTGAATATGAGTATATTTGCAATCATTATTGCTTGTTTATTCTCAAGTAATATTATTCTTTCTAATTTCTTAGGAATTTGTCCATTCTTAGGTATTTCTAAAAAACCTAGCAATGCTATTGGTATGGGATTAGCACTTACTTTCGTAGTTACTATGAGTGCTATTATATGTTTCGCTTTAGAAAAATATATCTTAGTTCCACTTGGATTAGATTTCCTACAATTAGTTATATTTATCTTAGTTATCGCAGCATTCGTTCAATTCGTTGAATTCTTTATGAAGAAATATCTTGTGTCTCTTTATAAAGCTTTAGGTATTTATTTACCTTTAATTACAACAAACTGTGTTGTATTATTCGTTGCACAAAAAGTTGCTGCATACACAGAATTAAATGGAGTTATAACATTTGAATATACATTTATCAATATGTTAGTTTATGCTATCTTCACTTCTCTTGGCTATATGTTAGTTATTACTCTATTCTCATTCATCAGAGTAAGAATTGATAGCAATAAAGAAACTCCAGAAGCATTCAAAGGAAACAGCATTGCTCTTATTACAACATCCTTAATGGCTCTAGCATTTGCAGCCTTTATGGGATTAAGCTTGTAATGAAAATTATATTATCCATTGTGGCTTTAGGAATATGTAGTGGTTTGTTCATATTCAGTTATGTATTAAACCAAAGAACACCTAAACCAGAAGGATGCGTTAATTTATCAGAAAATTGCGAGGGATGTCAAATAACGTCCTGCGCTAATCATAAAAAGGAGAACTAAAATGGAAACAATTATTGTAATTATTAAAGCGTTAGTAGTTACACTTGGCATTGGAGCATTCCTTGGATTATTATTAGCAGTTGCAGATAAATATTTATCAGTTAAAGCTGATCCAAGATTAGAAGTATTACTTTCAATGTTACCAGGAGCAAACTGTGGCGGATGCGGATATCCTGGATGTTCAGGTATGGCAGATTCTATTATTAGTGGTTCAAATAAACAAGTTTCTTTATGTAAACCACTTAAGAAAGAAAAATTAGCTGAAATAATTGAATATCTAAAATCTACACCAGGTCCTGATGGAAGTGTATTAAACGATATTAAATAGTTAAAGTTAAGGAGTTAATATAACTCCTTTTCTTTTATTTAGAGTTGTTTATGATATAATTTTTTATGTATGAAAAAGAAAGTTTTATTGTTAAGTATAATTTCGATTTTATGTTTAACATCATGTGATAGAAAAGGGTCTTGGCAATCATTTACAATTCAAGATGAAATCATTGGTTATGACGATACAAATTGTACAATAGGACACCAAGTTGATCCTTTTAATACTTCAATGGTTGTGAGATATTTTTTTGATAAGAAAAATAAAAATGCCGACGAAATTAAAAACAATATTATTAATATTTATACAGATGAAATAATTAGGTTCCACAAATTATTTGATCGTCATTATTATTATGCTGATTCAAATGGAAATTTGATTAATAATTTAAAAGTAATCAATGAAAGTTATGGAACTAATGAAGAAATTCAAATTGATAAAGATTTATATGATTGTCTGAAATTTTGCTATAGTTCATATTCATTAACCAATGGTATGTTTAATATTTTTACAGGTGGTTTAACAGATTTTTGGGAAGGGTGTTTCAGTTCATATAATAATTATATGGATGTCTATGATTATGACCCATACGTTAATAATGATGCTAAAACACGCCTGGAAAATCTTGTTTCAGCTATTCCAAATACCCTTGAAAATTACAATAATCAATTAACTTTTAATGAAGAAAACTATTCAGTTAAGTTTAACAATATTTTAAATTCATCATCATATAGACCATATATCAGTTTAGGTGGTATTGCAAAAGGATATGCAACAGATAAAGTTAAACAAAAACTAATTGATAATGGATATAAAGATGGGATATTATTTAGCGGTGGAAGTTCATTAGAAAGTTTATCTGAGCCAATTTATACTAAAAAATCTGGTGGAATGAGTATCGAAACAAGAGATCCAAATAGTTTTGATGGGAGCGCTTTTTCCATTAAAGTTTCAAATCAGTTTAACTATTCAACAAGTGGTAACTACACAGTTAATAAACATTATTGTGTTATTGATGGAGTTTTAGTTTTAAATAGACATCACATTATTAATCCATTTACTGGATATCCAGAATCTTATTATAGATCTGTCTCAATTCTTTCATATTCATTATCAAGTGCTTATCTTGATATTTTATCAACTGCACTTATGAATATGAGTATTGAGGAAGGAATGAAATTAAGAAAGGACTTAAACTATCAATTTGATACATTTTATTTAGTTCAAAAATATAATAATGGAAATCTTAAAGATTATTCTTTAAAAGTTCATTATACTAATAACGTTAATAATACCTTAGAATTAGCAAACGGTATTGAAGGTGTTTATGAAAAATAATTTTTCTTTAAAGTTTAATATATTTGATATTCTTATTGCTATATTAGCAATACTTATTTCGGTTTCTTCAATAATAATTGTCAATTATAAAGCTAATAGCAATGGGGATAGAATTATTAATATCCAATATCAAAATACTAGTATCGCTAAAATTAATTACGATGAATTAAAAGAAGATATGGTATATGTTATTAAAAAGGAAGATTACCCTGATTTATACGGGGATTTTACAGTTGAAATATCAATTGATAAAGGAGTTAGAGTTCACAATATTACTTGTCCTAATCATACTTGCGAGAAATATGGATATATTTCAAAGAAAGGTAAAAGTATTGTTTGCATTCCTAATGGAGTAATTGTTAGTATCGAAAGTGAATCAATAGATGATGTAATATCAGTAGGTTAAGAATATGAACGTTTCAAAAACTAAAAAAATAACAAGATTATCAATGTTCCTTGCATTAGGAATTGTTTTGAATATTTTAGAATCAATGATTCCTTTACCAATACCAATTCCAGGGGTAAAACTTGGTTTAGCTAATCTAATGGGATTAACTGTATTATATTTCTATTCTCCAAAAGAATATTTATTAATTGGATTTCTTAGAGTTTTTCTAGTTGCATTATTAAGAACTGGTCTTGGAAGTCCTGCATCAATATTATCTTTTTCAGGTTATATCTTATCATCAATATTTGTATTAATTATTTATTATTTCGTTAAAAAAATAAGTATATATGGATTATCAATCTCTAGTGCTATCTTTCATAGTATTGGTCAAATAATTGGTGTTATTATATTGTATTCTTTACCATCAATGATTAATTATTTACCAATATTAATGATCTCTTCTACTATATCTGGTATTTTAATAGCATACTTATCAACTATTATCTTAAATCTATTGAATAAAGCATTTTTAATCAAATAAATTCATAACATATAAAAATTGTAAAATACTCTTTTCTTTTTTACTATATTTATAGTAAAATTAGATTATCTAAATTGAAAGGAGAAATATAATAATGAAATTTAGAAAATATGTCGCATTATTTGGTGCAGCAGTTCTAGGTTTATCACTAGCAAGTTGTGGTAAAAAAGAAGAAGATGCTAAAGTTACTCCAATGATGCAAATTGGTTTAGGTTTCTCAGCTAAAACAGCTACAAACATGACTAATGGAGATTCACCTGCATTCGCTTCTGAACAAGTTGATGTTACTTACTGTGTAGCCGCATTCAACACTGTTACTAAGAAAATTGTTTCAGCTAGATTTGACTGCGTTCAAAGTAAAGTTGAAGGAACAAGTGCACAAGTTACTTGGACACAAACTCACGTTGATAACCACAAATGTACAGCAGATAAAATTGATACACAAGAAACTGTATATGGTGTAAAAACTCACAGTGCAGATGCTCAAGCATCAAAATTATACCAAGGTGATGCTTATGGTATGAAGAATACTTCAGCTGCTAAAGGCGTTATCGCTGGTGGTGCAGAAGCAGATACTCAAATCGAAGCATTCTCAGCATGGTGTAAAGGCAAAACTGTTGCAGAAATTGAAGCAGCAGTTGGTGCAACTGGTTATGCAACTGATGCTGGATTAAAAGCTGGTTGTACAATCAACTTAGGCGAATACGTAAAAGCAATCAAATATGCTAGTGAACACAAAGCATCTAAGAAATATGATTTAGATACTGAAGTTACAACTGGTGTAGGCTGTGAATACGGTCCTGCTTATAACTATGGATTACCAAGCACAGAAGTCGGATTCGATATGTGTGGAGTTATCTTAAAAGGTAACAAAGTTGTTGCAGCTCAATTCGATGCATTAGTAGTTACTTATGCAACTGATTCAAGTACATTAGTTCCATCAGTTGTTACAAATGTTAAATACTATAGCAACGGTGCTTATGTTTCTAAGAAAGCATTAGGTACTGCTTATGGTATGAAGTCAACTTCAGCTGCTAAAGGCGTTATCGTTGGCGGTGGCGAATGGAATGAACAAGCAGAAGCAATGGAAAAATTCGTTGAAGGTAAAGATGTTACTGTATCAGATTACGTTACTAACGGTTCATACGGTGCTATGTCATTCACAAACATTAGTGGTTGTACAATTACTCAAACTAACTATGTTAAAGCATTTGGCAAAGCTGGTTTCGTTGGTGTAAACGCTGATGTTTATGCAGCAGTTCAAGCAGCTCAATAATAATTAATATTATTTGTATGCTAAAAAGTCAGTATATATACTGACTTTTTTTATTACTCGTTTTATAATTATTATATGAGAAGAAAATTAATTGGATTAGTATCAATCTTATTATTGGCCTCCTGCAAAAATAATAATGCTAATAATGATAAGAAAAAATATTATTTCACTGTACCTGGAGAGTTTATTCAAGATGAATATGTTTTTCCAATGAATACTATTTCTAAAATTACTTTCTATGATAATAATATTCTACAGCAAAATAAGAATACAATTATTAATGATATTACAACAATGTCCCATTATTTTGATCGTTATCATGATTATGATGGAATAGAGAATTTAAAGAGTTTAAATGATAGCGGATATATAAATAACTGTAATAATGATTTATATGATTTAATTAAAACATCAGTTGAATTATGCAAGATAACAGATGGTAAGTTTAATGTATGTATTGGAAGATTAATTGATGCATATTCATCTTATTTATCAACAAATACTAATATGCCTACTTCTTCTGAAATTAGCACAATATTAAACGGAATAGTAAGTTATAATGATATAGATAATATAATTGTTTTTGATGATAGCACAAGATCAATAACAATTAATAAATATAACGAAGTACAACCAATAATATCAATTGGTGGAATTGGAAAAGGATATATTGGAGAGAAGATTTATAATCATATCAAATCTTTAAATACCTCCTCTATTATTAATCTTGGTGAATCTACTATTGGTCTAGTAGGAAATAACCCTTATGTAGATAATGGTAAATATAATATAGGATTTAATTTACCAAATTCAGATGAATATATTTGTATTAGTGAAATTGATAAAGATTATAAAATATCTACCAGCGCTGATAATATATTCTCATATGATAAATCAAATCCATGGATCTCACATATTTTAAATCCTAATACTGGTTATTCTAATCCAACATATAGAAGTGTATCTTTAATCTCAAGTAATGCTACTAGTACTCTTCTAGATGCATTATCAACTGCTATATTTAATTGTAATGATGATAATGAAGCAAAAACTTTATTAAATAAGATAGAAAATACTTATAACGTGAAAATAGATTATCTATTATTAAAACCATATTATTCTAATGATGAATTAGATTTAAATAAATATAATTGTGTTTATTCTAAAGGCTTTAAAGACACTATGAATGGTGATTTTAATTCAAATATTATTAATAAGGAGGAACTATAATATGCAACATAAGTTAACTAAAGGAAGACTATTAAACGAAGCAGGAAATCTAAATGAAGCTGGATATGCTTTTGATTTAGTAAAAGAATATCATAGAAATGATATTAAGGCTAAATGGCATAGAATTAAAGAATGGGACTATTATTATATTGGTAATGATGATTTTGGAGTAGCTGTTACTATTGCTGATAACTCATATATGTGGTTATGTACAGCAAGTTTTCTAGATTATAAAGGAATATGGGAAGTAACCAAATCTAAAATGGGTCCTTTAAGTAAAGGAAAATTGTCTTTACCAGAAACCAGTAAAATAGGTGATTGTAGTCATTTTGGTAAGGGATTTGATTTTAAATTCTATAATGACGGTAAGAAAAGACACCTAGTTGTTAAATATGAGAAATTTAATAAAGAAGAAGACTTTGAATTAGATGTTATCTTAGAACAACCAATTAAAGATACAATGGTAATTGCAACCCCTTGGGATGAAGATAAACATTTCTACTATAATCAAAAGATTAATTGTCTAAAAGCAAGTGGTGTTGTTAAGCTTGGCAATAGAATCGAATCTTTAGATGATTGTAATGGCGTACTTGATTGGGGTAGAGGAGTATGGACATATAAAAATACTTGGTATTGGAGTAGTTTAAATGGTGTAGACGATAAAAATAACCCTATTGGATTTAATCTAGGATATGGTTTTGGAAACACTAGTGCTGCTAGTGAGAATATGTTCTTCTATAAAGATAAAGCCTATAAATTAGAAGATGTTAAATTTGAAATACCAGTTGATGAAAATGGCGAATGTAAATTCTTAGATAAATGGAAATTTACCAGTAAAGATAAATCAATTGACTTAGAATTCACTCCAATTATTGATCGTTATACTAATACCGATATCTTAGTAATTAAAACTTTGCAACATCAAGTATTTGGTAGATTTAATGGAACTATTAAAGTAGATAATTCAGAATATAAGATTAATAATATATTAGGTTTTGCTGAAAAAGTATATATGAAATATTAATAAAAATGGTTAGGAATTAATCCTAACCATTTTAATTACTTACCTAATATAGTACAACCTTTAAATAATAGATATTTAGGACCTTGGTAGTTATTCTCATAGACTACTTCATTAGATAATCTAACATCATTAATAAAGTCTTTAACAAATCCAGAAATTGATCCGCCAGTTAATGGTGTTACTTTGCCGTTTTCATGTAATAAAGCAAGTCTTATCTCTCCACCAAAACTTCCAGTTTGATCATCAACTTGAATACCACTCATAGATACTAATTCAATATATCTATCTAAATCTTTAATATCTAAAGTTCCTGAATTAACTTTGATATTACTACTGCTAACTCTAGTATTAACACCTAAATATTGGGCATATTGTCTATTACCCCATAATTCTAATACTTTACCACTATCAATAACCTTAACTTCTTCATTCTTAAATCCTAAAGAATCAAATGGAGAAGAAGATAAACTTGATACTAATAATGGGTCAATATTAATAGTTAGAGCATCTCCTTTAAGATTGTTTTGATAATTATCTCCAACTTTACATTGAGATGCTTGAGAGTATATATTACCAACATTACATTGACCAGTATAATAGCTCATTAATTCAATTATCTCAAGAGGTCTAAATAATACATCAATCTTATCAAAAGAAGGCATTGGAGAAGCAACTGATCTATCTTTTGCTTCCATTAATCGATCTTTTACATCTTGTTTAATCTTATCGTAATCAACATTAGCAAATTCTAAGAACTTATAGATTTCAACTTCTTCTTTTTCACCTTTCCAAGTTGAAATAAATTCAACTTGTCCAAATGTTTTGTTTGATGAGTAATCAACGCCATTGCTATTTACAACACGAATTTTCTTTTCGTTTATAAATATCTCCGTAGCATTGATTATTCCTTTTTCTTGATCATCTGCTTCAAAAATTGATTCAGCTATTTTAGTTGCAACTTCTATCTTATCTACTCCATCTAAATTTGATTTAGTATCATGATTATTTAACGTTTCAGGTTTTGCTAATTTAAATGGCTTATTATTAATTAAACTAGCACCATAGATTGCACTTTCTAATTCTTTTGTTGCTTCTTCTTTAGTCATAGTTGGGAATATTTGCGTTGAAGCGTTTCCCATATATTCTCCATGACCATGATAGATAGAAACAAAATATTTCTTAACGTCTTTAATACGATTCATTTGAAGTTCATGACGAACAAAGAATAGTTCATATGTAGATTCTACTTCTTCATTAATAACATATTCTACTTTCTTACTATCTAATATTTCTTTAATTAAAGAGATCATCCTATATTCACCTTAACTTTCAAATATGGGCCACCATCAGCAGTTTTAACCCATTCCTTATATCCTTTACCACAACTTCCACTTCCAAATAACTCTACAGTATCAGTTGCCATTGATATTGAACCTAATAAATCTGGAACATAACCAGTCATCATAACAGGACTTACGACCTTTCCAGTAAACTTACCATCAATAATTTCTTTTCCCATTGCTGCAGCACATTGAATACCCCAGTTTTTAGGATCTTCCATACCGCTATGCATACCAGTAATTAGATATCCTTTCTTAATAGACTTAATCATATCCTCAAGTTTATCATTACCAGCTTCAAAATATGTTGAAGTCATTCTAGTATAAGCTTTTCTTTCAAATGACTCTCTTTTTCCATTTCCAGTAGGTTCAATGCCTAGAATTAATGCACTAATTGCATCACAAACACCAGTTTGCAAGATACCATTTTTAATTTCAACAGTATCATGTGCTAAAGTTCCTTCATCATCAAAGAAATAACTACTTACTTCTTCGTTTCCTTTTGCTGCTTCATGCATATTTGTCATATCGCTAGCAACTCTTTTACCAACAAACTTTTCTCCAAGAGCTCTGCCTTTAACAAACATATCCATTTCAACACCATGTCCAAAAGCTTCATGAGCAATTAAACCAGTAATATCTGGAGCAGTAATTACTTCATAAACACCAGGGGTTGGAGGTTCACTATTTAATACGCCATTAGCATTTTCAATAGCATTTGGAATATTCTTCTTTAGTTTTTCAAATACTTCAATAGCATTAACTCCACTTTGTGCTTCATAGAAACTATTGCTGCCCTTTTCGTTTACAACAATAGGCATAGCCATCCAACAAGTCCAAGTATAAAATTGAGTTAAAAATCTCTTATTAGAGATATAAATCTTAGATATATCGAGGTTTTGACATAATGCATAAGCATTAACAACATTCTCACCTTCTAGTTGCATATTAAGTAATTCATCTAGTTTATCTAAGATTTCATTTTGAGTTAACTCAATTTTATTGCTGTCTCTTTCAAAATCAGCAACTAATTCTTCTTCTTTTAATAATCCATATTTTTTAATCTCTATTTGTTTAGATTCACTAAACATTGAATTTAACATAAGATTATCTTTAACTTTTTTAACAATAGTACTAATTAAATCTTTATTAATTTCATTAAAAGAATATTCAGCATAGTTATTACCGTTATATATTCTTAAAACAAAACCTCTTTCCTTGTACATATTATCTCCAATATTAGTATTGCCTTTCATCTTACGATAAGTTTTGCCATTGCAATCACTACCTAAGATGGAGACAAATTCATATTCTTTAGATAAAGTATCAACGAGTTCTTTTAAGATTTCTTTTGTACTTTCTAAATATTTAGAAAATTTACTCATATCTTTATTCTCCTTTATATCTTTTTAATTTTAGCATATTTATATGTTTTCTTCACTAATCTGATGCGCTTTAATTAAAGCCCATTTAGTTAATAATGGACCAACTATTTCATAAACTAATGTTCCACATAGTACAACTGTTACTATAATATTGCCGAGTTCATGACCACT
Organism: Caryophanales bacterium UBA1709; assembly: GCA_002317215.1. Classification (GTDB taxonomy): domain Bacteria; phylum Bacillota_I; class Bacilli_A; order RFN20; family UBA1709; genus UBA1709. Next base: position 5,649 of record DCJD01000010.1, on the reverse strand, counting down.
AAATGATGGATTAGTTGATATTGAATTAGCCATTCCAATAGCAACACCTGCTTGTGGTAATAATGTTACTCCTAAATATTTAATAACATCCTTACTTTGTTTAGTAATGGTTGAAGCAATCCTTGCTCCAAAATACTTACCACTACTTCTAATAATTAAATAACTTATAAAAATAATTAGAATTGGAGTAACTTTAGATAACGTAGTTCCTTTAAATAATTCAAATGCACTAGTAACTAGATGTGTTCCACTTAAGACAAAGAAAAGCATAAATAGAAATGGAGTCCATCTATCAATTAGTTCAAAATCACGATCGATAATAGGTTTTTCTTTTTCTTTAGCAAGATTAACATAAACTGCACCGATCATCATACAAGTTAATAGATTACTAAATTCTAGATTAGTATTAGAAATAACTATTGTATTTAATGCTTCACATATTCCAACACCAAGTAATGTAAATGCAATAATCAAAACTTCGTGGTTGTTTCTAGATTTAAATATCTTAATAACATGATGCATAATAAACCCAAGTATTGAACCAATTATAAGCGAGCCAACAATCTCAATTATAGGCAAACATATAACACTAAAGAATGTTAAGCTTGCATTAACAGCAATTACTTTTGCAATTGCCACACTAATACTAAATATCATTAATCCAATTGCATCATCACCTGCAACAATTGGAAGTAATACATCAACAAGTTCTCCTTTAGCTTTATATTGATTTATAACCATAATAGTAGCCGCAGGAGCAGTGGCTGCTGCAATTGCGCCAAGAATAATAGCTACACTAATATTCATACCAAGTATCAAACAAACGATTACCAATACAATATCAACTAAGATACTAGTAAAAATAGATTCAAACATAGTATTAAAAGTTATCTTTTTACCATATTTCTTTAATTTACTAATTTTAAATTCTTGACCAATTGATAATGCAATAAAACCAAGCGCTACAGTACTAACAAATTTATTAAGTTCAATTAATTCACTAGTTAATGTATTATCATTACTAAATCTATCAATTAGAATACAAACTAATCCACTAATAAATCCAATAATTAAATATCCAGTAACATTAGGAAGTTTAAATACTTTCATAGCTCTTGTACTTGCAAGACCTAATAATAGAAGTATTCCTAAAAATAAAACAATATTCATTTATATCACTTTCTTTCCAATTATATATTTTAGCACTATTATATGTTTATATTAATATAGTTATTAATATAAAAAGTAGCTTTTATGCTACTTTTAATTTTATATATCTATTTCTAATGATACTGGACAATGATCAGAACCAAATATCTCATTATGAATTTTCGAATCTTTTACTTTATCAATAATAGATTTAGAAACAATAAAATAATCAATTCTCCATCCAGCATCTTTTTCTCTAGCATTAAATCTATAGCTCCACCAACTATATTTAATAGTAGTAGGATATAAATATCTAAATGTATCAATATATCCTTGTTCTAATAATGTAGTGAAAGCTGTTCTTTCTTGAATAGTATAACCAGGATTATGTTCATTAGATTTAGGATTTTTTAAATCAATAGGATGATGAGCAACATTTAAATCTCCAGCATATATAATTGGTTTCTTTAATGTTTTAAAGTATTCAATTAAATCTTTTTCATATTCCATTCTAAAATCCATTCTTTTTAACTCTTCACCAGCATTTGGAACATAACTTGCTACGTAACAGAAATTATCAAATTCTAAAGTAATAGATCTTCCTTCTTCATCATATTTATTATCAATTAATCCATAATGTACTGATAATGGTTTGATACGAGTAAATACAGCAACTCCACTATATCCTTTTCTTATTTTAGAATTAGTCCAATATATCTCATATCCTTGTTTAGAATATGGGAAATAATCTTTAAAGTCATCTTCATTTAGTTTGGTTTCATTCAAAGATAATATATCTGGATTTAACATATCCAAAGATTGATCAAACCCTTTATTTAATATTGCTCTTATACCGTTAACATTAAAACTTACTATTCTCATAATATTCACCTTATTTATTATATATATTTCTTGTTTAAATTGTTGATTAAGAAACATTACAACAAGAAATCAACTTTCTTTCTTGCCGCTATTCTATCGTTGATCTTTTTTGCTGCTACTGCATATAACTGATTTTTAAACCCTTCAGGATCAGGATAGTCCGTAATATTTGCATTAAAATCAGCTAATTTGCATACATAATCATCTAAAATATCAATGAAGTCCTTAAAAGTTATTCTACAGTAATGCTTAATGCCATTTTTTACGCTCTCGGTTGGTTTTAAAGAAGTGGCAATAACATCATTATCAAATAGAGCAGAAATACAATTTATTATAAGTTTTCCCTTATTGTTAGTGTCAGCAATTGGTTGTTCTTCCTGTCCGCCACTATATAATTGATCCATTGTAGTTTTTGTTGCAATAGCTATTTTCTTGAGAGATGTTAATCCAATATTTCTATTCCCGTTTTCATAAGCAGAAATTTGTGTAATAGATATTCCTGTCAATTCATGTAAACGAGCTTGAGTAAGATTTGCCTTCTCTCGAGCATCCTTAATTCTTTTTCCGATTAAAACATTTGTATTATTATCTTTCATATATTCTCCTAATAGTTAATATATATTAACTCTTTTGTTAATATTTATTTAAATTATAACATACATAGTGGAAGTATTGTATTTATTATCAAACTAACATCAACTATTAAGTCTACTATTATTTTCCATTTGCTCATCTAGTTCTGCTTTAAATGTTTAATTAAACTCTTTTATAAGAATAAGAAGCAGTCTCTTAGCTTAGGAAGGAGGTGAAATCCATAATGTCTAATTCCTATAAACCAGGAGGCGGTAATAAACAACAACCTTTTATACCAGCAGGAAACGGCGAAAGAAGTGGCGAATATACAAATAAAACAACCAAAGATGTACCAAAATTGGCTATTCTAAATTGTTATATTAGAAATATCGTTTTTAAATATAATTTTTGTAATTCTAAACTTGTGCAACAAGTTGAAAAAACCTTTGTTTCAAAGCAAGGGGAATCAATTCGAATGTTTGGAACACCAAATTCTGTTGTTAAAAAGATAATAGATGATTACATCGTAACAGAAAGATATTATAATGATAATGGAGAGGCGTATCTCGATATAGATTATACTTTCCATGGTAATCTAAAAAAACATCCTTTCGTTCCTCATATTCATAGATGGAGAAAAGATGCTAACGGGAAATTGGAAAGAGGCAAATGGGAGGTTTTTAAATGAAAGCTGAATGTATAGAGTGTTTAATTGATTGCAATAGAGAAATAGAATTTTCTTATCAAGGAAAAAGATATTCAATAACATACATCAAAGAAAATGATCAACGTTCGATTTCAATATGTGAATTCTATAAACAACCTGTTAATGTTAAAACTTCTCAAGAAGTTCTAAATTTTAAAATTGGTTCTTTAACTTTAGAAAGCATCTTTTCGAAATTGCCTGATTCTGCGTTTGATATTTTCTAAATAATTTTATTATATCATTAACGTTTTTGCGACTGCTGCGAAAACGTTTTTTTACTATTTATTATTATTCGTTAAATATATAAATAAAAAACAATAAAATGATTGTATGCTAGCATTGGCAATAACTTACCAATTTAATACAAAATGCATATAGCTTCAGTATTTTGCATATAGCATTCTTTATATTAATGAACTTTTTTAATTTCAAATATATAATAGTCTGTTATTGTTGACACCATTTTTCCATTAATGATTTCTTTAGTTTTTTTAAATCCCACTTTTTCAAGCATCTTTATTGAAGCTATATTAGTCTTATCCACATCAGTCCAAATAGTATCAAGTTCAGTGTTTTCAAAACACCAATTACACATTAAATTAACTGCTTCAGTTCCTATACCCATATTATGATATTTAGGATTTAATCTAATTGCTACTTTGGCTTTAGTATCTTTTTCTATAAGATAAATATAAATATCACCTATTACTTTAACATCTTTTTTATGTTCTATATATAGATGAAAACTTTTACTTGGTTTTTCTTTCTTTTCTAATAATAGTTCAGGTTTTAAATCTATCTTACCTGGATTTTTCCCCCAATACTTATATATTTCTTTGTTAGGTGTCCATTCTTTTAAATCTTCCACATCAATTGATTTAAAAGGCCTTATTATTAATCTATTACTTTCAATAATTGGTTTATTCTCAATATAATCTTTTAGCATATTTATTTAAAGAAATCATTCTTCCTCCATATAAATCTTTTTATAATCTTAGAAAGTATAAAATAATACTTCAAGCAGTAAATAAAAATATTTTATTCAATAAGATATATTATTCAACAATGAATCTATCTTTATTTTTTCTTTTCGTTTAATAGTTTATAAAAATATGGTCCATAAGCATCATATCAATATCCTTATTATGATTAAAGAATTCTCTTGTCATCATAATACTTCCGTTTTCTTTTTACTCTTTTACAAGCCACCTTGCTATATCAACAATAATTATTCCTTCATATTGTGTAATATCATGTTTTGTTCTTGTTATAATCATTTTTGGATATGCATCTTTAATCTGTAGTAATGGTGTAGCCTCTCGCTTAAGAGTATCTTCATCAACTATATTTTTAGAAACTTGAATATATATTTGCTCATTTCTTTTTTTAGCTACAAAATCAATTTCTTTATTATATAGTTTCCCAACATATATCTCATAGCCTCTTCGCTTTAATTCTATTGCTACTATGTTTTCATATGTTCTACCATAATCTATCTGTTTTGTACCTAATTTTGCATATTTTATTGTATGATCACATAGATAATACTTGGATTCTGTTGATAAATATCTTTTGCCTCTTAAATCATATCTTCCTACTTTATAAAAAACAAAAGCTTCACATAAATATTTAATATAATTAGAAATTGTTTTATCAGTAATACTAGAGTTATTACTATTCAAATAATTTGTTATATTATTTGAAGAGGACAAGTTCGAAATATTATCCAACATGTAATCACACAAATTTTCTAAAACTTCTTTATTTCTAATTTTGTATTTCTTCATCAAGTCTCTAACTATAATAGTTTGATAAACATCTTTATCTATGTAATCATATTTTTCTTCGATTGAATCATAAGGATATGAACCTGCAAATCCACCTTCAAAAAAATATTTGTCAAAGGCTTCATCAACATCATTATAAGAGTAAAAATCCATAAACTCTTTGAAAGAAAAAGGATAAACTTCTATTGAAAAAGTTCTTCCCGTAAATAAAGTTGCTAAATCGCTACTAAGCAAAAACGCATTTGACCCAGTTATATAAATATCATACTTATTACTTGAATGAAGACTGTTGATTACTAATTCGAATTTATCACACATCTGAACTTCATCTATCATTAATATATTTTTTTTATTTGCTTTATAATGTTCTTCGATGTATTTATTTAAGTTATGATATTCCTTTAACTCTTCATTGGATAATCTATTAAAATCAATAAAAATAATATTATTGTTAATATCATTGTCAAAGTGCATTTTTAATAGTTCAAGAAGCTTTGATTTTCCACTACGTCTTACGCCAGTTATTACTTTTATATCTGGTGTTCCAATAAC
>DCJD01000009.1 GCA_002317215.1 Caryophanales bacterium UBA1709 | reverse complement strand
TATGAACCTTATATTAATTTAGATATCGGATTTGATTATAACACCCAAACTAAACTTCAACTTCCAAAATATAAAGATCATTTGAAAAAGCTAAATGGTAAGGAAGGAAAATTTATTAATGAAGTTAATTCGAATTCATCATTATTTGTTAAATTAAAGATTAATGATGAATTCTCCTTAACTTACTTATTATCATTATTATATTTATTAATAAAAGCAAAATAGGATTGATTAAATCCTATTTTATTTTGCTTTTTAATAAATCTAGTCCTTCTTTATCAAAGAAGGTGTTATGCAAAGTAGTAATAGAGATATATCCATGATTAATAGCGTATATATCACTATCTTTCTCTTCTGTATCAAAACTTTCATATCGATCATAATATAAGAATCCATTTTTAATCGATGTATAATACTTATCTTTTTTATGTACTTCTTTTGTTATCTTAATTCCTTTAGAACTAGAATAATCTTTAGTAGGGAAGTTAATATTTAAGCAATATGATTTATCATATAATTTATTATATATAACATAATCTAAAACACTTTCTAATTCGTTTCTTACAATATCAAAACATCCAAAATCGGTTGATAAAGCAATGCTTGGTATTCCCATATTTATAGCTTCAAGACAAGCAGCTACTGTTCCACTGTATAAACTATCATAACTTATGTTTAATCCATCATTAACTCCACTAACTACTAAATCGAATTTAACTTGTCCTAGGATTTGTAAACCAATAAGCATATTATCAGCAGGAGTTCCATCTATAGAATAGGTATATTCATCATATTTCTTTACTTTAAAACCTTTATTAATACTAAAAGACATACTAGCGCCACTTTGATGATAGGTAGGAGATACCTCATATACTGTTCCATATTTCTTTAATTTCTCTTTTAAGATATTAATCCCTATTGCATTATATCCATCATCATTTGTTAATAATATATTCATAAGATTTGCTCCGTTATATTTAATCGTTCTTTCTAAATTAATATTAATGTATCATTATTTTATATCGGCATTGCGATATAATCAAAGATTAAAATATTCATATTAATACTTAAGTATGAATAACTAACATTAATACAACACCCTTTTTCTTCTGTATTTCAAGAGAACAAGTCTACTTTTGTGTCCGTTTTTAAAATAACATATAAAAAGTGTGCTGTGCTTCAATATCATAATCCCACATTGTCCAAATTATTAAAACTATAAAGGAAATATATCTTGTTGTATCAGTATTTAAAAAGTGGATCGATAGAAAATATAATATTTTCTTGAGTTAAATTCTTTTTCTTTTCTAAAACTTCGATTGCAGATCCTTCAAAAACTAAACCGCCATTATTTAGCAAATCTTTACTAGTGATAAAGTTCAATCCTGTAAATTTTGAAATAAACTTAATTTGATCAATACTAGGATTTTCAATTTTAATTAAAAACATTTTGTATTTAGTATCATCTAGGTCTATTTCTTCCCATTTGGTAGTGGCCATTTTGCAACTACAGTTAGGGCAGGTCAAATTCAAAGCTGGTTTATCATAAACCACATCCATTTCAGCCCCGCATTCTGGACATATATATTTATTTTCTTCCATATTTAATACCTCCTGGATAATAAGTAATAAATTCTCTTTTACTCCTCTAACATAAGGCGTTTTTGATTTTTTAAGCATATAAAAATTCCTTCTATCTGTTTTATCCGATTTGATAAAAATTTGAAATATCTACTATATACATGCGGGATGTGCTTCAACATATCTCTTATCACGATCACTGCTATGATCGTGATTTTTTAGCTTTAAACCTATTTATTTTGTTATTTTACCCTTCTTAATTTCTTTTGTTTCGAAGAATTCTAAGATAATCTCTTTTTGTTTATTAAATTCATAAGAATCTAATTTATCAATATAATTTAAATAACTAATAGTTTTTAATCTTATATCAATATCATTTTTATAAAGTGTATTTAATCTAGCGAGACGATCATATCCTTCTATAGAGATTATTCTTCTTATAGAACCATCCACAATCGACACCGAAACAACGTCATCAGTTAATTCGCTTTTATATTGTTCATATGGTAATGAGAAAAACGTTTGTTTATTTTCATCATAGTAAAAAATAAACCCATCCCCTCCAAACAAATATGTATTCGAAACTTTAAAGAATTCTGTTAATTTTCTAATTGTTTTTAGTTCGAGATTAGCATCAGTTTTTTCTAACACTGCTAGTCTTGAAAAGTCAACCCCAGTATATTTCTGAAGCTTTCTCAAGGATAGTCCACTCTTAATTCTTAATTCTTTTAACCTATTCATATATACATTTTATGATGTGGGTTATATTACTACAATAGAGATACGAACTAGACTATAAAGGGTTTAGTAAGATAGCTGTTATTTTAAATGTATTATTTATTACGAATAAAAAAGTAGCTAAAGAATCCATAGTCACTTTTTAATATGCAAATGGCTGGGGTACTAGGATTCGAACCTAGGAAATGATGGAGTCAGAGTCCACTGCCTTACCACTTGGCTACACCCCAATAAACATATAAATTATACAATATTGTTTATTATACTTTTAGTATAATACTGCTATAATTATATAGATGCACGCGTGGTTCAATGGTAGAACCTTAGCTTCCCAAGCTAATGACGGGGGTTCGATTCCCCTCGCGTGCTCCA
>DCJD01000011.1:22422-34249 GCA_002317215.1 Caryophanales bacterium UBA1709 | reverse complement strand
CATTTATTTCAACAGTTTATTAAAACTAGTTATGGAATAGATTATCGAATAATTGTTATTAACCATAAGATGGTAGCGTGTATGCAAAGAAAATCTGATAAGGATTTTAGAAGCAATATTGAACTTGGTGGAGTTGGTATTAAATGTGAATTACCAAAAGAATATAAACAATTAGCTGAAAAAGTATCTAAAGTATTAGATTTAGATTACTGTGGAGTTGACTTATTAATAGGTGAAAATAATAAACCTCTTGTATGTGAAGTTAATTCCAACGCTTTCTTCAATTCAATTGAAAAAGTAAGTAATGTAAATGTTGCTAGTTGTTATGTTAAATATATGGTGGAGGAAGTAGAAAATGAAAATAGAAAAGTTAAATAAATTACTTGCCTCAAAATATAATGGAAAAGTTAAGGCTTATGAGAAAGATCAAACATTATATTTAGAAGGAGAATTAGATAACTATCAAGATATTATTGATATTGGATATCTAAGTGTGGATAAGAAAAGATATCTTGGTGTAGTTAATGATATTAAATATAGTAAAGAAGAAGTCGAACATATTCGTATTCCTAATATCAAAACTACAAAACTAGATAATAAACATGTTGATGTTCTAGTTATTGGAGCAGGTATTAGTGGATGTAGTATTGCAAGAGAATTAAGTAAATATGACTTATCTATTTTAGTAGTTGATAAAGAAAACGATGTTGCCATGCAAGGAAGTAGTAGAAATGATGGCCAAATCCATGCCGGTGTTGATTTAAAAGCAAGTTGCAATAAATTTAAATATCTAATTAAAGCTAATCCAATGTATGAACAGTTATCAAAAGAACTAGGAATTAAATTTAATAGATGTGGACAATATGTTTTCTTTAAAGAAGGATGGCTAAGACCATTTGTTTTTGGATTGTGTGTAGTTAAATCTATTCAAGGAGTTCCAAGCTACATAATTAGCAAAAAACATATTAAAGAAAAGTTTCCAAACATTAATGATGATATAAAATTTGCCATGTGTAATCCTAGAGCTGGTGTCTTATCACCATATAAATACACAATTGCATATGCTGAGAATGCCATTGAAAATGGTGCTGAATTTTCTTTAAACACATATGTTGAATCAATGAATATTGTTGATGATAAGATTGAAAGTGTTGTAACTAACCAAGGAGTAATCTATCCTAGGGTTGTTATTAATGCTGCTGGTGTATTTGCTGATAAAATAGCAAAGATGGCTAATGATCAACACTTCACTATTCACCCAAGAAAAGGAACTGAACTTATTTTAGATAAGAAAGTTAAAGATATAACCAGTTCGATTATGGCCGTTAAATCTATTAAAGATTTTGGGGCTCACACTAAAGGTGGAGGTATTGTTAGAACTATTGATGAAAATATCTTACTAGGTCCAGATGCCGTAGAACAAACATTTAGAGAAGACTATTCAACTAATTTAAGCAATGTTGAAGCTCTTATTAAGAAGCATCAAGCTTCAACTAGTTTATTAAACAAAGGCGCTGTTATTACTTATTTTAGTGGAATAAGAGCTTCAACATACGAAGAAGAATATTATATTCATAGTGGTATAAATACTAAAAATATTGTCAATTGTGCTGGTATTCAATCTCCAGGTTTAACAACTGCCCCTTCAGTAGCAATCGATATTGTTAAAATGACTATTGATATATTAGGTGATGTTAAAGAAAATAAAACATTTAATCCATATCGTAAGACTCATCCAATTCTAAATGATTTAAGTTATGAACAAAGAGATGAATTAATAAAACAAAATCCAGATTATGGAGTTATGGTATGTCGATGTGAGGAGATTTCTAAACAAGAGATTATTGATTGTTTAGAAAGCTCGTTAACCCCACCAACTATTGATGCGATTAAAAGAAGAGTAAGACCTGGTATGGGAAGATGTCAAGGAAGTTTCTGTCAAGGTGTAGTTGCTAAAATAATTAGCAAGCAAAGAAATATACCTTTAGAAGATGTTGTTAAAGGAACTATGGATTCTAAGATTACTTATGGATCTAATAAAGGAAGTGGTAAACGTGGATAATTATGATGTTGTGGTAATTGGTGGTGGACCTGGTGGTTTATCTAGTAGCTTAAAAGCCTATCAAAATAATAAGAAAGTATTATTAATTGAAAGAGAAGATAAGTTAGGTGGTATATTAAAACAGTGTATTCATAATGGATTTGGTTTAATTACTTTTAAAGAACAATTAAGTGGTCCGGAATATGTTGAAAGATATATTGATGAGATTAAGAAAAGTAATATTAAAACATTATTATCGACATTTGTTCTAGATATTAAGAAAGTTAAAAATGGATTTCTAATAATATTTAGTAATTCTAAAGGAATTTCTAAAGTATTAGCAGATAATATTATATTTGCAACAGGTTGTAGAGAAAGAAGTGCTAAACAAGTCTTTATTCAAGGGGATAGATGTAGTGGAGTATTAACTGCTGGTTTATCTCAATATTATGTAAATATTCTTGGAGAGAAGATGGGTAAGGAAGTAGTAGTTCTTGGAAGTGGAGATATTGGATTAATCATGGCAAGAAGATTAAGTCTAGAAGGAAGCCATGTAAAAGCAGCATACGAAATTAAAGATAGTCCATCTGGATTAAATAGAAATATTAAACAATGTCTAGAAGACTTTAATATTCCTCTATACTTATCAATGACAGTTACTAAAACATTTGGCAAAGATAAATTAGAAGCAATTGAAGTTGCTAAAGTTGATAAGAATATGCAAGTAATTGAAGGGACAAGAGAAATAATTCCTTGTGATTGCTTAATATTATCTGTTGGTTTAATCCCAGAAAACGAATTAATTAGTAAACTTGGTGTAGAAATGAGTAAAAAAACTAGTGGTCCAGTGGTAGATGGACAAATGATGACTTCTATCCCTCATATCTATGCTTCTGGTAATTGCTTACATGTTAATGACTTAGTAGATTATGTCTCAGAAGCTAGTGTAATTGCTGGAGATAATGCTTCTAAAGAGATCAAAGAAATAGAATATAAGAATATTACTATTGATGAACATTTAGCTTATTGTGTTCCTCAAAGAATTAATATTAAAACATCTAATTCTAAAACTATTATGTATTTAAGAAGTAGATGTAAGATGGATAAGGCTGAATTAAAAATATTAGATAGTTCTAATTCTGAGATATATAAGAAAAATCTAATGTTTGTAAATCCTGCTGAAACAATTAGATTAGAAGTTAATTTAGATAATATTAAAGATGATATCCATATTACTTTAAATGAAAAGGAGTAAATAATATGCAGAAAAAATATTTTTTAGCCATTGATATGGGCACTCAATCAATGAGAGGAGAAATCATTGATACAAGTGGAGAGATTGTAGAATTTTACCAAGTAAAATATAATCCTCCATATACATCAAAACTACCTGATTATGCTGAACAATCAATAGAATATTATTATGATGTTTTATGTTCTATTACTAAAGAACTAAGAAAAAGAAATCCTGAACTTTTAGATAAATGTGAAGGTATTAGTATTGCAGCAATAAGAAATAGTTTTGTTTGTTTAGATGAAAATAAGAAACCATTAAGAGATTGCATTTTATGGCTTGATAAAAGACAAACTAAATTTGATGAACCATTACCATTTGTAAATAGAGCTTTATTTAAATTAGTGGGTATGGAAAAAGCTATTGGAATGATTAGAAGTAGTGCAGCTTGTAACCATGTCGCTATTGATGAACCAGAAATATGGGCCAAAACAAAATATTATGTTTCAATACCTTGTTATTTCTACTATCGTTTAACTGGTAAACTTGTTGATTCATTAGCAAACCCTATTGGACATGTTCCATATAACTATAAGGAACATCACTGGTCATTTAAAAACGAATTAACAAGACCAGTCTTCTTAATTAAAGATGATATGTTACCACCTTTAGTAGAAACTGCTAAAGTAGTTGGTGGTATTACTAAACAAGCTTCTAAAGAAACCGGGTTAAAAGAAGGTTTAGAATTAATAAGTGGTGGATCAGATAAAGCTGCCGAGACATTAGGATTATCCGTTATTGATGAGAATAAAGCTGCTATTTCTCTTGGTACCACCGCTACTATTCAATTCGCAACCTATAATTATTTTGAACCACAACCATTTATGCCAAGTTACCCAGCAATTCCTGCTAATATGTATAATGCTGAAATACAAATTGAAAGAGGATATTGGATGATTAGCTGGTTTAAAAGAGAATTTGCCCATAAAGAATGTATTGAAGCGGAGAAAAATAATACTGCTCCAGAAAAATTATTAAATGATAGATTAAAAGAAGTACCTGCTGGTTGTGATGGATTAATGCTTCAACCATATTGGTGTGCTGGATTAACTAACGTTAATGCTAAAGGTGCAATTATTGGATGGAGTGATCAACATAGTAGAATCTATCTTTATAGAGCAATTATTGAAGGTATAGGATATGCTTTAATGGAAGGTTTAGAGACTATGGAAAAACGTTCTAAACAACACATTGATACCTTATATATTGGTGGAGGAGGATCTCAAAGTGATGAGATTTGCCAAATAACTGCTAATATGTTTGGATTACCAGTAAAACGTATTCAAACTTATGAAGCATGTGGTATTGGATGTGCTTTAAACGGGTTTGTTGGAAAAGGAATCTTCAAAGATTATCATGAAGCAATTAAATCCATGGTTCATGATTCAAAAACATTTATCCCAGATCCTAAAGAGCATGAAATTTATCATAAACTTTATAATAATGTTTATAAGAAGATATATAAATCTAATGAACATTTATATAAAAAGATTAGAACTATAACAAGAGGTGAGTAGAAATGAGTAAACCATATATTGGATTTAGACCTAAATGGGTCGAAGAAATAGCTCCTAGTGATTCATATAGAAGTATTTCTAGATGGGGAGACCCTAAATTTGTTAAATATCCAAAAGAATCATTATATAAGATGATGAAAGATATCTTTAAAATGACTGATAAAGATTTCGAGTATTATCATAATGATATCGGAATGGATAAAGTTGATTTAAAAGAATATCCATCAAAGATGGATAAGAAACTAGTTGATGAATTTATTAAGATTGTTGGTAAAGATAATGTTTCAACAAAAGATTATGACCGTTTATCAGTAGCATATGGTAAAACATTATATGATGTAATGAGAATAAGAGAACATCTTTTTGAATCATTACCAGATGTTGTTATCTATCCTAGTGAAGAAAAAGAAATTGAAGAGATTGTTAAACTATGTAACGATAAAGAAATTCCTTTATATGTATATGGAGGAGGAAGTAGCGTTACTAGAGGAGTAGAACCAGTAAAAGGAGGAGTTTCTTTAGATTTAAGAAGAAACTTCAATAAAGTATTAGGTTTTAATGAGATAGATCAAACTATCACTGTTCAACCTGGTATGTCTGGACCTTGTTTAGAAGCTCATTTAAATAATGCTATTAATGAATTTAAAGCTAAAAGAGCTTATACTTGTGGCCATTTTCCTCAAAGTTTTGAATATAGTAGTGTTGGAGGGTGGACTGTAACTCGTGGTGCTGGACAAAATTCAACATATTATGGAAAGATTGAAGATATTGTTTTATCTCAAACATATATAACTCCAAAAGGAAAAATAGTAACTTCACATTATCCAGCTGAAGCAACTGGTCCTTCTATTAACCAAATAATGATGGGTAGCGAAGGCTGTTTTGGTATATTAACTAGTGTTACTTTAAAAGTATTTAGATATATGCCAGAGAATAGAAGAAGATTTAGTTATATCTTTAAATCCTGGGATAAAGCTCAAGAAGCCGCTAGAGAAATGATGCAAAAAGAATGTGGATTCAGTAGTGTCTTTAGATTAAGTGATCCAGAAGAAACTAGCATGATGCTAAGACTATATAATGTTGATGAAACCCCTCTTCAACCATTACTTGAAAAATTTGGTTATAAAGATAATCAAAGATGTTTATTTATTGGGTTTACTGAAGGAGAAAAAGGATATTCTAAGAATGTTCGTAAGAACATAGGAAAGATTGCTAAAAAATATGGTGGTATGAGTCTTACTGGATTTGTATGTAAATCATGGGAAAAAGGAAGATTTAATGACCCATATTTAAGAGATACATTACTAGACTTTGGAGTAGTAACGGATACTTTAGAATGTACTGTTAACTGGTCTAATTTAAATGAGGTATGGAGTAGTGTTAGAAAGGTATGTCATGCATTGCCAAATACTATTGTTACTACCCATATGAGCCATTGCTATCCTCAAGGTTGTAACCTATACTTTATCTTTATCACACATATGGAAAAAGCTGATGAATTTAAGAAATATCACTCAACTATTCTTGATGCAATTCTTAAATCAGGTGCCGCTTTATCTCACCATCATGGTATTGGTAAAATGTTTGGACCATGGCTTGAATCTAACTTAGGTGAAAACGAATACGATATTATCCGCAACCTAAAACATTATTTTGATCCAAAAGGTATCTTAAATCCTGGTGGTACTTTAGGTCTTGATACCCCTGAAAAAGATAAACATAAAAAATAAATGAAAATCGACCGATTGGTCGATTTTTTTATTCTACATCTATATGAAGATTATTTAGAACTGCAAAGGATTTTTCTTGCATTTCTAAATCATAACTACTAGTACCTTTTCTTAAGACTATTACTTTAGAAGATGGTGATGATGATCTAGCAATTACAGCGTTGCTAAATACACATATACTACTAACTAATCCTACTAAATATATTTCACTATATTTATTATTAGATAGATACTCTACTAGTTTGGTTGAACCAAAGGCATTTTTCTCTATATTTAGATGGTTTTTAGAATATTCATATACTTTACCATATACATCATGACCTTTAGTTCCTTTAATACAATGTTCTATTGGTAATTTTTTTCCTTCAATTAATGAAAAGTAAGATGAGTTGTGGGTATCTAAAGTAAATATTACATCATCATTATTGTTCTCAAATTCTTGTATTTTATTTACTATATAGTCTTCTATTTTATCAGCTCCTTCAAAACCTAAAGAACCGTTTACAAAGTCATTTTGATAATCGACAACTATTAATAATTTCTTCATATCTTTTACCTTCTTTTTTAAATAACTATTTATATTATAAATAAAATATGATTAAATTTGGCCATTTTATTGAAAAAAACAATTAAGATTATATAATACTAATGGAGAAATAAATGATAAGTAAAACATATTTAAAGAAGATTAGTTTAGTATATTCAATTATCATTGGTTCTTTTTTAGTTTTAAGTCTAATATCATTATTCTTTAATGAACCTGTAGTAATTGGGATATTTGGTATTAGTGGGATATTTGGATATATTAGTTTATATATCTTTGTATTACAAAACCATACTGGAGATTCTACAAAATTTCTAGTTTATATTATTCTAAGATATATTGTTATGGCAATTGGTATTGCTCTTAGTTGCTTATTAGTATTAGTAACTATGGGGAATAATACTGATATTAATAGATATTTCTTAGTTGTACTAGGTGGAATAGTTTATCTAGCTCCCCTAGTTTGTTTCTTAGTTGTAAAGGAATAAGTAATATGGGAAAAGTGTTTACATTAGGTACATTTGATAGATTCGCTTTAAAAATTGGCGAAGGTGCTTTTAATGGTGAAACTATTGTTAGTTTAATGGTAATGGGAATTATTGTTATTCTATCTTTTGTTATTTATTTTGTATTTAGACATTTAGATCCTACAAAACCAGAGAAAGGTTTTGCTCTTTTCATTGCTTTATTCTTTGAGAAAATCGATAACATGGCCAATGATTTAATGGGTAAGAAATATGATGGTTTTGGGGGATATATTATTGGATTAACAATGTATATTGGTTTATGTTTCTTAATTGCGTTAACTGGACTTCCAGCACCACTTACTCATTTAGGAGTTACACTATCAATTGCATTATGTACATTCTTATTAATTCATGGTAATGCTGCTAGAGCTAATAAACTAAGTTATTTCCATCGTTATATTGAGCCATTACCATTCTTATTACCAATTAACTTATTATCTATGTGGGCTCCATTATTGTCATTATCGCTTCGTTTATTCGGTAATGCATTAAGTGGATTTACTATTATGGGTGTCTTATATTGGGCCTTAGGTAAAGTATCTTATAGTATATTTGGTGGCTTTATTGGATGTGGACTTAGAAGTGTCTTAGTTGCTCCTATTATTACTCCAATATTACATTGCTACTTTGACTTATTTAGTGGTTTAATACAAACATTAATATTTATTATGCTAACAATGATCAACGTCTCATTAGAAGACCCTGATCCTAACTTAGTATAAATATATAAAAAGAAAGGAGGAAAATATATGAACACAATCGGTGCTGCAATCGCTGTATTTACTGGATTCGGATCTGGTATTGGTGAAGGTTTAGTCGTTGCAAAAGCAATGGAAGGTATGGCAAGAAATCCAGAAGTAGCTGGTACATTAAGAACTAATATGATTTTAGGATGTGCTTTAGTTGAAACTACTGGTATTTATGGACTTTTAATTGGTATTTTATGTCTATTCGTAGGCTAATAATGGAGGAAGTTTAAATGGATTTATTTAATAAAATAATCTTTTTAAGCGAAGAAGATGTTACTCTTCCTGGCACAGAAGATTTCTTAAACAAGTTAGTTCCAAACGTTTGGGCTTTCTTAGTTCAATTATTAGCATTCATTGTTATGAGTGTTGTAGTAATTAAATTTGCTTATAAGCCTGTTAAAAAGTTTTTAGAAGCAAGAAAAGAATTTATTGCTAATAACTTAGAAGAAGCTAGCAAGAAAAATCAAGAAGCAACTACTAACTTAGAAACTAGTAAAGCAAGTTTAGTAAGTTCTAAGAAAGAAGCATTAGAAATTATTACTAGTGCTAAAAAAGAAGCTGAAATGGAAAAAGCTAAGATTTTAGAATCAGCTCAAGAAGAACTTGCTGCAAAACAAGTTAAGGCCAAGGAAGATTTAGCAAGAGATAAAGAAAAAGCCATCAAAGAAGTTCATGATGAAGTCATTGATATTGCTATTCAAACTAGTGAAGCAATACTAGGAAGAAAAGTTGATGTCAAAGATGATCAAAAGATGATTGATGATTTAATCGATTCATTAAAGGGTAAATAGGTATGGATTCTTTGTATTCTCGTTACGCTCAAGCATTACTTTCTATCGCTTTAGAAGATAACAAAGTTGAGTATTATAAAAAAGAAATTAAGATGCTTAAGGAATTATTTAATGATAATCCCGATATTTTGCATCTGCTTTCATCGTATTTTATAGATGAGAAGGACAAAGAAGATATAATTGATAAGTTTTATCCTAACAATCAAAATATCGCTAACTTTATTAAGATAGTGGTTAAGAATAAACGTATTAGATTAATCGATAAGATATTCGAACAGTTTATTGAGGATAGTAATGTAATACTTCATATTAAAGAAGGAATTGTTTATTCGGTTAATCCTTTAAGTCAAGAACAAATAAAAGGATTAGAAAAAGCTTTAAGTAGTAAACTTGATTACATTATTGAATTAGAGAATAAGATTGATACTAGATTAATTGGTGGTATTAAGATTGTTATCGAAGATAAAGTATATGATGGATCAGTAAGAAGTAAATTAAATCAAATGAAAGAATCATTAATAAATGGAGGTTTATAGAATATGAGTATAAATTCAAATGAAATTGCCAGCCTAATCAAGGCTCAAATTAAAAATTATTCCCACAAGATTGAGAATGATGATGTCGGAACAGTTATTTCTGTTGGAGATGGTATTGCAAACGTATATGGTTTAGATAATGTCATGCTATCAGAATTATTAGAATTTCCTCATGGTGTTTATGGTATGTCTATGAACTTAAATGAAGATAGTGTCGGTGCTATTCTATTTGGTAATGATTCATTAATTGAAGAAGGCGACATCGTAAAAAGAACCAAAAGAGTTGTTGAAGTTCCAGTTGGAGATGAATTACTTGGTCGTGTAGTTAATGCTCTTGGTCAACCAATTGATGGTAATGGAGTTATTAAAACTACTAAAACTAGACCAATTGAAAGAATTGCTCCAGGGGTTATGACAAGAAAATCAGTTGATACTCCTGTTGAAACTGGTATTAAAGCAATTGATACAATGATTCCTATTGGCAGAGGACAAAGAGAATTAATTATTGGTGATAGACAAACTGGTAAAACAGCTATTGCAATTGATACTATTATTAACCAAAAAGGCAAAAACATGATTTGTGTTTATGTTGCTATTGGTCAAAAGAATTCTACTGTTGTTCAATTAGTTGAGAAATTAAAAGCTCATGGTGCAATGGATTATACTGTTGTAGTTAGTGCTACTGCTAGTGAACTTGCTCCACTTCAATATATTGCTCCTTATGCTGGAGTTACTATGGCTGAAGAATGGATGGAACAAGGAAAAGATGTCTTAATCATCTATGATGATTTAAGTAAACATGCTGTTGCTTATAGAACTTTAGCTCTATTATTAAAGAGATCTCCTGGTAGAGAAGCTTACCCAGGTGATGTTTTCTATTTACATTCAAGATTACTTGAAAGAGCATGTAGATTATCTAAAGAATATGGTGGAGGTAGTATTACTGCTTTACCAATTATTGAAACACAAGCAGGAGATATCACAGCATATATTCCAACTAATGTTATTTCAATTACTGATGGTCAAATCTTCTTACAAACAGAATTATTTAATGCTGGACAAAGACCTGCAATTGATGCTGGTTTATCCGTATCTAGAGTTGGTAGTGCAGCTCAATTTAAATGTATTAAGCAAGTATCTAAATCATTAAAGATTGATATTGCATCTTTCCATGAATTAGAAAGCTTTGCTCAATTTGGTAGTGACCTTGATGAATCTACTAAACGTATATTAAAACATGGTAATGTTTTAATGGAAGTATTAAAACAACACCAATACTCTCCACTTACTTTCGTTGATCAAACAATTGAAATTTTTGCTGCTCAAGAAAGATATTTGGATAGTTTAGAAAAAGAACAAATTAGTCCATTCTTAGAAGGATTAAAAGTATTCTTAAAGAAAGATTACAAAGATTTAATTAATAATATTCAAACTAACAAATCATTAACTGATGATGATAAGAAAATGTTAGCTAAAGGTATTAATGAATATAAGGAAACATTCTAATGTCACAAGGTTTATTAAAAACAAAAAGAAGAATTTCATCCATTTCATCTACACAAAAGATAACTAAAGCAATGGAATTAGTTGCTACTGTTAAGTTAAAGAAATGGAAAGATAAGATGGAAAATATGGTCTCATATCTTGAAGAAATGAATGAGATTATTTCATCGTGTTCTAAAGTTGAAGATAGCGAGATATTAGAATTAAAACATTATAAAAATGCCCAAAGCACTTTATATGTCGTAGTTACTAGTTCTTTAGGACTATGTGGTGGATATAACTATAACTTATTCAAACATTTAAATGAATCTTTAAAAGATGAAGATAAGATATTGGTTATTGGTACTAAAGGATTAACTAAATATAAAAATGATGGGAATGATTATGATGATGATTATGTTTCGTTCTTAGATAAATTTGATTATTCTAAGGTAAAAGAATTATCAAATAAAATAATTGATGAATATTCCAAAGGAATATATAAATCAATTAAATTAGTATCAACGGTATATGTTAATAGTATTAACTTTAGACCAGAGATATTTAATTTACTTCCTTTAGATGATTTATCTAAAGATGAAAATAATAAAAAAGA
>DCJD01000011.1:9460-22227 GCA_002317215.1 Caryophanales bacterium UBA1709 | reverse complement strand
ACTCAAGAGATTACTGAAGTTGTTGGCGGAGCTAATAATAAAGATTAGGAGGACATTATATGGAAAAGAATTATGGTGTTATAGTTCAAGCAGTAGGACCTGTTATTGATGTTAAGTTTAACAAAGAACACTTACCTAAATTATTAACTGCTTTAAAAGTAGAAGTTGAAGAAAACAAAACATTAACTATTGAAGTTTTACAACATATCGGAGACGATATTGTAAGATGTGTTTCAATGGGAGCAACTGAAGGATTAGTTAGAGGGATGAAGGTACTAGATACTGAACATCCAATTTCTGTTCCTGTTGGTGAAGAAACTTTAGGACACATGTTTAATGTTTTAGGTCAACCTATTGATGATTCAAAAGAAAGTGCATACGAAAAATGTATGAAACTTCCAATTCATAGAGAAACTCCTAAATATGAAGATCAAAATACTAGTACTGAGATTCTTGAGACCGGTATTAAAGTCATTGACTTACTTTGCCCATATGTAAAAGGTGGTAAAGTTGGTCTATTTGGTGGTGCTGGTGTTGGTAAAACTGTTTTAATTCAAGAATTAATTAATAACGTTGCTACTGAAAGACATGGTATTTCAGTATTCGGTGGTGTTGGAGAAAGAAGTAGAGAAGGTAACGACTTATACTTTGAAATGAAAGAATCTGGCGTTTTAAGTAAAACTGCTTTAGTCTTTGGTCAAATGAACGAACCTCCTGGTGCTAGAATGAGAGTTGGTTTAACAGCTCTTACAATGGCTGAATATTTCAGAGATTTCAAACATCAAGATGTTCTATTATTTATTGATAATATCTTTAGATTCACTCAAGCTGGATCTGAAGTTAGTGCTTTGATTGGTAGAATGCCTAGTGCTGTTGGATATCAACCAACTTTAGCTACTGAAATGGGACAATTACAAGAAAGAATCACATCAACAAAAAATGGTTCAATTACTTCAATTCAAGCTATTTATGTTCCTGCTGATGACTTAACTGACCCAGCTCCTGCAACTACATTCTCTCACCTTGATGCTAAGACTGTTCTAGATAGAAATACTGCCGCACTTGGTATTTATCCTGCTGTTGATCCATTAGAATCAGCATCTAATATTCTAGATCCTAATATTATTGGTGAAAAACATTATAGAGTTGCAAGAGAAGTACAAAGAATCTTACAAAGATATAAAGAATTACAAGATATCATCGCTATTTTAGGTATGGATGAAATCAGTGAAGAAGATAAGAAGATTGTTAATAGAGCAAGAAGAATTAGAAACTTCTTAAGTCAACCATTCCATGTTGCAGAACAATTCAATGGTTTTGCAGGTAAATATGTTAAATTAGAAGATACTATTAATAGTTTTGATGAAATATTAAGCGGTAAGTATGATAACTATCCAGAAGCTGCTTTCTTATATGTTGGAACTATTGATGAAGTAGTAGAAAAGGCAAAGAAATTAGATGAGTAACACATTCAAATTAGTTCTAGTTAGTCCAGATGGCAAGAAGTTAGAAACATCTTGTAGTATTTTGAATGTTAAATTATCAAATGGTTATGTTGGAATACTAGCTAACCATTTACCACTTGTTGGTGTAATTCAAACTAGTCATTTAAATTATAAAAATGACGGAAAAAGTTATGATTTCGCCATTAGTGGAGGAATTTTAAATGTTAAGAATAATGAAGTATTAGTTTTAGCTGATGCTTTTGAAGCTAAAAATGATATTGACTTAGATAGAGCTATTAAATCTAAAGAAAGAGCATTATCAAGATTAAATGATGATTCTTTTGATAAACAAAGAGTCCAAGCTTCTTTAGATAGAGCAATTAATAGAATATCTGTTAAGCAAATGGAGTTAGATGATTAATTATGATATTTGAATTTATTGAAACATTATTAACTATAATGCCATTAATCTATTGGTGTGGATTATTATTAATTGAATTAATAATAATTTTTAATATCTTTTTAGCATCCAAAGATAAAAGTATTGCTAATGATGTAATTATATTGGTATTATCAATTGCATCTTTACTATATATTGGATATGTTGTTTTCTTTACTAAAACATTGTTTACTATCTCGTTTATATTCATTTTTAGTGCTATATTATTTAGTTTAGTAGTTATTAGTGATATCTATTATTTTACTAAACCAATATCAGTCCCAGCCTTTGTTGATTATAAAAAAGGATATTATGCTCAATATAAAACTGATGATTATAAATATACCTTTGGTATATTAGATCCTCGTAAGAAAGTAGTTATTATGAGTTGTTTAAAATATGAGAATATCTTTATTTTTAATGAATTAGTAAGACAAACAAGATTTGCAATTAAAGAAGCTTTAATTGAAGATCAAACTACTAAATATACTTTTAAACAAACTTATCCTAAATTTGTTATATTTAAAGAAAATAATTTATATTATTTTGATTTATATTTAAACGAAAGAGTAGTAACTATTGAATCAAATGGTTTTGATAATATTAATAAAGCATTAAAAGAAATCTATAAGATTAGAGATTATGGAAGAACTGTAATGAATCTTATTGTTAGAGATTCTATTGATGGTTCTAAGTTATCTGATTACGAAGATAATTATGTTGAAAAAGTAAAATCATTACCTAAAGAAAAGAAGGTTATTGAACATAAGAAAGCTAATGCTAGCACACAATTATCTATCTTTGATGTATTTGATCAAGAAGAAGATAATAAAGAACAAAAAACTGAAGAAACTTTATTTGAAGAAGTTAAAGAAGAAGAAAAAGTTGAACCAAAAGTTATTAAACCTAAAAAAGAACCTAAAGAAGTTAATGAAGATAAGAGCGAAAAAGAATCTTTATCTAAATCATTTGAAGCTAAATTATATTTAAATACTACTGATAACAAAGAATATTATAGTAAAGTTAAAAATGAGATATTAAGTTATGAAGGAGTATATAGTAAGATTAGTTTCAAACATGAAACATTTAAATATGATGGTAAACTAATCATGAAGATGCAAATTAGAGGAACTAAAGTTGCTATCTTATGTCCATTTACTCAAGAAGAATATCAAAATTCTAAATTCAAATTTGTTGATGTAGATAACTTTGATAGTCATGAAGAAACTCCATTATTATATAAGGTATATAATCCTTTAAGACTAAAATATGCCACTCAAATAATTGAGGGAGTAATGGAGAAATATAATATATCTAAAAAAGAAAATCCTGAATATGTTGATTACGCAAAAGACTTTAATGGTAAAGATGTTGATCAACTTATTCAAGAAGGCTTGATTAGAAAACAATAGTAAAAAAGAGAGATTTATTTCTCTCTTTTTTCTAAAAGAATAACTCCCATGTCTTATGCTTAATATTATCTATTTGGTTTATTACATGATAATGTTCTATTAAATCATATTTAACAACATCTTCATGGTCAAATACATACACACTGGATAGAACTGGTTTATAGAAACAAACATCTTCATCAACATCAGTATAATATAAGAATATATCAATATCTCCTTCTTGGATATGGCCATATTTTTCGTGTTTCCCTTTATATAGGTAATATCCTTTTTCTTTTTCATATTTATTATCTTTGTTATGCTCAATTTCATAAATAACTTTTTTAGCTTCATTATAATTAAGATATTCAATACAAGTTTGATCATTTTCTTCTATAGCATATTGTTTAATCTCTTCTAACGTATAAGATCTTTTTGGCCAAGTTTCCTTTGAATCTCCTAATGCAATAATTGGTTCTTTATTTTCTGAAAATTTATTCAACGCACCTTCATTATACTCATAAAGAACTTCTATTGGTTCTAGTTTATTAGAACTATTATCTATTTTCTCATAAACTTCCTTAAATCCTTCTAATACTTCTTTGTTATTAATTTCCATATTTATTACCTCCATTTATATATTAATCTATCTAGTTAGATAAATGGTCAAATGATAATGGACATGTTATAATTTTATATATGAATATTAATGATTATATTAAAATCCATCAATCTAATAAGAAAAAGAAGATAAGTTTTGTAGAATACTTATATTCTTTGATGGATGAAAGAAAGATAATTAAATCTAGTGATTTATATAATAAAGCTTTTGTATCAAAACAAACATTTTCTAATATAATTTCTAATAATGTAAATCCATCTTTAAATACATGTATTAAATTAGCTTTAGCTTTACAATTATCTAATGATGAATGTAAATTATTACTAAAGAAAGCCGGCTATACACTAGCATCTCAATCCACATTTAATCTTATTATTAGATATTGTTTTGAGAATAAGATATATGAATTAGTAGAAGTTAATAGATATCTTAAAGAATTTGGTTATGAACCAATAGAATTATCATAATAAAATAGAGAGTTTAAACTCTCTATTTTAATATCTTTAATAAATCTTTAAATTTACTAATCTTAATACAATCACTATTAATATTATCGTAATAACCATATCCATATAAACATAGTATTGGTTTTAAAGTAGCATTATTTGCAGTCATTAGATCAATATTAGTATCCCCACAATAATATCCATATTTACTATCTAATTTATACTTATCTAAGATAGATTTTGTAAGCAAAGAGCTATCTGGTTTAGGAGGATAGTTTAAATCTTGTCCTTGATAGGCATATATTTTCACACCTTTAAAGATAGTCTTAGATAATTCTTTAACTAGATTATCTGGTTTATTTGAGAATAGAAAACATTTATAGCCTCTATTATTAAGTATATTAATAGTTTTCTTAACGCCTTTATATAATCTAGATTTCTTTTGATATTTACTATATAGATTCATAAATAAATCTAATTCTTTTTGATCTATATTATCTTTCTTAGTTACTCTTTTATAAAGTATTTCAACTCCACTACCAATAAAGCTTTTAACATCTTTCTTAGTATAAGAATAATTATATTTACTAATCTTAACAAATTTCTTAACTGTCTTAGTTATACCATCTAATGTATTAACTAGTGTTCCATCTAGATCAAATATAATAAATTTATCCATCTTAAAGCCTCTTATTATTAATTATATATTTTAATAATAAGATTGTTAGTTTTGTTTAATTATTTAATAGGAATTTGTATCTCAGTTAAATAATTCTTTTCGTCATCTTTATCCCAACATCCATGGATATATACTTCTCTTATTGAACCATTAATAGTAAGATTTTGTTGTTTTACTTGGTTTAAAGCATATTCGTATCCATTAGGTAAGTTAGAATAACCTCCATTTACTTCAACACATAATGCTTTAATAGAAGGATCTTTTCTAAAACAAATACCATTTCCTTCTATTCCTTCTTCGTTTACTGCTTCGACATATTCTAATTCTATATCTTTATCTTTATATTCATTAGCTGTGTATGTTATATAACAATATTCTTTACATTTTAAATTAGGATTTAAAATAGAACACTTTTCTCCAGCTTCTAATACAAAATCAAATAGATTATCCATACTTTTAATAACACCATGTCTATAATAGACTACATTCTCATCTATATTTTTAATAACTGCTTTTAATTCCATATCTTTATATTCTCCTTTAATTAATTTATTCAAGGAGGCTATTTGATTAATCTTTTTATTTTTCTCATTTTCTAATATCTTAATTTGATTATTAAGTATCTTAATTTCATCTTCTCCATTAAATATATCTAGAATCTTATCAATGGAGATATCAAAGGATCTAAGCTTAATTATCTTTAATAAATCCTTAAGTTGACTTAATTCATAATATCGATATCCATTCTCGTCGACAAAAGAAGGTTTAAATAAACCAATATCATCATAATATCTTAAAGTCTTTATTGTTGTTTTAGCAATCTTAGAAAATTCACCTATTTTAATCATATCTTTACCCCCTTAATACTACTATAAATCCTACCCAAAGGGGAGAGTCAAATATTAAATATAAAATCTTTAATAATATTAATCTTTATTGTTTTGGTATGCGAAAAATTAGCTTTTTATTGTAAATCTTAACGTATGTTTGTGATTCTTCAATCTTTTCATGGTTTTTTAGGGAACAAATCAATAATTTTACATATAATTTGTTCCCTAAAATTAGTTGTTGATATTTAATTTACAAGAGCAATTTAAATAAAAAAGTCCTGTATAGTACAGGACTTTTTAGTATTTTCTGGTGCCGACTATAGGAATCGAACCTACAACCTACTGATTACAAATCAGTTGCTCTGCCAATTGAGCTAAGTCGGCTTGCTTAAATATAATATCAAAATTTGAATATGTAAGCAAGAATATAATTGATAGTAATAAGTTTATTTATTATAATAAATAAGAAATAAAAGAAGGTATAAAATATGAATAAAAACGGACGTGGAGTTATTATTGCTAATTCAATCTTTGGATTTTTCTTATTAGCTTTTGCTTTTCTAGCAATTTCAACTGCTTTTGAAGCTAAGTTTGCTGTTGATTTTGAAGATTATTTATCAACTAAATTAGATTATTCTAGTTTCTCATTATTATTTTATAGTTTAGTAGGTGTTGGAATAAACTGTTTAGTTATTGTTAGTGTCTTCACTATCAGTGATGATAAGAAACAAAGACAAATTAAGAAGAGAGAAAGAAAGAATTCTTTCCAATAATTATATATAGACATCCTAAAGGATGTCTTTTAATATAATTTAATTGTCTAATTGAATTAAAATAACTATAATTTATATAAAGAAGATCAAATAGGAGATAATATGACAAATAAAGTTAAGATTGCTGCTTTAGGTGGCTTAGATGAAGATGGTAAGAATTTATATATTTTAGAGATTAATGATGATATCTTTGTTTTTGAGTGTGGAATGAAATTTCCAGAACTACATAATACTGGAATTGATATGATTGTTCCAGATGTTTCATATCTAATTAAAAATAAAGATAAAGTAAAAGCGTATTTTATTAGTCATGGTCATGATGATATCATGGGTGGTTTACCATATATTATTTCTAAAGTACCTGCTCCTATTTATTGTTCTTATCGTACTAGTCATATGATTAATCTAACTACAAAAAGATTTAAACAAAACGTTAGTTATGATTTCCATATTGTAAATAGTGGAACTAAAGAGATTATTAGTGGACATGAAGTAATATTCTTTTCAACAACCCATAGTGCTAAATCATCTTTAGGTATTGCAATTGAAACAGGAGATGGTCTTGTTGTATATACTGGAGATTTCATATTTGATTATGAAGCCAATACCCACTATAGATGCGATGTTAATTTACTTGGTGAACTTGGTAATAGAAAAGTATTAGCATTACTTAGTGAATCTATTAGTTGTCAAAAAGAAGGACATACTTCTCCTTTACATCGTATGACTCCTTACCTTGATAATATATTAAGCAATGCTAATGAGGGAAGAATCTATATCTCTTTATATTATCAAAACTCTTATGGTTTTAGAGAGATTATAGATGCCTGTGTAAGACATAATAAGAAAGTATTCATATATGGAAAAGAGATGAAAGATTTGATTAGTGAATCTAGTGATGTAGAGTTTAGAAATCAAATTAATAAGATCTCTTGCAATGAATATGAATTAGATAGAATTGGAAATGAGAATATTGTTGTAATAGTAGCTGGTCAAGGAGAACATTTGTTTAGTGTTCTTGCTAAGATGGCTAGTGGAGAAGATAATTTATTCTCTATTAAATCTAAAGATAATGTTATTATTGCATCTCCAGAAGTACCAGGAGTTGAGGTTTTCTCATCGAAAGTAATTGATGATATCTATCGTACAGGAGCTAAGATTACTAACTTAAAGAAATTAGGTGTAGTTAGTATGCATGCTAGGGTTGAAGATATTAAAATGATGATTTCAATATTTAAACCTAAATATTACTTACCAGTTAAAGGACAATATCAAAACTTATTAGCTAACGCTAAAATAGCTTTAAATATGGGGCTGGGTTATAACTATTCTAATGTTTTATTATTTGATAATGGATTAGTTGGTTTATTTGAAGATGGAGAATTTAAAGGAGTTAGTGAGAAAATTGAACTAGTTGATGTAATGATTGATGGTTTAATTGTTGGAGATATTGTAAGTAGTGTTATTAATGATAGAGAAAGACTTGGAGATGATGGTGTTATCACTCTTGGTATTTGTGTTGATAGTGTCAATAAACAAATCATCTCTGGCCCAGATATTCAAATGAGAGGATTAATCTTTATTAAAGATAGTGATAATGAATTAATTAAAGAACTTGCTACAACTTATGATAGTGATGTACAAGATTTTTTAAACAAAGGAACAATTCATAGCGAAGACGCTATAAATAGAATCCATGATAAATTAGACTTAATTATTAAAAGAAAAACGGGTAAAGATCCTATTTTGATACCAATTATTACGGATGTTGCTAAAAAATAAATATGAAAGACAGATTAAGTATTAAAAGTAAATATTTAACATTAGTTTTATTATCGAGTATTGCGATAATAATTCTTTTAATTGCTTTAATCCAACCAGGTAAACATCTTGGGATGCTATTTTCATTCCCATTAAAATATTTATTTGGCAGATTTTATGGGGCTGCAATATTGATATTAATATTTGCGATAACAAATAATGCTTTTTCTAAAGTAAGTTCAAAAGTAAGAAAGAATATTTTTATCGCATTATTTGTTATATTAACTGGTTTAGTTATGTTATTTAGTTTAAATATGACTAAAAATGATGATTCATATTTAAAAGGATTAATTAATTCCTATAACTACTCTATTAAAGAATCATATAACTATTCATTTATAGATTTATTAATAAAATCAGATTTAAATGGTGGATTTATTGGTAAGATATTATTTGCATTAATTGCTGAGGTTATTGGAAAGATTGGTTCTATTGTAGTTTCATCTTTAGTATTAGGTCTTGGAATATGTATGCTTTGTAATTTTATTTATAAAGAAAGATCATTATATAATCGTCCAAAAGAAAAGAAAGAAAAGATTATTAGACAAGATCATGAAAAATATAATTTTGAATATGAGAATAAGAATAAAATTAATCAAGATCCATTTAATTTAAACATTAAATTAGATGAATATGATGAAAAGAAAACTAATCCTACTAATATAATTCAAAAAGAAACTAGTTCTAAATTATTTAATGTATTTACTGATGAAGTTATTTCAGAAGAAGAACTTGCGATAGATAGAATTAATAGATCAAATAATCCAAATGAGAAGTTTAATGTATTTGAAGATGATTTAGTTAAACAAAATAGTAGAAATGATACTTTTGATAAATTTAATATTCCTTTAAAAGAAGAAAATATTGTAAGTATTAATGAAGATATTACTGAAGAGATAGAAGTAACTAATGATAATAATGTATCTAATGAACCTACATCTTTCTATGAAGATGAATCATTAGATTTTGATGGTGTTGATTATGACAATTTTGATGATACTTATTATGAAGAAGAAAATAATCAAGCATCATTACAAAACAATATTGATATTAGAAGCAATTCTTCAACTATTGATGAAGTATTTTCTAATAATGATACTTCATATTCTTTACCATCTTCATCTTTATTATTAGATCGCGTTGCGGATGATATATCAATTAATCAAATTGAAGCTGAAAAGAACGCTAGAATTATTGATGAGAAGTTAAAGTTCTTAAATATTGATGGTAAAGTACATAACTATATCATCGCCCCTTCTTTTACTAGATTCCAAATCTCAGTAGCAGGTAATGTTAAGATTAATGCTATACCAAATGTTGATAAAGATATTATGATGGCATTGAGTGCTCCTAAGATTAATGTTTTAGCCCCAATCCCAGCTACTAACTTTGTTGGAATCGATGTTCCAAATAACGTTAGAAGTATGGTTACTTTTAAAGAGTGTATGACAAGTATTCCATATGATAAGAAAGATGATAAGTTATTATTTAATGTTGGAAAAGATGTTAGTGGTAACTTTATTACGGTTTCTTTATCAGAATGTCCTCATTTATTAGTCGCTGGAGCAACAGGTAGTGGAAAGTCGGTTTGTCTAAATTCTATAATTATGTCTTTAATAATGCGTTCATATCCTAGTGAAGTAGAAATGTTATTAATTGATTTAAAACAAGTCGAATTTCAACCTTATGCATCAATTCCTCATCTAATTTGTCCTGTTGTCAATGATGCTCAAAAAGCTGTAGTTGCGCTAAGAAAAGTATGTGAAGAAATGGATAAGAGATATAGTTTGCTAAATAAGTATTCTAAAAAAGATATTAAACTATATAACCGCTATATGGAACAAACGGGTGGACAAAAGATGCCTTATCTTGTTGTAATTATTGATGAACTTGCTGATTTAATGATGCAAGTTAAAAATGAGGTTGAAGAATCAATTATTAGACTTGCCGGTAAAGCAAGAGCAGCTGGAATACATTTAATATTAGCTACTCAAAGACCTTCTGTTGATGTAATTACTGGTATTATTAAATCCAATGTTCCTTCTCGTATCGCATTTTCTGTTCCAAGCAATACTGATAGTAGAGTTATTTTAGATGATTCTGGTGCTGAAGATTTGCTTGGTAAAGGCGATATGATATTAAAGATTAGTGGAAGATTAAACAAAGAAAGAGTACAAGGCTGTTTCTTAGATGATGTAGAAATAGATAATGTTAATAATTATTTAAGATCTTGTTCTACTCAACATTTTAATGATGAATTCTTAGATTTATCCACTCCAGTTCAAGGTTCAATAAATTTTGGAAATTTAAGTGGGGATGATGAATCTAGAGATGATGAGATATATGATAATATCTTAGATTTATTAGTTAATACTAATTATGTATCTAATACTTGGTTAAAAAGAAAATTGGCAATTGGTTATTCAACTGCCGCTAGAATGATTGATCGATTAGAAAGTGATGGATTAATAGGACCAGCAAATAATAACAAACCAAGAGTTGTTTATACAGATTTGGTTAGAGGATATGAAAGAAAAACTAACGATAAATAATGTTGTAATCAATTATGATAATACGACTAAATTTAAGAAAAATGGGATCTATTTCCATTTTTTACATGATATTTCATCTTCCAATAATTTGCTTAAGACTAAATTATTATGTTCTATATTAAATAAAGAAACTAAGAAATATAATGAGGTTGAATTAACATTAAAGAAATATTATTTAAATAATCTAGCTATTTCTTTTTATACAACTGAGGTTAAGAACAAGATAGATTTTGTTTTAGGTATTCATTATATTGATATGCCTTTTAATTCAAATATAGAGATAGTTAAAGAAGCTTTAGAATTAGCAAGTGAATTGTTATTTAATCCAAAAATTAATAGTAAAGGATTTGAAAAGAAACTATATAAAAAACAATTGAAAGATATTATTGATACTTTTAATGTTTCCCAAACTCAAAAGAATAAATATGCCGCTTATAAGTTTAATGAATGTTTAGATAAGGATTCTAAATTATACCAATCACGTATTTTATCTATTAAAGATTTATTAAAAGAAACTCCAAAATCTTTATATGAATATTATAAAGAATTGATAAGCAATAATCTTATTGTTAATGTGATTGGTAAAACAGATGTTAAATTAGTTGAAGAATTTATTAAAAATAAATTTAGTGATGTTAATAATTATCAATTAGAAAAAAATGTAAATATATATCCTTTAAATGAATATAAAGAAGTAAGCATAAAGGATGATAGATTTGATCAGGGAATTATATATAAGCTATATCAATTAGATTGTAATAAAAAAGCTTTTGATGCTATTTTACTAACTTCAATTATAGGTCAATCTAATTCTAGATTATTTAAATATGTTCGCGAAGAAAAAGGATTATGCTATTCAATATATGGTAATTATTTGCCTACTTATGGGGTATTTATTGTTAATTGTAGCACTTTTAAAGATAAGATAGATGAATGCTTGAAAGCCATTGATTATGTAATGGAAGATATCATTAATAATGGAGTAAACCAAAAAGAATTAGATAATGTTAAAAAACAAGCCACTTTAAGTTTACTTGGTATTGATGATGATATAAATGGAATTGATCGTTATTTTATTAATGCTTTTTTAGATTCTAAACCATTAACTATTAAGCAAAAGATTGATAAATATAATAAAGCTAAAATAGAAGATGTTAATACTGTAAGAAAATATATTAAAAAGTTAATAACATTTACATTAAGGTAATATATATGAGCAAGTATAAATATTTTAAAGAAGATATATTAGAAGCAACTTTAGACAATGGTTTAAAGTGTGTTTTTATTCATCTAAATACTAGTGATGTTATAGCAAAATATGGGGTTAGATATGGATCTGATGTATTAGGTAAAATAGATGATAAAGAAATCCCTCTTGGAAGTGCTCATTTTCTAGAACATCGTATATTTGATTATGATGGTATTAATGTTATGAATGAGTTTGAAAAATATGGAGCTCAATGTAATGCATTTACTAGTAATACCCATACTGTATATGAGTTTCATACCAACACCAATATAAAAGAATGCTTAAATTTATTATTAGATTTTACGCAATATATTAAATTTAGTGATGAAAACTTTGAAAATGAGAAAGATATTATTGTAAATGAATTATTAGGGTATCTTGATAATCCGGCTTATAAAGCAAGTTTAATATTAAAACAAAACACTTATTTTAATAATCCTAGAAAAAATGATATAGGAGGTAATGAAGAAAGTGTTAGAAATACCACTAAACAAGACCTATATCGCA
This sequence comes from Caryophanales bacterium UBA1709, assembly GCA_002317215.1. Taxonomy (GTDB): domain Bacteria; phylum Bacillota_I; class Bacilli_A; order RFN20; family UBA1709; genus UBA1709. The sequence goes on along the minus strand of DCJD01000011.1, from coordinate 9,473 downwards.
TACATAATTATTT
>DCJD01000011.1:0-9293 GCA_002317215.1 Caryophanales bacterium UBA1709 | reverse complement strand
GTTAAAAAGATAGATGAAGTTAATCTTAAAACTGGATCTGATTTGTTGTATATGAGTATCAAACTTGATTTAAAGTTTGATAATTTAGAAACATATAATAAACAAAGTTATATTGCTCAGATATATTCTTCTATTATGTTTGATAGTATTTCATATCTAAATCAAACTAATAAAGACATTATAGTTGGGGAAAGCTTTGGAGGATATATTAACTTTGATTTACTAACTAATGAAGGATTTATATATTCCTATACAACAAATATTAATAAATTAGAAAAGAATATTAAGAAAGCTATCAAAAACTATAAAAAATATATTAATAAAGAATATTTTGAAAGTATAAAGAATGCCAAACTAGCTTCTTTATACACTATAAGTGATAATAGCGATGAATTAGTTGATACTATTGTTGATAACACATTAGATGGAACAAATTTCTTTAATGATATTGATGTCTTTAATTCTATTTCCTATCAAGATATCTTAGATTTTGGAAATATTATTGCTAATTCTAGTATTAGTGTCTTAAAGATACACAATAAATAATAATTTATGCTATAATTTTTCCAACACGTAAACTAGGAGGATACTATGCTAAATCAAGCAAGTGTTGTAGGAAAGGTAAAAAGTTCTTTCTTACAAGATGATGGGTATTACGTATTACTAGAAGTACAACGCAGTTATAAAGAAGTTAATGGTAGATTTGCTAAAGATGTTATTAAATGTCGAATATGGCGAAGTTTATCAGAGGATGTTACCAATAAATATAGAGTTGGTATGATATTATCTTTATCAGGGAGGATTAATGCTACAAATAATGATTTCTATATAGATTGTTATGATGTAGATTACTTAGGAACAAAATGAAACAGTATTTAGATTTAATTAAATATGTCTTAGAAAACGGAACTAAAAGAAATGATAGAACAGGTACTGGTACTATCTCTACTTTTGGATACCAAGTTAGATATGATTTATCAAAAGGATTTCCTTTACTTACTACCAAGAAAGTTCCTTTTAGATTAATATTATCCGAATTGTTATGGTTTATATCAGGCAATACCAATATTGAACAATTAGTTTTAGATAACAATAATATCTGGAATGAATGGCCATTTGAAACCTATAAAAAATCTAAAGATTATCATAACGAAACTATTGATGAATTTATTGCTAAGATTAAAACTGATCATGATTTTGCACTTAAATATGGTAACTTAGGCCCAGTTTATGGCAAACAATGGCGTGATTTTGAAGGTGTAGATCAATTATTAAAACTAGAAAAAGATTTAAAAGAAAATCCATTTAGTAGAAGACATATTATTAGTGCTTGGAATCCAAAAGAAGTTGATAATATGGCTTTACCACCTTGTCATAGTTTTATGCAATTCTATGTTTCAAGTGATTCTAAGAAATTATCTTGTCAATTATATCAAAGAAGTGGAGATGTCTTTTTAGGAGTTCCATTTAATATCGCAAGCTATGCCTTACTTACTTGTATGCTTGCTAAAGTATGTGGATATGAACCTGGTGAATTTATTCATACATTTGGTGATGTACATATTTATTTAGATCATATTGATCAAGTTAATGAACAATTACAAAGAACTCCAAAACCTTTACCTACCCTATTAATTAAAAGAGATGTTAATAGTATTGTAGAATTTACTAAAGATGATTTTGAAATAATAGGTTATGATCCATATCCTACTATCAAAGGAAAGGTAAGTGTATGATAAGTATTATTGTTGCAATTGATCCAAATAATCTTATTGGATCTAATGGAAAACTTCCATGGGATATCAAAGAAGACTTAAAACATTTTAAAGAATATACCTTAAATAAAACTGTATTAATGGGTTATACAACATATCTTAGTATTGGTAGACCCTTACCACATAGAACTAATATAGTATGTTGCAATGATGCTAACATTAATATTGATAATGTTATTATTGAAAAAGATGCTATTGAAGTATTCAAAAGATATCAAAATACTGCTGAAGAATTAGTTGTAATCGGTGGAGCTAGTATATATAAACTTGCCTTACCATATGCATCAAAACTAGTTATATCTCATATTAAAAAAGTGTATCTTGGAGATACTTATTTCCCTGAATTTAAAGAAGATTTCAATGAAACCGAATCTAAAGACTTTGAAGAATTTAAAGTAGTAATATATAAACGAAAATAGAAAGCTTATTGCTTTCTATTTTCTTAACTTCTTTGGATATAAATTCTTCAAAGTATTATTTACTATTTTACAGATTCCTAAAGGATTAGAATTGTATAATACTTGATGATAAGAGGAAGAAGTGGAACTAACTTTAAAACTTAAACCTTTTATATAATCTTTAACTTGATTATTATCTAATTCTATTTGGTTTTTCCACTTAACTTTAGTATTACTACCTAGATGATGGGAAGGGATAAAGTAATTATCTTTAACTTCACCCATATATAATCCAATCTTTAAAACATTTAAATCTTTAATATTATATGTATCAGGTGGTAATTTATATAGATTATTATCAATCATATATAAATCTTCTTTGTTTAGATTAATATCTAAACATTCTTTCTCAAATCTCTTATAGATATTAAATGATTTATTATCTATGTTAGTTTTTAATAATGTAGTATTTGATTGATGATCATCATTACATTGTATTTTTGCAATATAATGCCCTTCGCCTTTGAAATGTCCTGGGAAGATATGAATGCTTCCTTTTAAAGATGAAGAATAATCAACTCCATCAATGTCTTTAATCTCAATAATAGAAGCATTAGTGTTATCTAATAAGTATTGAACTATCTCTTCATCCTCTAATTTATTAAAGGTGCAGGTCGAATAAGTCATTATTCCACCTTTCTTTAATAAATTATAAGCATTCATAATTAATTGTTTTTGAATAGGGATTAGAGAGTTTACTTTTTCAATGCTCCAATCATTAAACATGTTAATATTCTTTCTAAACATTCCTTCGCCACTACAAGGACTATCTAATATTACTTTATCGAAAAGTCCTTGAAATTTAAGGGATAATTTAGAACTATCTTCATTAAATATTATAGTATTAGATAGTCCTAGTCGTTCAATATTTTCTAATAGATCTAGAGATCTAGAAAATGATATATCATTACAATAAACACTATTATTAGTTAGTAATGATGCTTGAGTTATTTTACCTCCGGGAGCGGCACACATATCAAATACTAAATCATTTTCTTTAATATCTAATATATTTACAACCATTGCTGCACTTGGATCTTGGATATAATAGCATCCGTTATCATGTTCGATAAGCTTGCCATAGGAACTAGTTTCTTTATCAAATAAATAACAGTTATTTACGTATGGGTGTTTTTCTAGATTGGATAGATCTAGTGATTTAGGATATTTAGTAGGATTTATTCTTAAACTAAAAATTGGCTTAGTATTTAAGCTTTCTTTTAAATCTGAGATGGTTTTAGAGTCATAAAACTTGCTTAAGAATTCAAAGTAATCCATATTTTGTTCTATTTAATTATAACATAATTAAATGTATAATTTATTGTAGGGTGAGTATTATGTTTGTACCAAGTATAATAATTAAGAAAAAAAGAGGAGAAGAGTTATCTAAAGAAGAGATAGATTTTCTAATCCAAGGATATACCAACAATACAATTCCAGATTATCAAATGTCTAGTTTACTTATGGCTATTTGTTTAAAGGGAATGAGCGAGAAGGAAACAGCTTATTTATGTCAAGCAATGATTAATAGCGGAGAAGTTGTTGATTTATCTAATATTGAAGGTTTAAAAGTTGATAAACACAGTACTGGAGGAGTTGGAGATAAAACTAGTCTTGTTTTAGGGCCAATGGTAGCAAGTCTTGGAGGTAAAGTTGCTAAACTTTCTGGTAGAGGACTTGGACATACTGGTGGAACATTAGATAAATTAGAATCAATACCAGGTTTTAATATTAATTTAAGTATTGCAGAATTTAAAGAAGCTGTTAGGAAAGTTGGACTAGCTATTATTGGACAAACTAGCGAGTTAGATCCTGCTGATAAAAAATTATATGCTTTAAGAGATGTTACAGGAACTGTTGATTGTATTCCTTTAATCGCTACATCTATTATGTCAAAGAAGTTATCTACTGGAACAGATTGTATTTTACTTGATGTTAAATATGGATCAGGAGCTTTCTTTGAAGATATTAATGATAGTATTGAACTTGCTAAATGTATGGTTAAGATTGGCAAGAATATGAATAAAGATACTAAAGCTATAATTTCAAATATGAATCAACCTTTAGGAAATGCGATTGGTAATAGTTTAGAAGTTATTGAAGCAATCAATACTTTACATGGGAACGGTCCTAAAGACTTAGTTGATTTAGTAGTTAATGCGGGAAGTATTATGCTTGTTCAAGCTAAGATATATGATGATATTAATAAAGCTAAGATAGATTTAGAAAAATCATTAAAGGATGGATCAGCTTTTAATAAATTTGTTGAATTTGTAAAACAACAAGGTGGAGATATTTCATATATTTTAGATCCTTCTAAATTTCCTAAAGCAAAATATACAATAGAAGTTTTATCCAAAAAAGAAGGATATGTTGAGAAGATTAATACTATCGGAATTGGTCAAGCTAGTTTATATTTAGGAGCTGGAAGAGCTAAGAAAGAAGATAGTATTGATTATAGTGCTGGTATTATTGTTAATAAAAAACCAGGAGATCATGTTAATGAAGGGGAATTATTAGCAACTTTATATACTAATAAAGAAGATACTAATTATATAATTGATGAAGTTATTAATGATTTTGTTATAGTTAATAATAAAACTAATAAATTAAATGTAATTGATGAGGTAATTGGATAATGGATATACTTCAAGCAATTTTATTCTTATTAGCTGGAACTGGAGTTTTAATTCTTGGGATGAACTTTATGAGTGGTGGTCTTGAGAAGAGTTTTGGTAAACAAGTAAGAAAGATATTAGATAAGATTAGTGATAACAAATTAGCAGGTGTTGGCATTGGAGCATTAGTGGCAGGTCTTATTCAAAGTAGTGGTGCTACTACGGCAATGGTAATTGGTTTTGTTAACTCTTCTAGTATGAGTCTAGTTCAAGCAACTAGTATTATAATGGGGGCTAATATTGGTACTACAATAACTGGTTTATTAGTTTCTTTATCTTCTTTTAATATTGAAGTATATTTCTGTTTCTTAGCATTCATAGGTTGTTTTATGATTATGCTTGGAAAAAATGAGAAGATTAAAAGTGTAGGAAGTAGTATTGGTGGACTTGGTATTATGTTTACTGGTCTATATGTTATTAAAAGTGGTTTTAATGATCCTTTAGTTCAACAAGCTTGTTTTAATCTATTTGAAGTTATTGATTTTCCATTAGTATTGTTATTAATTGGAATTATATTAACAGCTTTTGTTCATAGTTCTGGTTTATTAACTAGTTTAGCTATTATTATGTGTGGACTTGGAGTATTACCTATTCAATCTGCTCTATTTATAGTGCTAGGTAGTAATATTGGAACTTGTGTTACAGCATTAATTAGTAGTATTGGAACTAATGCTAATGCAAAAAGAGCCGCTTTAATTCATTTATTATTTAATTGTATTGGAACAATATTCTTTACAGCATTAATATTAATATTTAAAGATGTAACTATTGATATCTTAGATAAACTAGCTCCATCTAATTTATCTATCCAAATAGCTTTATTTCATATTATATTTAATCTAATTACTACATTAATCTTATTACCAAGTAGTGGTTTACTTGTAAAGATTGCCCAAAGATTAATTAAAGATAAAGAAGAATTAAGAAAGAAACTATTGATTGAAAAGATTGACGATAGATTCTTAAACACTCCATCAATTGCTTTAAACCAAGTTCGTTTGCAAATATTAGAGATGGCTAAATTATCTAGATATAATCTAGAAAATGCAATGCGTTGTTTGCTAACATTAGATTTAAGTAATAGAAATGAAATCAATGAAGTTGAAGATAATATTGATTATATGAATGAAGCTTTAACTAGTTATCTAATTAAATTAACTGGATTAGTAAGCGTTAATGACAGTAATATAGTTGGTAGTTATTTCCATGTTATTAATGATATTGAAAGAATTGGGGATATTGCAAAAGATTTCTTAGATATTGCTATATCAATAAAAGAAAAAGAATTATGTTTTAGCAAAGATGCTATTAATGAATTAACAAGTATGTATAAGAATGTTAATAGTATGTTTGATTTAAGCTATAAAGTATTTAAGAGTAAACCTGATATTAATATATCAGAGTTAGACAAATTAGAAAATATAGTAGATAATATGAAAAAGGAATTAGATGCTAGCCATTTTGAAAGATTAGCTAAATCTAATTGCACTATGGAATTAGGCGCTTATTTTACTAGCGTAGTTAGTTATTTAGAAAGAGTTGCTGACCATTTAGTAAATATAGGTTATTCTATTACTAGTCCAACAGGAGACTAGTTAATATAAAAGGAGGAAAAGTATATGACTATTTATGTAAAGAATAAGTTTATTAGTTTTACAGGAGCATCAAAGGTATATGATGAAAATGAGAATCCTTTATATCAAGTTAAAGGACAACTATTCACATTTACTAAAAGAAAAAGAGTTCAAACTTTAGAAGGTGAGAATCTATTTATTGTTCGCAATAAATTAATTCATTTTATTAGAAGAAAAGCATATATCTATGATGGCAATAAGAAATTAATTGCTACAGTTATTAAAAGATTCTCTTTAAAAGAAGGATTCTTAATTGAAGGAACAGATAAACCACTTGAGATTCAAGGCAATTTTTGGGGATGGAATTTTAAGATTATTTATGGTGATAGACAAATTGGAACTATCACAAGAAAGTTTGCTTTAGCCGATAAGTTTGCTATTGATATTAATAGTCAAGAAGATGCACCATTCTTAGTAGCTCTTGTTATCGCAATTGATAATATCTACGATAAGAAATACGAACAACAAGATTAATTATGGCAATAGGATTTAAATCAAAACCAGAGACTATTGAAGAATATGAACAAGAATCATATTCCGATGATTATATAGAAGAATACTTGGGATTATTTAAGGCTGTAAAAGTATTCTGTGTGCTTGCTATTATTTCTGATGTATTAGCAATTGCATTAAGAATACTTCCTTTAGCAATAGGATTAGCAGGAATTATACTTGCGGTAGTATGGCTTATTGTTGTAGGAGTACCAGTAATATGTACGTTTTTCACCATACTATTAAGTGAAAAGTTTAGAGCATTTTCTCAAAAATTTAGAAGTATATTTGAATGGATGTTTCAAGATGATCTACCAGTATATGGATATATTGAAAAGATACGTCCATATACCAACATAGGACTTGGAATCATTATTGTTATATTCTTTATACTTTCACTAACATATCAAATTAAAGCACGTAATAAGAAATCTTTATGGCTATTAATTGGTTCGATATTCTTAGCTATTGTTCTAGTTCTATCTATATTTTTAACCTTTAGTATAAACTAAAGGTTTTTTATTGATAGGAGTATTAATTAAGAATATAATTATAAATGAAAATAAAGGAGAAATTATAATATGAGTTTAAAAGTTGCAATTAATGGATTCGGTAGAATCGGTCGTCTTGCATTTAGAAGAATGATCGAAGATGGCGAATTCGAAATCGTTGCTATTAACGATTTAAGTAGTGCTGCAAACCTAGCTTACTTACTAAAATATGATACTAGTCATAGAGAATTTAAAAATCATAGTATAGAAGCAGTTGAAGGTGCTATTGTATTTGATGGAAAGAATATTCCAATTATTGGACAAAAAGATCCATCATTAATTAAATGGAGTGAATATGGTGCACAAATGGTACTAGAATGTACTGGTAGATTTAAAGGTTTAAAAGATGCATCAGTTCATATTGATGTAGGTGGAGTTAAGGGAGTAGTAATTAGTGCTCCAGCTGATGCTGAAACCCCAACATTTGTTTATGGTGTTAATGATAATTTATTAACAAGTGATATGAGTGTTATCAGTGGTGCTAGTTGTACTACTAATTGTCTTGCTCCTATGATGAAAGTATTAGAAGATAAGTTTGGTGTTGAAGGTGGATTTATGACTACAGTTCATGCTTACACTAATGATCAAACTTCTCTAGACTTAGTTAAAGAAAAAGATTTTAGACGTGGTAGAGCATGTGCTGCTAATATCGTTCCTTCTTCAACAGGTGCTGCTAAAGCATTACACTTAGTAATTCCAAGTTTAAAAGGTAAATTACAAGGTGGAGCAATTAGAGTTCCTGTAACTGATGGTTCTTTAGTTGATATGACATTAACTTTAAAGAAAGAAGTAACAGCAGAAGAAATTAATGCATCTATGAAAGAAGCTAGCGAAACTTACTTAAAAGGAGTACTTGGTTATACTAGTGATCCTATCGTATCTAGTGATATCTTAGGAAGAACTGAAGGTGGAATCTTTGATGATACTCAAACAAAGATTTTAACCACACCAGATGGTAAACAATTTGTTAAAGTTGTTTGTTGGTATGATAACGAATACAGTTATACTTGCCAATATATTAGATTAGCTAAGAAGTTTGCTAAAGTATTAGGTTTATAATTAAGCTAAAAAGCGCTTCTTAGTGAGGCGCTTTTATATAAGGAGAATAATATATGAGTAAATATAAAGTTTATGATATTGATGTAAATAATAAAGTTGTATTTGTTAGAGTAGATTTTAATGTTCCAATTAAAAATGGTGTTATTAGTAATGACAATAGAATCATTCAAGCTTTAAGAACAATTAAGTATTTAATATCTAAAGATGCTAAAGCTGTTTTAATGAGCCATTTAGGAAAGATTAAATGGAAAGAAATTGAAACAGTAGAAGAAGCTAAAAAGAAAAATAATTTAGCTCCTGTTGCAATTAGATTATCTGAATTACTTGGTAAGGAAGTTAAGTTTGTTAATGCAACTAGAGGAAATGAATTAGAAGAAGCAATTAAGAATATGCAAAAAGGTGATGTCATCTTAATGCAAAATACTAGATATGAAAAAGGTGAAGAGAAAAACGATGAAGAATTATCTAAGTATTGGGCTAGTTTAGCCGATGCTTATGTTAATGATGCATTTGGTACTTGTCATAGAGCGCATTCTTCAACTTATGGAATTCCTTATTTTGCAAAACAAGATAATAAACAATGTGCTATTGGATATTTAGTTGAAAAAGAAGTAGAAAATCTTGGCAAATGCGTAGAAGGAAAAGA
>DCJD01000019.1:5428-5693 GCA_002317215.1 Caryophanales bacterium UBA1709 | reverse complement strand
GCTTCGATATCAGCTTTAATCTCATTACTTACTTCAAACATTGCAAAGTCTTTCTTTGGCTTTCCAACTTCTTTAATGATCTCTTCTTCAAAAGCGATTAATTCTTTAATCTTTTCATGTCCAAATAATATAGCACCAAGCATTGCCTCTTCGCTAACTTCTTTAGCACCTGCTTCGACCATATTAATTGCATCTTTAGTACCAGCAACCTTTAAATCAATATCAGATTTTTCTAGTTCCTCAGTACTTGGGTTACAAACATATT
>DCJD01000019.1:0-5395 GCA_002317215.1 Caryophanales bacterium UBA1709 | reverse complement strand
TAACTCCAGCAATAGGACCATTAAATGGAATATCACTTAGACATAATGCTAAGCTTGCTCCAAGCATTGCAGCCATTTCAGGAGTAGCACTATGATCAACTGACAAACAAGTATTAATTACTTGTACTTCGTTTCTAAATCCTTCTGGGAATAATGGACGAAGTGGTCTATCAATTAATCTACTTGTTAATGTAGCGTGTTCAGTAGGTCTTCCTTCTCTTCTTAAGAAACTACCAGGAATCTTACCAACAGCATACATCTTTTCTTCAAAGCTAACAGTTAAAGGGAAGAAATCAACATCTAACTTAGCTTCATCTTTACAACAGGCGGTTGAAAGGATGACTGTATCGTTATAACGTATCAACGCCGAACCTGCTGCTTGTTTTGCAATCTCGCCAACTTCTACTTGAAGTTGCTTTCCGCAAAACTCTTTAGTAAAAACTCTTTTACTCATATTAATTCACCTCAATCTTTTCAATTATAGCACTATATATAAAAAAATAGAATCTAATATATTAGATTCTATTTAGTTTTCTTACTTTCTGATACCTAAGTCATTAATTAACTTAACATACTTTTCTTCGTTTTCACTCTTTAAGTAGTCAAGTAATCCTCTTCTTTTACCAACAAGAATTAATAATCCACGTCTACTTGAAGCATCGTGTTTATGAACTTTTAAGTGTTCAGTTAATTCATTAATTTGTTGAGTCAATAGAGCGACTTGTACTTCTACAGAACCAGAATCATTTTCGTTTTTTCCAAACTTCTTAATGATTGCAGATGTTTGTTCTTTAGTTAGTGCCATAATATTTCCTCCTATTAATTAATTCAAGCTTAATCCAAGTAGTTCGTTGGAGAAACGAATAACATAGGTTAAGTTAGGGTCTTAGACCGCATATATAATACTATAAATATAGTATTAAATCAAATAATTATTTACTTAAATCATCTTTTACTTTATTAACAAGTTTTTCTAAGGAATCAAATCTTTCCTCATCTCTTAAATATTCAATAAAATATACTCTAATAGACTTGTTATAAATGTTTTTATGGAAATGATCAATAAATACTTCTAAAGTAGGTGATTGTAATTTTTCAATAGTTGGGTGAAGGCCAATATTAGCAACACCTTTATAAAATTTATTTCTATATTTAACACTTACTTTATATACTCCATTCTTAGGTAAAACAAATCCATTATAATTAACATTAGCAGTTGGTAAACCAAACTTTTTCCCATTTCCTAAACCATGGATTACTTTACCTTCAATAAAGTATTTTCTACTATCATCTATCTCTTTATTAGCTTTACTAATTAGTCCATTTCTAATCCATTCGATTATAGAGCTACTACTTACTTTAATTCCAGATATATTAACAAAATCTACTATGTATGTTGGATAATGTTTTTTAAGTAATATAGCATCTCCTTCTGCCTTATTACCAAATTTAAAATCGCTACCAATAACAATACTTTCTAGATTAAGTTTATCAAGAATTTCTCCTATAAATAAGGACTTATCCATACTTGCAATATCTTTATTAAATCTTAATACATAACAAATATCTAATCCTATTTTTTTAAATATTTCTAATTTATATTTAAGAGGAGTTAACTCGCCATAAAACTCTTTATTAAATAGTTTTCTAATTGGTATATCGAATGTAAAAATAGATGATTTAACATGTTTTTCTTTTGCTAATTTAATAACATTATTAATCAAATCTTGATGTCCTAAATGAACACCATCAAAATAACCAAGTCCAATAACTGATCTTGTAAATTTATGATTAATTGGTAAATCAAGATATACTACTTTCACAAATTAAACCCTCTTAAACTTTTATATTCATTCTCATCTTTTTGATATATTGCAATCTCTTTTCTATCTTTATTAAGAAGTAAGACATATTCATCATCAATATCAAGTTTAATTCTTTTTCCATCTTTAATTAAACTCTCATCAATAACAACTTGTTTCATATCTAAACAATCTTTTATATTATACCCATTTTCTTCATTAATATTAACCACATCAATAGCATCTTTAATACTAGCTTTACCAACTCTTATTCTTCTTAAACTAGTTAAATGTCCAACTGTATTTAATGCTTTTGCTATATCTACTCCTAAACTTCTTATATAAGTTCCTTTAGATACCATACATTTAAATCTAATCTCATTTTTCTCAAAACTAATTAAATCTAAATTATATATATGCACATCCCTAGGTTTTAAATCTATTTCTTGATTTTTTCTAGCTAATTCATATAATTTCTTCCCATTAACCTTAATCGCACTATACATAGGTGGGACTTGCTTAATATCTCCTTTAAACTTCTCAAATACATCTAAAATATCCTTAGTAGTAATATTAGGTACTTCTTTTCTTTCAATTATATTCCCATCTAAATCATAACTATCTGTACCAATACCTAATTTAATAGTAGCCTCATATTCTTTAATATCACTCATTAAGAAATTAGAAACTTTAGTCGTTTCTCCAACCATTATAATAAGTAATCCCGTTGCAAAAGGATCTAACGTACCAGCATGACCAATCTTAGTAATATTAAACTTATGTTTAATATCTCTAATAACATCATAACTAGATACTCCCATCTTTTTATCAATATAAAATATCTTATCCATCTATAAAATTATACTGAATTAGTTAAGTATTATAAAGTCATCTTCTTCAAATATATTATAAATTTATTTATAATATAGTAGTTATGTCAATGAATAAGATATTAGGTGCTATTAAACAAGCTGATCTTGATTTTAATTTGATAGAAAGTGGCGATAATATTGCTATTGGTCTTTCGTATGGAAAAGACTCCATGGTATTTGTTGAAGCCTTACGTCTATATAAATATTTTTCCAAGAAAGACTACAATATTATCGCCATCAATATCAATTTAGGGTTTGATAAATTAGATAATAGTGTGATAATTGAATACTTAAAGAGTAAAGATATAGAATTTCATGAAGAAATAAGTGAACCTAATGTCTATGAAGTATTAAAACTACATATTAAAAATGATAAATTACCTTGCAGTATCTGCAGTAGAATGAAAAAAGCCGCTTTATGTAAAGCAGCCCATAAATATAACTGTAATAAAATAGCTTTTGCTCATCATAATGATGATGCTATAGAAACTTTATTATTAAATGCGATATATGGTGGAAGAATTGCATCTTTCAAACCAAAAACTATTTTAAGTAAAGAAAATCTTATTTGTATTAGACCAATGGTATATGCTAAAGAAAAAGATATTACTCATACCATTAAATCAAGTAATATCCCTATCTTACCTTCTACTTGTCCTAATAACAAACACACCCAAAGAGAAGAAATGAAAAATATGCTTAAAGATCTATATAAGAAATATCCAGAAGCTAAAAATAATTTCTCCATCTTATTACAAAACTTTGACCATAATGAATTATGGATCAAAGAAGAGAGCAAAGAAAAAGGGTCTTAGACCCTTTTTAATTTGATTAGAAAAATACTTCTTTTGCTTTCTTCTTAGTTTCTTTAGAAACTGAGAATGGGATACGAGTGGTGTAACCATTTTTAGCAGCGACAATTTTTTGTGCTGGCCAAACAAAGATAGCTCTGTTCCATTCATTTACAGTATCATTGTATACTTCTCTTGCGGCAGTGATTTCTTTTTGTAAATAACTATTTTGTTGCATTGCATCAGCAATTTCTTTATGAGCTTGAAGTTCTGGATATTTTTCAATTTGAACATTAATAGCTCTTGATGCGTGTTCAATAGCAGCGTTACTAGTAGTAAATTCATCGGCTTTACCACTTCTAAGTTTTGCTATTTCAGTATAAGTTTCTTTATCTAACTTAATTGCTTTATCAACAAGTTTAGCAGCATTTTGTAAGACAACTACTCTTTGTTCTAAATAGTTATCAACAGTAGATGCGTTATGTTGAAGTTTTTGTTGAACTTTATCTAAGTATTCTTTAGCTTTAATCTTTCTAAATAAGAATATAACTCCTGGGATAATACCTAATACCCAAAGTAATACTTCAAATATAGTACTTCCTTTACCAACACTAACTTTGATTTGTTTTTCAATTACGTTAATGTCTCTTCCGTTTTCGTTAACTACTGCGTTTAATTCATCTAATTCATTTGCCATATTATTTATCCTCCTTAATATCTTTAATAATATTGTTAATATCGTTTTCTAGAGTAGAATCATCAATACCAAGATATGATAAGATTCCTCTCTTTACTATTATACTATTATTCTTATTAATAATAGTATCAGAATTTGATTGTTTTATATTAGTATTTGTTACGCTTAAATTATAACTTGATTTGACTGGTTCATAGATAAAGTATTCTACTGGGACTAAATGCATATCCCCATCACCACCAAGAACTGGTATCATATCAACTTTAGGGATTTGTTTATAACCATAACTAGTTATTTTAACTCTATCATATGATTTATCTTTGATACATCCACTATCTTTAATAATATATTGTGTATCACAGTTCTTAGGTCTAAACTCATCATGAGTATAAGAATTTGCGATAATTTCATGTTCATAAGTAGTAGTATTATATAGATAGTTTTTACCATATATATAATCTAATGATTTATATTGTTGATATTCTGGAATTGAAAGAAGTGGAGCTAAATCAAAGTATAAACATTTAAAGTAAGTGGTAGTATACGATATAAATCTTTGTTTAATAACTCTAATATCATAATGATAATAATCACTTAGATTCATACAATAATTGAAGTTTTGAGAATGAGATGAACTGATAATATTAATCTTCTTATTCTTTTTAAATCTAAAGTCATCTCCAAATCCTTCATTACTTCTTAATAACTTAACCATATTAGATTGAGCAAGTGGAGTAAATAATAATCTAAATTCTACTTCATCATTTCTATCTAAAGCATTAAAACATGCTTCGAATTTGGTATTGGCTAATCTGGTAAAGTTTTTAGTTTCACTATTAGTTGCTTTTTTAGTAAGTTTATCTAATTTATTCTCATATTTCTTACAATACTTTTCTAATTTATCATCATCATAACTACTGCATTGTTGACTATTTCTACTAAATATTAATTTAGGTGCTGCTTCATTACCGTAAATCATATAAGTTTGATAATGATAATAAGGACAAGGTTTAGTAACTGATGCTGTTAGTGTTTCAGTGTGATGAACTATATGACTATGTCCTTCGCTATCAGTTTCAGTTGTAGTCCAATGAATAACTATTGATCCATAATATGTTTTAGTACCAAGATATGTATTAAATTGTCTTTCTAATACAAATGGATTACCTTTAATAGTTCCCGATTGAACATGTACTGTACTACTATTGATATCATCGTTATCATTGTAGCCAT
>DCJD01000015.1:552-31867 GCA_002317215.1 Caryophanales bacterium UBA1709 | reverse complement strand
CACAAACTTTTTGTAAGTCCCATCTAAGGAATCAAGTTGTGATAATTTCATTGATTTCGGTAGTGGGTATGGATCTATGCTATATGAAGCAACCTTATCCAATAAGTTTAGAAAAATAGTTGGAATTGAAATCTCACCTCGTAAGTATGAATTCGAACAAAAAGTTATTGAGTGTTTGAAATTATATTATGGAAGTGAAAAGGAAATATATCCAATACTTAAAAATTGTGATATGTTAGAATTCCTTAATGATGCTTCTTTAAATATTAAATGTGGATATTTAAACCTTGGTGAAAACAGTTTATCTAGAATTCAAGAATCTCACTCCGATACTTGGAATTACATAGATAAAATTCTTGAAAAATGTCAAAAAGACTTTAAATTAGTATGCATTTTACCAGAACACGATTTTAGAAGAAATCCTGAATCTTCTAACATCATTAAGAAACTTCTTGATAATAGAGTGATTGAAAAAATTATCTCATTGCCAAGAAGATCCATTGCTTATTCTAATGCATCACTAGTTATATTAAGCAATGAAAAGAAAGATGAAGTTAAATATATAGACTTAAGTAGTATATATATAGATGAAGTGGATAATTTATATGAGCAATTATCTAATGATTCATTATCAACATATATCGATTATGAAACATTATCAAATGAATTAAGCATTTCACCATCATATATATATGCCAAAAAACAATTATCCCAAGAAGACAATTGCAAACTATTAGACTCCATTAGTTTAAATATTTATTCTTCTCTACCTTCATATCGTTTAATGAATAATAAAGTTGAAGATGGTGAAGATGGAATAACTATTAGAACTATCAACAGTTCTTATATTAATCACAATTTCTATTTAGTTGATGATATTGAAGATATCAAAGTTAAAGAGATAGATAGAAAATTAAAAGAATCTGAGCTTAGAAAAGGTGATATATTAATCTCAAACAAATCAACAACCTTTAAATTCTTTGTTTATGATTATGAACTAGGGCCAATATATCCAATCGGTGTAATGATGATTATTCGTCCAGACTTAGATGTCATAGATCCTTATTATTTAGCAGCATATCTTGCAAGTAATAATGGACAAAAGAAACTCGAAATGAGTAAAAGAGTTGGCAGTGTTTGGCTATTAAATCTTGATACATTAGCTCAATTATCAATCCCTGTTCCTGATATTGACTTACAAAAGAAGATCGGTGAAAGATATCGCATTATCTCTAACAAATTACAATCCATTGAGATGATGAAAAGAAGATATCTTAATAACCTGTTAGAACTATCTACTGAAGAAGAATCTAAGATAGATAGAATAGTTATTAAATAACTTGGTATTTACTGTTTCCCCCGAACAGTTTAAATATAGTAATTATTAATATTCTCAATTAGTTAATAGTTACTTAAAAAAGAAAAAATGACTCCCCCGAGCCATTTCCTGTAATTTCCTTACACTTAAATTATATAACCAATTTAATTTTCGGTAAAGTCATTTTTTCTTTCATAATTGAACTTAACAATTACGAAAGGATTTTTATATATGAATAAACAAGATAAGAATATTAAAAACTCTAATAAGCTTACATTAGCTAAACAAGTTTTCAATGCCATTCAAGAAGAATCAACTTTAGGTAGTAAGGAAAAAGATGATATTGACATTGAAGATATTATTGAAGTTAATGGTGAAGATAAAGATAGTGGTTGTGTTAACCCTATTAAAGAACCAATTAGAGAAAAGACTAATACTAATACAAAACAATTAGCGCTTGAAACAATCAAGAAGCTTGAAGAATTTGTTCAATCTTTAAAAGATGAATACGATTCATAAACTATTCAAACCATATAATTATAATTATCAAAATTATAAATATAGTGTGGATTTTGTTAATTACATCATTATAACTAAAGGCTTAAAAACTAGGGATTATAAGTTTGAGGACGGTTATGAAGATGTTAATAAATATTACGATGATAAGATAATTAAAAAAGAATACTTAAAATGTGAAGAATTTATTGATAAGGAAATGGTTGATAAATATCTTACATTAAATGAATTCTTTTATGAATGTGTTGATAAATCTTTTGTTAAAGATAAAAAAGAATTAGACAATGATTTCATTAAATCTAATATGGAAAAGTATAAAACAAATAATCCATATTATTATGCGGTTTATTCTTATTTATCAACAATAAGGTTTGAAGATGACAATCTTGACTATAAGTTAGATGCTCTAGCATCAAAATTCATTAAATATGCGATAGAAGCTATTGATGGAGACGCTTTAAAAGAGTTTTCAAAATATCTTAAAGGACTTTATATGTATGGTTATTACATAGATTACGACATATTTAGTGAATCTCGAATAATAAATCAAAATGATTACCCAAATTTAACCTCAATTCGTGATATAATTGATTATGGAATTACAAATCCATTACTTGGGTTTTATCTAGATGGAGATTTATATAAAGATTTAATGCATTTTAACAATGATAACTTATTATACGATTTAAATGACTATTTAGATGAATTCCTTATGGAACTTACTTCAAAGGAAAGAATTGCTTTTCAATTTATGTATGTTGAAAATGGTAATCATAGATTAGAAAGAGTGGCGGAATTATTAAGAATACCACTAGAACTCGCTAGAAGATATCAAATTAGAGCATATTATAAAGTGTTTAGCAATCAAAAGCAGATTGAATTATTGATATCGATTCTATTTAACAGAATTCGCTATCACAACGTTATATCCTATACGGATCTAAGAGAATACTTAGATTATCAACATATATCATTATTTATTGCTTTAGTTAAAAATCTCAAAGACAGTAAATTTAAATATGATATTGGAAATGAATGGATATATATACTTAATTAAAAAATATTATATTAAAGAAAGAGAGAATTATTAATGAACAATTTTAACGAAATTATTGGTTACGAACAAATTAAAGAAAAATTAAATCAAATTATTGATATGTTTAATAACAAAGAACTTTACGAAAAAGTTGGAGCAAGAATACCAAAAGGTGTAATGCTTTATGGCGAACCAGGACTTGGAAAAACACTATTCTGTAAAGAATTTATTAAAAAATGTAATGTTAAAACATTCTACATTGTAAAGGATAAAGAAAACGCTGAAACATTAAATCATATTAGTGATACATTCGAAGAAGCTTCTAAAGAAGATAGAGCTATTATCTTTATTGATGATTTAGATAAATTTAGTGAAAATAGTAGAAGAACTGATACAGAAGCATTTGCGGCAATTCAATCAGGAATTGATAAAATATCAAATAAAGATATCTTAGTATTAGCAACAGTTAATAACTATGATAAATTACCAGTTAGCTTAGTAAGAAGTGGTAGATTTGATATTAAAATTGAAGTTGATTTACCTACTAAAGAAGATGGCAAGAAGATTATTGAACATTACTTAGCAAACAAGAAAACTAGTGTTGATTTAAAGATTGATGATGTTGCAAATATGGTCGCATATTCATCTTGTTCAGACTTAGAAACACTAATTAATGATAGTGCAATTTATAGCGCTTATAAAAGAAAAGATAGTATTGATATTCACGATATCATTCATTGCTATCTAAGTGAAGATGTTGTTTGGAACTTAGAAAATAAAGAGATGGATGATGAATATAGCTATGAAGTTGCTCTTCACGAAGCTGGGCATACCACTATAGCTGAAGCTTTAAAACCTAATTCAGTTGGATTTGTATATATACAAACAAAAGCTAATGGTGGTGGAAAAACTAGATTATGTAAGGATTTCTCAAGAAGATGTGATACAGTCGCTTTAGCTTTAGGTGGTAGAGAATCCATTAAATTAAAGATTGCAAATCGTATTCCATCTGGTTGTGGCAGCGATTTAAATAAAGCTAGTGAATTAGTAGGAAGAGGAATTGGATATAATGGTAATTTTGGTTTAAATTTATTAAACATTGCTGATTCTGCTGTTGATAGCATTAGTGAAAAATTTAAAGAAGAATTAGAAACAGCAACTGCTGTTGAACTTGATAGATATAGCAATATCGCTAGAAGCATATTAATTGAAAATAATGATTTCTTAGAAGCTTTAACTACTGAGTTAAAAGAAAAGAAAATTCTTGTTTATTCTGACATTCAAAGAATTAAAGAAGCTCACCCAATTAAACCATTTCATATTGATTTCTAATTAAATAAATGAGTAAGCATTTGCTTACTCTTTTATTATTTTGTATAATTAATTGGGTGATTTTATGGATTATATATACATTATATTAATTACATTTATTGCAGGTGTAATTGGAACAGGTGTTGGAGGATTAGTTGGAGTATTATTAAATAGAGATAATAATAAAATAGTATCTTTACTATTATCTTTTGCAGCAGGAGTTATGCTATCTGTTGTCTGCTTTGACTTAATAATTGATTGTTTAGAATGTTATCAAAATAATAAAATATCGCCATATTTGACAGTTTTATTTGTATCTGTTGGTTATTTTGTGATTTGGGCATTCAATGATTTGATTGATAAAAGAACTAATAATGAAGTTAAACATATTGATTCTTCACATCCAAAAACTGCTGATGATCTTGATGAATTAATCCATATGGATCATTATGTTTATCATAAAAATTCTAATACAAATTTATTTATAGCTGGTCTTGTTATGATGTTTGCAATTGCATTACATAATTTACCAGAAGGAATGGTAATTGGAACTAGTTATTCAGTTAACTATCAATCTATATTTGCTGGATCAGGATTTATAATGGCTATAGTAATTGGATTTCATAATATTCCAGAAGGAATGGCAGTATCAGTCCCTTTGGTAAATGGAGGTATGAGCAAAATAAAAGCTATTATATTAACAGGATTATCTGGTTTACCTACTGTAATTGGTGCAGTTCTTGGCTACTTACTTGGAGGACTTGGTCCTTTATCTTTATTAATCTCACTTGGTTTTGCTAGTGGGGCAATGCTTTATGTAATATTTGGGGAATTATTACCTGAGTCAATCTTAATGTATAAATCAAAGCTTCCTGCTTTATCAACGTTTGTTGGTATATTATTAGGATTTATATTGGTTAATATTTAATTTTTAACCTTAATAATATAAAATTATTAAGGTATGAAACTAACAAAATATAAAGAAGATAACAAGATTATTAAATTAATAGAAGAAATAACATCTATTGTATTCTTGTTATCTTCTTTTATATTATTTATTTTAAATAAATCATTATATGGTTTATTATGTATGATTTTGTTAGTTTCTTTATTAACAATTTATATATTTGGAAAGAAGTTTAGCAGATATGAGAAGATATGGTTTATATCAATAATGATATTAGCTAGTGTATTTACAATCTTATTTCCTAGTGATGATATTAATGAAGTAAATGCCATAGTTATAATGCTTCTATATCTATTAGATACTTATTTAAATATCTTATGTGAATTATTAATATCAAAACAATCTAGGATTAATTTTATAGTTTCTTTAGGAGTAGAGATAACTGAGATTATCATATGTTTTGTTTTAATGTATCGAATAGCTACCTTATTTACAACATTACTTTTCTGGATTCCAATTGATATTATTAGTTTTATTAATTGGAGCAAACATAAGGATGATGAAGATGATGATCTTACTATTGTTCGTAAATTAAAAGGATATCAAGAAGTTTTAGTATTAAGCGCGATTGTTATTTGGACATTAATAGTTGGATATATTGTTGGATGTTTAGATGTTGAGACAAGTCTATTTGATGGTAATGATTTTTTAGAAGATCTAGTAATATATTTAGATGCTTGTGCTTCGGCTGTTGGAATATGTAATGGCATATTTATTTATTTAAGATTAAAAGAACAATGGGTTGCATGGTACATATGTGCATTATTAGAACTAGTTATTAATATATTAAGCGGTCAGTTTATCTTAATAATTTTAAAGATTGGTTACTTAACTAATACAACTTATGGTTATATTAGGTGGGAAAGATATATAAAAGAGCATAATTAAATCATTTTTGGCATATATTACTATTTATATATGTCAAATTGGCACATTATTAATTGACTTATATGTCAATTATTTTTATAATTTGAATGAGGAGGAAACTATTATGAATTTAAAAGAATTACGTATTAGTTTTGGTATTACCGCATTAATCGCAAGTTCGAAGATTAATGTACCTTTAAGAACTTATGTTAGATATGAAAATGACAATAATTATGGAAATATTATTAAAAGACAGTACATGATTGATGAGTTAAAAAAGAATTATTGCTTTAATGAGACATATGGTATTTATAACCTTAATCAAATTAAAGATGGAGTTAAGTGTATTATTAATAATAATTATAAAGATAAGGTTGGTTTTGTATATTTATTTGGCAGCTATGCAAAAGGATACGCCAAGGAAAATAGTGATATTGATATGATTATTGATACTGATATTACCGGAATGGATTATTATGGATTAATTGAAGAAATAAGAGAATATTTCAATAAAAAGATTGATTTAATTAGATTAAAAGATATTCATGATAATATTGACTTATTAAGAGAGGTTATAAAAGACGGGATAAAGATATATGAACAATAATAAAGATGATATTTATTATATTAAACAAATAAAAATTGAATTAGATATTATTGAAGATTATATTAATGGTTTATCTTTTAACGAAATATCAAATGATACAATATTATGTGATGCAATAATGTTTCGCTTAATACAATTATCCGAACATACAACGAATATTTCTAATGATTTTAAAGAAACAAATAAACAGATTGAATGGATACAAATAAAAGGATTTAGAAATATAGTTGTTCATGATTATGGAACTGTTGATCTTGATATTGTAAAACAGACTCTGTTTTATTCTCTTCCTGAATTAAAGAAGGAGATAAACAATATATTATTGATTGATAGAAAGATATAATTCTTGTATAATATACAAGTATTAATAAAATATATTAAAAAAGTGAGGTTATTATTATGGCAATTGAAGCAGGAGATTTTAAAACAGGATTAACACTATTAATTGATGGTGATCCATGGCAAGTATTAGATTTCTTACATGTTAAACCAGGTAAGGGAGCTGCTATTCTTAAAACTAAAATGAAGAATTTAAGAACTGGTAGAACTTTAGAAACAAACTACAATGCTTCTACTAAGTTTGAAGCAGCAACTATTGAAAAAAGAAAAGCTACTTTCTCTTATAAAGCAGGTACTACTTATTATTTCATGGATCAAGAATCATATGAAACATATGAATTAGAAGAAGAAGTAATTGGATTCTCAAAATACTTCATCGTTGATGGATGCGAAGTTTCTATTTCATTCTTTGATGGATCATTATTAAATCTAGATGTTCCAGAAAAAGTTGAACTTGTTGTTGTCGAAACTACTCCTGCAATTAAAGGAGCACCATCTACTCAAACTAAAGATGCAGTTACAGATACTGGTCTTGCATTAAGAGTTCCTATGTTTATTGAAGAAGGAGAGAAAATTCTTGTCTTCAGTAGTGATGGTAAATATTCTGGAAGAGCTTAATATAAGCTCTTTTTGTTAAAATATGAATAAAGTTGCACTTATTACTGGTTCTAGTAAAGGAATTGGAAAAGAAATTGCTATTTGTCTTGCTAGAAATAATATTGATGTTGTTATTAATTATCTAAAAAGCGAAAAAGATGCTATTGATTTAAAAGAATATATTATTAAAACATATAAAGTTAATTGTTTAGCTATTAAATGTGACGTAAGCAATGAAATTGATGTTGATAATATGTTTAATAGAATTGAAAAAGAAATGGGTGGAGTAGATATATTAGTTAATAATGCCGGAATTGATTTATCTAATATGTTTAGTCAAAAAGATGCTGAAAATTTTAGAAAGACATTAGATGTTAATTTAATTGGAGCATTTAATACATCTAAAAGAGCATATAAACATATGATAGATAGCAAATGGGGCAGAGTTATTAATATATCTAGCACAAATGGTATTAACACTTATTATCCAATGTGTTTAGAATATGATGCATCAAAAGCTGGTCTTATTTCTCTTACACATAACTTATCCATTCAATTTGCTCCTTATGCTACAGTTAATGCCATTGCTCCAGGACTAATAGGAACAGAAAACGAATTAGAAGGATATACAAAAGAATTCTTAGAAGAAGAAACAAAAAAGATACTAGTCAATAGAATTGGAACAGCTAGTGATGTTGCAAATCTTGTTGAATTTCTAGTATCTGATAAAGCAAGTTTTATAAATAATACTGTAATTAGAATTGATGGAGGCCAATATAATAGTTAGGCCTCTTTTTTAATTTTAGATAAAGCAAGTAAGATACCTAACTTACCATATTCAATAGTAAGTCCTCCTTGCATATATAATACATATGGTTCTACTACTGGAGCATCAGCACTTAATTCAATAGTAGATCCTTGAGTAAAACTACCAGCTGCCATTACTTCATCAAATGGATATCCAGGCATTGGAGCAGGTAATACTGTTACAAAACTATCAATTGGAGATGATTCTTGAATACCTTGTGTAAAATTTACAAGGTTTTCTTTGCTGCCTAATTCAACAGTTTGAATAATATCGGTTCTATATTCATTATATCTAGGACTTACATTCTTAAATCCTAACTTTTCTAACATATAACTGCTAAATATAGCTGTTTTTAATGCATTTTTAACAGCATTTGGTGCTAAAAAGATACCTTTAAAGAAAGAATTATTTAGATTAAAGTTGGCTCCTAAATCTTTACCGATACCAGGACTTGTTAATCTTTCGGCTACTTGATGGATTAATTCTTTTCTTCCAGCAACATATCCTCCAGTACTAGCAACTCCTCCACCTAAGTTTTTCATTAAAGATCCTACTACAATATCTGCTCCAACATGACATGGTTCTTTTGTTTCAACAAGTTCGCCATAACAGTTATCAACCATAATGATTACATCTTTATTAACTTTTCTAATCTCTTTAATTAGTTCTTCAATTTGTTTTATAGTTAATGATTTACGTGAACTATAGCCTCTAGATCTTTGTATCTCAACTAATTTAACATCATTTCTTTTTAATCTTTCAATAATCTTATTAGTATCAAATTCATTATTTACTAAATCTATTTGTTCATATTTAACCCCATTACTTTTTAATGATTGAGTAGAATTGCCAACAAGACCAATCATTTCTTGTAAAGAATCATATGGGGTGCCAGTAAGGGAGATTAATGTATCAGAATGTTTTAATAATGCACTAAAAGTTAAATATAAAGCATTAGTTCCGGACATTATTTGTGGTCTAACAAGAGCATCTTCGCTGCCTAAAACACTACTAAATATTTTCTCTAATTTATCTCTTCCAAAATCGGTATATCCATAACCATTAATATCTTCAAAATCACTGTATGAGACTTTATTTTCTATAAAAGCAGTTAAAACTCGATTGCTATTTATAAATGCAATATTATCAATATTTTGATATATATCTTTTAATTCTACATCGGCTTTTTTTGCTAAATCTAATATATTTTTGTCAATTCTATCAAATATCATATTCATTTCTCTTTATCTTATATATATTATAATAATAAAAAGGATTGGTTTTAACAATCCTTTTTAGCTAAGAATTCTTTGTATTTTATCAATGTAGTGGGCTTGAAAAAATTAACAAATATAGATGGCTTTTTAAAAGATTCGACATTTTCGAAAAATGAAACAAACAATAACATTTGAGCGTATTCGTCATTGAATAAAGCAAGTTTTTCAATAAATGTAAAAATCTTATCGCTTATCAACAGATTGTTTAAAAATATTTGAGTATCTAGAAAAGGGATCAAAACATCTTCAATTACTACAGTTGAACCGGTATCTAAACCCTCTTGCCATTCTGTCTCTTTGTTAAAAACGTTACTTATCTCTGGAATTGTATCCAACATTAATTTATTAATTTCTAAACATGTCATATTATTTTCCTCCTATTGCATCTTTTAATTCTTTTAATAATTTATTAGCAATATTAGTATCTTTTTTATTTAGCATTTTTCTTATTAATAAGATTTTCTAAATTCTTAATTCTCTCTATTCCTTTATTAATATGGGATTTATTAAATATTTTACCATATTTAACTTCTTGTTTTATTGCGTATTGAGTGCTTCCATCACCGAACTTAGATCCTGGTCTATATAATTGCAAGATAGTATTTTTTAAATTTGGATTTGTTACCTTGTTTAATGATTTTTTCCCTTTTTTCGGAACTGGTTTCGATACATTTGATCTGTTGTTTAAAGTTGAATTGATTAAATTTGGATGGTGGATATTTTTAAAAAATTTGCTATTACTTTTTAAACCCATTTAAAAACATAATCTTATCCTTAATCATCTTTGAACACCCTAGCGTGCCAACAGAAACAATAGACCCTTTTTCTACACCTTTAAAAGCATATGAATAGCTTTTGCAATCGGTCCATCTTATATTCGGAATAACTTTAAAGCCCATTTTAGATAGATAGCATCCAACTGCTCTACTTCGGTAAATATTCCATATTTGCATAATTCTGGGCATATCACCATAGAGAGAATAATCGGGACATATTATTGCATAGAAATTTTCCATTTTTTTATAATTGAAGCCCTTTTTAAAGTGCAAATATGAATTCATGTTATTCCAAATACCATAATTTCCATCAAACCTATAGTCATCCATATAAAAATATATGAATTATAATGGATTATTATTAAAATGCCCTCTAGTATTATTGTTTGAATCGAATACTATTTCATCGTTGCCATTTAACTTATTAATTGTCATTTGAATGATTCTTCTTGTTTCATTCTCATCCTCATTGCTAAAGACTAAACGAATATAATTAACTCCTTTAATCTTATTAATATCATCTATATTATTTAAGGTTTTCCCATTTAATATAGTCATAGTGCAATCATCGTTAAATACTAATGGAAATTCACTATATTCATCTTTTAACTTAAATAATGATTCTTTGCATTTGCCACACATTCCAAGTCTTTTTAAGACGCAGTATTTAGTATGCATAAGCTTTGTTTTACCATATACAATTAATTCTAAATTAGGATATGTTTGATAATAAGAATAATAATTTTCTACAAGATTATTAATTGATTCTAGATTGATCTCTTGAGATAAAGTAATTCTATTAACATTTAAAGAATGTAATAAGGCGATAGATACATAGTTAGTAATATTAAAACTATAATCACTAACTATTTTAGCCAAGGAATTTCTATAATGATTAATAGATCCATATCCACCAACTAGAATTTCATGATATGTATCTTCTATATATCTTGCATTATTTCTTCTAACAATATTCTTATAATAGATATGTTTAATTCCTAATTCTTTTGCAATTTCATATTGTTTATCATTGCTTACTTCAACACAAATTTCTTTCTTATCTAATAAATCATGTTTAGGAGGTAGTATTGGAGAAGATTCTTTTTTAATAGGTTTATTATCTAATCTAATCTGATTTAATTTATCTATTGCTTCTCTTCTAATATCATTGATATATTTAAGTGGGATAAAACTATTATCATCAATATTAACAATAATATTTCTGATCTTATATGGAGTATCATTTAAACGAGATAATAGCGTTGTAATTTCATCTTTAGTTGTAACTGCGGTAGTGGCATTTTCGATAATCCAAGATGATTTAGCAAATACTTTAGTTTTATTATTAAATGTAATCTTTAACATAAATGGCTTACCAATAGAACCATTAAATTCCATATCTATATCTAGCTTAGAATATTCTTTTGGCAATAAGGTTTGTTTAATATCATTATAAAAACGATTATCTCTTGTTACATAAACTTTATCACCTTGATTGACTTTAATATCGCAATCAACTATTGCCATTCTAGTCATATATTGAACTGAATTAAAAGATGAATCATAAAGTTTATCAATATGAATACTAATTTCATCTTTAATATCACCATTATCAATTCTGATTTGATCACCTTTATTTAAAGGTTTAATTAATTTAATCCAAACCTTGTTTTTACTCCATCTATCAACAGTTCCAACGCGATACCCAAAGTTATTAGGCTTATCAATATTAGTAATATTTAAACTATCTTCATTATTAATAAATCCTTTAGTATATGTTCTGTTAAATACTTTATTTAAAGCGTCAGTATTAGTATTTTCTTTATCGATTAGATTACGATAATATCTAGTAACTGCAGCCACATATGATGGTTCTTTCATTCTTCCTTCAATCTTAAAAGAATCAATAAAACGCATTTTATTAATATACTCACTAGTATTTAAATCTTTCATTGATAATAAATATCTAGTATTAATTGTTTTGTTTGTTTTAGCGTCAATTAAACTATATATTTTACGACAACACCCCGCACATCTACCTCTATTGCCACTTCTTTCACCAATACTACTACTCATTAAACAGTTTCCACTATATCCAACACATAATGCTCCATGAATAAATGTTTCTAATTCAATTGATACTTTATCTTTAATTTCTTTAATGGTATCTAAACTTGTTTCTCTTGCTAATACAATTCTACTAGCACCTAACTCTTTAGCAATTATTGCTCCATCTACGTCATCAATACCAAATTGCGTTGATATATGAGCATCAATAGAAGAATAATGAGAGGTTATATAATGTAATATCGCTAAATCTTGAACAATAATAGCATCAACGTTAATGTTTGCTAATTCATCTATAGTTTTATAACAATCTTCTAATTCATTATCATAAATAATAGTATTGATAGTGACATATATCTTAATATTTCTTAGATGTGCAAAATTAACTAATTCTTTTAAATTAGTTGTTGTAAAGTTATCTGCATATGCTCTAGCGCTATATTTATCTAATCCAAGATAAATAGCATTAGCACCATTGCTAATTGCTGCATAGAAAGATTCTAGAGTTCCAGCAGGAGCTAATAATTCATTCATAACTTACATATTTTAGCACACTTTATTCTTAAAAGAATAAATATAAGTGAATATTCTATATAAATAATGTAAAATAAACTTGTTATGAATAAATTAGAATTATTAGCTCCGGTTGGAGATTTTGAAAGATTAAAAACAGCAATATATTTTGGTGCTGATGCCGTTTATTTTGCTGGTAAAAGATTTGGGTTAAGAGCTTTTTCAAATAATTTTGATGAAAAAGAGATTAAAGAAGCAGTTGAATATTGTCATAAGAATGATGTTAAAGCATATATTACTGTTAATATCTTGGCTCATAATCAAGATTTTGTTGGTTTAGTAGATTACTTAAAATATCTAGATGATATAAAAGCTGATGGTGTTATTGTTAGTGATCTTGGAATTGCTAATCTAGTAAAAGAAAATACTTCTTTAGAACTTCATGTATCAACACAAGCAAATATTACCAATGTTAATAGCGCTAAGATGTGGGTTAAAATGGGTGCAAAAAGATTGGTTTTAGCGCGTGAATTATCTATTAATGAGATTAAAGAGATTCATGATGCAATCGGAAATGATGTTGATATTGAATGTTTTTGTCATGGAGCAATGTGTATTAGTTATTCTGGAAGATGTTTATTATCAAATTATTTTACTGGTAGAGATTCTAATAAAGGAGCATGTGCTCAACCTTGTCGATGGAATTATGCATTAGTATCTAAATATCAAGAAAGCGATGTAAATGGAGAATATCCTATTTTAGAAGATGAGAAAGGAACATATATATTAAATTCTAAAGATATGTGTTTAATTGAACATATTAAAGAATTAGTAGAAGCGGGAATTAGTAGTTTTAAGATAGAGGGTAGAATGAAATCACCTTACTATGTAGCAACTGCTGTTAATGCATATAGAAGAGCTATTGATAATTATATTAATAATAAAGAAGCTCATTTTGATTATGTTAAAGAATTAGAAAAATCAAGTCATAGATTATTTACAACAGGTTTTTATTTTGGCGATGATCAAAAAGAAAATTTAAAGCAATCTAATCCGATTCAAAGTCATGAATTTATAGGAATAGTATTAGAAGATAGCAAAGATAATAAAGTATTAATACAAATGCGTAATAAGTTTAAAATAGGAGATGAATTAGAAGTTTTATCCCCTTCATCATCTTTTAATAAAATAATTAAAGTTGAATCTATTTTTGATGAATATGGAATTGAATATGATGTTTGTAATAAAGTACAACAAAATATTTATATTAATACTGATATTCCTTTATATAAGAATGATATATTAAGGAGAAAAATATAATGGCAACAATTACTAAGTTTAATGGACAGTTTTATCTAGAAATTGATAATGATAAGATTAAAGAATTTTCTGGAAGAATTCTTTATTTTATTAGAGATGACCGTGTAACTGATTTTTCAGGCAGAACTTTATTTTATTTAGATCATGATAAGATTAAAGAGTTTTCTGGAAGAATTATTTTATATTTTGATGGAAAGAATATAAAAGAGTTTAGTGGTAGAACTATTGGATATATTGATAATGATGCTATCAAAGAATTTTCTGGAAGAACTAATTATTATATAAAAGGATTTTTAAGTAGATCACAATTATTAGCGTTAATTGCGATTATGTATGGGTAATAAATATGAAAAATTGTGAATTTTGTGGATTTGAAATAGAAGATAAAGATTATTATTGTCCATATTGTGGAATGCCTAATGCTTATAGATATGATAAAAATGAAGATCATTCTTATCATATTTATTTATTCATGATTAAAATATGTTTAATAGGTGGAATATTATTCTACACTTTATTGGGATTATTAATTGATTTTATATTATTAATACCATTAATTTGGACAATACCAATGACTATTAAATATTTTAGATATAGAGAAATGAATAAGAAGATACCTTTTATGTTTAAATTATGTATGTTTTTATTTTCAAATGCTTTTGCTGGATTATTATTGATAGCATGTAGTGAAGAGTAATTATGAATGTATATGATTTTGATGGAACAATCTTAGATGGAGATAGTGAAGTTTACTTTTTTACTTATGTAGTTAACAATAAGTTAATTCCGTTATTTAATCGAAAAACTATCAAATTTGCATGGTTTTTAGAAAGAAAGCATATAATTAAATATACAAAAACTAGACCTATCATGTATAAAGCTTTAAGACCAATTAGCGATAATATAAATAATATTCTTAAAGTTTTTTGGGATATACATATTAAATATATTAAAGATTATTACTATACTAATCATAAAGATGATGATGTTATTATAAGCGCTACACCATCTTTTATCTTAGAAGATATTGCTAAAAGACTACATGTTAAATATTTAATAGGAACTAGTATGGATGAAAGATTTAATCTAACAAGTAAATGGTGTATTAGAGAAGAAAAAGTTAATCGATTTAAAGAAAAATTTGATATAAAAGATATTGAAGAATTTTATAGTGATAGTAATTCTGATATCTATCTAGCAAGATTATCAAAGAAACCATATAAAGTAATAAAAGATAAAATAGAGAAATGGGATATTGATTAATATCCCTTTTCTTATGATTTATTAAATTATTTAATAAATCTTATAATTAAAAATAGATAAATATATAATTAGAATAAATAAAAAGGAGAATTATAATATGTTTTTACTTTCGAATCCAAATAAGACAACTCCTTATGAATTAGAACAAGGTTTACAGAACCCTTCTACTTTTCAATGGTATGTTGTCCCTTTGTTTGTCATGCTATTTTATGTAGTATGGAAAACAATTAGAGAAAAGAAATATTCAGTTGTATTTGGTGGAGTTGCTTTCTGGCTATGGGATGTATTCAATGAAACTTGGAACTCTATGGTTTATGCCACTACTGGTCAACCAGTATGGGGAACTACTCTTGCTGGGAATAGTGCTTATCAAATATTAATTGGATATAATATTGAAATTAGTATTATGTTTATGTTCTTAGGTATGGCTACTTGCTATATGATATCTACTACTCCAAATTACGAAGGAGATAAGTTTATGGATGGTAATTCAAATTACTTAAATGATCCAAATAACTTATATTATAAAGTAGGTGTTAAAAACTTAAGTGATGAAGAAAAGAAGATAAAAAGAAAAGCTATATTAAATAGAGTTATTACAATAGTTATGGGTAGTATTTCAGCGGTATGTATTGAAATATTATTAAATTATTTAGGTGTATTAACTTGGGAAAAACCATGGTGGCAACCTAACTTTCCATTTATTCTATTTATTATTGGTTATGTTCCTTTCTTTGTTGCAGCAGTTGTTATTCATGATGCACCAAGAAAATGGCAAATTAGAGGTTTATTAATTGAACTTGCAATAGTAGTTACATTATTAATAGTTGCTGGATCTCTTGGAATGCTTGGCCACCAAATTAGTGGTTGGGATCAAAATGATCCAACTAATTGGCAATGGATTGGCAAACATTTAAAAGAAGGAATTAGATTAATAGGAAAATAAAAGATTAAAAAACGGAACAATTAAGTTCCGTTTTTTAATAATTGATTAAATTATTATAAAAGAATTAAGCTAGTTACAATTAAGAATTCGGCAATTGTGTATGTTAACATTACTAAGAAATGACTCTTTTGAACACTATTTTTATTAAATCTAACAAAGAATAAACTAGTATCACTAATAAAGAATGATACAGCACCAATTACTGCTAATATAGTTTCAAAGCATATTCCACTAGCAAATCTATAAATAGCAAAACAATTCATCATTCCATTAACTAATAAATAGAAAAACATTGGATAGAATAATGCTTTAGGAAGATATGCTGATAATTTCTTAAATATTATAGATACAGCAATTGTATAAATAACAGCACTTCCAATAATTAATAAGATAGGTACTACTTCAAAAGTTGTGGTTTCACTATAAGCTAAAGCGAAGAAGAAATGACTAATCATAAAACTAACTCCACCGATAGCGAACCATTTAGTACCATGAGGGATTAAAAACATATCCCCACCAAAACTAAATATAATAGCTAAGACAGCTAGATAACTAAAATCTTTTCTAAATGAGACATAATAACCCATTAGTGCAAATAATATAAATCCTTTAGTAACATTACGTAATGATTTATTATTTTTATAAGATGCAATTAAATGGATGGTTGCAAATACTACAAAAAATCCTAAATAAATATAACCCATATTATTATCCTTTCGTTATTTATATATTACATATATTATAAATAGAAATGTGCTAAAATAAAACAATAGGAGATTAATTAAATATTATGTCTAAATTAAATCCAACTACTACTTCTATCTATATCCATACAAAAGATAAATTTTTATTAATATATCGTAATAAAGAAGAAAATGATTTTAATAAAGGTTTATATCTTGGTATTGGTGGACACAAAGAAAAAGATGAGACTATTGAAGAATGCTTAATAAGAGAAGTAAAAGAAGAATCTAATTTAGATTTATTAAGTTATACATTTCATGGAATCATTGAATTTAAAGATAATGAATATGAAGAAATAATGTATTTGTATAGTAGTGATAATTTTAAAGGTGATATAAAAGAATGTGACGAAGGAGAATTAGTTTGGGTTGATAAGATAGATTTATTTAATTTACCAATGTATGAAGGAGATAAATATTTTATAAATGATATATTAAATAATAAAACTAATATTCATTATAAATTTATATACGATAACAGAAAATTAATTGAAGTAATTGATTTAAAAGGAGAATAAATATGGAAATTAAAAAGAAACTTGGATTTGGGTGTATGAGATTACCGTTTTTTGATAACAATACCTCTCATATTGATTATGATACCGTTAATAAGATGGTCGATTATTTTATTGATAAAGGATTTAATTATTTTGATACTGCAAGAGTATACCATCAAGGTTTTAGCGAAGTTGCTTTAAATAAATGTTTAACTAGTCGACATAAAAGAGATGAATATTTAATTGCGGATAAATTATCGTTCAATCTTTTTGAAAAAGAAAGCGATTTAGAACCCTTATTTAAAGATCAACTTAAAACTGTTGGAGTAGACTATTTTGATTATTATTTAATGCATGCTCAAAACGCTAATTTCTATAAGAAATATAAAGAAACTAATGCTTATGAATTTGGATTAAGAATGAAAGAAGAAGGATATATAAAACATTTAGGTCTTTCTTTCCACGATACTCCAGAAGTTTTAGAAATGATTTTAAATGAAAAACCATTTGTAGAATTTGTCCAACTTCAATTTAACTATGCGGATTATTTAGGCGATATTAAAGCTAAAGAATGTTATGATATTGCAGTTAAACACGGTAAGAAAGTTATTGTAATGGAACCAATTAGAGGAGGAAGGCTAGCTAAACTTCCAGAAAGTGAACATAATAAACTAACTAAATTTGGAAATTATAGTGATGCTGGTTTTGCAGTTCGATTTGCTGCATCTTTTGATAATATATTAGTTGTATTATCTGGGATGAGTAATTTAGAACAAGTTATAGATAATACTAGTTATATGAGTGAATTTAAAAAGATGGATAAAGAAGAAATAGAAACTTGCTTAGATATTGCAAATCAACTTAGAAAAACAATCACTATTCCATGTACTGCTTGTAAATATTGTGTTGATGGATGTCCAAAACATATTCATATTCCTGAGATCTTTAAACTATATAATGATTATTGCAGTTTTAATGGTTCTAATCTTTGGAAATTATATCATCTTGAAACTGATCCAGATCATAAAGCAAGTGATTGTATTAAATGTGGTAAATGTGAAGGAAGTTGTCCTCAACATATTCAGATAAGAGAATTCTTAGAAAAGATTGCAAAAGCATTTGAATAATAAAAAATGGTCAAATTTGACCATTTTTATTTAATTTTTAATCTTTTTAAAGTTTCCAATCATTTCATGAATTGGAGTTACATATGCAAATGAATTAGGATATTTTTCTAGTATTCGTTTAAAATCAACTATCTGATGTTTATTAACAATACAAGTCAATTGCTTATGAGTTGAATGGGAATACATTCCAGTTACTGTTTTCATAGTTACACTATGATGTAACTCATCTATAATTTCTTGGGCAAGTTTTTCTGGTTCATCAGTTATAACTTCAAATTTAACGGCTTTCTTAATACCTTCTAACATACTATTACCAATCTTACTTGATACATAGCTATAACCAATAGAAAGTAATACTGGTTTTAAATCAAAGATTATTTTATTAGTAGATGGATCAATTTGACCATAAACAAAATATGAGGAGATAGCAACGATTGCATTTAATACAAATATAACATAGAAGAAATTAAATTCAGGTTTTCTTTTAGATATTAATTTAGCAATAATATCAGTTCCTCCAGTACTCGCATTAATTCTAAATACATTTCCATATATATAACCTGAGATTAATGCAGCAGTTAAAACAGGAATAATAATATCAGTTCCATTAGCATTATAGGCAAAATTATCTAAAATATGAGTGTTTTGCAAAACTAAATATACAAGAGAATAGCATAATGTATATGTAAATGATTTTAAAGCAAATTGTTTATTTAAAAATATATAAGCTAAGATACATAATGGAATATTGATAAATAAACTAATAAAACCAATAGATATACCTAGTTTATATTGAACCATTGTAGCGATACCATTAATCCCACTTGGTGCAAACTTATTATTTATGATAAACATAATATAAGTAGTAGCGCTTAATGCTCCAAATAAACCTATAATAATAAACTCATTAAATACTTTAAATTTTTTATTCATTTTAATCACCATTAGTATATATTACTCTTATTTCTATATATGTATATATAATATATAAAAAAAGATTGGTTTTTAACCAATCAATTTTTATAAATGTAACTTTTTAACAAATATGAATCCTTCTTTTACATCTGGTTCAACTAAATTATCGCTATATCCTTTTAGCTTATCTAATGGGAAATATCTTTGATTAGGTAATGTGTTTCTTATTTCAACTCTTCTATAGCATTCTTCATAACTAGTATCGAAATAATATACCCCAATATCATATTTAATGTTATATTGTTCGAGATTTTCGATTAGTCGATGTCTAAAGGCTGGTGTAGAGTTAGTTGCATCATAGATAACGTTTTTATTGCTTTCAATTTCTTTAGCAATTAAACGATATACTTCTGGAAAAATTTTTTCTTCTTCCCAAGAAGGATGGAGATTACGAATTGTATCACTACTAATAATATCGATATCTTCAATTGCTGCTAAACTTTTAGCAAATGTTGATTTACCAGAGCCAGGAATCCCAACAAGCATGTATATGATAGCCATTACTTTAAAGCCTCAATCACATGATTAATTCTTCTTTTTGCTTCATCAAATCCAATAACTTTAATGATTGCAAATAGATTTGGAGTTTGAGATTTAGAAGTAATAGATATTCTTATCATACTAGCAATATCACCAACATGTCCTTTATATGCTTCTTTATTTTTCTTGTATTCTTTTACATTATCGCAAAATCCTACCATGTTAGTTACTTCTTTAACAGTATTAAACCATTCTTCTTCACTATTAACGTCACTAAATTTAGTTAGATAAGTAGATAATACATCTCTAATTAAATTATTATCGAATCTTTCATGATCGAATTGATATGAGTTAATATCAATTCCATCATAGATATCTTTATAGAAATATCTTGTTGCTTCTTTTACATCACTATATTTCTCATAGTCTTTTCTAGGCTTTTCAATATTTCTTTCGATATTTAAGATGTTTTTAAAATATTCTTTATCGCTTAATATTCTTTCTTCTAATTCCTTATTGAATACATTAGCCCAATCTAAGATTTGATTTTCAAGTGTTGATGCATCTAATCTAGCTAAGTATTCTTTAGATAAGAATTTAATCTTTTCCATATCGAATAGTGCTCCATCTTTAGATATCTTATCAAAAGTAATGGTGAAATCTTCTAAATTCTTATCTTTATTTTCGTTACGCCATTCTTCAAAGTTTGAGTTGGCAATTGTAAATAAGTATTCAATTAAACCTTCTTTTGGATAACCATTTTCAATAAAGTAACTAACAGCGGCTTCAGGGTCTTTTCTTTTACTAATCTTTCTTCTATTGCCATTATCCATTTTCATAATAGCAGGGATATGAGCATATTTAGGAGCTTCCCAACCCATTGCTTCAAATAATTCAATATGAATTGGAAGAGATGGTAGCCATTCTTCTCCTCTCATTACAAGACTAGTTCCCATAAAATGATCATCAACTAAATGGGCGAAATGATAAGTTGGGAGATTATCATTTTTTCTAATAACGATATCTAGATCATTTTCAGATAATTCTAGATCCCCTCTTATTTCATCGTGAACTTTAATTTTATTTAGAAAACTTCCATTACTTCTAAATCTAATAATATATGGTTTTCCTTCACTAACTAACTTATATGCATCATCACTACTTGTTTGTTTATATTTAGCAAAGAAACCATAATAACCAGTTCTAATTTTATTTCTTTCTTGTTCTTCTCTTAAAGCATCTAATTCTTCTTGAGTGCAAAAACATGGATAGGCTCTACCTTTAGCAATTAATTCTTTAATACAAATATCATAAATATGTCCTCTTTCAGATTGTTTATAAGGACCATAATTACCTACTTCTTTATCACCAAGATATCCTTCATCTGGGATAATATTAAATCTTTCTAGTTCTTTAATTAATAAATCTCCAGAACCACTAATCTCTCTTTTTTGATCAGTGTCTTCTAAACGAATATAGAATATACCATTACTTTGTTTAGCAAAACGATAACAAAGTAATGTAGTAAATAAAGATCCAGTATGTAAGAAACCAGTAGGAGATGGAGCAAATCTAGTTACTAGTGCTCCTTCTTTTAAATTTCTTTTAGGGAATCTCTTATTTAAATCTTCAATTGTTTCATTAATATTAGGAAATATTAAGTTTGCTACGTCATTCCATGTTTTCATATTTATACACCTCGCTTTTTGATTATAACATAAAATGTTATAAATATAACTTCTTGACAAGTTTTTATTAACTATTATTATTAAATATGTATAAGGAAATGATGAAATATGAAAAAATTAAATAAATTATTATTAGTTATATTATCAATATTCGCTCTAACTGGATGTGCTAAAAAGGTTAGTTTTGAAGAATTTGTTGAAGCTAGCAAGCATTTAGAACAAGCTCCAAATATTTCAAAAATGATTGTTAGAGGAAGAATAGATGACTCAAGAGTTAAATATGAAATATCTTTTGTAGACGGACAACCTGTATTTGATGAAGAAAGACTAGCTGATGAAAAGCGTAATGATTTAGCATATTATGCTTTTAAAGAAGCATATACAACTTTAACATTAGACGAAGCTACTAAAATAAAACTAGATAAAACTAAATATTATACAGGAAGTAAGTTTTTAATTAACAACGACGAAATTACTCTAAGATGGACAAATTATGGAGCATTAACACTTATTGAATACGAATGTAAATTCTATGATCCATTCTTTGACGCAACAAAGAAAGAAAATAAAGGAAAAAACGCTAACCAAATAACAATGGATATCCAAGTTAATATCACATATAAATAGTTTAATAAATGCCTTTTCTGAAAAGGGCATTTTTATTTACTTATAAATATATTTATATATTAATAATTTGACAATC
Source organism: Caryophanales bacterium UBA1709 (assembly GCA_002317215.1). Classification (GTDB taxonomy): domain Bacteria; phylum Bacillota_I; class Bacilli_A; order RFN20; family UBA1709; genus UBA1709. Next base: position 9,126 of record DCJD01000015.1, on the reverse strand, counting down.
ATGATGATAAATAGGTAAAATACAAATAGAAAAAGGAGATTTTTATAAATGAAGAAAATCACAAGTTTATTTGTTGCATTACTATCACTAATTTGTGTTACTGGTTGTGCAAAGAAAGTTTCTTATGAAGAATTCATGGAAGCCGCTTCTAAAGTAGAAGAATCAAAGAAAGAAGCTAAAAAAGCTATCATCAAAGGTAAAGTTGATGGAGAAGCAGTTAGAGTAGTTGTTGAATTTAAAGACAAAGTAGCTCAAATTGATGGTGAAAAAGCACAATCTGATGAAAAATATGCAGCAAGTGTTTATATTCTTTCTCAAACATTAGCAATTTTCTGCTCAGCAGCACCTGCATTAAAATTAGCTAATATGTTAGATGGAGATTTCTATGCTGGAACAACATTTAAATATGATGGAAAAATTGCTAATCAAGAAGTTTTAGTTTGTTGGAACAGATATGGTGGAGTTACCAGATATGTTGCTGACAAAATTGATTTAAAAGTTGCTTATAGATAAACTAATCATTTATAAAGAAAACTCTCAAGAAATTGAGAGTTTTTTATTACTTTTTAATAACTGGTAACCAGATTTCTGATTCATAGTTATCGGAGTGTATATCGCCAGTAGAATAATATTCTATATCAGCATCAAATCCTAAAGTGTATTCATGATTATTTATAACCCATTCATGCCATATTTCATTATTAACTGTTTGTAAGGCTGAAGGTAAAGGACCAACACATTTAAATTTAGCCCATAATGAAGATTTAAATGATACTTTTTCTAATCCATTTGGTATTTCTCCTTCTTTATATCTTCCGCATATATAATAATCAAAACAATTTGAATCATTATTATTTACACAAATTGCAAATGAACCAATTGAATATTTCATAATTGCCTTAGATAATTCTGATCCATCATTAATATTAGAGAAATATTTTTCATTAATCTCATCCCAGAACTTTGGACATTTATCATATCCTTCATTTTCTTTAATAGTTGTTTTGAAACCTACAAATACTAATTCTTTTTCTTCTTCTACTTTGTAATCCATTTTATTTCCTCCTTGAATAGATATATTAATTTTTAAAGGCAAGAATATTTTAATTTGACCAGTTCTATTTTTTATTTGAGATGGGGAATAGGAATGAAATCTTCTAAAAGCTTTAGTGAAAGCTTGAGATGTTTGATATCCATATTTTAAAGCTATATCAATAATCTTTAAGCTAGTTGATTGAATATCTAAAGCGGCTTTATATAGTTTCCTATTTCTTATATATTCATTAACGTTATAACCAGTATATATTAAGAATGCTTTTTCAAAATAAAAAGAAGAAATGGATACTGCTTTTGCCACTTTTTTATTATCTATATCTTCTAATAAATGACTTTCTATATAGTCAATTGCGTTAATAAACGATGCTGTCCAATCCATATTTGCCTTCACTTATATTTTATCTGTTAAAAATATTAAATCTTATCAATAATTGCTTAAATTTGTCACTTTTTAAGCAAAATTTGCATTTTAAGACTCTTTTATATTATAAGATAAAGTTAAAATATTTTCATTTTGAAATATAAAAAAGACTGAAATCATATCAGTTGTCTACAAAATGCAAGCAACTGAAAATTAATTATTTAATAAAAAACAGCACTGAAATTGTATCAATGCTGTTGCGCTCTAATGGTGTCCAAGACCAGACTTGAACTGGTAAGGTAAAAACCGATAGCTTCTGAGACTATAGCGTATACCAATTTCGCCACTTGGACGTTATTCTTTTACATTGCTTATCGAAATAAACGCAAATAAGATAAATACGATACCATATGGGTATAATGCATTCATAGTATTGAATACTAAACCAGAGACAAATAAACCTGATAAGGCTGGAGTGATAGATTGAGCGATCATAGAATAAGTATAATATTTACCTGTATATGTACCTATTTCTTTGTTGGCACAGTTTTCAACAACCATCGGATAAATATTTATAGTAATCAAACTAAATCCAATACCATTAATAAAATTAAAAATTAAACAGATATAACTAAATCCAATAAATATACCTATTAGTCCAATACCAAGATATCCAATTGCTAATAATATACATCCAATCATAATAGCTTTCTTTCTACCGATTTTATCAGCAATTAATGCACTAGGAATAGCCATTGCAAAAGTTGAAATGCCAAATGGGATTAGTATTAATGTTCCAGGATTTAAATTAAATGGAACATTAGCATTAATATATATTTCTTCACTATATAAACTTAACCAAGTTTCTATAGAATTATTAGCCATATAGATAAATAAAACAGTAAATAATACTAATAATACATTTCTTTTATTGGTATTTAATCTTGAATTAGTTGGTTCATCTTCAATCTTATCGTCATCTAAATCTAAGTTATTATCTTTTAATGTTTGATAATAATTTTCAACCATTTTATTTTCTTTAACTTTAATTAGCATTATTACTAAAAGTAATAACATCAAAAAACTTACAGTACAAAATGGGAGATTTGGATTTGTTTTACCAAATACTAAATTTAATATATAAGCAATAGCCGTACCAGCCCCACCTAATATATTAATAATACTATTACCTTTATTTCTTAAAGGTTTGATAGTTACATCTGGCATTAAAGCAACACAAGGAGAACGATATATATTCATTGAGATTAAAACTATAAATATATTACCAATTAATAATAATGGGCTTATTGATTTCGTTAAAGGAATAAAAGCAAAGGAGATTGCTGATAATATTATTCCTATTGTTATATATGGCATTCTTTTTCCAAGCTTAGTGTTTGTTTTATCAGATAATTTAGACATTAATGGAATCATAAACAAAGCAAATAAGTTATCTAATGCCATAATAATACCTATTAATATATCACTTGCTTTAAATAATTCTTTTAAATAATCATCTAAAAATAAAGGGATAAACCAATTATATACTCCCCATAGAAGCATAATAGACATAAATCCTAGTCCAATATAGACTGTTTGTTTAACGTTTAATTTCATGACTTATTTATTATATTTAATAATAAATTAAATATCAATTTTACTTTACTTTATTTTTTATTTACATATAATATACATAATTTAATACATAGTATTAAAAGGAGGTATAAAAATGAAGAAATTTGCTAAAATTATAATGCCTTTAGCTATGGTATTTAGTTTATGTAGTTGTGATTTAATGAGTTTACTTACTGAAGAATCAACTGATCAAACTAGTTCAAGAGCTAAAGTTGGCGAAGCAAGTGCTTTCGTTTCTGTAGACATTAATCCATCAATTAAGTTTGCTATTGACTCTAATGGTTTAGTTGTTGGTTTATTTAGTGATAACGATGAAGGAAGTTATGTTGCCTATGCTTTAGATGATTTAAGAGGATTATCTATTGAAGATGCTATTGCTAAACTTGCTGAAGCTTGTTGTGATCTTGGTTATTTAAATGCTAATAACTCAACAATTAATATTACTGGTTCTAATCTAACAGAAGATATTTATAATCGTATTAGTGCTAAAGCATGTGTTAATGTATATGGCTTTAATGTTGATTTAACTAAAGAGCAAATCTTCTCTGTAGCTAAAGAATATTTAGAATATCTTGATGAGAATGATATTGAAGAAAGTAGTTTATCATATGAAACATTTGAACTTGCTTATTCTTTACTTGAATTAACTGGTGCAAGACTTGAAGGAAGCCTTGAATTAAGTGAAGAAGATCTAATTAAATTAATTGGAGCTGAAGTTAAAGAAGAAGATGTTTATATTACTGATGAATATAGAAAACAAGTTAGAGAAGCAATGCTTGCCGAAGAATATGCCAGGATAATCGAAGAAGGAAGCGCTGCTATTAGTGCTTTAGTTGGAAATATTAATGAAGAATACATCTTAGGTTTAGTAGATACATTCGCAGATCAAATTTCATCATTTACTTTCGATAATGCTCAAACATTATTCGATAGTGCATCTGCAACATTAAAAGAACTTCAAACTGTTGCATATAAATATGGATATCAAATTGCTGATACTATTTATGAATTAGTTGATCTAACTTATGATATGGTTGATGAAATTGTCGATGAATATGTATATGGTTATGAATTAACTGAAAATAAAGTATCAGAAATGTTAACTTCAGTTGGTTTACAAAATACCATTACTCCATCAGCACTTGCTAATTCACAAGGCAAAATTAATCTAGAAAGTATTGAGAAATATTTTGATAAATTCTTTAAAAAGAATCATACACCATCTAGAAGAGTTGAAAAACAAATCTATCAATTTATGTATCAAGTAGAAGATTTATATTTTGAACAATATGATTCAATTACATTCAATAACTTATTCGCTTTAATTAAAGATGAATTAACATCATTTAATTCAACATTAGCAGAATTAAAAGGATTTGTTAATTTAGGAAAAGATCAAATCGATTCTTTCACTAATGAATTAAGTGGATTTAGAATATTAGATAAAGTATATGCTTATTTCAATTCAGCAAACACTATATTAAGTAATACAACAGAGATTATTGGTGATTTCTTGCAATATGCTAATGATCCAGAAGCTTCAAATTATAGATTAACAATTGATGAGATTGATGATTTATGTGCTGATGTTAAAGGTGTTGTTGATATGTTTAAAAAAGAATTAAAGAAAACACAAAGTGATCTAGATTCTATTATTAAAATAGCTAAGAAGAGTGTTGAAACTCAAGTTAAAGCACAACAAGAAGCTTTAAAACAAGCTAAAAAGCAAAAACAACAACAAATCATTAATAACGATCCAAAGTTTGCTCAAGCTAAAAACAAAGTTAAAAACAATAAAAAATAATTTAAAGGGAGATTAATTCTCCCTTTAATTTTAATATTTATAAATAAAAAAAGTCTTGCATTTAACAAGACATTTCAATTTTTTTGGTGCCCGAGATCGGACTCGAACCGACATGGTTTAACCCGATGGATTTTGAGTCCATTGCGTCTACCAATTCCACCACTCGGGCGCTAATAGATTATAGCATTTTATCCTTAATATAATCAATTATATTATAGATAGTATAAATATCTATTATTTCTTTTTTATTTAAATATTTATTAAGTTTATTTATTTCTTCATTAATCTTTTCTTTACTTAAATATATTAAGTTTTCTTTACATTTCTCTAAGGCTTTTAAATCTCTTTTAGATATTTTAAATGATAATGCAATACTAAAACGAATCATTCTAAGCATTCTTAATGGATCTTCCTTAAAGGAGATTAATGGATTATTAATTGAGCGAATGATTCCTTTTCTTAAATCTTTTAAACCTTTTGTAAAATCATAAATATATTTACCATCATAATATAAAGCATTAATAGTAAAATCTCTTCTAATAAAATCATCATTTATATTATTTGAAAATGTTACTTTTGGATGTCTAGAGTTTAAACTATATTCTTCTTTTCTAAATCTAGTAATCTGAATATCTTTAGTATTATAGATGGTATGAAAAGTACCAAATTTTGCAGAAAAATCATCAAATTTGACAGTTTTTAGTATATTTTGGATAGTTTCTAATGATTCAGGAGTGGCAAAATCTAAATCAGAAATATCATTAAAAAGAAGAAAGTCTCTAACACTTCCACCAACTAAATATAATTTCTTATTTTCTTTATTAAATTTATTAATAAGATCTTTAGCAAATTCAATATTATTCATATCTTAAATTTTAGCAAGAAAAAAGCCACTTTTCAGTAGCTTTTTGATTTTAAGAATTATAATTCTTGTTTTACTGATTCAGCTAGGTGGAATGAAACTTTCTTACCTGCAGGAATAGAAATTGGTTTTTTAGTTAATGGATTAACACCAGTTCTTGCTTTTGTTTTCTTAACTTGGAAATTACCAAATCCATAAATTTTAACTTCTTTACCGGCTTTTAATTCTTTAGCCATTTCTTCGAAACAACCATCAACAACTTCTTGTGTAGCTTTTTTAGTTAAGCCAACTTTAGCTGCTAAGATTTCGACTAATTCTGTTTTATTCATTGTTTAATTCTCCTTTTGAATAATAAACTTATTATAAGTGATATTTTCAATAAGTCAAATATTCAAAAAATCTCTATTTAAGATATAATTCTAATATAAGGAGATAATTATTATATGAATAATAAAGAATTATCAGTAAATACAATACGAATTATTGGCAATGAAGCTATTAATAAAGCGAGTAGTGGTCACCCTGGAATGGTATTAGGAAGCGCATGCGTTAGTTATTGTTTATTTAATCATCATTTAAATATAACTAGTAGAGATTCAAAATGGATTAATCGTGATAGATTTGTCTTAGGAAGTGGCCATGCTAGCATGCTTTTATATACTAATCTTCATTTACTAGGCTATAAAGTTTGTATTGAAGATATTAAGAATTTTAGACAATTAGGTTCTAATACCCCAGGACATCCAGAATATGGAGTTACTGATGGGGTTGATTGTAGTAGCGGTCCTTTAGGACAAGGTATTGGACATGCTGTTGGAATGGCTATTAGTGAAAAATATCTTGCAGAAAGATTTAATAAAGATGATTTAAAACTATTTGATAATTACACTTATTGTTTATGTGGTGATGGCGATAATGAAGAAGGAGTTAGTTTTGAAGCATATAGCATTGCTGGAAGACTAAATCTTAATAAATTAATCGTTATATACGATAAAAATGATATTACATTAGATGGCCCATTAGAATATTCCAGCAATGAAGATTTTGCTAAAAGAATGGAAGCTTTAAAATGGAATGTTATTGAATGTAATGGTTTAGAATTTGATGAGATTGATGATGCAATTAAAAAAGCAAAATCATATCCTTCAAAACCAACAATTATTATTGCTCATACTACTATTGGCTATCTATCTACTAACCAAGGAACTAATAAAGTTCATGGTGCTCCTATAAAAGAGGATTTAGATAACGTAAAAGCAAAAATTAATTGGAGTTATGCACCTTTTGAAATACCAAATGAAGTATATGAAGATTATAAGATTGGTAAAGAAAGAGGAAGTAAAGCATATGATAAGTGGAATGAAGTATTAGAAGAATATAAGATCAAATATCCTTTAGATTATAAAGTTTTAAATGATGCTATTAATCACGCTAATTTATTAAATCTTGATTATCCAAAATTTGAATTAGATACAAATGAAGCTACAAGAGCTAGTTTTGGCAAAATTATTAATCATATTGGAAAACAAGTTGAATTATTATTAGGTGGAGCAGCTGATGTTGCAGGTTCAGTTAATACTTTATTAAAAGAAGATAAGATATTTGGTTTAGAAGAACATGGCAGAAATATCTATTATGGTATTAGAGAACATGCCATGAGTTTAATTCAATCTGGTATTCTATTGTATGGATTAATAAGACCTTATGTTGGCAGTTTTATGGTATTTAGTGATTTCTTTAAACCAAGTATTAGAACAGCTGCATTAATGCATCTTCCTTCAATTAACATACTAACCCATGATTCAATTGCTGTTGGAGAGGATGGACCTACCCATCAACCAATCGAACAAATAAATTCTTTAAGACTAATTCCAAATACTTATAACTTTAGACCAAGTGGTGCTATTGAAACTATGCATAGTGTTAGATTTAGTTTAGAAAATACTAAAAATCCATCAAATTTGATACTTTCTAGACAAAATATGAGTATTCCTAAGGATGTTAGTTATGAAGAATTTATAAAAGGAGCTTATATTGTTAAAGATTATTTAGATTATGATTACGTTTTAATTACTACAGGTTCAGAAGTAGAATTAGCAATTAAAACTACATTATTATTAGAAACTAAAAATATTAAAGTTAGAGTTGTTTCGATGCCTTGTATGGAACTATTTGAAAGACAAGATAATAAATTTAAAGAATCTATTATTGGTAATGATCGTGATAAAGTAATTGCCTTAGAAATGGGATCAAAAGGATTATGGTATAAATATGCTTCTAAAGTTTATGGTATAGATTGTTTTGGAGAAAGTGGCAAAGCTAGTGATGTTATGAATCACTTTGGCTTTAATCCAGAAACTATCGCAAAGTTTATTTTAGAATAATTTGATTATATTTAATATTTAATATAAAATATTAAGGAAATATTTAAGGAGATTTAAAATATGGTAGAAATTATGGTTCCTGTTATGGCTTGGAATGCAGTTGGTACTGGAATTTTAGGCTTAGTTGTTGGTATTATTTTAGGATTTATTATAACTCGTTCATTATTCACAAGACAATTAAAAAAGAATCCACCTATCAATGAAAAAATGGTAAGAGCTCTTTATATGTCAATGGGTAGAAAACCAAGCGAAGCTGACATCAGAAGAACAATGAACGCTGTTAAAAACGCTCAATAAAGAAATATTAAGTTGTGTTAAATCACAACTTTTTATTTCTTTTATATATTTTTATTAATGAAAAATTAATAAAAATACTATATAATTGATAATTGGTGATTAATATGGGAACAAAATCTTATAATGAAAACTCGATAGAGATATTAGAAGGATTAGAAGCAGTTAGAAAAAGACC
>DCJD01000015.1:0-485 GCA_002317215.1 Caryophanales bacterium UBA1709 | reverse complement strand
GATGAAGCGATGGCAGGATATGGGAAAAGAATTGTTGTTATATTACATAAAGATGGTAGTTGTAGTGTAGAAGATAATGGTAGAGGTATTCCAACTGGACGTCATAAAACTGGTAAATACACTCCAGAAGTTGTCTATACTGAATTACATGCTGGTGGTAAATTTAATAGTTCATCATATGCAGCATCGGTTGGATTACATGGTGTTGGAGCTAGCGTTGTTACAGCATTATCTGAATATGTTGAATTATATAGCTTTTATGATGGAAATAAGTATCATCAAATCTTTAGAGATGGCGCTAAAAGCATTGAGGAACCAGAGATTACTAAAACAAGTTTAGGTAAGACTGGTTGTAAAGTTAATTTCAAGCCAAGTGGTAAAATATTCTCTACTACTAATTTTTCTTTTCAATTAGTATCACAAAGATTACAAGAAAATGCTTTCTTACTCCCAGGAGTTGAGATGGTATTAATTGATGAAAGAAA
>DCJD01000003.1:7850-21540 GCA_002317215.1 Caryophanales bacterium UBA1709 | reverse complement strand
TTAATATATCACTAACTCTTTTAATCTCACTAATATGATCTTTAAAGATAATATCTTTAACTAAATTAGTAGAGATAGATGTTATTTGATCTTTACCAATAACACCTACTATACCAACCTTAATACCACTATCTAAAGTATATGTAACATAATCTTTACCAACACTAGTAATTCTAGTAGAACTAGTTGTTTTAGTATCAAAATCATATCCATATACATTAGCAGCAAGTGTTGGTACACTTTTAGAATTATTATATGTTCTAGTTACATTTGCTTCTAATTTATCTCTACCCCAATCAAAATCATGATTGCCAATAGTTCTAGCATGTACTCCAATATAACTTTCTATATCTGTTAGTAATGCTCCTCTATTATAATTAGATTCTAGGGAACCTTGGAAAGTATCACCACTATCAATAACAATACTTCCATCATCTATTTGATGTTTTAGATATGTAAATATACTACCAGCATATCCAATAGTTCCATGATAATCATTAAATCCAAATACATTAACTTCTTGATATCTATCTATAATCTTATAGTCACTACATTTACTACAAGATAACTTAACTTGATTAGTACCATATAAACTCTTAGTAGTATATGTATGATCACAATTAGTAAGTTTTGGTATAACACTACCATATTGAGTTATAGTATGACATACATCACATTTATAATCTCCACTATAACCAGTAGAATTAGCAGTTGCTGCTACAACACTACTTTGATCTAAAGATGAAGATACATGACCAGTAGCTGCTATTGGATCTGTTTTAGTAGCGCCACAATTACTACAAGTATATGATATTGATCCAGCAGTAGTACAAGTAGGATTTATAGTATTAGTAACTCTATAGTTATGGGTAGTACAAGGAGTGGTATATGTAGTAGTATGTCCATATTCTGTTATAGTTCCACATACATCACATTTATAATCTCCACTATAACCATTCTTACTACTAGTTGGATATATAATAGTAGATGTATCTAAAGATGAATGTAGATGATTAGTTTTATCTACTATTTCAGATTTAGTTTCATGACACTTACAACATTCATATCTATCCATGCCATATTGATTACAAGTAGCTTCTATTATAGTTTGTGTTTTAACATAATCATGATTACATTGTTTTTGTTGGGTTGTTTCTACATTTCCTTTTAATAAACTAGTAACATCACACCCACATAGAAATATACCAATAAACAATATTAATAATAATTTTCTTATTCTTTTCATATATCTTAAATATCTTTCCTTATTTTCGCCCTTATTATATCATTTTTATTCTATTTATAAATAAATATAATAAAAGTCACTCATAACGAGTGACTCTTATTATTAATGAATAGAATTAAATCCTATTTTTATTGAGCTACTTTACAAACAATTACGATTTGTTCGATTTGGCAGTTTTTGCTACTTATATTTTCGATTTGGAAATACTTTGCACCAGCAACAGTATTAGTAAATGTAACGCTTTGCGATGAACCAGTAATTGAAGTATCCGCACTTGTGTTACCAACTTTTGTTGATAAAGCTGAAGTTCCAAAGTTAACTGTTAATTTTGCAGCTGCGGCTGCACCACTAGTAGAAACAATTTTTACTGAAACAATTTCTGTAGATAAAGCAGATGCATTATATAAATATCCTCCGTTAGCTACCATTAAATATTTATATCCATTATCCTTTAATTTTACATAATTTAATGTAATTGTACCTTCAGTTATTGTACCAGAAACTTCTGTGTTGCCACCGTTTGTACCAGAAGCGACAGATCCAACACCATATTTATTGGCTCCGGCTGAAGGGTTAAATGTAACAGTAACTCCTTGTACTTCTTCTTCAACAACTACAGTAATTTTTCCTTGTCCATAGACGAAATTATAAGTATTTGCAACATTGCTTACAGCAATAGTGCTTCCGCCTTGCTTTACAGTGACTTTATATCCTTGGGCAGCAGTGATTTCTGCGCTGAAAGATTGTCCATTAGTACCAACAGCAGTGAATGCACCAATTGTTGCATTAGTTGAAACTTTTCCATCTGCGTCTACAATTTCAGTCTCTACAGTAGTAGTTCCATGAGTTGTAGTACCTAAGATAGCTGCGTTGTGATCAACACTTTGAGCATCAGTATAAGTATCAACTTCTAAAGTACCTTTATAGTTTTTAGCATAACCTTTAACTGTAATAAAGTCACCAACATAACCTTTGTTAGCAACATCTTCGTAAAATACGTTATAAACTAAGAATGTAGTATTGCTATCCATTGAATCTGCAATATAAACTTTATACATCTTCTTTCCATCATCATAGTAGCTAGCTGATTTTACATAACCAGCAACAACGATTTCATTAGCAGTAAATGCTTTACCATCATCTGCTAAGTTTAATTTACCAAGTTCATCTAAACATTTTGCAACGTTCCATGGACTTGATTCAGTACCTTCACCAGATTTTTTAGCTTTTGTTTCCATCTTTAGAACAAAGCCATCTTCATAACCAGATGCAGTTTTCTTAACATCTAAAGTAACATATTTACCTACTGCAATGTTCTTAATACCTGCATAATCTTCACTACTATAAACTTCGCCTTCTTTATCTCTAATTGAAGCGATTACTAATGATTTTGAACCATCTTCAGTTTCAATAGTAATACCACCATTAGTTGCATCATCGATTGATTTAACCCAACCAGCAACAATAGCATGTTGATTTTCTTCAACACTAGCATCTAATTCAACAGCACTTGCTTGAGATACTAATTCACATTTTTCAATTTCATCAGTACCATTATAGTTCTTATATAAACCTCTTATAGTAATATAATCACCATTTTTAACGTTAATGTTATCTTTATCTAACCAACCATAAACATAAGCAGTTTCACCACTATTATCATCTAGATAGCAACTCTTATATTTAGAATTGTAGTTAGTAACAATACCTTGAGCAAATACGACAGTACCATCTTTAGTTAAAGCATTGATAGCTGTAGCTGCCATAATATTAGTCTTTTCTAATTTAACAGTAAATTCTTTAGTCTTTGGAGTTTCTTCACCACATGAGAATGTAGCAACTAATGTAATTGTTTGATCTGCATCTGTTGGAATAACTGTAGTAATCTTGTTATCAGTAATAGATGCATAAGCACTAGTTTCTTTTAATGCCCAAGAAACGTTAACAGTCTTATTACTTGCAACAACAGAAGTATCTAATTGAACAGCGTTTTGTGCAGTACAATAGTGATCAACAAATGTATAGTCTCCATGAATAACTTCTAAAGCTTCTTTATCAGTATAAACTGGAGCAGTAAATGTAGAATATGGTTGAGTATCAACTGGTAATAAGTAGAATACGCGACTATATTGACATACGATACCTTTCATATCAGTTGTATAGTACTTCTTAGCATTTAATGCATCATAGATAGCATTATATTGAGTTGAATTTAATGGACCACTTGAATCTGATGGTCTAATGTAAGATTCAACATTACCAAGTGAGAAGTTATAGTACTTAGTTGTCTTATCACAAGCACCAATCTTAACACCTTTAATTTCAACATATGAACCTTGTAAATCAGTTAAAGCAGTTGCTTTGTTATCTGCAGCAGCAGCAACTAAAGAAGTAATATCTTTTGGAGTTACTGGAACAGCAGCAGCTTCTGCGTTAACAAATGCTAAAGCACAGTTTTCTAATTCATAAGTTCCATTATAAATAGTACCTGTACCACTTAAGAATACTTCATCACCAACTTCAAATCCATCATCTACTGGATCAGTTGATAATCCATAACCATAATATCCATATCCATCAGCATCTTGGACATAAACTAATTTGTTTGTAATACTTGAGTTTGTTTTAGGAGAGATAATTGAACTAATTCTTCCTTTAACAGTAACTGCAGTTTTAGCAGTACATGCTGCAACGTATTCAGCACGAGTAGCAACATGGAATGCTGGAACAGTCTTTTCAAATGAGTAAGTGAATGTGTCATCACCTTTAGTTAATGTATAACTTAAAGTATATTTGATTTCATGATCAGTATATTCGTTTAAGTCAACTTTAACTTCAGTATCAGTTGTAACGATTTGAACATCGCTTGCATTACCTTGAGTAACACTAACAGTCCAAACAACGTTTACATCTGCATCACCAACGTATGATTTTAATACAGTGTAATCAGCTAATGTTTGAGCATCAATTTGTTGATTACAGATAGTCTTGATGTAATCGTTTGCATCTTTTAAAGAAGCAGGAACTTTTACAACAGGAGTTGCTGGTGTTTGCTCTTCTTCTTTTTTACCACAAGCTGCTAATGATAGAGCTGTGACACCAGTAAGAACAAGAGCTGATAGTCTTTTAATTCTTTTCATTTCTTTAATCCTTTCTTTTAATAATAATTTATTGTGTAACGGTAAGAAGTTTCTTGGAGAATAATTCGATTTGGTATGTACCATCGTAATAATCTACAAACCCCTTAACGCTTACAACCTTGTTTAAATAATCCTCATCTACTAATCCTGTGAAAGTAGTGCGGATCTTAATTGTCTTGCCGTTGCAAGTACAAGTTAATGTCTTACAACCAGCACTATTACCACTTTGTGTAGTATAGATAGATGCAACATATAAGTTATCCATCTTTACACTAGCATTTAGCATACATTCAGCACGAACAACTTGAATTGGTTCGTGATTAATAACTTCTTCTTCAGTATCTGGATCAGTTGTAATAGATACATAATCAATATTTAATGTTTCATTAAATTGATCAATTGTAACTGTTTGATATTGAGCTTTAGTAGCACTACCAACTGTTCCAATTAAAGAAGTGTTATCAGCAAGTTCGCTTGGGTCCTCGGCAAATAAACTATATGTTAATCCAGCGATTTGATATGTACCGCCAGCTTCATATAATTGAATCTTACCAACGACTCTAACCCTATTACCAATAGACATGATTTCTTCTAGATATCCGGGAGCACCATATCCAAGGTAAGCATAGAATCCATAATATAAACCTTCTTCTTCGTAATATTCTTCAAGATATACACCTTGAGAATAAGTTTTAACAACGTTACCTTCAAAGGCAACTTTCTTATCTTTATAATCTGCAATATGTAATCTAATTGTTCTTAAATCAGTTACAATAGCATCTCCATAATAGAATAATGGATCTTTTTCACCAGAATAGATCTTTAATTTTCTTTCTTGAGCTTGACTAATTGCATTAACACAATAAGTGCCATATTTGTTATTAGCAGAGTTAGAAGCAATAGCTAATCCTTCTTGTAGTAACTCAATATTTAAGTTTCTATAAGAAGAACTATCTGCTGTCTTATACCATACCCAAACTAGATATCTTCCACCAGTACTATCAACATTCCAGTTTCCATCATCACTTTCAACAATGATTGATGTAGCTGAGGCTAATTTTGATTTAGTATAGTTACTTGCTTGTTTACCATACTCTTCAATCTTACCAGTAGATTCAGGTGTATTAACACCTAAGTATCTAGCTTTTAATGTTCCATCGCTACTAAATGTAGTTGGTACATTGAAGTGAGTAGTATCACCATCAATAAATAACTTAACTGTTACTTCCATATATACAGAAGTATTACCAGTAGTTTTTAGAGTAGCAAGTCCAGCATAATCAATTGGATCTTCATCTGGATTTGATATAGGAACATTTGGATCAGTAGTCCCTCCACCTTCAGTATTACCTCCAGTAGAAGTTCCTCCACCTTCGCTATTACCTCCAGTAGAAGTACCACCACCTTGATTTTGGTTTGAACTTTCTTGTGTTTTCTTATCATCTTTAACAGTGACAGTTACTTCACAAGAACTAACAAATAATGAACTACATAATAATGCAATTAATAAACTAAATATTTTAATTGCTTTCTTCATATTTATTTATCTACTATGCATATTCGCATTCGTCGATTGCATCTTGGAATGCTTCGTTAATCATCTTATTAACAGTTGAAGTTTCTTTTGAAACACACTTATTTAATAATGCTTCAGCTTGTTCTCTAGCAGTAGAACTACCATTGAATGCTGGAGAAGTATAATAATGTTGTTTTTGTTCTAAACATACTTTAGCAGCTAAAGCAGCAATATGAGCTCCTCCATCTGCAGCAGCAAGTTCACTAGCATAAGTAGCATTTTGTTCAACTGATTGAATTACAGGAACATAACCACTAGCTAAGGCAAATTCGGCTTGGAATTCAACACTTGTAGTTAAGTATTTTAATAATAACCATGAAGCAACAACTTCTTGTGGGTTAGATTTCTTAAAGATACATACTGATGGACCTTGAGAAATAACTTTCTTATTAGTAGATGACATTTGAGGAATTTCAACTATACCTACATCAAATGGGTATACTGAAGTTTCGTTTCCTTCGTCATCTTCAACAGTAACTTTAGCAGGTCTTTGGTGAGTTGCACCAGCGCTACTACCAATAGACATATATGATTTAGATTTATCTGCACCAGTTTCTACAAATAAACCTGAAGTATATGAACCATAAAGAGTTTGAGTAGTCATCCAGTCTTGTTGACGCCATTCTCTAAATCTCTTCATAACAGCTTTTAATGTTTCGTTATTGAATTGATAATGATCTTCTTTAGCACTAGTATAAGGAACACCACATTGTTCTGCCATTGTGATAAACCAGTTAGCAGCACTATCATATCCTAGAGGGATACTTGTTGGATCAATTGTCTTAATCTTAGCACAGACATATTCCATTGATGTTGTATCATCAACACTTTCGCTAAACCAATGATCTGGAACAGATATGTTATTAGCTGTAAAGAATGTCTTGTTGTAATATAGAACTTCTGTTGATTTTGAGAATGGTAATGTGTACATTAATCCATCTCCAAATTGTCTACCTTCATTCCAATAACCTGGGATAAAGTCATCAATTTGTGCTTGAGTCATACCAACATTAGTATCATTAATTAAGTTATCTAAGTGAACTACTTTCTTTGGAATGTTGTATAAAGCAACATGGTCTGGATAACAATAGGCAAGATTTGGTTCAGTGCCTGCTGTTAATTGAGTAGTAATTGTAGTTCTAACATCATCATAACCACCAACTTGAGTTGTATTAACAGTAATATGTGGATAAAGAACATTGAATTTTTCAATATATTTATCTAATACTGTTTTTAAGTTACTACCCATAGTGTGGTAGAAAGAGATAGTTACTTCACTACCATCATAACCACCAGTTGGAACTTCAAAGTTTGGAGTACCAGTTACAGTATAGTCTTGAGAAGCAGCGCTACCAGCAGTGATTGCTTTAGCATTTGCGATTACTTGTTCAATACTAATGAAATCTGCATCATCACTTTCATTCTTGTTTTTACAACCAGCAGCTGTAGTAGCTACTACACCACAAATTAACATTGTGGCTAAGAATTTAAATTTGTTCATATACGTTTTTCCTTTCTTTTATTAATTAACCTTTGATACCACTTCTAGAAACACCCTTCATAATGTATTTTCTTAAAAAGACGAATACTAAGAATAAAGGAAGTGAGACTAATGCAACTGCAGCCATTTGGACAGGATAATTAGTATCGTTATTAGCATCGGTAAATGCATTTCTTAAACCACTACTAATTAAAGTGTGAGCGGTATCCTTGGCTACTAGTTTAGGCCATATATAAGAGTTCCATGCGCCCATCATCTTTAATATCGTAATTGAGATTAAAGTTGGAAGAGATAATGGAATCATAACCTTCCACAAATACTTAATATCACTAGTACCATCTACTTTAGCAGCAAGGTATAGTTCATTAGGAATTTGTAAGAAGTTTTGCCTTAATAAATAAATATAGAAGACCGAGACTAGGAATGGGATGATTAATACAGCATATGTTCCTGTATCTCCTGTAGTCCATCCTAGTTTAGAGACTGTGATATAGTTTGTAATAGTGAATAATTCACCAGGAATCATCATTGTAGCAAGTAATGCTGCAAATAATGCATTCTTACCTTTGAATTCAAGTCTAGCAAATGCGAAGGCACTTAAGACTGTGATAACAAGAGATAATACTGTACTTACTATACCAACATATAAAGTGTTAACGAATAATACTGCAAGGTTGCCAGCTTTAAAGGCTTCCTTGTAGTTACCCCATACTATAGTCTTTGGAACAAATGATGGAACTTGCCATTTATATTCTTCTAAAGTCTTTAAGGATGAGTTAATCATCCAATAGAATGGGAATAGAATAATAAGTGCCATAAATCCTAAGAATAAATAAACACATATTGTTCTAATAACTTTCATTACTTTTTCAGTTGAGACAACATCTTTCATGTCTTTCTCAACCATAGTAGTATTTAAAGTTTGTTGAGGTGCTAATTTCTTTGCCATATTAGATACCTCCTTAATATTGAACCTTCTTGCTACTAATCTTTAAGTTAATTAAAGTTATAACAAGAATAATTCCAAATAGTATTAATGATGCAGCAGAGGCTAGACCTTGATGGTCTCCTTCTAGTTGTTTATAAATAAATCCAACCATAGTATTTAATCTGCCAGGATCATCAGCAGGACCCATTTTTTCACCAAATACACCAACTGTTGCGGTATATTCTTTGAATCCACCAATAAATCCTGTAATTAATACATATGCGATCATAGGGGAAAGTAATGGGACAGTAATTCTCCAGAATACTCTCCATTTACTAGTACCATCTATTTTAGCAGCATCATAATATTGTTTATTAACTGATTGTAGTCCACCAAGTAAGATTAAAATCTTAAATGGTAAGGCGTTCCATACAATATAGATAACCATAACTGCAATATTGGCACTATATGATGAACCAGTTGATATCCAAGCAATTCTTTCTCCGCCAAAGAATTCAATTACGTTATTAACAATACCTATACTTACTGCTTTTGATATATCAGCTCCACCAATAATATTAAACATACTAGCGAAGACCATACCAATTGCGATACTGTTAGTTACATATGGTAAGAAGTATATTGTTTGAAGTAATCTACTAAATGGTTTAATAGAGTTCAAACATACAGCAATTACTAATGCAAGTAATGTTGAGATTGGAACAGTTAATACACATAATAGACAAGTGTTTTTAAGACATGTAGTAAATTTCTTATATTTAACTACCTTTTCAAAGTTTTCAATTCCGAATTCGAATGTTTTATCAGCATTAAGGCTACTTAAGTTACCATACCCTTCTAGAAATGCCATTCTCACCGTATTAATAATTGGCCATACAGTGAATAATAGCAATAGAACGATGGCAGGAGCTAAGTATAACCAAGCTTTCCATTGTTGCTTATTATCTACCATAACTATTTACCTACAATAATTCTTTCTTCAGTTTTCTTATTAAATAGGAAAATCTTATTTGGTTTGATATTGAATGCAACTTCTTTAGCGTTTCTATCAATCTTAGTATCAGCATCAACAATGCTTCTAATTACTTTATTAGCAGATTGACTTGATAATGCTTTATTAGTTGAAACGATAGATACATCTCTACCCATAACTTCAACGTTTTGTAGTGAGCAATGTAATGCACCTTTTTCAGCTGGTATAAATCCTTCTGGTCTAATACCAACATATACTTTTTGATCTTTAACATTTGGAGTAGCTAATACTTTATCTTCTCCAATATATAATGCTCCATCTTTAACTTCTCCATCAAATACGTTAATTGGAGGAGTACCTAAGAATTTTGCAACGAATAAGTTAATTGGGTTATCATAAACATCTTGAGGAGCACCTGTTTGTTGGACAACTCCTAGTTTCATAACAACAATACTATCGCTAATACTCATAGCTTCTTCTTGGTCATGAGTTACGAATACTGTAGTAATACCAGTTGATTGTTGAATCTTTTTAATTTCTTCTCTAGTTTGTAATCTTAATCTAGCATCTAGGTTAGATAATGGTTCATCTAATAATAATACACGAGGCATTTTAACAAGTGCTCTAGCAATAGCAACACGTTGTTGTTGACCACCTGATAGTTCAGCTGGTTTTCTATCCATTAATTCATCAATTTGAACTAATCTAGCAACTTCATATGCTCTTTCTAACATGGTGTCTTTATCTAACTTATCTTCGCCCTTTAAGTTTTGTAATGGGAAAAGAATATTTTGTTTAACAGTCATATGAGGATATAGTGCGTAGTTTTGGAAAACTAAACCTACTCCTCTATGTTCTGGAGCAAGATCTGTTACATCTTCATCTCCGAAATAGATTTTACCACTAGTTGGTTTTTGTAAACCACAAATCATATATAAGCTTGTTGATTTACCACATCCACTAGGGCCAAGTAATCCTACTAATTTGCCATCTGGAATTTCATAGGTGAAATTGTTAACAGCAACAACATCATCCCCGCCTTTATTTCTATTTGGGAATATTCTTGTTAAATTTTCTAATTTTACTCTCATAATTATTTAATCCTCCAATTAATCTTGATCTATTCCATTAATGATATTTAATGTTATGTTTGAAACTTGTAAACCACATGCTAACATTGATAATCCAATAAATGCGTAATGCCATGGAGTATATTTGAATGAGATTGCAAGTCCATCATTATAACTTTTATTTAAGAAACTAATCTTACCAGTTATGTTGTTATAATCTTTACCAGAATATTTAAATAATTTTAATACTGGTTCTTTATTCCAACATTTCCACATATCATATTTAAATGATTCAATAAATGATAATGCATCATCATCTCTTAATAATTCTTGAGCATATGATTTCATTAATTCATCATCATGATGCATAAATCTAAAGAGGAAAGAGATGAATAATATTCCGAATATCAATCCTAATGCTTTAAAACCATAGAATAGATAAGCTTTCTTTTTAAAGTTCTCTGATAGAACAAATAATATTCCGCTTAATAAAGCTAATATAATACCAACGAATAATGTAGTAGATGATGCGGAGAGATATAAATCAACCATAAGGATGAAGAATAACCCAGTAAATATAATTAATAATGCACCAACTACACCGGTTAGTTTTTGTATTAATCGATCCATTTTGTTTCCTCCTAATATATTTTTGTGTCTGCTAGTTCTTTTGCTTTGCTTGTTTTATAGTCTAATAAATCTTTCTCGCTCTCAAATATCTTTTGAGTAGATATATCAACTACAACAGTGTAAGCAAGTAAATCTGGAATTGGAGTTCTATATTTGCTGAATAGTGATAATGTTAATTGAACAAGTAAGATACCCACACATAACACTATACCTCCAAATCCTATAGTTCCATTTATAACCATGAATCCTGTTAGAACAGGAATCATTGTTCCAATAGTATATTTTCCTAAGATTGATCTAACAAATAATTGAAGAGGTGTTATTTTAACACAATTCATTTTCATTACTGCTAAACCAAAGATCTTCATTCCAAGACTTTGCCCGTTCCCTAAGGCCAATGGAACAATAAAGTTTAGAATTAAGTAAGCGACTAATAAGCCAAGCGAGATAATCATTACTCCAAGAGTTATTGTCATCCTATAAGCATATACAGCTTCTTGATCGTTAGCCATATCTTTACTAGCAAGCTCATATTTATCTTTAGTTTCTTGATCTAAGCTTTCATATTCACTTGCTGAGATGTCATAGTCTATACCATACTTATTACCATATTCTTCATATTTTTCAGTTACTGTATTGGAATATGAATCATAATTAGTAATCTTAGATAACACTAACATACATCCAGTAAAGATTATAAGTATCATCATCATATCTAGAATAAATGCTGATAGTCTTTTAATAATACTGCCTTTGTCTATACTTAGCATATATCCCTCCTATTTTGATACTTAATAAACAAAAAAGTCCCTTAAACGAGACTTTCCTATTAATAATTGCGGGTTTTAAAAGAGGTAGTTAAAGCGACTAATGCTGTAATTGTTAAGACGCAAGTTCTATGCTTCATACAACGTACCTCCAAAACCACTTTTATTATATTAAAAATATAATATGGTGTAAAGCAAGAAAAATAAATTTTTAATAATTATTTTAATAAACCTTTATTAAACTTACCCATGACTATATATCCTTCATGATTATATACATCATCTTTATTAAATTTATATTCTTCTCCACTTGGTTTTGTGAAGCTTCCACCAGCTTCTTTAACGATTAATACTCCAGGAGCAATATCCCATTCTTTTGTCCCTTGAGCAAGTTTTAAGTTAATATGAGCTTTACCTTCAGCTATTAAACCAAATTTATATGCTGAACCTATTTGTCTTACTTCAACAATTAGATTCTTATATTGTTCATAATATTTATTTTCTAATTCTGAGATATGGAAATGACTAGTTAAGCCAATTAGTTTATCTGGTCTTAATGAAGTATGGATCTTACTTACTACTCCATCTTCTTTTTTATATGCTCCGCCATCTTTCATAGCATAATAGATGATATTTTTAGATGGAACTGCAATAAAACTTACAATAACTTCATGATTTTCAACTAAAGCAACATTAATTGCCCATTGATCATCATGAGCAATAAAATCTTTAGTTCCATCAATTGGATCAATAATCCATACTCTTTCTTTATTTAATCTATCTTTATTATCACTAGTTTCTTCACTTAATATTCCATATTCTGGATACATTTCATTTAGTTTAGTTCTTAATAATAAATCTATAGCTTTATCTACTTGAGTAACTGGGGAGTTATCTTCTTTTATCTCAATATCTAATAAAGCATTATCATATATTGTTTTAGATATCTTACTCGCTTCTTCAATAAGTGGTAATACATCTTGAACAATTTGATGATGAGGTAAGGTATTAAAGATAAGATTATCTAATTTCTCAATACATTTATCTACTTCATCCCAATTTAATAATGTACAACCAGCGGCTTGTTTATGTCCTCCGCCACCAAATTCATTAGCAATTTCATTAACTGGTAATCCTTTTGATCTAAGTTCTGCTCTTACAGTATGTTCTTCAGTTTCAGAGAAGTGTGCCCATATCTCTACACCTTTCATATTACTTAAAGCATTAACCATTCCAGCTCCTTGATAAGCATCAATACCTAAAGTTGCTAATAATTCTGGGGTTAGCTTATTATATCCAACACCATATCCAGTTAATTGAAAATTAGATTGACAAAAACCATGGAATCTAGTTGAATCAATAGTTTGTTCATATATAAATGGATATATCTTAGATACGTTTGCTTTACATTCAACTAATTTTTGAGCAACTTTAAATAGATTTGGAGTATAGGAATATAAGAATCTTCCAGCATCAGTAGTTAAACCTAAATATAGATAAGTAGCGGCAGTCTCGTTAATAACCCAATTATTTTCTATAGCTAATGTTGCAATCATTTCACAACAGCTACTATAACTAGTATCTACCCATTCAACATCACCATAGTTCTCAACTAAGATATGGTGATCAATCTTAATACATTTATTAATAGAATCTTTATAATCAAAATCTAATCGATCTATAACTGGATTATCGCAACTAATAATTAAACTATTTTTAATAGTTTCTATTGATACATTCTCATCTAACTTACCAAAGAAATCTTCAAAATCACTGGCTTTATTACCCATTAGATAGATAGTTTTATTAGGATAATTTTCTTTAATAATTTCTTTTAA
>DCJD01000003.1:0-7774 GCA_002317215.1 Caryophanales bacterium UBA1709 | reverse complement strand
CTTTCTATTAGTTCTTTAATATCTTGATAAATCATATTTTCATTCTCCTTTATCTTTAGAATATATAATTATAATACAAGATAAAGAAAAAAGCGTTAGAATTTTATTTCTAACGCGACCTATATAAACTTTGAAAAGAGGAATAAGTAAATAAGGGGTATTTCAAAGTCGTATAGGCGAAAGGAGAATTATACGAATGCAAACTCTACCATGGATGGTATAATTTGCGGATTAGAGTCATTATTAATTCTAGTTGTATTAGATTCTTCTAATATCTCTTTGATATATGAAGGGATAGAAGAATTATATCTAATAGTTAATATATGTTTATCTAATGGGATAAGTAATTTGCCACCATATTGATTAAATTTAAAATCATCATCTTTATATCTAACATTACTATCTATATAAACACTAATATTACTATCTTCTTTAGAATAGTAAGATAATCTTTCAAAACTAGTATAGATATATGGTTTTAAATTTAAGTTACTAATCATATTATTAATATGATTTATATAAGTATTATCTAAACGATAAGGTAAGAAGTGTTTAAATACCCAAAGATTAAATTCCTCATTAGATAATTCAATACTTGAGGATGTTACTTTAGAAGAATCATCTTTTCGATCAATATAAAAGACGAATGTTTGTTTATTTGAAAGTTTTGTGGTTTTAATAAGCATAGAATTAGAGAATATATCAGTATAATATATGTTCTCTAATCTGAAAGGATTTTTATATAAGCATAATTCATCTAGTTTAAGAACCTTCTTAAATGAGTTTTGAAGCTTAATTCGAGTTAATTCATCTATAACATATTTATCTTCATAATAATATTTATCCATATTCTTACCTCGCTTCTATATTACATTTATAGACTTTAATTTAAGTTAAAGAAGATGAAAATAATGAAAATTTAAGTTAAATTAAAGTTATTATAGTAAAATAAGAGTATGAAAATATTATTAGTTGAAGATGAGATAGATTTAAATAAGACATTAAAGAAGGTATTGGAACTATCTAATTATGAAGTTGATAGTGCGTTTAATGGACTAGAAGCTTTAGAATGGATTAAAAAGCATGAATATGATTGTATAGTTATGGATATAATGATGCCTTATTTAGATGGGATATCTACATTAAAAAGAATAAGGGAAGATAATAATCAAACACCAGTATTGTTATTAACAGCTAAATCAGAATTAGAAGATAAGATAACAGGTTTTGATGCTGGAGCAGATGATTATCTAACTAAACCTTTCCAAATTAAAGAATTAGTAGTTAGAATTAAAGCCTTAACTAAAAGATCTACTAGAGTTATTGATATTAGTAAGTTTGGTAATACTACATTAGATTCGAATAATTATAAGATATCTAATAATGATAAGGAGATAGTATTAACTAGAAAAGAATACCAATTATTAGAATATCTAGTTAGAAATAACGATAAATATATTACTAGTGAGAAAATATTTAATGATGTATGGGATAGTGATACATATGCCTATATAACAGTATTATGGGTATTTATTAGTAATCTAAGAAAAAAGTTAAGTAGTATTGATAGTAATATAGTAATTGATGCGAATAGAGGAAAAGGGTATCGTATATTAATTAAGTAATATGTTTGAAAAGGCAAGAAAGAAATTTATTAAAGTTGCTATGCTTTCTATTGGAGCAGTTTTTTTAGTTCTTTTGCTTGGTTTAAATACTATTAATATTGTAAAAGAAATAAAAGATAGTACTAAGACTGCTGAGTTAATATTAGAAAATAATGGTAATATACCAGTCCCTCCAACCGATACTAATAAAATAGATGATGTATTCCTAGGGGAAGAAGCAAGATTTGATACTAGATATTTTACAGTTGATTATTCAACCCAAGGCCAATATGAATATGATTTAAATAATAGTGTTGCAACATTTGAGAAAGCAAAACTATATACTGAATCAGTATTAGAAAGTAATATTACTAAAGGATATATAGGTAATTATAGATTTGTAGTAAATAAAGATAGTAAAACTATTGTATTTTTAAATTGTGAAAGAAGTTTTCATAATATGAAAAGATTAGCTCTACTATCTTTAATGATATATATAATAGGACTTGGTATTACTTATCTATTAATTCGTTTAGCATCAAATAAAGTTTTAAAGCCCGTTAAAGATAGTTATGAAAAACAAAAGCAATTCATCACTAATGCTAGTCATGAATTAAAGACTCCTTTAACTATTATTAGTGCTAATAATGAATTAATAGAGATTAATAATGGTGAAAGTGAATATAGTGCTAATATTAGCAAACAAATAGATAAGATGAATCATATGGTTAAGGATTTAACTTTACTAGCAAAACTTGGTGAAGTTGAAAAAGTAGTCTTTGGAGAATTTAATTTATCTAATTTAACAAATGAGATAGTTGATAACTTTAAAGTTAATTTTCAAAATAACAATATTAAAATTAATATTGATATAGAAAAAGATATTAAAGTTAATAGTGATCCTAAGATTATCTCTCAAGCGTTATCTGTTATATTTGATAACGCTAATAAATATGCCAAAGAATTCTTTAATTTAAAACTATATAGTACTAAGAATCATATAAAACTAATCGCTAGTAATGATTGTGATTTAGAAGATGGTAATCTTATGCATCTAACTGATAGATTTTATCGAGATAATAAATCAAGAGTCAATACTGAAGGATATGGGATTGGATTATCTTTACTAAATGAGATAGTAAAACTAATCCATTGTGAATTAAATATATATAGTGAAAATAAGATCTTCTATATCGAAATAGAATATTAAAAATCTCCTTATAATTAGGAGATTTTTGTTACTATCTTATTATTAATTTTATATTCTATAAATGCTATTAGATATGTAAATCCATACATAACTAATAATACTATAGGTATTAGATTATATTGTCCACCAAATGTAAATCCATACCAATCATTCCATATGCCAATAATAGCAACATTTATTAAATATATAATGGAATATAGTAAGGTTGGTAATAATGAATATAAACATATATTCTTATTATATTTATTATTAGATAGTAATAAGGCAATAATGCTTAATACTGGGGTTGAAAAATGAAGGACAAATATTTCATTACTAAAGAATAAGAAGTATCCCTTAATGCCATCTTTAATAGCGTTCATTGGACTTAAGAAGAATACTACTGTTAAGAAAGTAAGTGTTACTGATATAGTTGCTATAAATTGAAATACTTTAACCCATTTATATTCTTTATTTTTATATTTACTAATTAGACAGAAAAGGGATGCTAATATAGCTAATACATTAGAATCGGTTGTAAAGTATTTAAAGCATTCTATTCCATTACCTCCTAAAGAATTAAAAGATGGGATAAAATATGATCCAATTGCTAATGTTGTAGTAATAATAATTAAATAATGTAAGATGGTTTCAATTTTGTTTTTCATAATCAATTCCTCTATCTAATATTCTACTAGATTATACCTATAATCTACATATATAAAATAAAAAGGTTTGATATTAATATCAAACCTTAATTTCTAAAATTTGGAGCAGATGACGAGAATCGAACTCGCATAGTAACCTTGGCAAGGTTATGTTCTACCACTGAACTACATCTGCACTTTTTAAGCATAAATATTATAAACAAATACTTATGCTTATTCAAGTTTTATTTAATATTGTTTAAATATTGTAATAAGGCATCTTTAGGTCTAAAACCAACTAATTTATCAATTAATTTATTATCTTTAAATATTAATAGAGTTGGGATAGAAAAGATTTGATAATTATTAGCAATATCATTAGCATTATCTACATCTACTTTATAGAATGAATATGATGTTGATTCTGATAATTCTTCAATAATAGGTGCTAACATTTTACATGGTCCACACCACAAGGCATAGCAATCAACTACAACTACTCCTTTATTGATATTATTTAATTCTTCTTGACTATGTATTTCTTTTACCATTGTTTTACTCCTTTGGATTATAACGTTCAAATATGACATTATCAAAATAACTTAAACACTCTTTTTCTTGTTCTTTAGATCTTATGGTCCATGTAATGATTGGACTATGTTTTTTCCACTTATTATATTTCTTTGGTCTAAATGAAGTATCACTACTTAAGAAATCTGGTTTAGCTATATTAATAGATAATAAGTTATTACATACAAATCTAGTTAAAAAACTATATTTATTATCATAATACATTGTTAATAAACCTCTAATAATAGATGGATCTTTTTTATATACCATTCTTACTACTCTTGGATCAAAACTATATACTCCATAATTTTTCTTTGGATATTTATGAAGCATATCAACTAATTTATCTACTAGTTTTTGATTAGTATCTTTACAGCTTTTAATTTCGATAATTAAAGGAACTTTACCATTTACTAATTTAACAAAATCTTCAAAAAGAGGGATCTTTTCTTTACTACCTATTAAATCTATTTTAAGTAACTGTTGGTATGTGAAATCACAAATTCTACCTTTAATACCAGTCATTCTTTCCATATCATCATCATGGAAAATAACAATTTTATCATCCTTAGTCATTTGTAAATCAAACTCAATACCAAAATTATTATCTAATGCTCTTTTAAAAGCGTTCATAGAGTTTTCTGGATGATCGGTGTTATTCTCATAATAACCACGATGTGCAATATAATTTGTGGTTAGAAAAGATAAGTCTCTATCTACTTTGGATGGTGTATACATATGTTATAACCTCTTCTTTTGTTTTTTCTGTGTCATTAGTAGTTGCATAATATGAATATTCTACATTTATATATACCTTATTACGTGATTCTAAGTTTTCGACATAATAAACTTCATCTCTTAAATAATAATCTAACTTATTATTCTCAATATCATCTTCATATTTACTATAATATATTGTTATATTATCAATACTAATATCAGTATATGTATCATTTAATTCAATTTGGAAATTAAATCCATTATCATATGTTTCAATATTAGTTATTTTAGCAGGTATTGAAGTTAATGCTGATAAAGCAATTAAAGTTGCAAATGAATTATAGAAACAATGGGCCAATATAGGACATATTAACATCTTTGTTTTATGATATGCATATGTAAATACACAACCACAAGCAACATATATTACTAAACTTCTTAAATCATTAAATAAAACAGCGGTATCATGAGTATCCATAAATTCTAAGAATGTTGATAACATATGAATTAAACCAAATGTAACAGCACTTACTATAAAACCTAGTACTACATTATGTTTTGCTATTGGTTTAAATATAAAATATCTAAATATTGCTTCTTCAATTAAAGGAGCTAAAACACAAGTTAATAAGATTGCAAGTATCGGTGCTTGTTCATATAGTTCATTAATTGATTGTTGGTTAGCATTAGTTTCTGATTCGCCAAATAATGACATATCCATAACCGATAAAACAATTACAAGTACATATGCCGCAACAGCAAACCCAATACAAGTTAGTACTGTTTCTGGTCTAAATCCTTTAGCCATAAACTTAAGTTTGTCTTTACAAGCATGAATCATTACACCAAGACAAACCCCACCAGATATCAATTGAGCTATTGTTGATTGAATATTATCTTGTGTAGCTGTTGTAGCAACCCAAAATATGCTTAGTATAATGTATGGAATATAGGAAAATAATGTTAAATAACCTATTCCCATCCAGACACCAATTTTTGTTTGTTTTGGAGAAGGAGTATCATCAAGTATCTCTTTTTTATCTTCTTCAAACTCATTATATCCGTAATTTGTCATAATTTATCACCTCTATTATTATACCACACTAATCAAAGAAAAATTTCCCAACTATCTTAAATCCATTCTTAAGATAAAATGAATTTAGTTTATCTGTTTGTGTAGTTAATATTGCATTCTTTTGGAAAGAATTTGCTAAATACTTAATAGATTCTATTAAGTATGAAGAATATAACTTATCTTTATATTTCTTCTTGCGATATTTCTTAAATATCGCTAAACATTCAAGATATATAAAAGTTGTGGCATTTCTTGCTATAGCAACAATTCCAACATCTTCATTATTAACTTTGCATTTATAGAATTTCCCATTAAAGCTATAATAATCACTTAATTCTAAATAATTATCCTCAAACTCAAATTCACTAACATTACTTACTAGATTAATAAACTCTTTTTGATCAATCTCAACTAGATAATTATTATATTTAAGATTATCTCTAGTAAACATAAACAAAGGAAAAGAAGATAATGAAGTTTGATAGTTTAGTACATAGTTATATATCCCACTTTTAAAGTTCTCACTATCTTTTTTATCACCAATTAATCCCTCTCTTACCATCTCATTAATAAATGGATCAGTTGTAACAAGTTTAGTCCCAGAAAAATAAAAATGAATAGCTTTACAAAAGCAACTTATATGGTCTTTTGTGTATATTTTATCTAATTTATATTTATAAATTAGATAACTTAATATTTTTTGATAATTTAAAGAATGCTCAAAGATAAAAATATTGGAGGATGAAATAATATATATAATCTCTTCGTTTCCCTCGCTAATGGCCTTAAAATCACCATTATCTATCTCCTCATATTCTTCTTTATAATTATTATTTATATAATCCTTACAATCTAACTCATATATATCATAACTAGATTCATAATAGTAATAATTTTGATTATCTAATTGATTTATATTTAAAAATACGGATGATTTATTCTTGTTTTTCTCATCCTTACTAACAAGCCCTCTTGATGTTAAATAATAGTTCTCCGTAATACGAGGTTTCAACTCATCACTTAACCATAATTTATAAAATAAATTATCCATCCTATATATTATAAGATAAATAATATTTAATTTAAGCATAAAAAAAGACCTGGCAACGTGCTAATCTTGCTTACGCTACATTCGCCGTTGAGGTGCTTAACTTCTGTGTTCGGAATGGGAACAGGTGTGACCACCTCGCCATCGTCACCAGATCTTTTTCTATTGAAAGATAAATCTTTCAAAACTAGATAGTACAACAATTTATTCTTGAGTTAGTTAAATTTAAAGTTTTGTATGAGCACTAATGATAAAATCATAAGCTAAGTCTTTCGATCTATTAGTATCGCTCAGCTGAATGTGTCACCACACTTACACTTGCGACCTATCAACCTCGTAACCTTCAAGGGATCTTATCTGGACAAGTCCAGAGGGAAAACTCATCTTAAGGTCGGTTTCACGCTTAGATGCTTTCAGCGTTTATCCGTTCCATACGTAGCTACCCAGCAATGCTCTTGGCAGAACAACTGGTACACCAGAGGTATGTCCATCCCGGTCCTCTCGTACTAAGGACAGATCCTTTCAATTTTCCATGCGCCCACGACAGATAGGGACCAAACTGTCTCACGACGTTTTGAACCCAGCTCGCGTACCACTTTAATTGGCGAACAGCCAAACCCTTGGAACCGACTCCAGCTCCAGGATGTGATGAGCCGACATCGAGGTGCCAAACACCATCGTCGATGTGAACTCTTGGATGGTATCAGCCTGTTATCCCCAGGGTAGCTTTTGTCCGTTGAGCGATGACCCTTCCACGCGGGATCACCTGATCACTAAGCCCGACTTTCGTCCCTGCTCGACCTGTCCGTCTCGCAGTCAAGCACCCTTATGCCTTTACGCTCTATGCATGATTTCCAACCATGCTGAGGGTACCTTTGGGCGCCTCCGTTACTCTTTAGGAGGCGACCGCCCCAGTCAAAC
>DCJD01000014.1 GCA_002317215.1 Caryophanales bacterium UBA1709 | reverse complement strand
ATGTCTCCAACTTATGTTGCAATTGAAAATGTTCCTAGCGATGTTGTTGAGCATGAAAAAGAAGTTCAATTAGCATCCGCTAAGAATGATCCAAAATTACAAGACAAACCAGAAGCTGCTTTAAAATCTATTATTGAAGGCAAAGTTAGAAAGCAATTATCAGATTCATGTTTATTAGAACAAGAATTTGTTAAAGATGGTTCTAAAAAAGTTGGTCAATACGTTAAAGAACAAGGCAGTGCTGTTGTTAAATTCGTCAGATATAATGTTGGCGAAGGTATGGAACATAGAGAAGATAACTTCGCAGAGGAAGTTATGTCTCAAATGAAATAATTACCTAAAAACAAAATTAAATATGGTGCAGTGTCTGTACCATATTTTTGAAAGGAGATAGTATGCTACCTTATAAGAAAATTTTATTAAAGCTTTCTGGAGAAGCATTAAAAGTTAATGATAGTGATATCTTTGATGTTGATGTTTTAAATAAACTATCTTTAATTGTTAAAAAGATAGTTGATGAAGGTATTAAAGTTGGTATTGTAGTAGGCGGAGGCAATATAATGCGAGGTAGAAATTCTAACAAGTTAGGTCTTGAAAGAGTTAACCTTGATTATATTGGAATGCTTGCAACAAATATCAATGCTTTATTGCTTCAAAATGTATTTACTAAAAACGGTATTGAAGTTGAAACATTTTCAGCCTTACCAGTTAAAGATACTATTGAAGAAATCGATGTTAAGAAAGCTAATATTGCTTTAGATAATAATAAAGTTGTTATCTTTGGTGGAGGAACTGGAAAGCCATTTGTCTCTACTGATACTGCTGCTTCTTTAAGAGCAAAAGAGATTAATGCTGATGTTATACTTGCAGGAAAACATGGTGTAGATGGAGTTTATAATGATGATCCTAATGTTAATAAAGAAGCATTTATGTATAAAGAAGTAAGCTATGATGAGATTATTAAAAACAGTATCAAAGCATTAGATATCGAAGCTATTAAAATTTGTAAAGAAAACAATACTATTATCCGCGTATTTAATATGGATGATTTAGACAATATTTTAAAAGTCTTAGAAGATACAAATATGGGTACAACCATTAGAAAGGATTAATTATGGGAGAAAAATTTATTGAAGATTTAGAATTAAGCATGGAAAAATGCGTTGAAAGTTTTAATAGAGAAATTGCTACTATTAGAACAGGACGTGCTAGTGCAAACATGTTAGATTTAATTAAAGTGGAATACTATGGTTTTCCAACCCCTTTAAAAGAGATTGCACAAATTTCTATTCCAGAACCACGTCAACTTTTAATTAAACCTTATGAATCAGAAATTGTTCAACAAGTTGCAAAGGCAATTAGAGATTCTAATTTAGGTTTAGCACCTGTTATCGAAGAAGGAAACGTAAGATTAAATATTCCAGCACTTTCTGAAGAAAGAAGAAAAGAATTTGTTAAGATGCTTGGAAAAGCTGCTGAAAATGCAAGAGTTTCTATTCGTAACGTTAGAAGAAACGCTAATGAAGTTATTAAAAAGGATAAAACTTTATCTGAAGATAGACAAAGAACATTAGAAACTAATGTTCAAAAATCAACTGATGGATACATCAAGAAGATTGATGATGCTCAAAAAGCTAAAGAAAAAGAAATAATGACTATTTAATATGAAAAGAGTTATAACTGCCATAGGCTTATTATTAGTACTAGTACCATGTGTTATTCTAGGCGACTGGTTTATCGTTGGTTTATGTACTTTAATATGCGGATGTGGAATATATGAGATATTAAAGACGGGAAAAGATGAGAATTGGAGTATTGCAGTTTATATTGTCACTATACTATTTGCATTTCTATTATTCTCATGGGCTTTTGTTGATGCCTATATTGGAACGGTTAATGTTCAATTAGCAATCCCTTCTCCATTTATTGTTAAAGATAATATTGTTTTAGTTGTTGCTTTCTTATTATCATTATTAACCGTAGAATGTCTATCTGAAAACTTCCATGTTAATGTTGCTTTCTATTTGTTTACATTAACAGTAATGATTACTGTTGCTTGCCAAGGATTAATATATGTCCGATTAGAGCACGGTATCCAAGGATGTGCATATATATTCTTGTGTTCATTTGCCACTGATGTTGGTGGACATGTCATAGGATCGAAATTTGGTAAACATAAACTAAATGAAGTAAGTCCTAAGAAAACTATTGAAGGAGCAGTAGGAGGTATTTTATTCTCTACTGTTGCTGGTTCAGTTTTATATTTATTATTCCCATTTTTTGATAATGTCCCATTTAATGAAATATTTATGATATTTGTTTCGTTAATTATGGGTATTGGAGGAGTAATTGGAGATTTAATTTTCTCCTCAGTTAAAAGACAATCGCATATCAAAGATTTTTCTGAAGTATTACCAGGACATGGTGGGATATTGGATCGTTTTGATAGCGTAATATTTAATACTTTAGTATTTCTTGTTGTTGAAGCAATTGTTATTTCAACATTCCAAACTTTATTTTAATGAAAAAGATTATATTACTTGGTGCAACTGGATCGATTGGAACTTCTACATTAGAAGTTCTTTCGTCTTGTTCTAAGGATTTTAAACTAATTGGAATCGGTTTAAAAGAAGATTATGAAAAAGCTAATCAGATTATTAGTAAATTTAAATCTATAAAGTTAGTTTATATCTTAAAGAATCAAGACAAAATAAAAGGTTGTAAAACGACAAGTAATATAGAAGATATTATTAAACTTGATAAAGATGTTCTAATAGTTAACGCAATTAGTGGAATAGATGGGTTAAAACCTACTTTATTAGCCATTAGAAATAATCTTGATATAGCACTTGCTAATAAAGAGTGTATTGTATGTGCTGGAGATTTGATTAATTCAGAATTAAAACATAGTAAAAGTCATATCTATCCAATTGATAGTGAACACAACGCTATTAAGCAATGCTTAAAAGGAGAAAAGAAAGAAGATGTTAGAAATTTAATACTAACATGTTCTGGTGGTCCTTTTAGAGAATATTCTAATGATGAATTATATAAAGTAACTTTAACAGATGCCCTAAAACATCCAACTTGGAATATGGGACAAAAAATTAGTATTGATAGTGCCACTTTATTTAATAAAGGAATGGAGATTATTGAAGCACATTATTTGTTTGATATTGATTATTCAAAAATTAAAGTTGTTATACATAAGGAATCTATAATTCATTCACTTGTAGAATATAATGATGGCTCAATAAAAGCATTAGTTTCTAAAACGACTATGAAACTACCAATTAGATATTCATTATATTGTGAGGATAGAAAAGAAACTTTAGAAGATTATCTAGATTTAACTAAAATAGGATCTCTTAACTTTTCTTCTATTAATCCAAACATGATAAAAGCTATTGACCTTGCTTATGAAGTAGGTAAGCAAGGAGGCAATAAACCATTAGTTTATTGTGTTAGCAATGAAATTGCAGTTAATGCTTTTATAGAAGGAAAAGTTAAGTTCTTAGATATATATAAGATTGTTGAATATATAGTTGATAATACTAACTTTGTTAAAAATGTTAATGAGAAAAATATATTTGAGTTAATTAATGATGTTAGATGCAAAACTACTAATTATATAAATGATATGAAAGGAGAATAATTATGGATGCATTAATGATATTGTATTTTATACTTGGTTTATCAGTTCTTGTATTGTTTCATGAATTTGGTCATTTTATATGGGCTAAAATATTTCATGTTTATGTTTATGAATTCTCCTTATTTATGGGGCCTTTGCTATTCCAAGTTAAAGGAAAAGAAACAAAATATAGTTTAAGATTATTGCCAATTGGTGGGTATTGTTCATTAGCTGGAGAGGAAGATAGTCAAGCTATTAGAAATGAAAAAGAAAAACTTGAAGAAGAAATTAAAAAAGAAGTAGCAACAAAAGAAGATATTGAACATGCTATTTTAAATAACGTTAGTGTTGAGGATGTTGTTAATACTAAAAAACAAAATAAAATTAAAGAAATCGAAGATAATTTAATTGAAGTGCCAAATGAGAGAAGTTTACTTGGATTAAAATGGTACAAGAAGATTATTATTATGGCAGCAGGTGGACTTAATAATATATTATTATGCTTTTTAATGTTATTAATTTACTTTGGATCAATAAATGCTCCAAAAGCAACCATTGATTCAAATTCAATTGCTTACCAATCTCTTCAAACTTCTAATATTACTATAATAGATATGCAATATCGCTTCTTTGAAACTAGTGAAGGAAGAAAAGAAAGCGATGAAGAAAAACTAAATCATTTGCAAGGTAGTGTTGCAACTACTACTTATCAATTTACAACATTTGATGATGTTGGATATTTATATCAATATGGCCATGAATATATTGGGGATCGTATTAAAGAAGAGAAGATTCAAGAAAGAATTGGTAGTTTAAATACCATTCAATTAACAGAAGAAATAATCTTATATACCACAAATAGAGATGAACCTTATATTATTTCCTATGATTTTAATATTAATTATACTAATAAAGGTTTAAGTTCTTCTTTACATGAATTAGGAGATATTGGCATTAAAAATGCTAATGCCAAATATACTTTTGGTGAGAATATTAAGATTACATCTAAAACAACCACTTATATGGCTGGATTAATATATCGTGCTTTAGGCAAATTATTTACTAAAGAAGGTATTAAAAATGTCTCTGGAATAGTTGGTATGTATAACTATTCAAAAGAATATGCTAAAGCAGGACTTGCTTATTATATATTCTTTTTAGCAACCATTTCAGTTAATTTAGGTATTATGAATTTATTGCCATTCCCAGCATTAGATGGTGGAAAAATATTATTAACAATTATTGAAACTATTACGCATAAGAAAACTGATGCTAAAATCGAGAATTTAATTAATACTATTGGTTTTAGTTTATTAATGGTTTTGATGGCCGTTGTAACATTAAAAGATATCCTAAATCTAATCTAGGGAGATTTTTAGTACATCATATTTTATATAATTAGTAAGGAGGATAAGCTATGGAAGAACATGTAACAAAATTTTTAAATTATATTGGTTTAGATGAGAATTTATTCCCTCCTTTTGAAAATGTTCATTTAAAACAAACTTTGTTTTATAAAGATAAAGGATATTACGAAATAACACTACAAATCCCACATCTATTTGATCCAAGAATATACGAAATATTCGTTGGGTTAGTTAAAAAATCAAAAGTTAGTTTCCATATTATTTTTGAAGTAGATAATAATCAAAGCACTTCACTAATTGTTGAATACTATAAACATTTTTTAACTAACTTATATAAAGAAGGAATACTACTTAAAAACTTGTTAGAGTTACCGATTGAAGTTAAAGATAATAAGATATACGTTTCATGTAACGTTTCAACATTATATGATACTTTAATTCCATTTAAGAATGATTTAGATAGATGTTTTAAGGAATTAGGAACAAGTTATCTAGTTGAAGTTGTTAATATGAGTAAAGATTCTACTAGTTTCTATGAGACAATCGAAAAAGAAAAAACTGATGTTCCTTTTGTGTCTCATACAACTACTCAAGAAGTAAACTTTAAGGCTCAAACTAATACTTCATTCTATAATAACGGTTTTGCGAAAGTTAAAATTAGTGATATTACAAATGATGATAATAAGGTTGAGTTTGAAGGAAAGATTTTTAGCGTTACATTTAAAGAGACTAGAAAAGGAAATAAAATCTTTTCTATTTACTTAACCGATTATAATAAGTCTATTCTTGTTAAAACAGGTGAGAATAAAAATATTTCAATAGAGGTATTAGAATCCTTAAGTGCTAATAAATGGGTTAGCATTAGAGGACAATTAACAAGAGATAAATATTATAATGATTTCTACATAAATCCATTTAATATTATTGTATTAGATAAAGATGATTCTAGTATGGATGATGCAAGCGAAAAAAGAGTAGAACTTCATTTACATACTAAAATGTCAGCAATGGATGGAGTAGGTGCTATCGAAGATTATATTAACACTGCAGTTAAATGGGGTCATAAAGCATTAGCTATAACAGACCATGGTTCTTTGCAAGCTTATCCAGATGCTCAAGCTGCTGCTAAAGGAAAAGATATTAAATTGATATATGGTATGGAAGGATATGTTGTAGATAATAAATTTAATCCAGCATATAACTCTAGTGATATTGATTTAAACGATGCTACTTATGTTGTATTTGACTTAGAAACTACTGGTCTTTCAAATGCCTTTGATAAGATTATTGAAGGTGGATTTGTTAAGATGAGACATGGTCAAATTATTGATACTTATCAAACTTTTATTAATCCATTAATGCATCTTGATAATGCTATTAGCGAATTAACTAATATAACAGATGATATGCTTATTGGAGCACCAACTATTGAAGAAGTATTGCCTAAATTACTTGATTTTATTGGCGATTCAATACTTGTTGCTCATAACGCATCATTTGATATTGGCTTCTTAAATGCTGCATTAAGAGATAATGGACAAGAAGAACTTCAAAATGGTGTTATTGATACACTTGATTTAGCCCATATTTTATATCCAAACTTAAAAAGATATACTTTAGGATCTTTATGTAAATTATTAAGAATTGATTATGATGAAGATGATGCTCATAGAGCTGATTATGATGCTACTGTACTTGCTAATTGTATGAGTTCTATTTTATATGAATTATCAAATAGACAAATTACTAATCATAATCAAATAAATTCTTTAAACCCACTTGATGCTTATAAATATAAGCGCCCATATCATATGACATTCTTAGTTAAGAATGATGTTGGTTTAAAGAATTTATATAAATTAGTTTCTTTAGCACATACAAAATATATAACTGATACTCCTTTGATTCCTAAAGATATTATAAAAGATTATAGAGAAGGATTATTAATTGGTAGTGCTTGTTTTAATGGGGAAATATTTGAAATCGCTCAAACTAAATCTTATAAAGATTTATTAAAAGCCATGGAATTTTATGATTATATAGAGATTCAACCATTAGAAAACTATGCTTGGTTAATTGAAACTAAGAAAGTATTATCTGAAGAGAAACTAATTGAAATATTAAAGAATATTATTAAAGCAGCTAATCAGTTAAATAAGACTATAGTTGCTACTGGTGATGTTCATTACATTCATGACCAAGATAGAATCTTTAGAGATGTTTACGTTAGCGCAAAATCAGTTGGTAGTAGACCACATCCTTTAAAGAATAAATTATCTGAAAGATCTCCAAGACAACATTTTAGAACAACTAAAGAGATGATTGATGGAATAAGTTATGTTGGAGATATTGAATTACAAAAGAAATATGTTGTTGATAATACCAATTATATTGCTAGTTTAATAGAAGATGTTTATCCAGTAAAAGATCAATTATTTACTCCTCATTTACATGGTATTGATAGCGATGAAGAGATAAGAAAATTATGTTTAGATAATGCTCATAGATTATATGGAGATAGTCTTCCTAGTCTTGTAGAAGAAAGAATGAATAAAGAATTAAATAGTATCATTGATAATGGATATGGTGTTATTTATTATTTAGCATATCGTCTTGTTAAAAAGTCTAATGAAGATGGCTATTTAGTTGGGTCTAGAGGCAGTGTTGGTAGTAGCTTTGTTGCTTC
>DCJD01000008.1 GCA_002317215.1 Caryophanales bacterium UBA1709 | reverse complement strand
ATGAGATTAAAGCTGATATCGAAGCAAGAGCTAAAGATAGATTAGTTAAAGCAGTATCTATTAAGCAAAAACTTGAAAGATATGGTGCTATTGATGATATTACTAATGAGATGGTTGAACTTTATGAAGCTAAAGAATATGTTGATGATACAACCAAAAATATTACTATCGCAGAAGTTAAGACTTGTTGTGATGATATTGTAAAAGAAGAATTTAGAAGACTTGTTACTATTGAAAAAGTAAGACCAGATGGCAGAGCAGTTGATGAAATTAGACCATTAAATGCTCAAGTTGATTTATTACCAAGAGTACACGGCTCTGCAATGTTTACTAGAGGAGAAACTCAAGTTATCTCATCTTGTACATTAGGTCCTTTAGGAGAATATCAAATCATTGATAATATAACTGATGATGAACAAAAACGTTTCATGCATCATTATAATTTCCCTCCATTCTCAGTTGGAGAAACTGGAAGAACTGGAAGTCCTGGTAGAAGAGAAATCGGGCATGGAGCACTTGGTGAAAGAGCATTACTTCAAGTAATCCCAAGTGAAGAAGATTTCCCATATACTATTAGAGTTGTTAGTGAAGTAGTTGAATCAAATGGTTCAAGTTCACAAGCTTCTATTTGTGCTTCTACAATGGCATTAATGGCAGCTGGTGTTCCAATTAAAGCTCCAGTAGCAGGTATTGCAATGGGATTAATTACTAGTGGTCCTTTAGATGGCAAACATCCATTTACAATCTTAACTGATATCCAAGGTATGGAAGATCATTTAGGTGATATGGACTTTAAGGTTGCTGGTACTAAAGATGGTGTTACTGCTTTACAAATGGATATTAAGATTTTAGGTATTAATAAAGAAATCTTAACTCAAGCATTAGCTCAAGCTCATAAAGCAAGAATGCAAATTCTTGATGTATTAACAGGTGCAATCCCAGAATATAGAAAAGAAGTATCAAAATATGCTCCAAAGATTGCTAAATTCTTTATCTCACCAGATAAGATTAAAGATGTTATTGGTCCTGGTGGTAAAAAGATTAATGAAATCATTGAACAATGCGATGGAGTTAAGATTGATATTGAACAAGATGGTAAAGTTGTTATTTACCATAATGAATATGAACCAATTAAGAAAGCTCAAAAGATTATTGAAAATCTTACAAGAGAAGCTAAAGTTGGTGAAATCTATGAAGGTATTGTTACTAGAATAGAGCCATTTGGAGCATTCGTTGAAATATTTGATGGATGTGAAGGTATGGTTCATGTATCTAAACTCGCTCATGAAAGAATTGAACATCCAAAAGATGTTTGCCATATTGGCGACAAGATGAAAGTTCTTGTTATCAGTATTGATGAGAAGGGCAAAGTTGGTCTTTCTAGAAAAGATTTAATCAAGAAAGAAGAGAAAGTAGAAAAGAAGTAATTTAAACGGGACCTAAGGTCCCTTTTAAATTAAGTTTAATAAATGCTATAATTAAATAGATTAGAGATGGTGATAAAATGCAAATATATTTAAAAGGAAATGAAGGAAGTAAGGTAGCAATAGAAACTCTTAAAAAAGGAGGGATTATTTTGCTTCCAACGGAAACCGTATTTGGAGTTGGATGTGTATTAACTAGTTATGATAAATTGGTTGAATTAAAACATCGACCAGAAAATAAAGCTTTTCCTATCTGTGTTTCAAATTTTGAGATGATTAATAAACTTTGTACTTTATCAACTTTTCAACAAAAAGCACTTGAAAGATTATTACCAGGTCCTTTAACTTTAGTATTACCACTTAAAAATGGATTTAAGAATAAGGTTACTGTAGCAATTAGATTTAGTACAGATAAATATTTAAATAATATAATTGCAAAAGTTAATGAACCAATATATTTAACTAGTGCTAATCTAAGTGGTAAAGAACCATTTACTAGCGCAGTTAGTGCAGCTAAAACTTTTAAAGACAAAGTTGGTTGTTATATTGAAGGTAGTGTTGGTTATAATCAAGCGAGTACTATAGTTGATTTAACTAATGATAATGTAAAGATTATTAGACAAGGACCAGTTAGTTTAGAAGATATATTAAATAAGATAGGAGATTTAATGTAATATGAAAAAAGAGTTTTTTATTCATAATAGAGAAAAATTATTAGAGAAATTAGAAGATAATTCTTTAGTTATTTTATATGCCACTAGTTTAGTAACTAGAAGCGAAGATGAATATTATAGTTTTGTTCCTAATCGTAATTTCTTTTATATAACAGGAGTTAATGAACCTGATGATGTTTTTGTTTTATATAAAGGAAAAGAAAATGATGAATTCATCTTTCTAACAAGATTTGATGAGACCAAAGCTAAATGGGTTGGTAGAACTTATAATAATGATGAAGTTAAGAAGATGGGTGGAATTAATAAATATTATTATCTTGATGAAATGGATAAGGTAATAAACGATTTTATTAAAACTCATAAAGTACAAAATATTTATATGGATCATCAAGGATTTAAAGATATAAGTGAATCTCAAACTTATAAATTCTATAGCAAGAAATTCCCTAAACTTCTTAAAACATCTAAAGATGTCTATGAGATTATTGCTAATCTAAGACTTGTTAAAGAAGATGAAGAGATTAAACAAATAGAAAAAGCAATTCATATAACTAATATTGCTTTAGAAGAAGTAAAAAAAGAAATTAAACCTGGAGTAAATGAAAATGATTTAGCAAGTTTATTTGCTTATCATATCTTTAAAAATGGGTGCAGTGATTTTGCTTTCCATACTATTGCAGCTAGTGGAAAACATTCTTGTACTTTGCATTATGGAATTAATAATGATGTTTTACCAAAAGATAGTGTTATATTATTTGATCTAGGTGCGGCATATTCTTATTATAGTGCTGATATATCAAGAACATTCCCAACTAGTTTAAAGTTTACAAATAGACAACAACAAATATATGATTTAGTTTTAAAAGCTCAAGAAGTAGTATTCAAGAATGCTAAACCAGGAGTTACTATTTATGATTTAAATAAGATGGTAATTGATTTTTATGCTGTTGAATTAAAGAAGATTGGTTTAATAGAAAAAACTGAAGATGTAAGAAAATATTATTATCATTCTTGTTCCCATCATTTAGGATTAGATACTCATGATGTATGTGCATTAAATGCAAGAAGTTTAGCACTTGTTAAAGGACATGTAATTACGGTAGAACCTGGATTATATATTGAAGAAGAAGGTATTGGAGTAAGAATAGAAGATGATATCTTAATTACTGATAAAGGATGTAAGATATTAAGTAAAGAAATAGCTAAGTAGGAGGATTAATTATGATAATTATTGGTAGTGATCATGCTGGATATAATCTAAAAGAAAAGATTAAGACATATCTACAATCTAAATCACTTTCATATAAAGATGTTGGCTGCTATGATAATTCACCAATTGATTATCCATTAATTGGTTATGCCTTATCTAAAGAAGTAACTAATACTAATAATATTGGTATTGGGATATGTGGAAGTGGTGTTGGAATGTGTATGGCTTGTAATAAGATTAAAGGTATTAGAGCTGTTAATTGTAATACTAAAGAAATAGCAGAGTTATCTAGAAAACATAACGATGCAAACATAATATGTTTTGGAGAAAGATTAATAAGTTATGAAGATGCTATTTTATATTTAGAGATCTTCTTAAATACTAGTTTTGAAGGAGATAGACATATTAAAAGAGTTAAAGAATTAAATGAAGGTGAAGATTATGAAAGATAAGCAAATAGAAAATTTAATTAAACAAGAAAATCAAAGACAATTAAACCATATTGAATTAATTGCTAGTGAAAACTTTGTTAGTAATGATATTTTAGAAGCTGTTGGAAGTATATTAACTAATAAATATGCTGAAGGATATCCTGGCAAAAAATATTATGGTGGATGTGAAATTATTGATCAAATAGAAAACTTAGCTATTGAAAGAGCTAAAAAGTTATTTAATGCTGAACACGCTAATGTTCAACCTCATAGTGGTTCTCAAGCAAATATGGGAGTTTATTATGCTTGTCTTGAAAAAGGTGATACTGTACTTGGTATGGATTTAGCAAGTGGAGGTCATTTAACTCATGGATATTCTATTAACTTCTCTGGTATGGGATATAAATGCTATAGCTATGGAGTTAATAAAGAAACTGAAGAGATTGATTATGATGAAGTAGAAAGAATTGCATTAGAAGTAAAACCTAAAATGATTATTGCTGGAGCAAGTGCATATTCTAAAGTAATCGATTGGAAAAGATTTAGAGAAATATGTGATAAGGTTGGAGCATATTTAATGTGTGATATGGCTCATTATGCTGGTTTAGTAGCCGCAAATCTATATCCTTCTCCAGTTCCTTATGCTGATTTTGTAACTACAACTACTCATAAAACATTAAGAGGACCTAGAGGTGGCTTAATATTATGTAAAGAAAAATATGGTCCAATTCTAGATAAAAGAATATTCCCTGGCATTCAAGGAGGACCTTTAGAACATGTAATTGCTGGTAAAGCGATATGTTTTGAACAAGCAATGCAAAAAGATTTTGTAGAATATCAAAAACAAGTATTAAGTAATTGCCAAGCATTTCTAAAATCTTTACAAGATAAAGGAGTTAGAATTGTAAGTGGTGGTAGTGAATCACATATGTTTATGATTGATTTAAGAAGTTTTACTACACTAAAAGGTAATGAAGCAGAAAAGATATTAGATAGTATTAATATTACTTGTAATAAAAATTCTATCCCTTATGATCCAGAAAAACCTACCTTAACTAGTGGTTTAAGATTTGGAACACCAGCTATGACTACTCGTGGATTTAAAGAAGAAGAATTTAGAAAAGTAGGAGATATTATTTATAAAGCATTAACTAATTATCAAGATCAAAACATTCTTGATAGTCTAAAACGAGAAGTAATTGAGATGGTAAAAGATTTACCATTAAATAATAACTAAAAAAGAAGCAATTGCTTCTTTTTTATTGTATATCTGGCATTGTGAATGCTCCATTAACATTGTGAACATTAACAATTGTTATAAAGGCTTTATCATCTATTCTATTAGCAGTTTCAATAATCTTCTTAACTTCACTTTCTAATACAACTGTTTTAACTTCAAACTTATCTGCATTAGAATATGCTCCTTTACAATTAAATATAGTCATACCATGTTTAGAGAACTCTAAGAAAGCTTGACACATCTCTTTTGGTTTCTCAGTAACAATACAGATTAATATTTTCTTAGTTCTTCTATATATCATATTTATCATTTCACCAGCGACAAATATTTCAATAACGGTATATAGCATAGCAACCCATTCATTAAATAATAAGCCACCAACTAATAGTATAATTGCATTACATATAATAGATAAGCTACCGGCTTGTTTATTATATCTAATGCCAAGATAAGTAACTATTGTATCTACTCCACCAGTAGATAATCCTTCTTTTAAAGCAATTCCACTACTTACTCCACTTAATACTCCAGCACATACCGCAACTAATAATAAATCTGATCTAGGATCTATGTTTAAGAAGTTGAATAAAGATGCTGGTATTAATAAGACTAAAATGGATGTTAAAGCTAGGTTTAAGATAGTAAAGAAAGTATATCTTTTACCTATTCTTTTATACGCTAGTATAAATACTGGTATATTTAATATTATTTGAGCTAATGAGAAAACAAGTGTTTTATCATATTTATTTTCTAATACTCTAGACAAGATTACACTAACCCCACCAATTCCACTACTTAAAAGATTAACTCCTTCAGCTTGGATAAAACATTTAATTCCTACTGAATAAATAAGAGAAGAGAGGAATACATAAATCGTTGCTTTTACATAGTTATTAATATCTTTTTTAATCATATATATTTAATTTGTTATAAATCCCATATTAAGTATATATTTTCTATATCTATTTTCAATATATTTACCTTGTCAAAATGAATTCTATTCCTATAATTTCTATGATGGATAAAAAAGAATACATTAAAAAATATGCAATTGATTTAGTTATTAAAAAAGAATATTGTTCATATTCGCTTTTAAGAAAACTAAAATCTAAGTTTCCAAAAGATATTAAATTAGATAAGGAGGTTATTAAAGAATTAAAAAGTAGTAAGGTTATTGATGATTATGATTATATTAATAGTTATATATATAAGATGATTAGTAAATATAAAGGAAGTAAATATATTGAATATAAATTAGAAAATATTGGTTTTAGTAGTAAATACATAAAATCTAATTTATGTAAGTATTATGATTTAGAAGAAAAATACCTACTATTATATATTACTAATAATCCCTCATTAGCTTCTAAATCTTTAGTAAGTAAACTAGTAAGTAAAGGGTATCGTAATGAACTTATATATAAACATGTAATGTGTTATAATTTAAACGGTGATAATAATGATTAAAGATTTAAAAGAAGGAAGCCAATTTAAAGGCATGTTAATGGTTAGTGCTGTTAGTAGAGGAGTTACTGCCTCAGGAGAGCAATACATTAACGCTACATTACAAGATTCATCTGGTCAAATTGAAGCTAAAAGATGGAAAGCAAGCGA
The DNA here is from genome assembly GCA_002317215.1 of Caryophanales bacterium UBA1709. GTDB lineage: Bacteria > Bacillota_I > Bacilli_A > RFN20 > UBA1709 > UBA1709. The sequence continues at coordinate 7,843 of DCJD01000008.1, read as the reverse complement.
GATGGATATTGAGAGTTATGTAACTGGAAATATCCTAATGATTACAGGAGAAACTTACATTTATAAGGATCAATTACAAATGAAAGTAATTGAATCAAGTATTGTTAATAGAGACGAAGTTAATGTCTATGATTTTTTAGCACAACCTGTTAATCGTAATAGCTTATTAGAAGAGTTTACAAGGTTCTTAGGACTTATTGAAAATGAAGAAATTAAGAAAGTTGTAAATGATTTATTTAAAGATAATATAATGGATTTTTCATTCTATCCAGCTGCTTCTAAAAATCATCATGAATATGTTTCTGGTCTATTACATCATACTGTAGGAATGCTTAAGATTGCTGAGGCAATTGCAACACAATATGATAAAGTAAATAGTGATTATTTATATGCTGGTATTATGTTGCATGATTTAGCTAAAATTAAAGAATTAACAGGTCCTGCTTTACCAAGATATACTTTAGAAGGAAAATTAGTTGGTCATATATCTATTGGTCAAGGAATGGTTAGTGAATGTTGCAAGAAATTAAATATAAATAAAGAGATTGCCACAGTCTTAGAACATTTAGTATTAAGTCATCATGGAAAACATGAATTTGGTTCTCCAGTTCTTCCATCTACACTAGAAGCTGAAATCATCTATTTAATCGATAATATCGATTCTAAATACAATATGATTACTAAAGCATTAGATGAAATAGAAGAAGGAGAATTTACCCCTCATATTTTCCCTCTTGATAATCGAACATTCTTTAAACCTCATAAAACAAAATAGATTAATAGCAGAGAATTAATTCTCTGCTTTTTAATTCTCTATATAATATATAAATAATATTAAAATAATTTATTATTTTAATTTTTCCTATATAATTATAGTTAGAATGAGGGATTATAATATGAAAAAAAGAATAGTATGGACTTTATTGCTTAGTGTATTTACTTTTTTTGCTTTGCAATTAAATAGTAACAATAAAAATGATGTATATGCTGAGATAAAGGCATCAGAGATAAAACCTTTATGTACAGATGAATTTAATTTATATCCTGTTTTTGATAGCAGCCATCCTTTACCAACAGGAGTTAAATTTTATAGTAAATCGGGTTCAAATTATAATGAGATAACAGCTACTATGGATGAGCTTGGTCAAGCGGCTAATAAGTATAGTAAAACAATATATTACTATAATCCTACAACTTCCAATATTAATTGTTTTACTGCTGTATCCACAAGTTATAATACCATTTTTTCAAGCGGTGGAGGCTTTACTTCAAATTTTGAAAATAATTATGGAGATTATGATGTTTATACGGATTCGAATTGTAAAAACTGGGATAAGAGTTCAAAAAATGATTCCCCTACAGTTTATGGAATCGAACTAGGCACTATATTAAATGCTTACGGTTATTATGAATCTAGTTTCTTGACATCTGCATCATATAATTCGAACGCTTGTTACGTGTATAAAGCTAGTAATGGCACTTGGGGAACTGCAAATAAAGCAGATTCAGCAATGAAAACGGTATTCGTATGTACTTTTGGAGTTACTGTTGAATATAAACTTACCTATGATGGAAACAATAACACAAGTGGTAGTGTTCCAACTGATGATACTAAATATAATTTAAGCGTTAATGCAACAGTTCAAGGTAATACTGGTAGTTTAGCAAGAACTGGATATACTTTCGCTGGATGGAATACAAAAAGTGATGGCAGTGGAACTAATTATAGTGCCGGATCTTCATTTACTCTTTCTGGCGATACCACTTTATATGCTAGATGGTTTAAGAATGTTGATATTGATGAAACCTCACAATCTAAAACATATAGTGGATCTAATATTGAATTTGAATTAAAAGGCAATGATAAAGATGCAGGATCTTTTGATATACAATATAAATTAAATGGATCAAATGATTCCACATATACCTCAACTAAACCAATTAATGTTGGTAGTTATGATGTTAAGATAACTAGAAATGCTGATAATACTTATGCAGCATATTCTAAAGTTATTTCAAATGGATTAGTTATTAATAAGTTAGAAGTAGAAAAACCTACACAATCTACTTCTCTTACTTATAATGGATCATCTCAATCACCTACATTTACTAGTAGTGATTATATTAATGTAAGTGGTTCAGTAAGTGAGACTAATGCTGGTACTTATAATGTTACTTTTGCTTTAAAAGATAAAGATAATACTTGGTGGAAAGATAATACAGTTAGTGATGTAGAAGGAACTTGGAAAATTGATAAAAAGATTATCAAGGCTTCTGATATTACATTTACTAATAATGAATATACTTTCGATGGTCAAAAACATGGCCCTAGTGGAACTATTAATACTGGAGTATTATGTGGAAGTGATACTTGTAGTGTTACAGTTGATCAATTTACTAATGGAGGAACATATACTCCATTAGTCTCAATCTCTAATATAAATTATGTGTTAGAAAATAATCGTTGTGCTACTCTTACTATCAATCCTGTTGATATTACTTCAACTATAACTTTTACTAATTTAGTGTTTAGATATGATGGAAATACTCATCTTCCAACGGTTTCGTCTCCTTTATTAGTTGATGGTTATCCTTGTAATGCAGTATTTGAAGGTTCAAGTAGTGAAATTGGAAAACATACTGCTACTTTAACTGGATTTAATTCTATAAACTATGCTTATTCAGCTAATCCAAATAAAACTGTTGAATATACAATTATTCCTGTTTATGAAGTTGTCTTTTTAACTGGTGATGCAACTGGAGATGTTCCAACAATAGAAGGAGATTATATTGTTGGAGATGAAATTACTTTACCTTATTATTGTGGTGGACTTACATATAATGAGAAAAGTTTCGTTGGTTGGAATAGTGATAAAACTGCAACCACAGGTTATTCTGGAGAATATACAATTACACAAAGTGATTTTGATGATGATTTTGAAGTTTTTATTTTCTATCCAGTATTTGTTGATGGAACTCATAATTGTCATGACAAAATATTTAATGTTATTTTAAATAATTGTAATAGCGATCATTTATCATCAGGATACTATTATTTAAATGATTATCTAAAATTAGAAGAATCATTGATTATTGATTCTACTGAGGTTGTTCATATTTGTTTAAATGGACAAGTATTAGATCTAGGGGCAAGAAATATTCAAAATAATGGTACTTTATATATTTATGATTGTTGTAATGATGAATATCATTATCATTATTTTGATTATGATGAAGATGATAAGATATGGGTTTTAAACGAAGAAAACACCGAATCAAAGAGATTTGTTAAAGGTGGAGTTATATATAATGGTTATACTGCCATTAATTCATCTGCAAAATTAGAAGTTAATGGAGTTAATTTTGTTGGAAATAGAGACAGCGCAATTAGCCACTCTTCTATTAGTGATGATTTAAATGTTAAAAATTGTATATTCTTATCTAACGTATCTAGAAATGGTGGTGCTATTGCTGTAAATAGTAATGCTAATATATATAATTCAACATTTAAATATAATAGAGCTATCGACTGGGGCGGAGCTATATGTTTTAGCTATGGAGAACAAGGCGATACATATGTTGCATTTAAAGGTTTATTAAGTGATTGTATTTTTGAAGAAAATGAAGCTGGTATTGGTGGAGCTATTTATATTAGAAACTATATTCTAACTTTATCTAATACTTCAATTACTAATAATATTGCAACTTCTACTGCTGGTGGTTTATATACTGCATATGATCCAGAAGCTTGTTTAACAAGTGGGACTATTATTACAATGGCCAATGGAACTTATAAGAATATTGAAGATATTGAAGTTGGAGATTATGTTAAAACATTTGATCATTTAACTAATGAATATGTTTCTTCAATGGTATATCTAGTTTATAAGAGTGATACTAAAGAACATTACTTTACATTAAACTTTGAATCAGGAAGTAGTCTAAATATAGTTGGTTTACATTCATTATTTAATAAAGAAGAAAATAAATATGTTCGTTTATCAATGGATAATGTATCTAGTTATATTGGAAAACATTTCTATAATGCTACTAGTAAGTCATGGGATAAGTTAACTAGTTATGCTTATTCAACTGATAAAAAGGAATATTATTCAATATACACAGAATCAACATTTAATGTTATTTCAAATAATCTATTGTCTTTATCAAGTGATACTGATTTTGAATATGAGATATTTGAATTTAATAATGATTTAAGTATTAATACTAATAAATTAAATGAAGATATTAATAAATATGGATTATTAGAATTTGAAGATTGTGTTTATGTAACTGATTATGATGTTTATAAGAGATTTAATCTTCAATATTACTATATATGGTTAGGTAAAGATAATCAAAAAGCTAAAAATGCAATCGATTCATATAAGAAATTATATTGTACACCACTAATGGTATTTGCTAATCTAAATGCTGCACAATTAATAACATATGATACTTATGGAAGTGTTATTGAAGATAAGAGTGGTGATACTGTTGAAACATGGATCGTTGTATGTGATGGAACAGTCATTAAAGATAATAAAGTTAAAAATGATAGTGAAGATTTCATCTCTAATATTGAATTTCAAATAGATTCTAATAGTAGTGAAAATACTGGAACTAATTTAATGGTAGTTGGTACAAAAGACGTTGATATTGGTATCCATAATTCAACTAGTTATTTAACTTCTATAGATACTACTGAAACTGATTATCGTAAATATATTAAAAACGATAATGAAGGATATGCAGTATTTACTAGATATGATGAAGATAATGAAGTATATTACTATGCTAATGAACAAGGATATATAGTCAAATATGATAGTAACACTGGAAGTGGAACTGAGATTGTTGATTCTTGGGTATATGATGATGGAGAATCTGTTACATTCAAGACTAATACTTATACAAAAGAAGGATATAAATTTGTTGGTTGGAGATTAAATAAAGATAGCGGAGATGTACTTTCTTCTTATACAATTTCTGCTACTGATGCAACTAACTATGTTATTACTTTATATGCCGTTTGGGAAAAGGCATATAAAGTAAGCTATAACAATTTATATCAAACAATAACTGGTACATTACCAACTGATACTAATTCTTATTGTATTGGTGAAACGATTACTATTAAATCTAGTTTGGATCTAGTTCGTCCAAACTTTATATATAAAGGATTCTCACTTACTACTAATGCAAGTAGTGGAGAAACTAGCATTGTATTAACAAGCGATATGATTGATGCTTCTACATCAACTATAATTCTATATTCTGCATGGTTAGCAAAAGAAGATGTTGGTATTAATTTATCTAAGATTTATAGAGTTTTCTATACTGGAAGTGCAATTGTACCTTCAATTGAATATTCTAAAACAGATGTATTAGCAACTTCATTTACATATGAATTTATGGATACATCTTATGGGGTTTTAGGTAGTGTAACTAATCCAGGACAATACTATTTGCATGTAACTAGAGCGGAAGATGATACTTATCAATCTGTTGATGTTAAATTAAATTATATTGTTAATTATAAAGTAACATTCAAAGCTAATGGTGGAGTTGGCAACGATTATGTTTATGATAAAGACGGAGTTAATGTTATTAGTGATAGTCAAGGTATTGATACTGTCAAAGTTAACCCAGGATTTACATTAGAAAATTACACTTTAAGTAGTTGGAATACTAAAGCAGATGGAACTGGTACTAGTTATGCTTTAACTCTTGCCACCATCTTCCCTACAAGTAATATGGATATATATGCTATATATACCCCAACAATTTCAACTCAACCTTCAGTAACAAATGACTTTGAAGTAGTTCCAGCAGTATCTACTGTAACATATCAATGGGAAAAGTCTGTTGTTATTGAAGATACTGAATCAGAATTAAAAGTTAATAATGTTGCAATAGGTACTTCTAATATTGCTTCTAATAACAAGAACATCACAATTATTTGCATAGGAAACGCTAGCTTTGTTAAGTTTAAATCAACTGTTGATTTAGATGGTTATACTAAAGATAGTGATGGTTATTATTCTGTAGCATTTATTACCTTTAAGGCTAGATTTGCTCCTATTACTAACACTAGTTCAGAATTCGAAATATATGATATTAAAGCATACACTAAATCTTATGTTGTAGTTAATAATGAAACTTCAAGTAAGATGGTTAATGCTAACGAAAACTGTACTTATAGATGTAAGATAACAAGTACTATATATAATACATCTTTATATAGTGATGAAATTTCTACAATCGCAATATCATTTAGCTGCAATGAAACAACTACTGGTAGTTTACCTTCTACTATCTATGCATTAGAGAATAGAGTAGTAACAGTACCATCTTGTTCTTTAGTAAGAACTAACTATAAATTAGCTGGTTGGAATAGTAGTAGTGGACAAAGTAGTGCATTAAGTAGTATTACTGCTACTTCAGGACTAATTCTATATCCAGTATGGACAAATAAAGATGTTGTAAGTTTTACAACAACTTCTATATCTACATATACTTATGGTGATTCTAACATTAAATATGTTGTAAAGGGATCTGATTTATCGAACTTTATTATTGAGTATTGTATATTTGGTAATTGGTATAACACCATACCAAGCGATGCTGGAAGTTATGATGTTAGAGTAAGTAGAAATGAAGATAATGATTATGCTTCATTATCACAAACTATTATTACTAATGGTTTAGTTATTAATAAAGCTAAAGTTAATGAACCAAGTGTAACTGGTACTTATACTTATACTGGTCAACCAATTACAGTTGTATTAAATGGTGTAGAATCTTATATGACTACAACTAATTCATTAACTAATACTGATGCTGATATTTATCTTGCTACATTCACTTTAGATGATAATCATGAATGGAATAGTGGCAATGATGGTATTATTAGTTGGATTATTGAAAAAGCTAAAGTTAATGAACCAAGTGTAAATGGATCTTATGTATATAACGGATTAGAACAAACAGTTGTATTAAGTGGTGTAGAATCTTATATGACTACATTCGATTCTTTATCTCATACTAATCCTGATATATATACTATTACATATACATTAGATAATAATCATACATGGGATATTGGTAGTGATGGAATTATAAGTTGGGAAATTAAAGCATCATCTATTAAGCCAAAAGATGAGAACACTTCAAATACTATTAAAGTAGATAATGCTAATGGATTTAGCAAAGATATTGAAGTTATAGTTAAGGTTGTATTAGAAGCTAATGTTAGTGAATCTATTAATAGTAATATATTAACTAACTATAACTTATTTAGTGAAGATAATATTAAACTAAAATCTAATGAAAAAGTTGGCGTTGTATATGATGTTAAACTATATCAAGTAATTAATAATGAGTATACTGAAATTCAACCATCTTACTTTGGGGATAATTCTAATATTGCAGTTAAGATGCTATTGCCAACCAATTTAGATATAAATAAGGTATCTAGAATACTTCACGTTCATTCCCCAACCGATGTTACTAGCATTAACTTTGATAAATCTAATATCGATGCAGATGGATATTATGTTATTAATGTTGATAAACTATCTGAATTTGTCTTCGTATATGAAGAAGATGCCCCTAATACTAATAATAATTTCTTATTAGTATTAATAATCATTGTAGCGATCATATTATTGTTTATTATTCAATTTGTTATTTGGAAGATTGAATATAATAAAGCTTTTAAGAGAGATAGTTTAGATGATAGAAAACTATCATTCTTAGATTTCATTAATTTACCTATCAATAATATATTTGATAAATAAAAAGAAAAGGAAGTTTCATTATGAAGTGAACCCCAAAACGT
>DCJD01000017.1:59529-61820 GCA_002317215.1 Caryophanales bacterium UBA1709 | reverse complement strand
GCTGGAACTATCTCAACTGTTGCAGAAAAAACAGCATTTGGTTATGCAAAAGGATATTTTGAAGATAAAAATATTGTTGAATATCGTGAAGCTGATTTAAGAAGACTTGCGGTTGGATGTAGTGATGTAAAAAGAACAACTGGTCAACATCCAGCAGGTATTGTTGTAATTCCTGAGGATATGGATGTTTATGATTTTACTCCTATTCAATATCCAGCTGATGAAATAAATAGCAACTGGAAAACTACTCATTTTCCTTTCTCATCAATGCATGATGAAGTATTAAAATTAGATATTTTAGGACATTTAGATCCAATGGCAGTTAAGATGTTAAAGGATTTAACTGGTATAGAACCAGAAACCATTCCTATGAATGATCCTGAAGTTTTATCATTATTCACTTCATTAAAAGCATTAAATGTTAGCGAATATGATATTTTAAATACCATTGGAACTAGTGGTGTTCCTGAATTTGGAACTAACTTTGTTAAAGGGGTATTACTACAAGCAAAACCAGTTAAGTTCTCTGATTTAGTTCAAATTTCTGGACTAACTCATGGTAAAGATGTTTGGGAAGATAATGCTTGTAGCTTAATTGAAAATGGTACTTGTACTTTAACAGATGTTATTGGATGTAGAGACGATATTATGACTGATCTTATTCGTTATGGAATGGATAAGAAAGACGCCTTTGATACAATGGAATTTGTTCGTAAAGGAAAACCAACAACTAATCCTGAAAAGTGGCCAAAATTTGTTGAGAAGATGAGAGAAAGTAATGTACCAGAGTGGTATATTGAAAGCTGTCATAAGATTAAATACATGTTCCCAAAAGCTCACGCGGTTGCTTATGTTGTTATGGCCTTAAGAGTTGCATGGTTTAAGGTTCATTATCCATTGCAATACTATGCTGCATTCTTTAGTGTTAGATGCGATAAATTTGAATTAGCAACTATGATTCAAAATGCTGCATTCATTAGAGATCGTGTTCAAGAATTAAGAGAAATGATTAGAGGAGATAAAGATATTTCAAATACTGTTATAGACTTATTTGATACATTAGAATTAGCTCTTGAAATGAATGCAAGAGGATATAAGTTTAGAAATATATCTATTGAAGAAAGCGATGCAATTAACTTTAAAGTTGATGAAGAAAATAAAGCTCTAATTCCACCATTTATTGTTGTTGATGGGCTTGGTGAAACGGTTGCTAAAAAGATTGTTGAAGAAAGAAATATTCAAGCTTATACTTCAAGAACTGACTTCCAAGAAAGAAGTGGAATCAATAAAACTACTTTTGAAACATTAAGAAAACTTGGATGTTTAGATTATTTAGATGAAGAAAATCAATTAACATTTGGATTTTAGGACTATTTATTAATAGTCCTTTTTATTTTCTTGATACTAAGATACTTTTATATTAAAATATAAAAGCATTGGGGCCTTAGCTCACCTGGGAGAGCGCTTCCATGGCATGGAAGAGGTAGCGAGTTCGAGTCTCGTAGGCTCCACCATTAAATATTAAATATATAGATTATTTAATGGAGTTATGCTAAAATAATAAAGCATTAGTGGTCTTGTGGTGTAGTGGCTAACATGCCTCCCTGTCACGGAGGAGATCGCGAGTTCGAGCCTCGTCGGGACCGCCAAATGCAAGTGTAGTTCAGTGGTAGAACATTAGCCTTCCAAGCTAATTATGCGGGTTCGATTCCCGTCACTTGCTCCAAAACCAACAAAATCCTTGATTTACAAGGATTTTTTATTTTTTTAATAGATATATAGGCTAATGTTCTATATAATTTAATTAATTAAATTATTGGAGGTAGGAATATGAAGAAAATTAAAGAAAGTATTAAAGATATTAAAGGATTAAATTTTATTTTTCTTTTAATTGCAGGTATTATAAATTCTTTTGGAGTAATGTTATTCTTATTTCCAGTAAAATTATATGATAGTGGTATATCTGGTACATCAATGCTATTAGATCAATTGACACCATCTTATCTAACTATTTCTATTTTCTTATTAATTTTGAATATTCCAATATTTATATTTGGATTTAAGAAACAAGGAATAGTATTTACTATCTATTCTATATTTACTGTAGCAATATATTCTTTGTTTTCGTTTCTAATTCCAAATGTATTTCATATTGATTTAGTTGCATCTAGCCCTATTGCTGGCAGTGATTTATTATTGTGTGCAATATTTGGTGGAATATTAAGTGGTATTGGAAGCGGAATGACTATTAGATATGGTGGAGCTTTAGATGGAATAGAAGTATTATCTGT
>DCJD01000017.1:50884-59456 GCA_002317215.1 Caryophanales bacterium UBA1709 | reverse complement strand
TTATATATAACTTGTGGTTTTTTATTGCATAGTTGGATATTACCTCTTTATTCTGTTCTTACTTATTTTATAGGTTCCAAAACAGTTGATTTTGTTGTGGAAGGTATTGATAAAAGTAAGTGTGCGATGATTATTACTACAAAACCAGATTTAGTTACAAAAGCATTGTCTGAAAACTTTGAAAGTAGTGGAACTGTTGTTAATGCTAAAGGTGGATATAGTAAAAATGAAAAAGCAATTATCTATTTTATTATCAATCATTTCCAAATTAATAAATTAAAAAGAATTATATTAGATATTGATGAGAAATCATTTATCTCAATTAGTGAAGTTAGCGAAATAGTTAAAGATAATTAAGATTTATTGTATAATAAATCTCGAGGATAGAAATATGGTAAATAAAATTGTTAATTTAGTTATAGGATTATTATCGATATTAATATCGTGTTTATTTAAGTTTTATACAAGCATCAAATTAATATGGATTCCTTTTGTTTGTTTTATTAGTTTACATATATTAGCACTAGTTATTCTTTACATTACATCTTTATTTATTAGTTTTGATAAAGAATATAAAACTTGGAACAAATATTTCCATTGGACTTTTATGACGGTTCAAAAAGCTTTAATTGAAGCTGGAAGATGTAAGATTGTTGTTAATGGATTAGAGAAAATCCCTACTGATCATCGCTATTTGATAGTTTTCAATCATACTTCATATTATGATCCAATGATTATCAATCAAGTTTTAAAAAATGAACCAATTATTCATATTTCAAAACCAGAAAATTATAAGATTCCTATTGCTGGTAAATATATGCATAGAGATTGTAATCTAGCCTTTAGAAGAAATGATTTAAAATACAATGCTATGATGACAGTTAAAGCTGCTAATTATATTAAACAAGATAAATTTAGTATTGGTTTAGCACCTGAAGGAACAAGAAATAAAGGTGATACTAGTAAACTTCTTCCTTTCCATGAAGGAGTATTTAAGATTCCATTAAGAAGTGAAAGAGATATGGTAGTTATCCATCTTAAAGATGTTGATAAATGTAAATATAATTTCCCTTGGCATAAAACAACAGTTTATTTCAATGTACTTAAAGTTTATAAATATGATGAATTCAAAGATAAGGATACTTTCCAAATCTCATCTGAAGTATATCAATTAATGCAAAATGCAATAGATAATTCAAAATAAAAATAATGAGGTATTTATACCTCTTTATTTTTTATCTTCTAAAAACTATAATTAAAGTGAATGAATAATAGGAGGAAATAATATAATGGCAGAAGTTAAAAAAAGAAGATATGTTGTTGCCTTAGATCAAGGAACAACATCTTCTAGATGTGTTATTTTTGATAATAATTCTAATGTAGTACAAGTAGCACAACAAGAGTATAAACAAATCTATCCAAAACCAGGTTGGGTTGAACATGATCCAATGGAAATATTTGGTACTCAATATGCAGTATTAAATGAAGCAATTGCACAAAGTGGAATTAGACCATACCATATTGATGCAATCGGAATTACCAATCAAAGAGAGACGACAATAATTTGGGATAAGAAGACTGGCAAGCCAATTTATAATGCAATTGTTTGGCAATGTAGAAGAACTGCTCCAATTATTGAACAAGTAATTAAAGATGGATTAGAAAATTATATTAGAGAAAATACTGGTCTAGTACCAGATGCTTATTTCTGCGCTTCTAAAATTAAATGGATTTTAGATAATGTTGAAGGAGCAAGAGAAAGAGCAAATGACGGTGAACTTTTATTTGGAACTGTAGATACTTGGTTAATATGGAAATTAACTAATGGTAAGGTTCATGCAACAGATTATACTAACGCAAGTAGAACAATGATTTATAATAATAAGAATTTGTGTTGGGATAAGAAGTTATGTGATTATTTCGATATACCAATGTGTATGCTACCAGAAGTTAAGTTTAGTAGTGATGATTATGGATATTGTGAAATCTTTGGCGAACAAATTCCTATTTGTGGAGTAGCGGGAGATCAACAATCTTCCTTATTTGGACAAGCATGTTTTAATCCAGGAGATGTTAAGAATACTTATGGAACGGGATGCTTCTTACTTATGAATGTTGGTAAAGAATTTATAACTAGCAAAAATGGACTTGTTACCACAATTGCTGCTACTAGTGACAAATCAATCCAATATGCATTAGAAGGTTCAGTATTTATTGGCGGAGCTGTTGTTCAATGGTTAAGAGATCAAATGAGATTTATAACCGAAGCTAGTGATAGTGAATATTTTGCTCAAAGAGCTGGAGATAACGATGGAGTATTCTTTGTTCCAGCATTTACTGGTTTAGGTGCTCCTCATTGGGATATGTATGCTAGAGGAACAATATTTGGATTAACAAGAGGTACTAAAAGAAAACATATTGTAAGAGCCGCATTAGAAGCTATTTGTTATCAATCTTTAGATTTAATGGAAGCTATGAAGAAAGATAGTGGAATTGATGTAAAAGAATTAAAGGTTGATGGAGGAGCTAGTAGAAATGATTTCTTAATGCAGTTCCAATCTGATATGATTGAAGCCAAAGTAAAAAGAAGCAAGATAATGGAAACTACAGCTTTAGGTGCTGCTTATCTTGCTGGTTTATATAAGGGAACTTGGAAAGATATTGAAGAGATTAAAAATACTTGGCAATATGATAACGAATTTAATCCTTTAATGGATAAAGAAAGCAGAAATAAGTTAGTACATAAATGGCATAAAGCTGTTGAGATGTGCAAAGGATGGGAAAAAGACTAATATGTATGATGTAATAATTGTTGGAGCAGGAGTTATTGGTTGTTTAACTGCTCGTAACTTAGCTAAATATAATTTAAAAATTTTAGTTATCGAAAAGGATAATGATGTTGGAAATGAAACAACTAGTGCTAATAGTGCTATTGTTCACTCTGGTTATGATCCTTTACCTAATTCTTCTAAAGCTAAATTTAACGTTCTTGGAAATGCAATGTTTGATAAACTTTGTGAAGAATTAGATGTTAAGTTTAAAAGAATTGGTTCAATAACAGTTGCTTTTGATGAAAGACAAATGGAAACATTAAAAGAATTACAAGAAAGAGCAACTTTAAATAATGTAAAAACTGAGTTATTAGATAAAACAAAAGTTCATGAATTAGAACCAATGCTAAGTGAAGAAATAGTTGGAGGCTTACTTGCTCCTACTGCTGGAATAGTTGACCCATTTAACTTAGCAGTTCATGCAATGGAAAACGCAATTGATAATGGAGTTGAACTAAAATTATCAACTAAAGTAGAATCAATTAAAAAAGTTGATGATCATTTTGTTGTTAATGATGAATATGAAGCAAAAGTTGTTATTAACTGTGCTGGTATTTATAGTGATGTTATTAATAAAATGGTAAATAAAGATGATACTAGTTTTGAAATATTGCCAAGAAAAGGAGAATATTTTGTATTAGATCATTTTAATAGACCATTTGTTAACCATACTATTTTCATGGTACCAAGTGAAAAGGGTAAAGGAGTCTTAATTAGTCCTACTACTTCTCAAAATTATCTCATTGGTCCATCTGCTGAATTAACTAGTCGAGATGATAATGCTACTGATAAATTAACATTAAGTGATGTTAGAAGACAAGCAAGTAGCGTAATTCCAAATATTCCATTCTATGAAGTCATTAGAACATTTGCTGGAATTAGATCAACTCCATCTACACATGATTTTATTATTGAAGAATCTAAGACAAAAGGATTTATTAATGTTGCTGGTATTGAATCTCCAGGATTAGCCAGTTCTCCTGCTATTGCAGACTATGTAGTAAATGAAATAGTTGGTAAGATTATTAAATTAGAACCTGATACTAGTTTTAATCCTTGCGTTAAAAAATATATTAAGCATCCAGGAAAGATGATATGTAAATGTGAAAGAGTATCATTACAAGATGTTATGGATGTATTAAATAGAAGTTGTCCTCCTCATTCTATTAAAGGAATGAAAAGAAGAGTAAGAGCAGGATTTGGCAGATGCCAAGGTGGCATGTGCCAAGGGGATGTTTTGAAAATTATGGCCGATTTCTATGGCGTTGATAGAATGGATATTCCATATGATAATGATGATTCTTTCATTTTAGTCTCTAAGACTAAGGAGGAAAATTAATTATGGAAAATATTAGAAAAGTTGATTTAGTTGTAATAGGAGGAGGAAGTGCTGGACTTGCTAGTGCTATTGCGGCTAAGGAAAATGGAATAGATGATATCTTAATTATTGAAAAAGAAGGATATCTTGGTGGTATCTTAGAACAATGTATTCATAATGGATTTGGTTTACAAACATTTAAAGAACAATTAGCTGGTCCTGAATATGCTGAAAGATTTATTCAAAGGGCTAAAGAATTAAACATTCCATATATCTTAGATACATTTGTTACTACTATCACTCCAGAAAAAGATGTCTTTTACACTAATGAAAAAGAAGGTCTAGTTCATTTACAAGCAAAAGCTATAATTATGGCAACCGGTTGTGTTGAAAGAACAGCTGGACAGATTCAATTAGAGGGAAAAAGATTATCTGGTGTATTAACAGCAGGTCTTGCTCAAAAATATCTCAATATTGAAGGATATATGGTTGGTAAGAAAGTCTTTATTCTTGGAAGCGGAGATATTGGATTAATTATGGCAAGAAGAATGACTTTAGAAGGTGCTAAAGTATTAGGAGTTGCTGAATTAATGCCATATAGTAATGGCTTAGCTAGAAATATTGCTCAATGTTTAAATGACTTTGATATTCCTTTATATCTAAGTCATACCGTTAAGAATGTTTATGGTAAAGATCATGTAGAAAAAATTACTATTGCTCAAGTAGATGAGAAATTCCAATATATCCCAAATACTGAAATGGACTTTGAAGTAGATACTTTAATATTAAGTTGTGGTTTAATTCCATATAATATCTTACTAGATGACATTGGTTGTAAGATGAGTAGTACTAAAGGTGCTATTGTAGATAATAATTATATGACTAGTATTGATGGTATATTTGAATGTGGTAATAGTTTGCATGTTCATGATTTAGTTGATTTTGTAAGTGCTGAATCAAAAGAAGCCGGTATTGCTGCAAGTAAGTATCTAAAAGGAATATTAAATAAATCTAGTGAAGATACTATGGTAGTAAATGGGAATGGAATTGGATATGTTGTTCCACAAAAATATGACTATGATAGTATAGATGATTCAATTACATTTAAGTTTAGAGTTAGATGTCCAATGAAGAATATTAAGTTTGTAGTAAGTGTCGATGATATGGAAATTAAATCAATTAGAAAGTTAGCTGTTGTACCAAGTGAAATGGAAATGCTAACAATTAAAAAAGATGATTTAATTAAAGGTAGTAAGTTAGAGATTAAAGTAGAGGAGGTTAAATAGATATGAAAGAGTTTGTTTGTATTGAATGTCCAAGAGGATGCCATTTAACAATTGATGATAATTTAAATGTTACTGGTAATAATTGTCCAAGAGGAAAACAATATGCAATTAATGAAGTAACAGATCCTAAAAGAATGTTAACTTCAACAGTTAAGATTATTGGAGCAGATATTGATAGAGTCCCAGTAATTACTAGTGTTGAAATACCTAAAGGAAAAATATTTGATGTAATGAAGGAGATTAATAAAGTAGTTGTTAAAGCACCTGTTTCATTACATGATGTAGTTATTAAAGATGTTTGTGGTACTGGTAGTGATATTATTATCACTAGATCACTTGAAGCAAGTAAGTAGGTGAATAGTATGGTAGATCCAATTATTAAATTACTTGGTTTAGAGAATATGGAAATGAATATATTCTCAATTGTTTCTAGGTTATTATTAGCAGCATTTATTGGCGGATTAATTGGTGCTGAAAGAAGTAATAAACATCATAGTGCTGGTTTAAGAACTAATATATTAGTATGTTTAGGCAGTTGCGTTGCAATGATTGTTAATCAATATCTTGGTTTAAATAGTGATCCAGCTAGACTTGGTGCTGCAGTATTAACTGGTATTGGTTTTATTGGTGCTGGAGCTATTATGGTAACTGGCAGAAATCAAATCATGGGTTTAACTACTGCTGCCGCCTTGTGGGGAGCAGGAGCTTTAGGACTTGCGGTTGGATGTGGATTTTATAGCGTTGCTATAGTTGCAGCTTTAATCTATATTATCTCATTAATCTTCTTACCTAAATTTGAAGCTAAACTTAAAAAAAGAAGTAGAGGATATGATTTACATATTGAATTATATTCAAGACCAGATTTAAAGAAACTAATTGAATATATTAGAACATTAAATATATCTATCAAAGCGGTTAGTTATGATCCTGCCTATGCTAATACTGGTTTATCATGTTATAGCTTATCAGTATTTGCAAAAGGCAATGAAAATGAGTTTTATAGATGCGATGAATTAGTTAATGAATTAACTAAATTAGAATACGTTCATTTTGTAGAAGAAATATAATAAATAAAAGTAGACCAAACGGTCTACTTTTAATATAAGATAATTCCTAGTACTGCTCCGATTAATACTAATACTATTGGATGTACTTTCTTAAATATAATTTTGATTATTGTACAAACTAAACCAATTAATAAAAATCTATAGTTAAAACTATTATCAATATATATATTACTATAT
Source organism: Caryophanales bacterium UBA1709 (assembly GCA_002317215.1). GTDB lineage: Bacteria > Bacillota_I > Bacilli_A > RFN20 > UBA1709 > UBA1709. The sequence goes on along the minus strand of DCJD01000017.1, from coordinate 52,777 downwards.
ATAAGATCAATTATTACCGAACCTATTAATCCAATAACTACTGGTCTTATTCCTTTTAGGATATTTTGTGCTTTAGTTGATTTAGTTAGATTATTAAATATTTTTGCAATTAATATAATAATTATTAAACTTGGTAATACTAATCCAAGAGTTGCAACAATCCCTCCAAATACTCCACCATTCTTATAACCAGCAAATGTTGCAACATTAATCGCAAAAGTACCAGGAGTAGATTCAGATATAGCAATGAAATTTAATAATTCTTCTTTAGTACATAAATTATATTTAGTTAGTTTATCTATCATTAAAGGAATCATCGCATATCCTCCACCAATAGTAAATAAACCAACTATAAAGAAGATAGAAAGAAGTAATAAATAAATCATTTTATTACCTCCTTATTGCTTAATATATAACTATATAATATATATCCTATAATTCCTCCACCAATAATAATAAAGATAGTATTAAGACTAAAGAATATTCTTAATACTATGGTTAGTATCATTAGAATGATATTAACTATTAATAAACCTGAATCTTTAATGGTTTTAGACAATTTAAATAGTGCAGATCCGATAAGTACAACTACCGCTCCACTTATACCTTTAAAAGCTTTAGATATTATGGTTAGTGTAATAAACTTATCATAAAAAATAGATATTAAAGTAATAATTATAATAGATGGAGTAATTACGCCAAGAGTTGCAATTATACCTCCTAGTATTCCTTCTTGTTTAGTACCAATAAATGTGGCAGCATTAATTGCAATAGGGCCAGGAGTGGATTCGGATATTGCAACAATATCTGTAAACTCGTTTTCTTTTAGCCATTTCTTTCTTTCAACAAATTCATCAAAAAAGACTGAGACTAATGCAAGACCTCCACCAAATGTTATTAATCCTATTTTGAAAAATGATAGGTATAGATTAAGATAGTTTCTTATTTTGCTCATATCTTTTAAATTATATACTAATTTAATATATAAATCTTGACTATTATTAATATATCCTTAAAATATAAATACCTGGGGATGCTTTGGTTTCGACAGGGAAGTAGAAGATAAGAAATGCAGTGGTGTGATAGACCATAATATCAACAAGCCTTAAATGGCAATTACAATTATTCTTTCGCTGCTTAGTTAATTAATACTAGCAATATCGCATACCTCTAATATAGAGGAGCAGCGAGGCTACTTATGAATTCTCTTATCATTCATAAACTAGTCTCATAAAAGATAAGATAGTTTTGTTTAGTGCTTATATAAACAAAATGAATTTAATTATAAGATCGTTAAAATGATATTTGTTAGATTTATCTAATTAACTAAATATCTAAATCTAACTAAACTGTAGTATTTCTTATAGTCATTTCTTTGGACGCGAGTTCGACTCTCGTCATCTCCACCAATCAAAATGAGATTGTCCTATTTATTTGAATTGTTAAACTGAATAAATAGGACTTTTTATTATTTAATCTCGGACAATAATATGAAAAACTTCTTATTTGACAATATATATATATAATGGATACGGATAGGGGAATGAAAATTATGAAAATTATAGATGATTATTCTGTTTATTATTTTAGACTTAAAGATATTGTTTGTACAAAGGAATATGCCGGTGTTTTTACAGTTACATTGATAAATGGGAAAGAGTTCAACTTTTGTATCAATGAAAGCAATAAAACTGATATTGATTTCATTATAAATTATTTGCTAAATGACAAAAACATTTAATATGAAGAAATTAATTAAATTATTTTTATTCTGCGTATCATTAACAGGATGCACGAATTATAAAACTGGCGAAAATGAAATATTAACTTCTCGAATAGATTATTTGCAGAGCCAAGTTGAAACATTGACTAATTCAAATGCATCGCTGCAAA
>DCJD01000017.1:22567-50754 GCA_002317215.1 Caryophanales bacterium UBA1709 | reverse complement strand
TTGACCAATTCAAATACATCGTTGCAGAGCCAAGTTCTCGAATTGGAAACTGATATAGAAGAAAAAAACAAGACGCTTGATAGATATAATAAGGAAATCACTATCACATTTATTTTAAACAATGGAAATGATGATGTTGTAACAAAACAAAACATATACTCTAGCATAATATTTCCTAAAAACGTTACCAAGGATGATTTTGAAATTGAAGGATGGTATAAGGGCAACTTAAAAATTGATCCATCTAAGGAAATTGCTATAGTTGATTCGACATATGAATTGCATTGGGAATTAAATACTTTAAAAGCCCAATTATATTATGGAGAATATCCACAATCGGAAATAACGGAAAGCTCAAATTATAACGTTTGGTTTAAACTTAATTCAATGATAGAATCTTTGCCTAATTCAATGAGTTCTAATGGTTGGACCGTTTTAAAAGTAAATCATGATTCGATTCAAAATAATTTTAGATGGTATAAGGATTATATCTTAGATGGTAATAAATTCAGAGCTTGTTATTGTACACAATATTATAATTATGATTCCTATCGAAGTGGTTATTCAATCATAGAGAATAACTATGGATATATTAGTTCAAAAGTATATTGGTTCAAATTTGATCCAATACTTTGGAATGTGGTTGATTATAATGGCAAACAAACATTGATAAGTGATAAGGTTTTATTCCCGTGTCAATATTCATCTGATGAGATAACGACTAATGGCAATCTTATTTTGGACGGTGCCTGTTTTAAAGATAATATTCTATATAATTATTTAAACAATGATTTTTTAAATTGTGCTTTTAATTCGGATGAAATAAAACAATTGAAAAAAACAACTCTTAAAAATGATTTATCATGTTATTACAATATGTATGATTACTATCCAAATAATCAAAAACCATATTGTAGAGCATACGGAGATTGTGATGCGATTGTGTTTATACCTTGTTATAACATTTATTCATTGATTGCTAATTCTAATATAAGTATTACAGATTATTCAAAATGTTTGAATTGTTCATCTTATTATTGGATTAGATCACCATCGTGTAGCCCCGGCGCCACATATTGTGTTCTCACAAACAGAACAGGCAACATTGAAGTGATTAATTCTTCCGGCAAGAAAAAATACCAAATTCTTTGCTGCGAAGATTGTAGATCGCTTACTACGGGTGTTCTTTGTTCCATTAATATCTAATAATCTATTTAGAAATTATTATTTCATTTAAAATCGTTATATTAAATTAATAGATTGATATTTTCGAATATCGATCTTTTTATTTGGTTGATTTTATCGCCATTTATAATATTAATGATTTATTATATATTTAAGTTATTAAAGAGGTAACATGTATGGATTATAAAAAGGTTGGATTATTTATAAAAGAAAATAGAACTAATAAAGGCTTAACTCAACAAGATTTAGCTAATGAATTATTTATTGATGTTACTACAGTATCTAAATGGGAAAGAGGAATAACTTTTCCAGATAGTTCATTAGTTACTAAATTATGTTATTTATTAGGAATTAATGAACATGAATTATTTTTAGCTTGTGAAGATGATGATTATCGAAACGCTAAAAGAAGTTTAAAGAAAATTAATGATGCTAAAAGATTATCATTTATGATTATTAGTGGATCTTATTTACTAGCAATACTTATTTGTTTTATATGTAATATAGCAATTAGTCATAAATTAGATTGGTTTTATATTGTATTAGTATCTTGTTTATGTGGGTGGAGTTTTTGTCCAACTTGTATTAGATATTTTAAGAAATATAAACTAGAAGGATTTATTATATCTACGTTTATATCTCTTTCTTTATTATTTATAACTTGTTCTATCTTTACTTCTAATTATTGGTGTTTTATAGCAATATTATCAGTATTACTCTTTTATTTCTTATTCTTTTTCCCTTTTATATTTTATAAGAAAGAATACATTAATATACCAAAGAAATACTTCTTATTAATCTATAGTTCTATTGCGTTATTATTAACTATATCTATATTAGTAATTACTAATTTATATATTAATATAGATTTATTATTAGGATTACAAATAACTATATATGTATCGTTTCCTGTTATTATAGCAAGTTTAATTAATATGTTAGTTTCTAATAAATATATAAAATCATCTTTAATAGTATTAGAAACAGGTTTATTCTGCTATGGTTTAAACTATGTATTAAATAGATTATTAGAACCATCCAAAAACAATCTTTATAAAATGGATTTTAGCAATTGGGAAGTATGTAGTGATGGTAATGTATCGTTTATTGTAATAATTGCTACATTAATCATTTCTGTTACTCTGTTAATTATTGGTTTAACAAAGAAATATAGAAGAAAATAAAACAGATACAAAGTATCTGTTTTTTTATAGTTTAATGATGATGGTGATGATGAGAAGAATAGTGTTGTTCTACATGACACTCTTTATCTAAACATTCTTCATCTTCGCTTTCAATTTCTATTGTTGAATGAACAATATTATGTTCATGTAATTCTTCTTTAACTTTCTCTTTTATTGTATGGCTATCTTCATTACTTACGATATGCATAGTGGCATAATTATTAATACCATCTAAAGTCCAAATATGAATGTGATGAATATCTTTTATTTCTTTAATATCTAATATATGTTCTTTAATCTCATCTATATCTATATCTTTAGGTGTTTTTTCTAAGAATATATTCATTGTTTCTAATAAGTTTTTAATTGCTTCAATAAAGATAAATATTGCAACTCCTATACTCATTAAACTATCTAATAATCTAAAGCTAGTAAAACGCATTATAATAGCACCAATTAATACTACAATCCACCCTAATACATCTTCTAGCATATGAATATTAACGGCTTTTTGATTAACAGAATCTCCTTCGTGAGTAACATATGCTGCTATAAAGTTTACTATTACACCAAATATAGCAAATATAATCATCCCATTATAGTTAATATCAATTGGATTAAATATTCTTGTTATAGATTCATAAATAACAATACCAGATCCAATTAGAAGGATTAATGTAGTAAATAAGCTACCTATTACACTATATCTAGAATATCCATAACTATATCCATTATCAGGTTTTCTTTTAGATTTCTTTTCAAAATAATAACTACATCCAATACTTAAACTATCACCTAGATCATGAATAGAATCAGATAATATTGAGATAGATCCAGTTATACTACCACCAATAAATTCAAATATTGCAAAGAATAGATTTAATAGAAAAGCTATTAATATATTTCTTTCTGTTTTCATATTAAGTCTCCTTTATTTTATACAATTATATATTAAATCTTTTCTTTGGGTTTTCAATAATTGTATCTGTATAAAATGATATATTTTTTTCTGTTTTTATTAATTATGCTATAATGAAAATAATCAATAAAGGAGATAATAATATGAGATATTTAAAATGTGAGAGTTGTGGAGCTATTGTTAAAGAATTGGCTCCATGTACTTGCAAAGATTGTGGAATTAAATGCTGTGGAAAAAATATGATAGAAATACCAGATCCTAAATTACAAACTACTAAAGTTATTAAAACTTGTAAAAGCTGTGGTGCTAAAGTTGAAGTAATTGTAGATTGTACTTGTGGTGATTGTGGATTTAAGTGTTGCGATAAAGCAATGAAATAAATATAAAATCCTCTTATAATTTAAGAGGATTTTTATTATTATAGATTATATGGAAACAAAAGATTTAATTATTGATAAATTAAATAGTAATGACAAGATTGGATATTTTGAATGTATTAGTCATGACTTAAAAGTTCAAGAAACTTTTATGTGCAAATACTGTGAGAATATTAATGAACTTGATTTTGATAAACTATTAAAATATCCTGACTTATATTCTATTCGATTAAAGAAAGATAATACATTTATTGGCATTATATTAATCTGCGAATATATTAATGATCATGAAGTAGAAATAGGATATGGAATCGGTAGTAAATATTGGAATAAAGGATATATGAGTCAAGTATTACCGGTATTTATTGATCATATATTTAATAATACTAAGATAGATCATATACTAGCTTCTTATTTCATTGGTAATCAAGCTAGTAAGAAAGTAATGATTAAATCAAATATGATTTATAAAGAAACAAGACTAAAAGAATTAGAATATCATAACGAATTAAAAGACTTAGATTATTATGAAATATATAAAAAATAATTCCAATTGGAATTATTTTTTTATCTTACGACATTCAATCTCGCCATTCTCTAAGGCTTTAATCATTATATCAGAACTAGTTATATTTGTTGCTAGTGGAATATTTGTAACGTCACATAATCTAAGTAAAGCAGAAACATCAGGTTCATGAGGTTGTGCAGTTAATGGATCCCTTAAGAATATTACTAGATCTAATTGACTGTCTGCAATCATAGATCCTATTTGTTGATCTCCACCTAATGGACCAGATTTTAATCTATTTATTTTTAATCCGGTTTCTCCCATTACTAAAGTACCAGTAGTTCCAGTAGCATATAATTCATGCTTAGCTAATATATCTTTATATTTAATCGCAAGTTCAATCATTTCAGGTTTCTTTTTATCGTGAGCAATTAAGGCAATACGCATATGTTTTCCTCCTTTATTTTCAATAATATTATATATTATTTAAAATAGAATGTATAATTTATATGTATATTAAGGAGTAATTTATGAATAAGGATTTAAAGAGAATTAATGCTATATGGAATTTTGCAAGTGCTATAACAAAGATAGTTTATGTTTGTTTGATAATTGGAGCAAGCGGATGTTTGATTGGAGCATTTATGTTACCAGCAATTGGTGATATTGAAATAGAAGAAGGTAAAACCATACTAATGGAGATTGAAACATCTTCTAATATGGTTTATGGGGCTATTATTTCTGCTTGCTTTGTAGGATTAGCAAGTTGTATTAGTAGTATGTTTGTTTGTCAATATGCTATTAAATATTTTAAGTTAGAGAAAAAAGAAGGAACACCATTTACAACTACTGGAGCTAATAAACTAATTGACCTTGGTATTAAATCAATATGGATTCCTTTTGCTGGGATGATAATTGGCAGTATTGTTGAAGTAATTATATTAAATTTTTATAAAGTAGATATTAATACAACACTATCTTATACATCATTTGAATCATCATTAGGAACTGGATTATTAATTATGTTAATTGGTTTATTATGCCGCTATGGTGCTAGTTTAAAGAATAATGAAGGTGGTACTAATGAATAAGCCAATATTACTTGTTGTAATGGATGGAGTTGGAATATCTAAAACTCATCTTGGAGATGCGGTTAGTTTAGCATCTACTCCTTATTTAGATTATATGTTAAAGAATTTTTCATCTACTTCATTAAAAGCTCATGGACTTGCTGTTGGATTACCTAGTGATAGTGATATGGGAAATAGTGAAGTAGGACATAATGCTTTAGGGTGTGGTCAAATATATTCGCAAGGTTCAAAGCTTGTTAATGAATCAATTGAATCAAAAAAGATATATAAATCAGATACATGGATTAAACTAATTGAGAACGTTAAAAAGAATAATTCTACTTTACATTTTATTGGATTATTAAGTGATGGTAATGTTCATAGTAATATTAATCATTTATTTAGTATGCTAGAAAAAACAAAAGAAGAAGGAGTCAAAAAAGTTAGAATTCATATATTATTAGATGGAAGAGATGTCCCTAGCACTAGTGCATTATTATATGTTAGTAAGTTGGAAGATGTATTAAATAATTTAAATGATTCTAATTTTGACGCTCAAATAGCCAGTGGTGGTGGAAGGATGGTTATCACAATGGACCGCTATCAAGCTAATTGGAAGATGGTTGAAAAGGGATGGAATATCCATGTTAAAGGTGAAGGAAGAGGCTTTAATAGCGCTAAAGAAGCTATTGAAACATATCGTAAAGAAATACCAAATATCATAGATCAAGATTTACCAGGTTTTGTTATTAAAGAAAATGATGAGCCAATTGGTAAAATGAATGATAATGATAGTGTTATATTATTTAATTTTAGGGGAGATAGAGCAATTGAATTATCAATGGCATTTAATGATCCAAACTTTAATTATTTTATTAAAGACTATAATCCTAAAGTTATGTTTGCGGGATTATTAGAGTATGATGGCGACTTACATATTCCAACAAATTATCTAGTAAATCCTCCTGAAATTCATGATACTTTAACTGAAGTATTAGTTAAGAATAATATTAATGAATATGCGATTAGCGAAACACAAAAATATGGTCATGTTACTTATTTTTGGAATGGTAATAGAACTGATAAGTTTAGTGAAGAGTTAGAAACATATGTAAAAATAGATTCAGATACTTGTAGTTTTGATTTAAAACCAGCTATGAAATGTTATGAGATAACAAATAAACTAATAGAAGCCTTAAAATCTCATCAATATCAATTCTTAAGAGTTAATTATCCAAATGGGGACATGGTTGGTCATACTGGTAATCTAGATGCTACTATTAAATCACTTGAAGCATTAGATGAATGCTTAGGAAAACTATTAGATGTATGTATAAAAGAGAATTATATTATGTTAGTAACTGCTGATCATGGTAACGCTGATGAAATGTTAGAAAAGAATTCAAAAGGAGAAATAGTAGTTAGAACCGCCCATTCTTTAAACAAAGTACCATTTATTATTGTTGATGATAAAAAGTATGAGTTTATAGATGAAGAACTTGGACTATCCAATGTTGCTCCAACTATCTTAAAATTATTAGATATAGAGATACCAAAAACTTATCAAAAGATAATGATTAAATAAAAAATAGAACCAATCGGTTCTATTTTTATTTTTCTATTAAGCTTTTACTGTATTGAACAAGAAATCTCTAACATCATAGTAACCACCAACCATATTAGCAGTTTTATTAGCTAGATGAGTATTAGTGTGTCCATATCCACTAACTGTTGCAAACTTAGCATCGTTAGCATCTCTACCACATTCTACCATTGCATCTATAAATGCTTTACCCATTTTGTTAGAAACCCATCCATCATTAGCGCCATGTAAATAATAAACTCTTGTATTAGTTATTCTTGATACATTTGCAATTGAAGGATCTGAACTAGCAGCAGCTATTGGAACTACAGCAGCAAATCGATCTGGATAATGTGAGAGCATATCGAATGCACCAAGTCCACCTAAGCTAAATCCTAATAAATATTGTCTATCAGTATTGATACTATACATATTAGTTAATTTTGTATAAAGTTTATCTAATAATTGGAACCAAACATTAGTTCCTAGTTGACTGGCAGAATATGTATAACGATAGTATTTACCATCGTTCATATCATTTCCATAGCCTGCTCTATGAGAGTTTAGAATATCAAGTGATCGACAAGTTACATCATCAACTTCATATGCCCCTCTATTTTCCCACCACATTTCATCGTTGAATTGTAGGATTACAATGAAGCAATCTAATGATTCGTTTTGTTTGATATCTTTTAATAATTCAGTTAAGAAACAGTTATCAGTAGTTCCTCCCCCGACCGTTACTATACTTCCATCATCATATAAATTACTCCAAACAGCATTACCATGTCCAGCATTAGTATATCCAGGAGCAGATAACATTTGCATGCTTCTTGTTTTTGCATTTACATAGTTAGATAGAGGAGTAGAAAATCCAGTTGATTCATTACATTGAACATATAAGGATTGATTAGTTCCATGTAAGAAAGTTAAGATTGGATATTCTTTATATTCTTTATAATTATAAGGAACATGTAGCCAATATCTTATTGTATTAAATTCAGTAACAGTATCACCAGTGTGAACTATGTTAGAAGAATCAATAAATTGATAAGTATAAGTTGTTGAGGCGGTAAATGAATAATAACCCATATTACCTTGATGGGAATTATCAGTATACACACCAAAGCCTGTATTAAATGAATCATCAATAATCTCACTATTAACTTCTTCTTTTAAATTAATTAATTCAATTTTATTTTTAGTTCTATTATAGAAATATTTATATCCATCAGCTACATCATTAATTTTGTCATTACTTACACCGTTTTCATTTAAGAATTCAAATGCTTTTTTAGAAGATGAAAACTTTTGTCCATTAGCTTGTATTAAAGTATTCATTTGAGTTAATAATGTATTTTGTGCTGTGTTATGAGCTTTATCTATAAAAGATGTATATGATACTACACCAACACTTGCTAATACTGCAAGTATTGCTATAACTACAAGCAATTCAACTAAAGTGAATGCCTTTTTAATTAGTTTATTCATATTTCTTATTGAGGAATATAGATGATACGAGTTCCATAGTATCCACCAAAACCATCGTTGCCGCCGCCAATTACATCATCGCCGACGATATTAAACAAACCACACGCTTGATAAGGATAGTCACCTTTATAACCGCCCCAAGTTATCAATCCTTTACTAGTTCCATGATCAACAATTTTTGCCCAGTCACAATAGTTTTTATCACTAGATTGTCCTAGTGCGGTTTTAACAGGGAACATTAACCAACTTTGATTCTCGTCATATGATACTTCTGTTATATAACAGGATTTGCAGCTTGTGTTTCCATTAAATACGTCAATAGAATCCGAAATTGCTGCGTATTTACTGTAATCATCGTAACTTCCCTCTTGACCATAATATATTGAAGTTCCGCTATAGTAGATACCGTCGCACATTTCCATTATACCGCCAGAAATGAGGCTAAATCCAAATACATCTACACCAAGATTTAATGTTGCGTATTTTGCCATGCCCAAGAATTGAATAACTGAAACAGTTTTATAATCGATTAAACCATATTCATGCGTATTTGTTCCTTTGTTTTGAGCAGCAGTTCTCCATACTGCTAATTTTGAACCACTAGACCCAAATGTCGTTGATGTAGACATAGGCACACCACTTGTTAATGTAGCTTCATATTTTCCAACATATAATGCTTCAATATTGGTTAAGCTACTACCAACATATCTAGTAAATGCAGGATGTATTGAAACAACTGGTGAACAGTTTGTTTCTCCAATATAAATTGTTTCAAGATTATCACTAATACTTCTGTAATAAGAGTATTGAGGTAATTTAACAAATACATCAGTTCCAACTGTTTGATCACAAATACCACTTAAGAAATCAAAGTCTGCATCGTTAAATGCATATGATGAACCTTTAACTTGCCCATCAACAATGCATACTCTTTCTAAATCAGAACTGGTTGCTGTTACGTCATGTTTTAAAACAATCATAGTAGCATTAGGTTTATATATAGCATAAGAACCATTGTTTAATGTGTTATATGTTCCATCAAATTTAACTAATGTGTTAGGTGTATTTAATGTTAATGTCTCAATTGCACCTTCAATAGTTATACTATCTTTATTTATAGCATTTCCAGCATAATTATAAGTTACAGTAGAGTTAATTTTCTTACCACTAGCAACATATAAGTTCGTTGGTGAAGTAAATGTGATATTATCACTAAAATTATCAACGATAAATACTGGATATGATTGATTAATATCATCACTTTCACTACAGAAGAAGACAACATCTGAAGCGGCAACTAGTCCAGTCTTAGCATTAGATGGATAAGTTAACTTTCTTGTATCTTTTGCATATAGACCTATTTGTTTTGTAGAATGGTCATATCCAAATATTGCATTTTTAGAACTTGCTTTTAGATTTGTAAAATCAACATCATTATTTTCTAAGTAGTCAAATACTTTTTCGCAAGTCGAAGTATCGTCTAAGATTGATGCTCCTAAAATAACGTTCATTTGAGCAACAATATTTTCATCGTTTGATTTACGTGCTTTTTCAGTAAGAGATGTATAACTTACAACACCAACTGCTGCTAAAACACCTAAAATAGCGATTACTACGAGTAATTCAACAAGAGTAAAAGCTTTCTTATAAAGTTTTTTCATATGAAAAACCTCCTTATTATTTATAATTTTATATTAAATTATAAAAAATAAAAGACATATAATGTATGGCGAAATTATAAACTTAAATATATAATAAGGATGTAGTTAAGTAGTTTTTATAATAGGAGGATAATATGAAAAAGAAGATTTTTGCTCTTTTCATGTCATTAATTACGTGTTTCACTTTAGCAAGTTGCAAAGGAAAAAAGCATGATATAAGCGAATACGTTTTAAAGATGGATTGGAAAGAAGATTTTAAGATTATGCAGTTAACTGATTTGCATATGTCTAATAAAGATGATCGTGATAGACAATATAGATTCTTAGATAAGACATATAGTGATGCAAAAGCAGATGGAACAGATTTAGTTGTAGTTACAGGAGATTTATTCACTTTTGCAGATAAAAGAACTGCTAAAGAATTATTTAGTTATTTTGATTCAAAGCAAATTCCTTGGACAGTTACATTTGGTAATCATGATGAACAATGTTATTTCAGTATTGAATGGTTAACAAGATATCTTAATAAATTAAATGATAGTAAAGAAAGCTATTGTATTTTTAAAGATATTCAAGATGATGATATAACAGGTAATGCTAACTTTGCTATTAATCTAATGGATGGAGAAACAATTAAAAAACAAATTATTCTAATTGATTCAAACAGATATCATTTTGGACTCAAAGATGAAGCTTATATGTACTATGATTACATTCAAGAAGATCAAATTAATTGGTATAAAGATTTAGTTGATTACACTACTAATTTAAATGGTGGAACTGTTGTAGAATCAATGATGTTCTATCATATTGAGATACCAGAATATAATTATATTTTTGATTTTGATGAAGAGAATAAAACTGGTGTTTTAAAGGATAATGTAGAATTAGTATTTGGTGAGATTAAAGAAAAAGTTTGCTGTCCAGAATATAACTCTGGTTTATATGATGTAATTAAAGAAAAAGGCTCTACTATAGCGATGTTTGCTGGTCATGACCACACCAATGATTTTGTTGCTAAGTATGATGGAATTTATTTCTGTTATGGTGTTACTAGTACAGATAGAATCTATTATGAAGAAGGCAAAATAGGAGCACTTATTTGTAAGATCAAAAATAGTGGTTTAGAGTTTAGTCAAGTAAGACACGATTACGAGGATTAGATATATGAAAAAGAAACAATTTATTATTTTATTAGTTCTATCTTTATTAGGATCAATTATTGGATTTTTTGCAGTTAATTTATTAATGAGTGATATATCTAATTATGCTGCATTAGGTATTTATGTTGTCTCAACATTCCCAATGTTTACATTATTCTTAGATATAATTGCAATTATCATAGGATATGGAAGATATATTAAAAATAATTCATATAAGAAAGCTTTAATTAAAAGATATTCTACACTTATTTTGATTTTTAGTAGTATTGGATTTATTAGTAGTTGTTTAACAGGAACTATTGTATATGGATCTTTCTTATCAAGATTTATATTCCCTTGCTATGGTTTAATTATGTTATTCATCCATTTAATAATATTAGTTTTAGTTATATATGGTAAATTAGAATGTATTAAGCTTATTAAGGATGATAAAGATACTAAAAAAGTATCATTTATATATAGAATATATACTGCATTTATTTGGTTTATATTAATTTATGGATTAAATAAGTTTGGAGCATTCTTGTATTCGCCAATTTATATCACTTGGCGTTTATTCTTTACTACTTTACCATTCTATTTATCCATTGCTTTAGTATTTGTATTAGTTGCAATATTATATTTAGTCGAAGTAAAAGTTATTAAAAATGCTAAAGTATTGAGTTTAGTATTACTAATTTGTGCAGTAGTATTTAGTTTATCAACTATTGGTATTGGAGCATTTAATTCTAAAATGATTGCTGCAGTCTCTACTGCTGTTCCTTTAGAAAGACTTGCTAGTATGCCAATGGATAGTTTAATTGTTCGTCCATTAATTAATATTGGATTGTCATTAAGCTTATTTGTTAGAGCAAGAAAAGGATAAAATATAATAAATAATCGCAGAATAATCTGCGATTATTTTACTTAAAAGTGGTATTATTTATATATGAATAAACTAAGTTATAAAATATTGAATAAACTAACTATTAAAGGGAGACTTTTAAGATTTAGAGTTTTTGTATTGGAACAAGGTATATCACTAAAAGATGAGTATGATAGTAAAGAAAAAGATTATTCGCATTTATATTATTATCTCAATACTAGATTAATAGGATATTTAAGATTTCAAATTAATGATAAAGATATGCATATTGGTAGAGTTATAGTTAATAAGAAATACCGAAATAATGGATTTGGTAAAGAATTGTTTAATATCTTAGAAGATTTATATAAAGATCAAATTGATATGTTTATATTAAACTCTCAAGAAAGTGCGATTATGTTTTATTCTAAACTTGGTTTTATTATTGATAGCGAACGTTTTAAAGAAGCTAATATAAATCATTATAAAATGATTAAATATATTAATAAATAAGCATACTAAGTATGCTTTTTATTTTGTATAATAATATTTGAGGTGATATTATGAACACTTATACATTAATTAATGGATATGTCTTAGATGGTACTAAGACTATGAAACCATATAAAGCCAATGTTGAAGTTATATATGGCAAGATTACAAAAATTGGAGATTTTAAACCTAAAACTAGTATTGTTATTGATTGTACTGATCAATATATTTTACCGGGTTTAATTAATTTGCATTCCCATTTACCAAGTAGTGGTAAAGTAAATCCTAATAAGAAGGTTGCTAATGCTAAAAAGTTGGTTAAGATCTTAAAATCTAATGCTTTAGGCAAGTGGCTTGGTGGAAAGATTTGTGAGAAAAGTTGCAAAGAAGCATTCTTAAGTGGAGTAACTACTGTTAGAGCTGTTGGTGGTGTTGGAAACTTTGATAGTGTTATTAGAGATAAAATTAATAAAGGAAAAGTTATCGGCCCTAGATTACTTGTTAGCAATGAAGCTATCGGAGTAGTTGGAGGACATATGGATGGAACTGTTGCTCATCCAGTATGCAGCGATGAAGAAGCGGTTAGATTTGTTTGTCAACTTAAAGAAGAAAACGTTGATTTAATTAAACTTATGATTACTGGTGGTATTCTTGATTGTGAAGAAATTGGAAAACCTGGTGTTTTAAGAATGAAGCCAAGTATGGTTAAAGCTGCTTGCGATAAAGCTCATGAACTTGGTTTAAAAGTTGCAGCTCATGTTGAATCTAACGAAGGTGTTGATGTTGCAATCTTAAATGGTGTAGATACTATTGAACATGGAAGTCATTGCGAGAAAGAAGTCTTAGAGAAATTAAAAGCTAAAAAAGGAGCATTAGTTACTACTTTATCTCCAGCAACTCCTCTTGCTATGTTAGATCAAGATAGCACAGGATATGGAGAAGTTGGAAAAGTAAATGCTACTGCTTTATTAAAAGAAATGATTGAAATGGCAATCGAGGCTAATAAGATTGGAATTGATGTTGGTCTTGGTACTGATTCAGGAAGCCCATTTATTACTCATTATGATTTCTATAGAGAATTAATTTACTATGTAAATTATTGTAAAGTAAGTCCCCAATTCGCTTTACATACAGCAACATTACTAAATGCTAAAATAGCAGGTGTAGATGATGTTACTGGAAGTATTGAAGTTGGTAAGATTAGCGATATTATTGTTGTTGATTCAAATCCATTATTAGACTTAAAAACTTTAGGTCACATTAGATTTGTATCAAATAAATTTACTCATATTCAAAACCCTACTATTAAACATATTGAAGGATATGATGAAATGTTGGATGGCTTTATGGAAAAAGCAAAGGAGTTTAAATAATGTCTTATTTTGATGAAAAATTTATTAACAAAACTATCACACCAGATAGCTTTGTTGCTTTTATAGAAATATCTAAAGGGTCAAAAAATAAATATGAGATTGATCATGAAACTGGATGTTTAAATTTAGATCGTATATTATATACTTCTACTCACTATCCTCAAAATTATGGTTTTATCCCACGTACTTTAGCCGATGATGGAGATCCTTTAGATTGTTTAGTATTGTGCAGCGAACAAATAATCAGCGGAGCTACTGTTCAATGTAAACCTTTAGGAATGGTTAGAATGATTGATGGTGGAAGTAAAGATTATAAGATTATCTGTGTTCCATTCTCTGATCCATTCTATAATATGTATGAAAGTATTGATCAACTACCAAAACATCTGTTAGATGAGATTGAACATTTCTTTACAGTTTATAAATCATTAGAAGGAAAAACACCTTTAATTAAGGATATTAAAGGAATTAGTGAAGCTAAAGAAGTAATTGGAAAATGTCTTGAAGCTTATCAAAATACTTTATAAAAAGAGATAAATATTATTTAAAATTATTTTATATATATAAAATACTTTTATAAGAGATAATATTATCTCTTTTTCTTTATAATGAGTGTTTAAGATAATGATAGATAGTATAATTAAGATAGAAACAAGGAAATATTAATAGGAGGTAATTGAAACAATATTTTAATTATTTAAAATATAAACATATGAATAAAGATATTTTGAACAATAAACATAAAGTAGCATGTATAGGAAGCGGACCTAGTAGTATGGCCTTTGCTAAATTACTATTAGAGCATAAATATGATGTTACTATTTATGAAAAAGAAGAATACATAGGTGGAGTATTAAAATGGGGAATTCCCTCATATCGTATAAATCCTAATATTCTTAGTCAAAGGATAGATTATTTAAAAAATCTTGGTTGTAAGTTTATAAATAATTGTAATATTGGAATAGATATTAGCTTAAAAGATTTAATCGATAAATATGATGCAATATTTATTGGTGTTGGAGTTTACAAACAAAGAAAGTTAAATGCTATTAACGAAGATTTAAAAGGTATATATAACTTGAAAGATTTTCTTAGCGATACCAATATATATAAAAAACATATTAATGAATATGGCGAAGATGTTGTTATTGTAGGCGGTGGCAATTCGGCAATAGATGCCGCAAGAAATGCTACTAGATTACCAAATACTAAAAATGTCACTATTATTTATCGAAGAAGTCTTAATGAAATGCCTGCTAACGCTCATGAAATTAGTAAGGCAAAAGAAGAGGGCATTAAGTTTATGCCATTAACAAATCCAATACGCTTTATTGGAAAAGATAAGATAGAATCAATTGAATGTTCTATTAATGTATTAGGAGAGAAAGATGAAAGCGGAAGAAGAAAACCTATTGAATCATCTTTACCTCATATTTATCTTAAAGCCGATAGCGTAATATTAAGTATTGGATTTGAAACTTGTTTCAATCTTAACAATGTTTTATTAAATGTTGATAAGAAAGGATGTTTTGTTATTGATGAGCATAACGAAACAAATATAAAAAATGTCTATGCTGGTGGAGATTGTGTTAGTGGAGCAAGTAGTATTGCAAACGCAATTAAAGCCGGCGAAAATGCTGCAAAGCATTATTTAACTAAAAAAGGAGAGAATATATGAAAAAACTATTAGTTAACATTTGGGCAAGAATTTTCCAAGCAGTAATGTGGGTTGCATGTTTCTTATTACCATTCAGACAACCTAAAGTTATCAAGGGAGCTGATTCTATTAAGAAGATTCCTGATATCTTAAAAGAAAAAGGTTATAAGAAAGCATTAGTTGTAACAGATGGCATGTTATGGCAAATTGGTTTAGTAAAACCATTATTAGAAGCTTTTGATAAAGCAAAATTCCCATATGAAGTTTACCATGATGTTGTTGCTAACCCTACAATTACAAATTGTAATGAAGGATATGAAGTTTATGCTAAAGGCGGTTGTGACTGCTTAGTTGCTGTTGGTGGCGGAAGTAGTATGGATGCATGTAAAGGCGTTGGCGTACGTGTTGCACATCCAGATAAACAAATCAGAGATTTAAAAGGATTATTTATTAGAGGATTATTAGCAGTTCATAAGAAGATTCCATTTATGATTGCTGTTCCAACTACAGCTGGTACTGGTAGTGAAACTACTGTTGCTGCAGTTATCGTTGATAAAGAATTTGATGATAAATATGCTATCAATGACCCATTATTAATTCCAAAGATGGCAATTCTAGATCCAAAATTATTAGTTGGATTACCAAAAGGTGTATCATCAACAACTGGTATGGATGCATTAACTCATGCAGTTGAAGCATATATTGGACATAGTAATACAAGACAAACTAAAAAATACGGATATGAAGCTGTTGTTGCAATCTTTAAATATCTAGAAAAATCAGTTGCTGAACCAACTAATCTAGAATATAGAGAAGCAATGTTAGAAGCTTCATATAAAGCTGGCGTTGCTTTCACTAGAGCATACGTTGGTACTGTTCATAGTGTCGCTCACTCTCTTGGTGGAAAATATAATGTTGCACACGGTTTAGCAAACGCAGTTATTTTACCAATGATGTTAAGAGAATATGGTAAGAACGCTGAACATAAACTTGCTAAATTAGCAAAAGCTGTTGGTATTGAAGGTGGATGTGACCATTGCTTAGCAGAAGGATTCATTGAAGCTATCGATAAGATGAATGCTAACATGGGTATTACCAATTCATTTGGTCAATTAATTAAAGATGAAGATATTGATTTCTTAGCAAAACACGCTTATCACGAAACAATGCCTTTATACCCAGTTCCAAGAATTTTATCAGTTGAAGAACTAAAAGCATTCTATAAGAAATTACAAATTAAGTAATTTATGAATAGAATTCTTGTAATAGGACAACCTGGATCAGGAAAGTCTTATTTCTCAAGAATTTTATCTAATAAAACAAATATAAAAGTTATCCATTTGGATAACTTTTATTGGTCTAAGGACAAGACTTGTTGTTCTAAGGAAGAATTTAAGAAAAAGATTGATATATTAATCAATGAAAAATCTTGGATTATGGATGGAAATTATTTATTTAATTTAGAAGATAGAATTAAAGCATCAGATACTATTATGTTTTTAGATTTTCCTCTTGATCTTTCTATTAAAGGGATAAGAGAAAGAATTGGTAGTAAAAGAGATGACTTGCCTTGGATAGAAAGTTATGAAGATGGTGAAGAACTAGTTTCTTGGGTTAAAGAAACTTATAATTCTTCTAATCAAATAATTAGGAATTTGTTAGATAAATATTCTTTTAAAAACATTTTAATTTTCCATTCTCGAGATGAATCGAATGCGTTCTTAAATTCATTATAATGTCCGAAAAACCGTACAAATCGTACGGTTTTTATATTATTTTCATTTTATTTAGGAATTTTAAGTTTTTTTGAGTATATAGAAGGTGAGAGGGGGAAAATAAAATGAAAACAATATTAGTGACTGCAATATTAACTGTGGTATTTTTAGTAGGGCTTACTTTTATAGAAAGTAAGAGACAAGAAAACTTAAATAGAATAGCTTTAGAATATCAACAAGCTCTAACTGAAGTGAGTACTAATTCTAGTAGTACAAGTAGTGATGATGAGAATGAAAGTGGTAGTACAATTGAAATAACATTAAGTGGAGCAATTAATAATGAGGGGAAATATAGTGTAGATCAATATACTTTTTTATATGAAGTTATCGAAAAAGCTGGTGGTCTTAGTGATGAGGCGGATGATTATGCATATAATGGTGATTATGTTTTAGAAAAGAGTATGGAGATTTATATTCCTAAAACAAATAACAATAATAAGATCTCAATTAATAGTGCTGATGCATTAACACTCGATTTATTACCAGGTATTGGCTCAACGCTTGCGAATAGGATAGTTGAATATCGTGATAGTAATGGAAACTTTGAAATATTAGAGAATATTAAAAGCGTTGATGGAATAGGTGATGCTTTATATAAGAAAATACGTGATTATATAAAATTATAATGTTAGGATTTGTTATTAATGCTTTACTTGGTGTTATATGTGCAATTTTTTTGAAATATAATTTTGCATTACCTTTATGTTTTCTTATTTTATGTGTTTTTATTGGTCTTATAATAAAAACTAAGAAGAAAGTATTGATATTTATACTCTTTTTCTTAGTGATGTATATGATTGTTGGTTTTGATATTCCACTTATTGAGGATGTAATTAATGGTGAATGTACAATTATAGAAAAGCATAATAGCTATTACATTGTTAAATATGATCATTATAAGTTGTTATGGTATTGTGATGAAGATTTTAATCTATATTCAAAAATTCATATTGAAGGAAGTGTTAAATCATTAGAAATAAATAAGAGTTTAAATGTACGTTCATTTAATGATTATTTATATACTCAAGGGATTAATTATCAAATAAAAGCAGATGACTATAGCATTATTTATAATGGCGATATATTAAGAAAAAGTATAAGAAATTACCTCTTATCTAATTTAAGTGCGCCTTCAAATGAATTTATTGGATTATTAGTCTTAGGAGATAAGTCTTCTTGCAAAGAATTTTATGAATCATTGAGCGAATTAGGAGTAGTGCACTTATTTGTTATTAGTGGGTTTCATCTAAATATTTTGTATAGATTTTTTAATAAAACTTTTAAACTAAAAAACGATTATTTGACTATTTTCCTTTTAATTCCATATTTATATTTATTAAACTTTAGTTTGCCTGTTTTAAGAGCGTTTCTTTTCTTATTACTCAAAACAATAAACGAGAAAAGGAAGTTAAATTTATCAAACCTTACAATATTACTTATTATTGCGCTTGGCTTTTTACTATATGATTATCATTATTTATTTAACTTATCTTATCAATTAACTTTTATTACTAATATTGTGATTATCATTTTAGGAAATCTAAGCATTACAACAAATATTTTTTATAAAGTTTTTATTAAAAGTTTATTAATTCAATTGAGTATATTCCCAATAATAATCTTAAATAATTATGAATATAGTTTTATGTCATTAATTTTTGTTATTCTGATATCAATTCCGATTGGGTTTTATTATATATTTGGCATGCTAACTGCGATTATCAAGATTAGTGATATCATATATGAGCCATTAGTTTTAGCTTTTAATAATCTAATCAACTCATTTAATGGATTAAATATCAATCTGATATTTGGCAAGCCCACTTTGATATACTGCGTTTTATATTATCTATTCTACATTTCGTTAATCTATATGCTGATTACAAGAAACAAAAAGCTAGTTCTAGGGTGTGCTTTTAGTCTTCTTGGTATCTTGGCATTTAAGTATTATGAACCATATATTTTGCAAAAAGAAGAAGTCATATTTATTAATGTTGGGCAAGGAGATTCAACTCTAATTATAGGAAAAAATTTAAAATATAGTATTTTAATAGATACCGGTGGATTGAATAATATTGATACGAGTGAAAAATATATCATTCCTCTTTTAAAATCAAAAGGAATTAAACATTTGGATGCCATAATAATAACTCATGACGACTATGATCATTGTGGAAGTCTAGACAGTTTAGAAACAAATTATTCGTGCAAAAAGATTTATTATGGTCCAAATGAATATGCAATAACGGTAAACAATTTTAAAATAACCAATTTAAATCATTTTTATAATTCTTCCTCAGAAGATAATGAAAAAAGTGCTGTATTAGAGTTTGTTTCTAATAATAGAAAGTTTTTAATCATGGGAGATGCAACAAGCATTATTGAAAAGAAAATAATTGAAGATAATACGAACTTGTCTTGCGACATCTTAAGGATTGGCCATCATGGATCAAATTCAAGCACTAGTGATGAGTTTATTAGAACGCTTAATCCCAAATATGCTGTTATTTCAGTTGGATATAACAATTATGGTCACCCAACTAAAAATGTATTATCAATTCTAGAAAAATATCATATAAGCACTTTTCGCACAGATAAAGATTATAATATTTGCTTTGATAAAAATAATATAATAAAAAAGTATTAAGAAAGACTTATAAATTATTGTATAATTTATCTATGATTTATTTAATATATGGTAGCGATATTGAGTTTGCAATAAACAAGGAAATCAAAAACGCATTGAAAGAGAATTCTATTAATGTAGATGAATTTGCTGCAACAAGCTATGAATATCCAAATGCTTCAATACAAGAGATTGTTGACGATTGTCTAACAATACCTTTCTTAACTGATAAAAAAGGTATAATTGTTAAAAATTGCTCTTTCTTAAATAAAGAAACAAATGATGTCAAACCGCTTATTGAATATGTCAAGTCACCTTCAAATACTACTGTTTTGATATTAATTTATAAAGGATCGATTAATGAAAAACTTGAAGTTGTAGAAGAAATTAAAAAAGTTGCTAAACTATGCAAGATTAATGAAATTTCTGCTAAAGAATGGCCTCAAGTTATTAATCAATTAATTAATCAATATAATCTAGAGATTGATGATGATGCTAGAGAAGAATTTATTAATAGAACTAGTGGAAATCTTGATAGAGTATTAAAACAATTATCTAAACTTAAAATGTTTAATGGTTTTATAACCAAAGAAATTGTAGTTTCAATGGTTGATAGACCTCTAGAAGATAATATGTTCGGTATGGTAGATGCGTTATTAGATGGAAAAATTGATGAGGCAATTAAAATATATAATGATCTGAAAATACAAAATACAGACCCTATTATTTTAGTTAGCGGTCTAGCCACACAATTTAGATTCTTATATCAAGTTAAACACCTTCATGAACAAGGTTATAATAACGATGAAGTCGCAAAAGAGTTAGATAATATAAAACCTGGAAGAGTATATTATGCCTTAAAAAAGATTGGATATCATAATGAAAACGAAATCATGGATATATTAAACGAATTGGCCGATTTAGATGAAAAGATGCGTTTATCTGAAATTGATAAATATATGGCTTTTGAAATGTTTCTTGTAAAGGGGAGATAGTATGGAAGATGTAAGAATATTATTTATGGGAACTCCTGTTTTTGCAGCAGAAATTCTTAAAACTTTAAAAGAAAACAATTATAACGTTGTTGGAGTTGTTTCTCAATTAGATAAGCCAGTTGGAAGAAAACAAATTTTAGAACCAACTCCAGTTAAAAAGACTGCTATAGATCTAGAAATTCCAGTTTATCAATTTGATAAGATAAAAAATCATTTAGATTTTTTAGATCAAGTAAAACCTGATTTAATTATAACTTGTGCTTATGGACAAATTTTGCCTAAGTACATTTTAGATTATCCACATTTAGGTTGTATCAACGTCCATGCATCATTATTGCCTAAATTAAGAGGCGGAGCACCTATTCATCATTCTATTATTGATGGATACACAAAAACTGGTATTTCCATAATGGATATGGTTGAAGCTATGGATGCCGGAGATATTTATTCACAAATTGAAGTAAATATTGATGATGAAGATAATTTAGATTCATTATCAATAAAACTAATTGAAGCTGCAAAAAAGATATTGATAGATACTTTACCTAAATATTTAAATGGAACTGTTAAAAGATTAAAACAAGATGAAAACTTGGTTACTTTTGGTTTTAATATTAAAAAAGAAGAAGAAAGAATTGATTTTAATAAACCCGTAAGAGAGGTATTTAATCTAATTAGAGGTTTATCATCTATTCCTTGTGCTCATTGTTTTATTAATGATAAGATTTGCAAAATATATAAAACTCAGATAGTTGAAGAAAACACCATAAATGAGGCAGGCGAAGTTATTTGTACGAATAAAGAAATGATTATCAAATGTGCCAAAGGAAGTTTGAGAGTTTTAGAATTGCAAATGGAAGGCAAGAAAAGAATGGATATTAAATCATTCTTAAATGGCAATAAAGAAGAAATTAGAGGTGCTAAGTAGTTATGTCTTACGATATTAAGAAAATCAGAAATTTCTGTATTATAGCTCATATTGATCATGGCAAATCTACTTTAGCCGATAGAATACTTGAACAAACAGGCACAGTGGAAAAAAGAGAAATGAAATCGCAATTATTAGATAGTCTTGAACTCGAAAGAGAAAGAGGAATTACTATTAAATTAAATGCGGTGAAAATTCAATATCATGCTAAAGATGGTCAAGATTATGTTTTCCATTTAATTGATACTCCGGGGCATGTTGACTTTACTTATGAAGTTTCAAGATCGTTAGCAGCGTGTGAAGGGGCTCTTTTAGTAGTTGATGCAACACAAGGCGTTGAAGCTCAAACATTAGCCAATTTATATTTAGCTTTAGATAACGATCTAGAAATAATTCCAGTAATTAATAAAATCGATTTACCAAGTGCTAATGTAGATTTAGTTAAAGAAGAAATAGAAAATCAAATTGGATTACCTTGTGATGTCGCTCCTTGTGTATCTGCAAAAACAGGATTAAATATCGACCAAGTTTTAGAAGCAGTAGTTAATCATATTCCAGCTCCTAAAGGTAACGATAATGATAAATTACAAGCCTTAATATTTGATTCTATATATGATTCATATAGAGGAGTCGTTATTTATGTTAGAGTAAAAAATGGTTGTATTGAAATTGGTGATAAGATTAAATTTATGCAATCTAATGCTACATATGAAGTATTAGAACTTGGATTTAAAACACCAAAAGAAGTTAAAACCGATTGCTTGCATGCTGGTGAAGTTGGTTGGATAGCAGCATCCATTAAAACAATTAGAGATGTCGAGGTTGGTGATACAGTCACTAAAGTTGACGATCCATGCGATGCGCCTTTACCTGGATATAGAAAATTAAACCCAATGGTTTATTGTGGTTTATTTCCTGTTGATAATGATAAATACAATGACTTAAAAGATGCTTTAGAAAAACTATCTTTAAATGATTCTAGTTTAGTTTTCGAACCAGAAACATCTCAGGCCTTAGGTTTTGGATTCAGATGTGGATTTTTAGGTTTGCTACATATGGACGTTATTCAAGAAAGATTAGAAAGAGAATATAACCTCAATCTAATTGCTACCGCTCCATCTGTTAAATATCAAATCTATATGACTGATGGTTCAATTACCCTTTTAGATAATCCATCTCAAATGCCAGATAATACAAAAGTTGATCACATTGAAGAACC
Organism: Caryophanales bacterium UBA1709; assembly: GCA_002317215.1. Classification (GTDB taxonomy): domain Bacteria; phylum Bacillota_I; class Bacilli_A; order RFN20; family UBA1709; genus UBA1709. Next base: position 27,705 of record DCJD01000017.1, on the reverse strand, counting down.
ATATGTTAAAGCTTGCATTATGACACCTAGCGAATATATTGGAAGTTTGATGGAATTGTGTCAAAGAAAAAGAGGAATATATGTGTCAATGGATTATATTGATGCTAATCGTGTCAATTTAAATTATGAAATGCCATTATCAGAAATAATCTTTAATTTCTTTGATTCTTTAAAAAGTGTATCAAAAGGATATGCCTCAATGGATTATGAACTTGATGGATATAGAAAATCTAATCTTCAAAAAATGGATATTATGTTAAATGGAGATATAATAGATGCCCTTGCAATTATTGTTCACAAAGATTTTGCTTATAATCGTGGGCAAGTTATAACTAGTAAATTGAAAGATATAATTCCACGCCAACAATTTGAAATCCCAGTTCAAGCTGCTGTAAATGGAAAGGTAATTGCTAGAACAAATATTAAAGCAGTTCGTAAAGATGTTCTTGCTAAATGTTATGGTGGAGATATTTCACGAAAGAAGAAATTACTAGAAAAACAAAAAGAAGGTAAAAAACGAATGAAGTCTATTGGAAGCGTTGAGGTTCCTCAAGAAGCTTTCATGGCTGTATTAGATATGAAAGAACAATAAAAGAAGTTGGAGTTAAGCTCCAACTTCTTTTTTTGTCTCAAATAATTTTTCTCTGGTCTTTTCTTTTATCTCGTTATAGATTAGTGGGTTATCTTTGAGATACTGTTTTACTAAATCTCTTCCTTGACCAATTCTTGTTTCTCCATAATTAAACCAAGATCCACTTTTAGTAACAATACCTAAGTCGATAGCTAAATCGATAATGTTTTCAAATTCGCTAACCCCTTCTCCATATAATACTGAAACAGTTGCAGTCTTAAATGGCGGAGCAACTTTGTTTTTGACAACTTTAATAGCTATCTTTTGACCATAAGGCTCATTATTCTTTTTTAAAGTTTCAATACGACGAATGTCTAATCTTACTGATGAATAATATTTCAATGCTCTACCACCACTTGTTGTTTCGTTGTTTCCAATCATAAAGCCAGTGCTCATCTTTTCTCTTAATTGGTTGATAAAGATGATGGTTGCTTTAGAAGCTGATAATGAAGGACTTAATTTACGCAACGCTTTTGACATCAAACGGGCTTGTAATCCCATTTGTTGATCAGTCATTTCTCCTTCTAATTCTTGTTCTGGAACAAGAGCTGCTACAGAATCAACGATTACTAAATCAATGGCACCACTTTTAATTAATATATCAGCAATATCCATTGCTTGTTCGCCAGTGTCAGGTTGAGATAAGATTAATTCATCGATATCTACTCCTAAATTTTGAGCATAGGAAGGATCGATAGCATGTTCTGCATCAATAAAAGCAACTTTGCCGCCGTGTTTTTGGGTTTCTGCAACAGCATGCAAAGCAACAGTGGTTTTACCACTGCTTTCAGGACCATATATTTCTATTACACGTCCTTTAGGATATCCACCAATTCCAAGGGCTTTGTCTAAAGCCATTATTCCAGATGGCAAAGCTTCAACATCAACAAATTCATTTTCACCCAAAACCATTACGGAACCTTTTCCGAATTGCTTTTGAATCGTTTTTAAAGCTTCTTGTAATGCTTGTTCTTGATTAAGACTTTCTTTTTCGTTCATATATATTTTTCCCTTCTACTAATATATATAGTAAAAGACCCTCAAATTCCTAAATAAAATCAAAAATTGTTTGAATTATGATGTCTATGGCCTGTTTTTTGACCTCTTCACGGGTTCCTTTTAGATGATATTCATTAATAATGGTTCTATTTTTATAACTAAATCCAAGATAAATCAATCCAACTTCTTTGCCTTCACTTGCACTAGGACCAGCATTTCCAGTAAAAGAAATAGCAATATCAGTATTAAATAGTTTATGGCAATTAATAACCATTTCTTCACAGCATTCTTTTGATATAGTTCCAAATGCTTCAATGGTTTCTTTCTTAACTCCTAATATATTTTCTTTGATTTTAGCATTATAACAAACAATTCCGCCCATAAAGCATTTCGAAGCATTTGGAATATTAGTAATATAATTACTAAAACCTCCACCTGTAAAAGATTCAGCACAACTGATTGTTAATCCTTTTGAATTTAATAATTCAACAATATTCATTATTTTGCTCCTTCTAATAGCATATCTTTATTATTCTTAAGATATTCAATACCACTGCCTAAACTGGTTATTATAGCAATCACACATAATATAATGCCGATTACTTTTAATACTAAAACCGCATTAAATAATGGATAGCAAATCAAATAATAAGCAGCTAAAACTACTTGAATTACTGTCTTTAATTTTCCAAAAAATGATGCTGCTAATACTTTGTTTTTCTGTGCAGCAATAATTCTAATTCCATCCACAATAGTATCTCTTAATACAAAGATCAAAGGGACTAATAAAGTTAATTCATGATTAACAGCCAATATAATAAATAGAGAATTATTTAATGATTTATCAGCAATAGGATCAGCAAATTTTCCAAATGTTGTAATTTGATTATTTTTTCTAGCAATCTTCCCATCTAAATGATCGGTATATGAACAACCTAAGAATAAAACTAATATTATAATTCTAGTCCATGTAAAAGAAACATTATTTGAATTATATATTGTTAATTGTTTCTTAAAATAGAAATCAATTACTCCGATAATAACAATAAAAATAACTCCAATCATTCTACATAGTGTTAATTTATTTGGTGTGTTTAGTTTATTAAATAATCCCATATTATTCTCCTATAAAAGTTAATTCTATAAGCCATGTTCTGTATTAAGCAACCATTTATCTATGTTTTCACATCAAAGATTTGATTCAATTATCTCTTCTTCGTTCCCCTACCAAATTTGGGTTTCTCGCTTGTGGGGTTTACCGCGTTCCACTCTATAAATTTCTCTATAGACTCCGTCACTGTGGCACTTTATGGACTTAAACCATGGATAAACTTTAGGTTCTCATCCGCCGTTAGATTTCTCTACCTAGACTTATTAATTAATCTAGCACAAACACTACTATCATCGCAGATAGTGCGAGCATGGACTTTCCTCTACTAAATAAATTAGCAGCGATTGCTCGAATTAACTAATTTATTTTAGCACATTTTAAATATCTTTATAAAATAAATATATTTATATCTTAAAATTGTCTATAATTTTAATAATAAAGGAGCTTATATATGCTTAAATATTCAAAAGGAATTAAAGCATTAGAAGTAAAACATAGTATTAATAATCGTAACAAAGGAATGGAGTTAGAAAATGAAATTAATATTTCGAATACTTATTACCGAAATATTCAAAAAGCTTTAATTTATAAAAAACCTACTCCAATCAAAATTATAAAAGCGATTCATCATCAAAACACATATAAAATAATTGAAGCTTATTTTATGATGCCATCAACTACTGATTATAATGGATTATATAAAGGAAAATATATTGATTTTGAGGCAAAAGAAACAATGTCATTAACCTCTTTCCCCTTATCAAATATCCATGATAATCAGATAGATCATCTACTAAAAGTAGATGAGTATGATGGCATTAGTTTTCTTATAGTAAGATTTTCTAAACTAAATGAGATTTATTTTTTACATACTTCTAAGTTAAAATCTTTACTAAAAGAAAACAAAAAATCCATTCCTTTAAATTATTTTAAAGAAAATGGATTTTTAATAAAATCAACGTATATATGTCCAATAGATTATTTAAAAATAATTGATGAATATTATTTATAATTGCATTTATTGTTAAAAGGACAATCACTACAACTTGGATTTTTTGCTTTACACATATATCTTCCAAAAAAGATAAGTTGGTGATGAGCTTTTGCTAATCTATCCTCATTAAGTATCTTTCTTAGCTTCATTTCAGTTTGATAAGCATCATCATTTTCGTTAGTAATTCCTAATCTTTTAGAAACTCTTAAGATATGGGTATCAACTGGTAATGCGGGAAGATTATATCCTTCAATTAGTACTACTGAAGCGGTTTTTCTTCCGACACCTTTTAGTTTAACTAATTCATCGATAGTATTAGGAACTATATCGTTATAGTTATTATGGATAACATTTGCTACTTCAATTATATTTTTAGCTTTAGCTTTATATAGGCCTATACTATGAATTATATTTTCAACATCATTTAGATTGGCATTTGCTAATTCTTGGATTGTTTTATATTTTTCAAATAAGACAGGAGTTACTTTATTAACTGAAATATCTGTTGTTTGAGCGGAAAGCATTACAGCAACTAATAATTCAAAAACATTGTGATAGTTTAATTCGCAATGAGCATCTAAAAAATAATTATCTAAAAAGTTTATGAATTCAGTTTTACTTATCTTTTTCATTTAATGTTTGAATACTTTCTTTCATATCTTTACGCCAGGACTCTGAAATAGTTGTATAACCTTCTTTTTTAACTTCCTCTTGTTTGGAATAATTTAATAGTATTTTATCGATATATCTTACATTTAAAACTTTATGTATTATAGCTTCTCTTAAAGCGTTTTTAATTAAATCTTCACTATATCCATTATTTAACCAAGATTTAATGGTTTCTAGTTCAGCAAAGGATAATGGGCGGCCAAATTCTATTTCAAATAGATCAATAATAGGACTAGTTGTTTCGTTTTCATCTTCTTGATTATTTATAAAATCATCAATTAGGATTCTTTTAATTCCTTTTAATGTGGTGACGAATTTTCCATTATCATCTTCTTCGAGATATATTAAAGATTTATTAACAAGGCTAGTTAATAAATTGCTAGATTTTTTAATATCATAATTAGTCATAATGGATAATAATTCTGGAGTTATAGTTTTTTCGTTATGATCTATAGAATATTGACACATTAAAATGGTCATTACTTCATCTTCACTTAAGTTTAATTTCTTATAGTTTGCAAGTAATAAGTTTTTCCAATCAATTTGTTTTTCTAATAAATCATATTTATCCATAATATTTACCTCTTGGTGCGCCCGACATGATTTGAACATGCGACCTTAGCCTTCGGAGGGCTATACTCTATTCTTCTGAGCTACGGGCGCAAATTATTATAACATATTATTATATGAATATAATAAAAAAGCCATTATTGGCTTTGAATTATTTATATTGG
>DCJD01000017.1:2751-22562 GCA_002317215.1 Caryophanales bacterium UBA1709 | reverse complement strand
TGGCGTCCCAGAGCAGATTCGAACTGCTGGCAGCCTTCTTAGGAGGAAGATCCTCTATCCATCTGAGGTACTGGGACATTAAGAGTTTCTTAAAATGTAACTAAAAATGTTCCTTATATTCTCTAAATCTTCTTTAAATTCGTTAACACGATTAATTCCAACTTGAGTGATTCTAAAATATTTTCTTAATCTACCATTTGTTTCAACGCTGTATGTTTCAAGTTGTCCTCTATCTTCAAGACGTCTTAAAATAGGATATAGAGTAGATTCACTGATCTTAACAATAGGTTCTAAATCAGCTATGATTTTATAACCATAGCTTGGAGCATTACGTAAAGTTGCTAAGACAAATATTTCTAAGTTATCTTTTTCTAATTTTGTTAGCATATACAATATTATATATGTATATATATAAGTTTTCAATTTAATACATAATATTATGTATATACATAGTATATCGATATGCTAAAAATGTATATTTGTGTACTTATTTTAGAACAAAAATAATCAATTTTAAGAAAACTATTTTTTGTTATTTTTATATTTATTATAATTCTCCTACACACTTTGAGAGAGTATGTATAAGGAGACAATATATGATAAAAGAAATAATAAAAAGAGATGGTAGAATTATCCCTTTTGATGAATCAAAAATAGCAGAGGCAATATATAAAGCTGCTTGTAGTGTTGCTAGCAAAGAAGATAGTGTTGCTAGTTATGATCAAGCTAAGATTTTAGCATCTAAAGTAACCAAAAACTTGGAAGCAAAATATATTGATAAAAATCCTAGCGTTGAAGAAATTCAAGATGAAGTTGTTAAAGTATTAATTGATGAAAAACTAGATAAGATATCAGTTTGCTATATTTTATATAGAGATCAAAGAGATAAGAAAAGAAGAGAAAACTCTACCTTAATGCATACTATTAAAAATATTACTGATCTTGATGTTATTGAAGCTGATATCAAAAGAGAAAATGCTAACGTTGATGGAAATACTGCAATGGGTATGATGCTTCAATATGGATCAGCTGTTTCAAAAGAATATTGTTGCCAATATAAACTTGAACCAAGATTCGCTAAAGCTCATCTTGATGGGGATATTCATATTCATGATTTGGATTTTATGAATATGGGAACATTAACTTGCTGCCAAATTGATTTAGACAAATTATTTGAAAATGGTTTTTCTACAGGACATGGATTTTTAAGAACCCCACAAGATATTATGAGTTATACCGCATTAGCAGCTATTGTAATTCAATCTGATCAAAATGATCAACATGGTGGGCAATCGATTCCAATGTTTGATTATTATATGGCTAAGGGTGTTAGAAAAACATTTGCTAGACAATATAAAGAAGATATGATTAATGCTTTAGAGTTATTTGATATTCTTGAAAATAAAGATACTTATATGAAAGGCTTTAAAGCCGATATAGAAGATAATCATGAATATTCTCTAAAGGAAAAAGAATATTTAAAATCATTAAACATTGATTATGATGTTGATAAGCTTCAAGAAAAGGCTTACAAAACCGCTTTTGCACAAACCGAAAAAAGAACTTATCAAGCAATGGAATCTTTTATACATAACTTAAATACTATGCATTCTAGAGCAGGAGCCCAAGTTCCTTTCTCATCGATTAACTTTGGTACTGATACAAGCGTTGCTGGAAGAATGGTTATTAAACAATATTTATTAGCCCAAGATGCTGGCTTAGGCAATGGAGAAACTCCTATTTTCCCAATTGCTATTTTTAAGGTTAAAGAAGGTATAAGTTATAATCCAAACGATCCTAACTATGATTTATTCAAATTATCAATGAAAGTTAGTGCAAAACGTTTATTCCCTAACTTTTCGTTTATTGATGCTCCATTTAATTTACAATATTATAAAGAAGGTAAACCAGAAACTGAAGCTGTATATATGGGGTGTAGAACAAGGGTTATTGGAAATGTTTGTGGACCAGAAATTGTCACTGGTAGAGGAAATATTTCATTTACATCTATTAACCTAGTCTCACTTGGAATCAAACATGGTATTGTTAAAAATCTAACTGCTGATATTGATGGGTTCTTTAAAGAGTTAGATGAATATATTGATTTAGTAATTGCTCAATTATTGCAAAGAATGGAAATTCAAGGAAAGAAGAAAGTTGTTAATTTCCCATTCTTAATGGGACAAGGTGTTTGGAATGGTAGTAAGGAATTAAAACCATACGATACTTTACAAGATGTCATTAAACAAGGAACCCTTTCTGTTGGATTTATTGGTCTTGGAGAATGTTTGAAAGCTCTTGTTGGTAAACACCATGGTGAAGCAGAATCTTCACAAGAACTAGGATTAAAGATTATTAAACATATGAGAGATAGAATGGATGAAGCGAGTGCTAAATATCATCTAAATTTCTCTTTACTTGCAACCCCTGCTGAAGGATTATCTGGCAGATTTACTGCAATTGATAAGAAAAGATATGGAATTATTCCTGGTGTAACTGATCGCTTATACTATACTAATTCTTTCCATGTTCCAGTTTACTTTAATATTAATGCTTTAAGAAAGATCGAATTAGAAGCACCATATCACGCTTTTACTAATGCTGGTCATATCTCATATATTGAATTAGATGGTGATCCATTAAAGAATCTTGATGCTTTTGAAATGGTCATTAGAAAGATGAAAGAAAGTGGAATAGGATATGGTTCTGTTAACCATTCTGTTGATAGAGATCCAATGTGTGGATTTACTGGTGTTATCGAAGGTCATGTTTGCCCACATTGTGGAAGAAACGAAGAAGAAAGTGAAGTTAAATTTGAGAGAATCAGAAGAATTACTGGATATCTTGTTGGAACAGTAGATAGATTTAACAATGGTAAAAGAGCTGAAGTCGATGACCGTGTTAAACATGGAGTATGAAAATAAGATTAGCTTCTAAAATAACATACGATAGTATTGTAGATGGATTAGGAATTCGAATGGTAATATGGATGCAAGGATGCATCCATAATTGCTATTTATGCCATAATCCTTTTACGCATGATTTAGATGGTGGATTTGAAGAAGATATAGATAATATTGTTGATGAAGTTAATAAATATAGTTTTAAAAGTGGAGTTACGATAAGTGGAGGAGATCCTTTTTGCCAAAAAGAAGCCTTACTTGAATTAACTAGAAAACTAAAAGAAAATGGAATCAATATTTGGGTATATACTGGTTATACATTTGATCAATTAACTAGCTTACTAGATAAACAAATCCTTTCTAATATTGATGTTTTAGTTGATGGACCTTTTATTAATGACTTAAAAAGAGATTATTTAAGATTTAAGGGAAGTTCAAATCAAAGAATAATAGATGTCCCTAAAAGTCTTGAAAAAAATCAAATAATAGAGTTAAATATTTAGGATGAAAGTTATTTATCCTGATTACACCAATAGTATAAGTAATCTAATGAATTCCATTAGATTATTTTTTAATTTGCCTTTAACTCATTCTTCTCTTGAAGATGTAGATAAAATACTAGATAAGAATAAATATCATAAAGTTATTGTTATGCTTTTGGATGGGATGGGAAGCAAAATAATTGAGAAACATTTAAAAGAAGATAGTTTTTTAGTTTCTCATAAACTTCGTGATTTTATATCAACTTTCCCAAGCACCACTGCTGCGGCTACTACTGTTGCTAGAACAGGACTAAATCCAAACGAAACTGGTTGGCTTGGATGGCATCAATATTTTAAAGAAATCGATAATGATTTAATTTGTTTTACACAAAAAGATTATTATGATAGTCAAAGTAAATTAGAATATCCTGAAAATACTGTTAAAAATATTATTCCAACTAAAACTTTAGTGGATGAGTTTAATGAAAAAGGGATAAAATCAGTAGAAATAATGCCTGACGTTAAAGATGCTAAAATAATTGCTAAATCTTTCAATGACTTCCTAAGAAAAACCAAGCATTACATAAACGAATGTTCTTATGTTTATAGTTATTGGTATAACCCTGACGCCCTTCTTCACGCTAAAGGAACAGATTCTATTCAAACCCATAATTTATTAAAAAGATTTGATAAAAAAATAGCTAAGTTTTCTAAAGAATTACCTGATGATGCAATTATGTTTATAATAGCTGATCATGGTCATTTAAATTACTCAACTTTTAATCTATATGATTATCCTGATATCTTATTAACTTTAAAACGTTTACCATCTATTGAACCTAAAAACTCTACTTTTTATGTTAAAGATGATTGTAAAGAAAAATTTATTCAATTATATAATAAATATTGGAAAAATGATTTTGAACTATTTACGCATAAAGAAGTTATTGATAAGAACTTATTTGGAATAGGGAAATCGTGCAATAAATTTGAAGATTTTATTGGAGATTTCCAAGTCGTTTCTAAAAGTTCAAAAAGCATTCGCTACTTGCCAAATAATAAGAAAGATCGTTTAAAATCCAGTCATGCTGGTATTAGTGAAGACGAAATGCTTATCCCGCTTATTGTAGTTAATAAATAATGAGACAAAAATGGTCCTAAAATGGGACCATTTTTGATTTTAAATATCTATAATTTCTTTGAAAGGAGAAATTATGATAAAACTAGTCCCACAAAAAAGATTTAATCATTGCCATATTGGAGTATTGACAACTGTTTTAAATGCTTATAAAAGAAACGTTAAATATAAGCAAATAAAGAAGGAAGTTAAAGATAATTCATTATATTCTATTCGGAAATATTTAGAAAAATATGGGATAAAATGTAAATCAATTGAATTTGATAAAACCCATCTAAAGAATTTGGAATTTAATTTAATGATTGTAGTTTGTAAAAATATTTTCTCAAGGCATTTTATTGTTATTGAAAAAGAAAATAACGAAATAAGATATTACGATCCTTCATTATTTAAGTCACATCTTATAAAGAAAAGGATTGTAAATAAAATGAGTGGACAAGGCATTTTATTAATGAGTGATGATTATGCTTTTAACGATAATAAATTTAATATTCATTATCCATCAAGAGTAATTTTACTTAGTATTTTAGTAAATATATTGGTTGTTTTATTAATATTTAATAAAAATTTGCTATAATTCTAAATATGAAAATGAATTTTTATTATCAAAACAACACAAATGTTAAAGTACATAATCTACACAATTTTAGACGTGTATTTAAAAAGACATTAAAAGAAACTAGAAAAGATGGATATATTGAAGTTTCTCTTACTATTATTGATGATGCTTATATTCATGAGTTAAATAAGAAATATCGCAATATAGATCGACCAACAGATGTATTAAGTTTTGCTTTTAATGAAGCTGATTATATTGATGATGTTAATATCCCAAATATGCTTGGAGATATATTTATAAGCATTGATACTGCTTCTAAACAAGCAAAAGAATTTGGCCATTCATTAAAAAGAGAATTATCATTTCTTTTCTGTCATGGATTACTTCACTTGCTTGGTTATGATCATATGAAAAAAGAAGATGAAGAAATAATGTTTGGTTTGCAAAATAAAATATTAGACAAACTTAAGATAAGGAGATAAATATGGATAATAAATTAACTATTGATAAAGCGTTTGAAGTTATGAAGAATGCTTATGCACCATATAGTTTGTGTCATGTTGGCGCTGCTATTATGATGAAAGATGGCAATATAATTAGCGGATGCAATGTTGAAAATGCTAGTTATGGTTTGTGTAATTGCGCTGAAAGAACGGCCTTATTTTCAAGCATATCTAATGGGTATAAAAAAGAAGATATTGATCATATGGTTTTAGTAAGCGATTTTAAAGGTGATACCAGACCATGTGGTGCTTGTCGACAAGTAATGAGTGAGTTATTACCTTTTAATTGTCCTATTTATATGCTTAATTTAGATGGTTCTTTTACTAAATTAACTATCCAAGAGTTATTACCATATTCATTTTCATCAAAGGATTTAAAATAATGAGTTTTAAAAGTGGTTTTGTTTCATTAATTGGGCATCCTAATGTCGGGAAATCCACCCTATTAAATTCTATATTAGAAGAGAAAGTTGCAATTGTTACTAGTAAACCTCAAACAACTAGAAATGTTATTAGAGGGATATATACTGACGATAAAATGCAAGTTGTCTTTTTAGATACGCCAGGAATTCATAAAGCATATAATAAACTAGGAAATTATATGAATAGCAACGCTAAATCTAGCTATCATGATGTTGAAGCTGTTTTAATAGTTGTCGATGCGAAAAACGAAAAAGTTGAGGACTACAAAGGTCTTATTGATGATATCATCAAAACAAAAATTCCTGCATTTCTTATTTTAAATAAGATTGATTTATTAACAAAAGATGAGATTATTCTATCTATTTCTTCTTGGTCTAATGCATATAACTTCAATGGCATAATTCCACTATCCGCAAAGAAAAAAGATAATGTGAAAGAAGTAATTAATTGTCTATTGGAAGTATTGCCAGAAGGACCTAAATATTATCCAGATGATATGATTAGTGATAATCCAGAATCTTTTTTAGTAGCAGAAATCGTAAGAGAGAAAATAATGTCAATGACTAGAGATGAAATACCTCATAGTGTCGCAGTTATATGTGAAAGATTTAAAAATAATCCTTCTTCTCTTGACTTAGCATGCACTATTATTGTTGAAAGAGAATCACAAAAAGGAATTATTATCGGAAAACAAGGGTCAATGATCAAACGAATCGGGACTAGTGCGAGAATGGATCTAGAAAATATTTTTCAAACAAAAGTTCGTTTAGAAACTTTTGTTCGTGTGGAATCAGATTGGCGAAATTCATCTCGCTATCTAAAAGAATTTGGTTACAAGAACAATGACTAAAATTATTAAAGGTTTTATATTAAGTTTAAATCCGTATTTAGAAAATGACGTAATTGCAAATGTATTAACAAAAGACGGTTTTGAAAGTTTTAAGGTCCGTGCTGGACAAAAAACCACATCTAAATTTATTAATTCAATTGCTTGTTTTGAATATGGCGAATTTAGCGTTTGTAGTATCAATAATTCGGATAAGTATTTTTTACAAGAAGTTAATAATGTCTGCAAAATTAATGATTTATATTCTAATATTGATAAAAATATTCTCATCTCATTTATTGCTGAATCAATCATTAAAGATGAATCTTTAACTAATTCATATTCATTGTATGAATATGTATTTAATGCAATAAATGAGAATAAGTTTAATTTTGCAAATATAATATGCATTGTCTTAAAACTTCATTTATTATCAAATGGTTCATTTGTGGAAACGGATGGATGCATTAATTGTGGAAGTAAAAAGAATATTGTTGGTGTTAGTTTATTAGATGGTGGATTTATTTGTTCTTCTTGTTTTAATAACTCTGGCACGCTTAAATCTATCCAATATTTAAAGACTTTTAGAATGATATCGAAAGCTAATATTGTGGATCAAGATAAATTTAATATTGATGAGATTATTAAAAAAGAAATGATAAGCGATTTTTTCCATTTAGTCGAAGAAAATGTAGGCATAAAACTATTAACTAAGAAACTTATTTTAGATATTTTATAATTGTAACTTATAGTGTGTTGACTTTTTTGCTGTAATAATTATAATTATTACGATTTTTATAATGAAGGAGAATTATTATGGATAAGAATTATGAAAAAATGATTACTCACTTTGTTAATTCCGGATTTGTATTTCAAGGATCACAAATCTATGGTGGATTAGCAAATACATGGGACTATGGTCCATTGGGAGTACAATTAAAAAACAATATTAAACAATACTGGTGGAAGAAGTTTGTTCAAGAAAACCCTTTAAATGTTGGATTAGATAGTGCTATCTTGATGAATCCAAGAGTTTGGGAGGCAAGTGGACATTTATCTACTTTTACTGATCCTTTAATGGATTGCAAAAACTGTAAATCAAGATTTAGAGCTGATAATTTAGTTGAAGAACATGACCCAAGTTTAGCAACTGCAAACTGGACTAATGAACAATTCCAAGAATATATTAAAAAAGAACATGTAAAATGCCCAGTATGTGGAAAAGAAGAATTTACTGATATTAGAAAATTCCAATTGATGTTCAAAACATTCCAAGGAGTTGTTGAAGATGCTAAATCAACTGTTTATTTAAGACCAGAAACTGCACAAGGTATTTTCGTTAATTTTAAAAACATTCAAAGAGCAACCAGAAAGAAAGTTCCTTTTGGTGTTTGTCAAATTGGTAAAGTATTTAGAAACGAAATCACTCCTGGGAACTTTATTTTTAGAGTAAGAGAATTCGAACAAATGGAATTAGAATTCTTTTGTGAACCAGGAACAGATTTAGATTGGTATGAATATTGGAAGAAGTATTGTATGGACTTCTTACATTCTGTTGGCTTAAAAGAAGAAGAACTTAGATTTAGAGTACATCCTAAAGAAGACTTAGCTCACTATTCAAAAGGAACTAGCGATATTGAATATCTATTCCCATTTGGTTGGGGAGAAGTTTGGGGTATTAGCGATAGAACCGACTATGATTTGAAAAAACACCAAGAATATTCAAAAGAATCAATGGAATATATCATCACTGAGACTAACACAAAGTATGTTCCATATGTTGTAGAACCAAGCGTTGGCTTAGATAGATTATTCTTAGCATTAATTTGTGAAGCTTATGATGAGGAAACTCTTAGTGAAAACGATAGCAGAATTGTCTTGAGATTTAATAAAAATATGGCGCCTATTAAATGTGCCATCCTTCCATTATCTAAGCAATTAAGTGAACAAGCTAAAGAAGTTTATAGCAAGGTTTGCAAAAAATACTTTGCTGAGTTTGATGAAACCGGAAGTATTGGAAAAAGATATAGAAGACAAGATGCAATTGGAACTCCTTTATGCATCACATATGATTTTGATAGTGTAAATGATAATTGCGTTACAGTTAGAGTTAGAGACACTATGAAACAAGAACGCATTGCAATTAATGATTTAGAAAAATATTTAGAAAACTACTTTGAGGAATAAAAATGGACAATCGAATCTTTGATGAGATTAGAAAGAATGTAGATATTGTTGATGTAATACAATCCTATATTCCGCTAACTAAAATCGGCAAAAACTATCGTGGTTTATGTCCTTTTCATAATGATTCCTCACCTAGTATGTACGTTTCACCTGATAAGCAAATTTATAGATGTTTTAGTTGTGGTCAATCTGGAAATGCTTTCTCATTTGTTCGTGACTACGAGAAAGTTTCATTTATTGACGCAGTAAGAAAAGTATGTAAAATATCTGGATTAAAAATTCCAAGTGAAATTGATAAGATATCAGCACCTATTCAAGAAGATAAATATAGCCATTTATATTCTTTAATGAAAGATTTATCTGATTTTTATAATTATCAAGTTTTAAGTCAATCAAATCAAAAAGCAATTGATTATTTAAATACACGTAAATTGGATAAAGATATCATTAACACCTTTAGAATAGGATATTGTCCTGAATCAGGAATGGAGAGTATTGAATTTCTAAAATCAAAAGGATACACAGATGACGAAATTATTAGCTGTGGAGTTGGTGTGGAGATTGTTAAAAATAAACTTGTTGATAGATTAAGAGGAAGAGTTATTTTCTCAATATTTAATCCTGATGGCAAAGTTGTGGCATTTTCCGGAAGAAGAATAATTGATTCAATGGGTGAAAAATATGTTAACTCACCAGAGACAGTTTTATTTCATAAATCAAATACCTTATATAACTATTCTAATGCGATAGTTAACACTAAACGCGATGGATATTGTTATATCGTTGAAGGATTTATGGATGCAATTGCTCTATATAAATCTGGCATTACAGATGTTGTAGCGACAATGGGAACGGCATTTACAAACGATCATATAAAACTATTAAAACAACTTAGATGTCAAATTCGTTTGTTCTTTGATGGAGATGATCCTGGCCAAATCGCTACAAATAAATGTATTGATATATTAAAGAATACTGGACTAGATATTAAAGTAGTTCGCCCACTAACAAAATATAAAGATATTGATGAAATGTTAGATAATGAGTCGAGTGATTCAGTAAAAAATACAATCAATGATTTATTAAGTGTTATTGAATATAAGATTTCATATTTTGCAAAATATACTAATTTTGATAATCATGAGGATAATAAAAAGTTTGTTCTTGAGTGTATGAATTTCTTAAATCAAATTGAACTCGATGAAATAGATAAAGATTATTATTTGAATGAAATTTCAAAAATGTCTAATGTAACAGTCAAGGCGTTAAAAACTAAACTTGTGAATAATAAAAATCAGTTTGTTGATGAATTTGAGAATTCAGTAGCTCCAAGCGAAGTTCAAAAAGCTTTGAATAAATATGATTTAGCTGATCATCAAATTCTACAAATGATGATGACTAATCCACTTTATATAATTAAGTATTGCAGTATGCATATTGATCTAACAAGCAAAACTGCTCGTCAATTAGCCAATATGATTATTGACCGCAATTCAAAAGGTTTAGTAGTTAGTCCAACTTCTCTATTGGATCAAGCAACCCCTGAAGTTGCTAGATTAATTGGAGATATTGATAGGGAACAATTCCCTCCAGCTGATATAGCTGAACTTGCAAAAATAGTCCAAGATGACTATTTACAAAAATTAAATAAAGAAGATATGAAAACTAAACTTAACCAAAGTGCAGATATTAAAGAGCAATTAGAAATTGCAAAGCAATTAATTCAAACAAATATTAAAAAGAAGTAACGGAGGCATTATGAGTACAGAAGTAAAAGAATTAACAGAAGAAGTATTAGCAAACGTATTAGAAGTTTCTAAAAAGTTTATGGACAACAACAAGAAAACAAAAACTATTTATTGGAATGATTTTCTTGAACAAGTTGCCGAATATGACTTAGATGAATTAACTTTAGAAGATTTTAAAAAGAGTTTTGAAGCTAAGAAATATAAAGTAATTGTTGAGGAAGAAGAAATTGATGTATCTAACAATGAAGATGAAAATATTTCCTTAAGTGATTTAGAGAAAATTGAAGCCGAGACCGAAGATTTAGGTGATATTGATGAAGATTCTTTATTGAATATTGAAGAATTGAAGGAAACATCTTCTTCAACTGGCGAAGTTAAGATTAAAGATGGTGTTAAACAATATCTTAAAGATATTGGTAAATTCCAACTTTTAACAAAAGAACAAGAAAGAGATTTAGCGCAAAGAATTGAAAAAGGCGATAACAAAGCAAGAGAAATTTTAATTAACTCAAACTTAAGACTTGTAGTTAAATATGCTAAGGCCTATAACAATAGAGGCTTACCATTTGTAGATTTAATCACTGCAGGTAATCTTGGCTTAATCAAAGCAACAGAAAAATTCGATTATACTAAAGGATTTAAGTTTTCTACTTATGCCACTTGGTGGATTCAACAATCAATCAACAGAGCAATTGCTGATCAAGCTAAATTGATTAGAATTCCTGTTCATATGGTTGAAACAATCAACAAGATGAAAAAAATCGAAAAAGAATTGCTACAAAAATATAAGAAATCACCAACTCCAGCTCAAATTGCCGCCGAGATGAGTAAAAACGGTGCTAATGTAACAGAAGACGATGTTAGAAAGTATCAAAGAATTGCTCAAGACCCAATCTCTCTTGAAAAACCAACAAAAGATGATGAGGAGTCTAAAACCGGTGATTTTATTGCTGATGAAACAGTTGAATCACCAACAGAGTTTGCTGATAAAGAATTATTACATGCCACCCTTCTTCAATATATGAAAGAATTGTTAACTGAAAGGGAAATGGAAGTTCTAAGACTTAGATATGGATTTGATGATGGTAAGGTTAGAACACTTGAAGAAGTTGGACAACTATATCACGTAACAAGAGAAAGAATTAGACAAATTGAAGGAAAAGCAATTAAAAAACTTTCCCAAAAACAAACTGAATTAAAAGTATTTAGAAAATAAAATCATGTTAGACAAGAAACAGAATATTAATTACTTAAATAGTGATAGATATGGCAAATCCCTTACTCAGTATTATCATGATTTGTCGAGGTTTCCTGTCTTAAGCAATGATGAAGAAAAAGAATTATTAATTAAGATTAAACAAAATGGTGATGCTAGCGCTAGAAGCAAATTTATTAATTCTAATTTACGTTTAGTGTGGTCTATTGCTGAGAATTGGTATATTGAAGATGGAGTTCCGTTTGAAGATTTAATCTCATATGGCAACCAAGGATTAATAAAAGCAGTTGATACATATGATTTTCGCTTCAATACTAAATTTTCAACCCACGCTTATTATCATATTAACGGTTCAATTAGCGATATGATTCGTAAAAATCATAAATTAGTAAAAATTCCAAGCAGTGTTTCAAAAGATCAAAAAATCATTCAAACTATTAAACACGAAATTGGAGATAAAGCTTCTATTGATGATATTTATGAATACTGTAGAAAAAATTATATCCATTTAACTAAAGACGATATAAGGTTAGCGATTGTTTATCAGTTTTATGTAGTATCAACGGATGAATATAATCCATTTGATAAAACATACGAAGATGATTTGAGCAATTATATTGATAAAGTCTTCTTAAACGAGGAACTATGCAAGGCTTTAGAAAAACACTTAAATGATAATGAAAGATATATATTAATTCATTATTATGGGTTAAATGGAAATGAAACGAAGACTCTAGAACAGATAGGTAAAGATTTAGGGTTTAGTAAAGAAAGAGCAAGACAGTTAAGAAATCTTGCTTGTGAAAAAATAAGAAGGAGTTCCCCACAATTAAAGGAATATTTATTTGAAAAATGAGTTTATCAATTAGATTAAAGACAATATTAGATTATTTAGAACCAAATCTAGATTTGGCAGATATTGGATGCGATCATGGATATTTAAGTATTGAATATGCCAAAAATAACGATTGCAAAGTCTTAGCGATTGATAATAAAAAAGGGCCATTAGAAAGCGCAAAAACTAATATTAAAAATTCTAAATTAGATAACAAAATTAGTACGAATCTTTCTAGTGGTATTGAATCTATCACCCAAAATATTAAACAGATTGTAATTGCTGGAATGGGTGGGAATAATATTGTGGAAATTCTTTATAAGGATTTTGAAAAGTTGAAGTATGTTGATTATATGGTGCTTCAACCAAACAATAATTCTTTTGAATTAAGACAATTCCTAAATTCAAAAGAATATAAGATTATTGATGAGTGCTTAGTACTAGAAAACGATTATATATATGAAATCTTGAAAGTTGTTAAAGGAAAACAAGATTTAACTTATAAAGACTTATATTTTGGACCAATTATTAGAAAAAATATTGATGCATATTTTATAAGTAAATATAGCTCATATATGAACTATTTAGAAACCGTTTATAAATCAATTCCAGATAATAAGACAACTAAAGTAAAAAAGGAAACGTTATTAAAAGAAATTAAGCTATTAAAGGATGAATTAAAAGTATGAATTTTAAAGAGTTAAATTTGAAGAAAGAAATTATTGAGGTTTTAAACTCGATTGGTTTTTCTAATCCAACATTAGTTCAACAAAAAGTTATTCCTTTAATAAATTCTAGACAAAATATATGCGTTAAATCTCCAACAGGAAGTGGGAAAACACATACATTTTTACTTCCTTTATTTAATAAAATAGATCCATTATTGAATCGTGTTCAAGGCATTATTATGTCTCCTACAAGAGAATTGGCAAAACAAATTTATGAGATGTCCAAGCCTTTTGCGGCTAAATTAAATATTAATGTCTTATTGCTTAGCAGTGGTGGAGATAGAAATGATGATATTAAGAGTATTTCTAATAAAATACCTCAATTAATTATTGGCACACCTGGAAGAATAAAAGATATGGCTTTTGATAATGCTATCTTTAATATTACTACCACATCTTATTTGGTTATGGATGAAGGAGATATGATATTAGAAGAGGGGTTTGCCGACGAAGTTATTTATATTCTTTCTAAGCTAAAAGAAAATATATCTTTTATGGCATTCAGTGCATCTTTTCCTCAATCGCTATTATCAATTCTCAATAAAAGGATTAATAATTTAAAATATATCGATCTATCTAAAAATAATATTACAAGCGCAAACGTAAGACATGTTGCTTATCCAACAAGAAATAAAGATCGATTGACTATTTTAAAACATCTAATTGATTCTATTAATCCATATGTTTGCATCGTTTTTGCTTCAAGAAAAAATGATGTTGAAAAGATTTATAAGGATTTAGTTGAAAACGATTACAACTGTACTATTATCCATGGCGATTTATCGTCTACACAAAGAAAAACTACGATGAAACGAATTCAAAATAATGAATTTAAAATTATTGTTGCAAGTGATATTGCTAGTAGAGGAATAGACATTGAAGGAGTTAGTGAAGTTATTAACTATGATTTGCCTTATGAGTTTGATTTCTATTTTCATAGAGCTGGAAGATGTGGAAGAGCTAATTTAAAAGGAACTTGTTATACTTTGTATGATAAAGATGAGATAGGCAAACTTCAAAAATATTATGAAAAAGGTATTAAATTTGAAAATGAAGAATATGTTAATGGTTCTTGGGTAGAACTTAAGGATTTATTTATTAGAAAGAAAGTTAATAAGCCTAACCCATTAAATGACAAAATACGTGAAATTGTTAATAAAGGGAAACACGCTAAAGTTAAACCCAACTATAAAAAAATTCAAAAAGCTCAGATTGAACATTTAAAAAGAAAACATAAAAGAGAAATTATCGAAAAAGATATTCAAAGACAAAGAAGAGAAAAATATAAGAAAGGTAATTAATGGAAAAGACAAAACGAATTACAATCTATGATGTAGCAAAAGAAGCCAATGTTTCTGTTTCGACTGTATCAAGAGTTGTTAATAATACTCACAAAGTATCGGATGATATTCGTTTTGCAGTTGAAAAAGCTGTTGTTAAACTTGGCTATATTCCATCAAGTTTAGCAATTGCATTATCAAGAAAAACTACTTCCAATGTAGGAATCGTTCTACCAAGTCCAAATTATTCATATATTAGTTCTATTATGTCTGGAATGCTTGATGTATGTAAATTATATGGTTTTACACCAACATTATTTACCTATGAAGATCCTGAAGATAGTCATGATGTTGTTGACAAAGTTATTTCTAGCCAAATGGAAGGAATTGTTATATTTAATAGCGAATTATCTGCTTCTGATTTACATAAGATGGTTCGTTTAAGAATTCCAATGGTTTTGATCGGAAGAGATAACCTTGGCAATAACTGCCTTGTTGACATGAATTATTCTTCTTCATTAAAACAAACAATTGAAAGATTTCTCAAACGAGGATTAAAAGATATTTATTATTTGAAGGATCCATTAAAAGACTGGCATATGATTTCTACATTTGAAGAATCTATTAAAGAGGCAATTAATGTCGAAGGAAAAGGAACATATCATGAAGTTTCTATTAATGACTCTTATAAATCTATATATGATTATTATTATGATAAGTTTGAAAAAGAAAAACCTAATCATGAATTATATGTCACATTAAGAGATTCATTAGGAAGTGCAATTATTAATGCTGCACTTGATAGAGGGTATCATGTTCCAAATGATTTAGAAGTAATTTCAATAGTTGGAACAAAGCAATCGTTAATGAGCCGCCCATGTATATCTAGTATTGATGTTGATTTGTATGAGGTTGGAAGCTACTCAATGCGTTTATTAACAAAAATGCTTAACAATAGAACACATGAAAGTGTTTATAAATTTACTACAAAATATGTAAAAAGAGATTCGACTTTAGATTAGGAGGTATTATATGAATTTATTAGAAGATTTAAAGTTTAGAGGATTAATTAAAGATGTTACAGATGAAGAAGTTTTGAAAAAAGCATTTGAAGAGAAATCTCCAATCTATTGTGGGTTTGATCCAACAGGACCTTCTTTACATATTGGCCATTTAGTTCCAATTATGATTTTAAAAAGATGTCAAGAAGCTGGATTTAAAGTCATTACTGTTGTTGGAGGAGGAACTGGATTAATCGGTGATCCTAGCGGAAGAAATAGCGAAAGACAATTATTGACATTAGAAACCTCATTAGAAAATGCTAAATCAATTAAAAACCAATTATCCAGATTTATTAGTTATGATGATGGTAAAGCTGAGATGGTTAATAACTATGAATGGATTGGCAAAATGAATACAATCGAATTCTTAAGAGATTATGGAAAAGCATTCCAAATCAATTACATGTTAGCAAAAGAAACAGTTCAAAGAAGAATTGAAACAGGCATCTCATATACAGAATTTTCATATATGATTATTCAATCGATTGATTTCTTAAAACTATATCAAAACTATGGTTGTAAAATTCAACTTGGCGGAAGCGATCAATGGGGAAATTTAACCAGTGGTATTGAACTCATTAGAAAGACTACTGGTAACAGTGATGCAGTTGGTGTTACAGTTCCTTTAATAACAAAATCAGATGGAACAAAATTTGGAAAAAGCGCATCTGGACAATCTTTTTGGTTAGATAAAGAAAAGACTAGCCCATATGAATTATATCAATATTTCTTGAATACGCCTGATGCTGATGTTGTGCATTATTTAAAAGTATTTACTTTCTTATCAAAAGAAGAAATTGAAGCTTTACAACAAAAAGTAATTTCAGAACCTCAATTTAGAGAGGCTCAAAAAGTTTTAGCGTATGAATTAGTTAAAATTATTCATAGCGAACAAGACGCTAAAGATGCTGTTATGATGAGTGAAGTATTATTTGGCGGCGATGTTAGCAAGTTGACATATGACCAATTATTGATTTGTTTAAAAGGCGTTGAAAGCATCGAATTAAACGAAGAAAAGCCATTAGTAGATGTACTAATTGATTTACATGCAGCAACAAGTAAACGTGATGCAAGAGAATTAATTGAAAAAAATACATATGCAATCAACGGTGTTAAAGTAAGTGATACTAACTTAGTGATCGGTAAAAAGGATGCAATAGAAGGAAAAATTATTGTCATTAGAAAAGGAAGAAAGAATTATTTCTTAGTTAAGATTGTTTAATTAATATGGAAAAAAGAATAGTATCAATTCAAGATTATTCTAGTTTTGGAGGAAGTAGTGGAACAATATTTATTAGCATTTGTTCTTTCTTTAATATTGAACCAATTTTAATTCCTTCAATAATCTATTCTTCTCATCTTGGAGTTAAAAGAAAAAGAATTGTACAAAAGACAACGTCATTTGTTAAAAACATTTTAGAAAGTAGCTTGGGTAGCGATGTAATTCATATTGGATATTTTGAAAAAGATACTTATAAATTTGTTAAGAAATATATGCAGAATAATCAAGATAAATTCATTATTCTTGATCCAATATTAAGTGATAATGGTAATTTATTTGTAACGAAAAATAAAAAAGATATTGCAAATTATAAGGAACTTATTCAATATTCCTCATTAATAACTCCAAATATATATGAGGCTTGTTTATTATTAAATCAAACTTATTCTAGAACATCTTTTAGTGTTGCTAAAACGATTGCTAGTCTTAGAAATCTAGGTGCCAAAAATATATTATTAAAAGGTGTAATTGAAAAAGACCACATTTCCAATTATTTATATTATAATGATAAGCTTACTTGCTTCTCATATAATCAAATAAAAGGAAATTATCAAGGATGTGGAGATTTAATTTGTTCGATTATTGCATGTGAATTAACTAATAATAAAACATTAGAAGAGAGCGTTAAGTTTGCTCTTGATTATTGCAATGAAGCAATTCAAAATACTAGTAAAGAAAAGAAAGAATATTCAATAAATTATTCATTCGGAATAGATAAAATAAAAAATATATAAACAAAAAGCGTCCTTCTACAGGGCGCTTTTAATTATTGAATAGGTAATAATGATAATGCTACTTTATTCTTTTCTAGATTAACTTCAATAACATAAACATCAACAATTTGGCCTATTGATAATACTTCTAATGGATGAGAAATTTTTGTAGTGGACATTTTAGATTTATGAATCATTCCATCATTTTTTAATCCAATATCGATGAATGCTCCAAAATCAACGATGCTTCTGACTGTACCTTCTAATTTCATGCCAACTTTAAGATCTTCGATATGGAGAATATCATCTTTTAGAATTGGAGTTGGATAGTCATCTCGAATATCTCTTAATGGCTTTTGAAGTTCTTGAAAAATATCTTTTAAGGTGAATTCTCCGATTTGATATTTATTACCGATTTCATCTAAATCTAAACTATTTATTCTTTCATTAAATTGCTCTGTACCAATATTGTTAATATCTAGGCTATTTTCTTTCAACATTTTTAAAACTTTATTGTATTCTTCAGGATGAATAAATGTTTTATCCAATGGATTGTTAGATTCAAGAATTTTTAAAAAACCAATACATTGTTCATAACTTTTCTCGCCGATTCCTTTAACTTCTTTTATCTCTTCACGGTTTTTAAAACTTCCATTTTTAATTCGATAATCAATTATTGATTGAGCGCTTTTTGCGTTTAATCCTGAGACATTTGCTAATAAGTTAATAGATGCGCTATTAATATTTACTCCAACACTATTAACAACTTTTGAGATAACAAAGTTTAATCCTTCTCCTAGTTCTTTTTGATTAACATCATGTTGATATTGACCAACGCCAATAGATTTAGGTTCAATTTTTATTAATTCAGCTAAAGGATCAATTACTCTTCTAGCTATTGATATAGCGCTTCTTTCTTCAACCACTAAATCAGGAAACTCTTTCTTAGCTAGTTCACTAGCACTATATACACTTGCTCCGGCTTCACTAACTATTATATATTCAGTTTTAAGATTATATTTCTTTATACAATTAACAACAAATTCCTGTGATTCTCTGGATGCTGTTCCATTACCGATAGCAATTAACTCAATATTATATTTATTAACTAAGTTAACCAACTTATCTTCAGCTTCTGTAATTCGATAAGGAGGAATATTTTCTCCTGGGAACTTTTGGTGAGGATAAATAACATCTTTAACAATAAAATCACCATTTCCGTTAATTACAGCTAATTTGCAACCTGTTCTAAATGCTGGATCTAAGCCGATCATCCATTTATTTTTAAGAGGAGGAGTTAGTAATAGTTGTTCTAGGTTAGATTTAAATACTTCTATTGCACCAAGTTCAGCTCTATTTGTAAGTTCGGCTCTAGTCTCTCTTTCAATTGACGGGAATAGTAAACGATCATAACTATCTTCGATAGCGTTAATTATTATTTTATTAGAACTAATTCCATTTATTTTAATTAATTTTCTTCTTAAGTATAAACAAAATTCATCTCTTGCAACATCAATAGAGCATGTTAAAATATCTTCTTTCTCTCCTCTATTGATTGCTAATATACGATGATTTGCTATAAATCTAATTGGTTCATGGTAATCATAATACATTTCGTAAACTTTCTTTTCATCTTTAGCATTTTTCTTTAGCTTAGTAATTATTTGTCCATGATTATCAATATGATTTCTTAAATGATTTCTATATTCAATGTTATCAGAAATAGATTCGGCAATTATATCACTTGCTCCTTGTAAAGCTTCTTCGATATTGTTCACTTTATCATTAATGTATTTCTTTGCTTCTTCGCTTACATCTTCACTATGCCCTTCTAATATCCATGCGGCAAGATTAGATAAACCTTTCTCAATAGCAATTCCAGCTCTAGTTTTCTTTTTATCTTTATATGGTAAATATAGATCCTCTA
>DCJD01000017.1:0-2652 GCA_002317215.1 Caryophanales bacterium UBA1709 | reverse complement strand
TTTTCTTTCAAGAAGTTTAACTTCATAATCATATTTTGCAATTACATTTCTTAATTGATCTTCATCTAATCCATTAGTTCTTTCTTTTCTATAACGAGCCATAAAAGGAATAGTTGCTCCTTCTTCGCTCATACTAATAACTGCTTCAATATATTTAGATTCAATGCTTAACTCTAATGCAATGTTTTCAATGATGCTTTTATTCATACCATTCTCCTATAGATTAATTAAATTATATTAATATAATTTCTTTAATCAATAATCCACCTTTAAATCTTGACTATAAGATGATATTTGATAAAATTATTAAGGATTTTTGCCAAAAGGGGGGAAAATGAAATGCCTAAAACAATTGTTAAACCAGGTGAAGATTTAGATGAAGCTTTAAGAAGATTTAAAAGACAAGTTTCAAAAGCTGGAACCCTTCAAGAAGCAAGAAAAAGAGAATTCTATCTAAAACCAGGACTAAAAAGAAAAGTTAAGTCCGAAATGGCTAGAAGAAACAAATATTAATTAAGAAAATCCCTAGAAGGGATTTTTTTATTATTATTTAATAGATTAAATAATAAAAATAAGTATAATTATTATAGAAATAGTATAAGGTTGGAATGTTTTATGAATAAAGTAAAAATATTATGCGATAGTGTTGCCGATATTTTTGAGGTAGACAATAAGAATGGTTTAGAACTATTTGATATCGATTATGTCCCTTTATATGTTCGTTTCGATGGCGAATTATTTAAAGATTTTAAAGAAATTAACTCAAAGAAACTATTTAAAAAAGTTGAGAAACTAGGATATTTACCTAAAACAAGTTGCCCTTCACCAGATGATTATTTTCAATTAATTAATAAATATGTTAACGATGGCTATGATGTCGTTTTCTTTTCTATTGGAAAAGAATTGTCCGGCGGCTATAAAAGTTGCCAACTTGGAATAGACGAAATTGAAAGTGGTAGAGTATTTATTATTGATAGCGAAAACTTAAGCAGTGGTATCGGAATTCAAATAATTAAAGCATGTAAATTAAGAGATGAAGGCAAATCCGCTAAGGAAATATATGAATATGCTGAAGCAAATAAGAAAAAATCAAAATGCAAATTTGTTGTTGATACTATGGAATATTTACATAAAGGTGGAAGATGTTCATCAATAGCAGCATTATTCGGTAACATTATTCAACTAAAACCAGTTATCACTGTTGAAGATGGGAAGATGAGAGTTTATCAAAAACCAATTGGCAAAAGAAGAGCATTTAACGCTTTATTAGATGATTTTAAAGAAGATTATGATGCAAATAATATCGATTTAGATTATGTATTAATTACACATTCAGAAGCTTATGATGATGTAGATTTTCTAAGAGATGGATTAATTGAAATTGGAGTAGATCCTTCAATTATTCATACATCAAATGCTAACTGTACTGTTTCTACACATTGTGGGCCAGGATGTATTGGTATTATTTACAACACAAAATAGTTGTATAAAGAGACTAATAATTATATAATTATTAAGCGTGATTTTAACAGCGCATAAATATAACTTGTCTAGTGTTAATAACAATAGTTTATAGAGTAATCAATAGCTGAATGATGAAATATCTAATATTAACACCGTAGAAGTTTAAGGATTTATGATAGTTATTTTACGCAGAATATAAATGTAACTAGGAGGAAAAATTATGTCACGTTACACAGGATCAAGCTGGAAAGTATCCAGAAGATTAAAATTCTCTGTTTCTGAAACAGGAGAAGAGCTCGTCAAAAGAGGCGAAAAAATCCCAGGACAACATGGGGATAGTAGAGCAAAAAAGTTAACAGAATACGGTAAACAATTACAAGAAAAACAAAAAGTAAGATACATGTATGGAGTTAACGAAAGACAATTTAGAAGATTATTCGTTATGGCTAAAAAGTCTAAAGGCGTTACTGGTGTAGAATTTTTAAGAATTCTAGAATCTAGATTAGATAACGTTTGTTACAGAATGGGTTTAG
Source organism: Caryophanales bacterium UBA1709 (assembly GCA_002317215.1). Lineage (GTDB taxonomy): Bacteria > Bacillota_I > Bacilli_A > RFN20 > UBA1709 > UBA1709. The sequence goes on along the minus strand of DCJD01000017.1, from coordinate 655 downwards.
CAAGAACTAGAGCTGGAGCAAGACAATTAGTTAATCATGGCCATATTCTAGTTGATGGAGCAAAAGTTGATATTCCATCATATTTAGTAAAACCAGGTCAAGAAATTTCTTTACCAGAAAAAGATAAGACAATGAAATGTGTATTAGAAGCATTAGAAGTTAATGCAACTACTGTTCCATTTGTTTCATTCGATAAAGAAAAGATGACAGGTAAATACATCAGAGTTCCTGAAAGAGAAGAATTAAATAAGGAATTTGATGAAAGCGCAATTGTTGAATTCTACAACAAGAAAATCTAATAACATTAAAGAGGATATCAATCCTCTTTTTATTTGCTTATATATATAAATAAAAATATTAATATTTTTATTGTCTATGTTATAATTAAAGCAGGTGATCTTATGGAATGGATAAATAAAGTAGTCGGAAATATAAAAGAAAATGCGATGTCATATCTATTTTATGTTGGAATCGGATTAGTAGTTTTAATTATTATTTTTATTTTGATTAATCTAAAGAAAAGAAATAAAAAAATTCATTCTACAATTAAAACTCTAGAAGATCAAAAACAAACCATCACATCACTTGGCATTAAAGAGAAGTTACAAAGAATTGAAAGAATAGGACAGCATAATGTTTCTTTCAAATCTTTATA
>DCJD01000016.1:4369-4888 GCA_002317215.1 Caryophanales bacterium UBA1709 | reverse complement strand
ACTACAACTCTCATTCCAATACTTATTGATATTGGAACTAGCGTTAATAAGAATAAACGAATAATAATAGCTAGCATTATATCACCTATAATATAGTAGCATATTTATTAAAAATAAATATAGGAAAAGAAAATCCCACATAATGTGGGATAAACTTTAAATTGATAAATATTCTTTGACTACATCAACTAAAACATCGCTGCAAGTAGTTTTGGCTTCTTTATAATTTCCATATTGATTAGTACTGCTTGCGACATCACTGACATAACGAATTATAACAAATGGAGTTTTAGATCTATAACATACTTGGCCTATACTTGCCCCTTCCATTTCAAATACCATTGGTTTGAAATTTTCGTATGTTTCAAAATAGTCTAATCTTTCTTTGATATAACTTTGATTTGTTATAAAAGCATCTCCGGTTAATATACCACCAACAATAATATCTTTATTTAATGAAGTTATCTTATCAATAACTTCTTTACTGGCTTCAAAGAATAATGGATAATCTTGCATTTG
>DCJD01000016.1:0-4298 GCA_002317215.1 Caryophanales bacterium UBA1709 | reverse complement strand
CTAATAACAAAATCTCCTTTACTAACGTATTTCCCATTTCCTCCACCAAGACCAATATTGATAACTAAATCAATATTAAAATGTTCTAATAATAGAGTTAATGTCATGGCAACGTTTACTTTACCCATGCCAGATTTTGCTAAAACAACATCTTTATTGAATAGCTTACCACTATAATACTTAATACCTTGAATTATAGTTTCATTGCTATCTTTCATTTCTTTAATAAAAGATGATATTTCAGCATCCATTGCACATATAAGAGCAATCATTACTATTTAACTATTTCTCCAAATACTTCGCCACTACATCCTGCAGCATTTGATTCATCAGTATCAATATGCATTGCTAAAGCATAGGAATCACTTACTCTAACAACAACATCACCAAATACTAAACTTCTTCCATTAGTATCAACTTTAACATTAACTACTTCTCCGTTTTTAACACCTAATGCTTCAGCATCTTTGACTGTTGCATGGATATGACGTTTAGCAGCAATAACTCCTTTAGTTAATTCGACTTCACCACTAGGACCAACTAATTTACAACCCATAGTTCCTTCTAAATCTCCAGATTCTCTAACTAAAGCATTTAATCCTAAACTTCTTGCATCAGTTAAACTAATTTCTACTTGAGACTCTTTTCTTTCTGGTCCTAAAATAGAAGCTTTCATACTTCCTTTTGGTCCAACAATTTCAACTTTTTCTTCACAAGCGAATTGTCCTGGTTGACTTAAATCTTTCTTTTTAGTTAAGTTATGTCCTTCACCAAATAATTTAACTAAATCTTCTTTAGATACATGAACATGTCTTGCACTAGTTTCAACAATAAATTTCATATTTAATATTAATCTCCTTTTTAAATCCTAATTATTATAATATTAAGTTATAATAATTTAAAGTTTATTAAAAATTAGTTTATTATATTAGAGGTAGGTAAAAGATATGAGAAAAGGTAAATTATTATTTCTATTATTTGGTTTATTAACATTAACTAGTTGTGAATTACCATTTTTAGAACATACTCATGATTATAGTTATGAGATAGTTGGAGAAGAAAATGGTCACTACAAGAAATGTGAATGTGGTGAGATTAGCGGACTAGAGGAACATAGTTGGAAGAAGGCTGGTGAAGATATTTATTATGTTACTACTTTATTACCAACAACTACTACTCTAGGACAAAGATATAAGATATGTAGTATATGTAGTTATAAAGAATATGAATCTATAGATAAATTATGTGATCATAATTTTACAGAACTTCATACATCATCCTCTCAACACTGGTATGCTTGTAGCAAATGTGGTCAAGAAAATGATCATGAAGATCATGATTTTGAAACTAAATACGATGAAAATAACCATTACCAAAGATGTAAAGATTGTTTATACGAAACAAATCATGAAGCTCATACATTTACCGAATTTATTAGTAAACAAGCAACTTCTACTGAACAAGGAATACTAAGCCATAATTGTGGTGTATGTAATTATAGCTATGATACTAATTTTGGTGAAACTGAAAAGATTGTTTATACTGTATCAAATTATTATGGAGGGTATTATTCTTCTTTATCGAGTTGGGAAGATAGTGATGATTTAAAATCTAAACTACATAATATTATTAAAACAGTAACACCTTTAAGTTACACTAACGAACCTAGCCAAATAGCTGATGAAGATTTATATGTATTAGAATATGTAAATCCTGTATATTCTGATCAATTATTATTAAAAACTCAAACTGGTACTGGTGGTTGGGATAAGGAACACGCTTTCTGTGCATCACTAATGACTGGTACTGATACAGGATATGCAGTAAGTGTCTTAGGTAGAGCAACTGATTATCATAACTTATTTGCTAGTGAATCTGGTGGCAATAGAAGCAGAAGTAATAATAACTATTGCACACTTCCAAATCAAAATGGTGTCTTAACCGATAGAACTACTCAAAACGGTCAAGATGGATATAAAGCATTAAGTCAAACAGGAACAGGTATTACTTATTGGGAACCTGGTAATGTTGATAAAGGTAGATTATCTAGAGCATTATGCTATATGACTGTAATGTATACTGAAGATATTGCACCAGATAACGTTAATAATTACAATACTATGAAAGCTTTAAGACTAGTTGATGGTAATGTTGAATATTCTAATAACTGTACTAGAAAGAAACCTGATGATAATACTAGTAAACCAATTAGTGCTAATACAGCATATACCGCATATGCTCATGGTAATGCTAGTGATATCTATACATGGGCAAAAAGAGATGTAGATCTTGTAGAATATAAACACAATGAAATGATTTATAGATTACAAGGTAATAGAAATCCATTTGTTGATTATCCAGAACTAATTGATTATTGTTTTGGCGATAAGAAAGATGAAGCTGGAGAATTGAAATATCTAAAACCTAGTTATGTAAGTCTAGGGATGGGTGATAACGATTTTGCTTATTATGCCTTAGAATCATATCCACACACTTGTCTAATTGGTGAAACATTAGATTCAACTAAATTTAATCTTGTTAAGGTAAATAATAAATTTGAAAAGACTCCAAGTACTGGAATTAATATTGAAGGGTGGCCCGTTGATGGTTTTACTACTAAAGGAACTAAAGAATTAACTATCAATACACCAATTAATTCTTTTAAAGTTAATATTGATGTAGTTGATCCTGATTGTAATTATAAAGCCAATATTACTTGTAGTAGTGGAGATCCATTATATAGTTTAAAAACTGCTGCATTAGGTGTTGATCATGAATGTACATTTAATGGAGTAAAATGGAACGTTAACTTCACTGGTAATACTCCTCAAGGTAATAGCACTAAATACGGTGCTAAGTTTGGAACATCAGCTAAACCTTGTTCTACTATTACATTTACAAGTAAAGAAGACTTTACATTTGATAGTAAATCTAATATTAATCAAATTCATTTTGAAGGGGCTAGTGCATCTGGATGTGCATATATGCTAAAGTTCTATATTAATGATGAACAAGTATTTGTTGGTAATGTTACTTATGATACAGTAACATCTCCTTCTGTCGATTATATTTTATCTACTCCAAAGACTGGTAAAGTTAAAATTGAAATTAGTAGCATAACTAATGCATGTTATGTTAAATGTATTGGAGTAAATACGATTGATTAATTATGGAATTATTTGAATCAGGACAAGATTATTTAGAAGCTATTCTTATCTTGTCTAATGAAAAAGAAGTTAAAAGTATTGATGTTGCTAACTTTTTAAAAGTAACAAAACAATCTACATATCGTTTTATTAAAGCTTTTAAAAAAGATGGCTATATCAATATGGACGAGAAAACAAGTTCTATATCTTTAACTCCAAAAGGATTAAAGATAGCTAAGAAAGTATATGAAAGACATGTTGTATTAACTAAATTTCTAGAAAGCATTGGAGTAAGTAAAGAGAATGCTAATAAAGATAGTTGTAAGATAGAACACGACTTATCAGAAGAATCTTTCCAAGCTATTAAAAAATTAGTCAAATAAAAAATCACCATCTGGTGATTTTTTTATAGTATATATTACTATCTACTAAGCGACTTTAGTAACTTTTGTAGCTCTTGGGCCACGATCAGTTTCTTCTTCTTCAAATGTTACTTCTGCGCCTACTTCGATATCTTTGTAGCCTTCCATAACAATCTCTGAGAAATGGAAAAATACATCTTTGCCTTCTTCAGTAGTGATAAAGCCAAAGCCTTTTTCCTTGCTAAACATCTTAACTTTTCCCTTCATGTTTCTCCTTTAATTCGTATTTATAAATACATTTAAATTTTACAATATATATAAATTATTTGTAAAGTCTTTTTTACACGTACTAAAAAGGACCCATAAAGGCCCCTTTTATTAGTTATTTTAAGTGAGTTAAGAATGAGATGTATCCAAGATATGCTTCGTATACATCAACCTTAGAAGTAATTTCCATTGGGGAATGCATATTTAATACTGCAACTCCAGCATCAATTACCCACATATTCTTATTGCCCATAATATAAGCAATAGTACCACCGCCACCTTGGTCTACTTTACCAAGTTCACTTGATTGATAATTAATATTATCTTTATCTAAGGCTTCTCTTATTTCAGCAATAAATTCTGGCATTGCATCATTACATCCAGATTTGCCTCTAGCACCAGTATATTTATTAAAACATAATCCTTCACCTAGATAAGCACTATTCTTAGGTTCATTAACTGAAGCAAATAAAGGATCATACCCAGCGCTAACATCACTACTTAACATCTTAGAATTAGATAA
>DCJD01000012.1:158993-160464 GCA_002317215.1 Caryophanales bacterium UBA1709 | reverse complement strand
TTAAATGAATATGGTAAAAGTCATGATTTAATTAAAGATAAAGATAAAGTTAGCGGAGATGATTATAAGGAAGGTCTTGTAGTTATTATTTCGGTAAAGATTCCAGAAAAGTATTTACAATTTGAAGGACAAACTAAATCAAAACTTGGTAGTCCTGAAGTTAAGAATGCAGTAGATAGTGTGGTTGGAGATCGTTTATCTTATTATTTGATTGAAAATAAAGAAGTTGCTGATGCTATTATTTTAAAAGCTAAAAAAGCCTGTATTGCTCGTGAAGCCGCAAGAAAAGCTAGAGAAGAAGCAAGAAGTGGTAAAAAAGCAAAATCTGATCGATTAGTTAGTGACAAGTTAGTTCCTTGTCAATCTAAGAAATCTATTGACAACGAACTATTTTTAGTTGAAGGAGATTCTGCTGGTGGAAGTGCTAAACAAGGTAGAGATAATAAGTTTCAAGCAATTCTTCCATTAAGAGGTAAAGTTATTAATAGTGAGAAAAGTGATATTAGTGAATTATTGAAAAATGAAGAAATATCAACAATGATTTATACTATTGGAGCTGGTTTTGGTAATGATTTCCATATAGAAGATTCAAATTATGGAAAAGTAATAATCATGACTGATGCCGATACTGATGGTGCTCATATTCAAGTATTATTATTAGCTTTCTTTTTCAGATATATGCGTCCAATGGTTGAAGCAGGCCGTATTTATGTTGCTTGTCCTCCTTTATATAAAGTATTTAAAGGAACTGGTAAAACTGAACAATCAATATATTGTTGGGATGAGATTGAATTAGAAGAAGCTAAAAAGAAGATTGGTAGTGGTTATACAATGCAAAGATATAAAGGTCTTGGTGAGATGAATCCAAGTCAACTTTGGGAAACTACTATGGATCCAAAAACTAGAAGCTTAGTTCAAGTTACTATTGAAGATTTAGCTATGGCCGAACGAAATATGACTATACTAATGGGTAAGGATAGTAAGATTAGAAGAGAATGGATTGAAGACAATGTCGCATTCACTTTAGAAGATGATTTCTTAAAGGAGGATAAATAATTATGGAAAATAATGAGAAAAACGTTATAAGTACTCCTTTAGATTATCTTGTTGGAGATCGATTTGGAAAATATGCTAAATATATTATTCAAGAAAGAGCTTTACCAGATGTAAGAGATGGATTAAAGCCTGTTCAAAGAAGAATTATTTATGCGATGCTAGTAAATGGCAATATACCAAATAAACCATATCGTAAATCGGCTACTGCAGCTGGATTTGTTATGGGTCATTATCATCCTCATGGAGATAGTTCTATTTATGAAGCAATGGTTAGAATGAGTCAATCTTGGAAACAAAATGCTCCTTTAATTGATATGCAAGGTAATAATGGTTCCATTGATGATGATCCACCAGCCGCAATGAGATATACCGAGGCAAGATTATCAACTATTTCAATGGAATTATTAAAAGATAT
>DCJD01000012.1:126295-158808 GCA_002317215.1 Caryophanales bacterium UBA1709 | reverse complement strand
ATTAGACATCCTTTAGCATCTTTAGAAGAGATTATGGAGATAATTCCTGGTCCAGATTTTCCAACTGGAGGGATTATTAGAGGTAAAGAAAACTTAAAGGAATGCTTAGAAACTGGTGGTGGAGGAGTACAAGTTTGTTCTAAATATGAGATTGTAGAGTCTAAAACTTGTAATTCTTTAATTATTACTGAAATTCCTTTTGGAGTAGTTAAAAAGAATCTTGTTTTTAGTATTGATAAAATAAGAGTCGATAAAGAGATCGATGGAATCATTGAAGTAAGAGATGAATCTGGAAGAAATGGATTAAGAATTGTTATTGATATTAGAAAAGAAGCAAAACTTGATGCAGTAATTTCTTATCTAATGAAGAAAACTAAATTAGTTGTTAATTATAATTACAATATGATTTCAATATGTGATAAAAAGCCAATTAAACTAGGCATTTTACCAATTATTGATTTTTATGTTAAACATGAAGTTGAAGTTATTAATCGTAGAACTAAGTTTGATTTAGCAAAGGCATTAGCTCGTCATCATATACTAGAAGGAATGGTTAAAGCAATTAGCAATATTGATGAATTAATTCGTTTAGTAAGAACTAGCCATTCTAAAGAAGAAATTAAACAAAGAGTATGCGAAACTTTTTATTTAGATATGGATCAAGCTGAAGCAATTGTTACTATTCAATTACATCGTTTAAATTCTGTTGATGTTCAACAACTTATTGATGAAGTTGAAGATTTAAAGAAAAAAGAAGCAGAATATGAATCTATTATAGATAACGAAAGAAAGATTAAATCAATTATTTGTAGTGAATTAGAAGAGATTAATAAGAAATACAAAACTCCAAGATTATCACAAATTAAAGAAGAGACAAAAGAATATGTTATTGATAATCAACCAACTATTAAAGAAGATGTAATGGTATCTATTACAAGAGATGGTTATTTCAAAAGAAGTTCAATTAAATCATTTGATAGTAGTGAGATTGAATATCCAACTTTAAAACAAGGCGATATTATCTTTGGAATTGGCAAATTTGTTACAGATCAAACTATTTTATGTTTTACTAATCGTGGTAATTTTATTCAAGCATCAGTTTACCAACTTTTTGAGAATAAATGGAAAGAAGAAGGAAAACATATTAGCACTATTACTAATTTAAAAGGCGATGAGAAAATTATTAAAGTTTTCGATGTCAAAGATTATAGTAAAGATGCTTATATTGTTTGTGCTACAAAATCTAACTTAATTAAACGTATTAGTTTAAGCGAATTTAAATTAGATAAGTTTAATAGAGCAGTATGCTATCAAAAACTAAAAGATGATGAAGATGAAGTTATTGGCGTTGATATTTGTGATGGAGATAGTTTTATTTGTTTAGTATCTAGCAATGGTAAAGCTATTCAATATCATGAATCACAAGTTCCAGTCATTGGTTTAAGAAGTGCTGGAGTAAAAGCAATGAAATTAGACGATAAAACTACTGTTGAAGGAATGATTGCAATGAATAAAGACGAAAAAGAAAACATTGCCGTATTTACAAGACAAGGTGGAGTTAAAGCCTTTAATCCATATACTATTCAACTTATGAATAGAACAAATAAACCATATGAATTATATAAGTATTATCGTACTGAACCTCATGACACATTAACTATGATTAAAACTCATGATGATTATAAATATTATGGTTTAGTAAATGGAACTATTATTAATGTTGAATTTGAAAACAAACATAGTCCAGCTGGAAAGAATATGCGTAATACATTAATTGATGGAACTGGATCATTTGATGCAATTACATCAACTCCAATTCAAGTAATTGATGATTCTTTTAAAACTTACCAAGTAAGCGAAAAAGAAATTCAAGTTAGCGTAGAAGAAGAAATTGAAAACACTAAAACAATATTTGATTATTTAAATGATATAGGCAATGATGAGAACTAGAATTATCCCAACTTACTACTATAAATCAGTAGATTTAATAGAAGTAGATAAATTAGCAAAACTAGGTTATAAGTATGCTTTAGTTGATCTAGATAATACTTTAACCGGTTTTCATCATGCTCATATAAATTCTAAAGGACAAAAATTCCTAGATGCCTGTAAAAAATATGATATTCAAGTTTTTGTTGTATCTAATAATAAAGAAAGTCGTGTAAAAGAATTTTGTGATCCATTAAATTTAAAATATATTTTTCATTCTGAAAAACCATTTACATTGAAAATTAATCATTTTATTAAAAGAAATAATATCGATAAGAATAAAACTATTGCTATTGGAGATCAAATATTTACAGATATCTATGCTGCCAATTGTTTACGTATAAAATCTATTTTAGTTGAACCTGTTCAATCGAAAGATTTAATTTTAACCATGATCAATCGCTTAAGAGATAAAAAGATTCGCAAAATATTAAAAGATAAAGGTTTATTAAAAGGAATCGAATAATGGAAAAGAAATGTCTTGGATGTGGAGTAAAACTTCAAATAGATAATGAGAATGAAGTTGGATTTGTTCCAAGCCATCTTTTAAATAAAGCAAAATATTGTCAAAGATGCTTTAAACTAATTCATTATGGTAAATTTAAAGATATGTCTAAAAGCATCGATTTTGACAATATTTTTCAGTTTATTAAATCTAAAAATCCATTGATTATTTATTTAATTGATTCTTTTAATATAGATGGATCATTAATTGATGGATTTAATAAACTGTTTAATGATTGTAAAACTTTAGTTATTGCAAATAAGATTGATATATGGCCAAAATCAATGAATAAGAATAAGATTTATAAGTTTATTATCAATAAATTAAATAAAAAAAATGTCAAATTTGATGATATTATAGGTTTTAGCAGCTTTAATAGTGAGTTAATTAATAAAACTATTAATAAGATTAAAAGTTATAAGAATAGAGAAGTTTTTGTAGTTGGGAAAATTAATAGTGGCAAATCTAGTTTTATTAATTCACTTATTAAGCATAAAAATATTGATCAAAGTTTAATTGCGACTAGTTTTTATCCTTCTACTACTCTTGATTTAATTAGAGTGGATTTTAAAGACTTTTATTTAACAGATAGTCCAGGATTCATTGATGATACTAATATATATAACTATTTAAATAATAAGAATTTAAAGAAAGTTATTAATTTAAAAGAAGTTAAGCCTATTTCGATGTCTTTATTAAATGAGACGTTATTTATTGGAAGTTTAATGTATATTAGTTTAGAAAATGATATTAAAGCAAGAATTAATATATATGGTAATAGTTTGATTAAATATCATAAAACTAAAACATTTAACTTATTAGAAAAGTTTGATAGTTTAACTAATAATCCATTATATGTTCCAAAATTAAATAATATAGTTAATTATGAAGATATAGATATTAAATTAGATGGAAATAGAAATATGCTATTTATTGGAGGATTATGTAATATAGATTTCTTAAATGTTAAAGGTATATTGCATATTCATAAGATTAAAGATTTGAGTGTAGAATTAGAGAGGTCGATGTTAAATGATATTAAGTAGTAAACAAATTAGACATTTAAAAAGTATTGCTATGACACAGGATGTCTTATTTCAGGTTGGGAAAAACGAGATAAGTAGTGGTTTTATTAAGATGATTGATGATGCATTAGAAGCAAGAGAGGTAATTAAATTCCGTATTTTAAATAATAGTAGTGCTAATATTAGAGAAGTTGGACTTGATGTTAGTATTAAAACCAATTCATCCTTAGTTCAAATTGTTGGCCATGTAATTACTTTATATCGACCAAGTAAGAAAGAGATTTATAAAATATAATATGAAGAAAATAGCAATTTTTGGGGGCACATTTGATCCTATTACCAATGCCCATTTACAAATAGGAAGATATATTAGAGATAACTATGATATGGATGTTATCTTTTTGCCAACTAAATTTACTAGATGGAAGGATAATATCTCATCTTCATACCATCGTTTAAATATGTTAAAACTCGCCTTAAAAGACGAAGAAAGATTTAGCATAAGTGAGATAGAAGTTAATAATGAATTAAACGAAACAAATTATACAATTGATACTATTTTAGAATTAAATGAGAAATATAAAGATTATGAATTGTATTATATTATTGGAAGCGATCAATTAGATAAGCTTGATAAATGGAAAGATATTGAAGCTTTAGCAACATTAGTCAAGTTTTTAGTTATTGAAAGAAAAGATTATCCAATAAATCAAGAAAATTTAGAACTATTTAATTGCATTAAAACCGGTTTAATAATGGATGATATTAGCAGCACTGGAATAAGAAATTATGAATCTAAAGAAACTAAGCAAAGTGTATTGGATTATATATATGAAACTGGTATTTATGCTCAAAATCTAATGAAAAAACTAGTCGATGAAGAAAGATATGAACATTGTATTAGAGTTGCTAAACTTGCAAAAGAGATTGCAAAATCAAATGGTGTAGATGAACAAAAGGCCTATTATGCTGGTTTAATTCATGACTGCGCTAAAAGATTAAGTCATGAAAAAACTGTCGAATATATGCTTAAATATGAACCAAATAATATTAAGGAAAGCTTTGCTATATATCATCAATATATAGCTGATATTATCGCTAAAGAGTATTTCTTTGTTAAAGATAAAGAAATACTACACTCAATTAAATACCATACTACTGGTGTTAAAGATATGAATAAGCTTGATAAAATTATTTATTGTGCAGACAAGTTAGAATTAGGAAGAGGCTATGATTCAACTAATTTAATAAATTATTGCAAAGAAGATATAGATTATGGATTTGCATTTGAATTCATTAAAAATATTGATTATATAAAGTCAAAAAATCCTTTAACGGTTAATAATGAATCTTTAGATGTATATGAAGAATGTAAAAAATATATTACTGAATTCGAATTAAAACAAATCTATAAAACAATTGATGATAAACTTGGATTAAATATCACTATATATAATACAACTAGTTTAAATACTCTTTCTAATTATACTATTATTGCAACAGCCACTAGTGAAAGACAATTATTAGCAATTATTGATGATATCGAAGACTTAGTATATAAATTTGGATTTGATTTTCATCATAAAGAAAATCAATATAAGTCAGGATGGGTATTGATAGATTTATGCGATATAATTGTCCATGTTTTTAAGGGTGATGCAAGAGAAGAATATGGATTAGATGATAATCTTAAAACATGTGCTAAAATAGAAATAAAGGAGACTAATTAATTATGAGACATACATATAAAACGGTTGGAACTTGTTCAAGAGAGATTTCTTTCGATATTGAAGATGGTAAAGTATATAACATTGTATTTGCTGGTGGATGTCCTGGAAATACAATCGGAGTTAGCAAATTAGCCGAAGGAAGAGATGCTAAAGAATTAATTAATATGCTAAAAGGGACAAAATGTGGTTTTAAGCCAACAAGTTGTCCAGATCAATTAGCATTAGCTATTGAAAAAGCGATTGAGAAATAATCAATCGCTTTTTTTAATTTCAAATATGTATTTTTCTTCAAATATATATTTATTTATTGTATATACTATGTCTTGCATAGTATATGTAATATCTTTATTTGAAATTAATATAATTCTCCCGTTATTTGATAAATAAGGGAGATAATCATTTATAATTATGTTATCCATATTATTAATTATTATCATATCTATACTATGTAAAGCATAGTAATTTTTATTGATAATTAGATTGTTATTTTCTACTAAAATATTATTTTGAGATTCATCATTTTTATTATGCATTATGTGTTTAACATTATAGTAATAATTATTTAATGAGATGATTAAATTCATATCAAAATCTCCAATAAGAATCAGGTTATTATATGAAGTATTAAATCTACTAAATTTATAAATAAAATCATCAAAAACTGTTAAATTTTCATGGTTTTTGCCTTGAAATTCACTATTATTTGACATTATTTTGTCTAAATCATTAGATACAGATACTTTTTTATCATTCCAGAAAGGCGCAATAAGATCTTTTCTAACTGCGTCTGTATTAATTCTTTCAACAACAATATTTGAAGGTAAATATGATAATTGTTTGGATACTATTTTTAAATATTCTTCTTTATCTAAAATATGTAAATTTAATTCTTTATATACTATGCTTAACATAGTATTTTTAAGAATGTTTAAGCAATGAAATTTAATACCAAAAATTGGGAGATTAGCAATATCTTTTATTGTATTAATCATATCTTTTTCAGTTTCATTAGGGAGGCCATTAATTATGTGCACTACAACTTTTATATTATTTTGAGCTAACTTTCTAACTGCATTTTTAAAAGTTTCAAATTTGCATCCACGATTTATTAATTCAGCCGTTTTATCGTTACTTGTTTGTAATCCTAATTCTATGTATAGATCAGTTTTGGTATTTATTTCTGCTAAATAAGAAATTATTTGGTCATTTAAGCAATCAGGACGAGTAGCAATAGAAATACCTACACAATCAGTCATATCAATAAATTGATCATAACATGAATGTAAATAATCTAATGACCCATATGTATTTGTAAAAGATTGAAAATAGGCAATACCTAAGCCCATAGGCCATTTTTTGCGCATCTTTTGTAGTCCTTCATAGTACTGCTCTTTTAATGAATGAGTAATATTGCCAGCATATTCTCCGCTTCCACTTTCACTACAAAAGATGCAACCTCCTTTTGAGATTGTGCCATCTCGATTAGGACAACTAAAATGAGCATTTAAACTAACTTTAAATACTTTTTGCCCATATTTTGATTTGAGATAATAATCAAATGTTTGATATCTTTTGTTGGAATCACTAAAAATAAAAGGATTATTCATATTTATTATTTTAACACTTAATTGTTTTGGTTGAAATTTTAATAAATCTAATTATAATTAGATTATATTTATGGAATAAGCAAAAACCTTGTGTTTAAGAGAGTTATCTAATGGTGGAAGGATAATACATTAAGTTTTGTTTCTCACCCATATATTATTTGGTTGTTACGTTATAACTATTAATTAAGGGTATATCATTTGATATAAACTAGGATGGTACCGCGATAATTCGTTCCTAAAAGTATTTTTAAGGAACGATTTTTTAATTTTAAAGGAGATTAATTATGGAGTACGATTTTAAGAAAGTAGAAAAGAAATGGCAAGATTATTGGTATAGTCATGATTGCTTTAAAGCAATTGATTTTGATTCTAAGCCAAAATACTATGCGTTAATAGAATTTCCATATCCAAGTGGTGCAGGTATGCATATTGGACATATTAAGGCATATAGTTCAATGGAAGTAGTTAGTAGAAAAAGAAGAATGCAAGGATATAACGTATTATTTCCTATTGGTTTTGATGCTTATGGCTTGCCTACTGAAAACTATGCTATTAAAAACAATATACACCCACGTATTGTAACAGATAGAAATATTTTAACTTTTACTAATCAATTAAAATCTGTTGGTTTAAGCTTTGATTTTGATCGTGTTATTGATACGACAAAAGAAGACTATTATAAATGGACACAATATATATTCTTAAGATTATTTAAAAAGAAATTAGCTTATAAATCTTTTACATATGTTAATTACTGTCCAACTTGTAAAGTTGTATTAGCAAACGAAGACAGTCAAGGCGGACATTGCGATAGATGTGGATCTGAAGTTATTCAAAAGCAAAAAGATGTATGGTTTTTAAAAATAACTGATTATTCACAAAAATTACTTGATGGATTGGATGAAGTTGATTATCCTGCAAGAGTAAAACAAGAACAAATTAACTGGATTGGAAAATCAGTCGGAGCAGAGATAAATTTTAAAATAAAACAAAATAATGAAAATTTGACTGTTTTTACTACTCGTCCTGATACTGTTTATGGTGTTACATTTATGGTAATTGCTCCTGAACATGAGATTATTGAGAAATATTCCTCATGTATAACTAATTTAGATGCAATAAAGGAATATCAGATTGCTGCACAAAAGAAAACTGAATTCCAAAGAACTCAAATCAATAAAGATAAAACTGGTATTAAAATTGAAGGATTAACTGGTATTAATCCTATTACTGGAAAAGAAATTCCAATCTATGTTGCTGATTATGTAATGACAGGATATGGAACTGGTGCTATTATGGCTGTTCCAGCACATGATACTAGAGACTATGAATTTGCGAAGAAATTTAATATCGATATTATTCCGGTAATTGAAGGCGGAGATATAAGTAAAGAAGCATTTACTGATATTGAGACTGGAACAATGATAAATTCAGATATTTTAAACGGATTAAGTGTTAAAGATGCAAAAGATAAAATAATTGAATATTTAGAATCAAATTCAATTGGCCATAAGATGGTCAATTATAAGATGAAAGATTGGGCATTTAATAGACAAAGATATTGGGGAGAACCAATTCCTATTATAAATTGTCCAAACTGTGGATATGTAAGCGATGATAACTTACCATTAAAACTTCCATATATTGAGAATTTTAAACCAGGTAATGATGGTGAAAGCCCACTTGCTGATATTAAAGAATATGTAAATTGTAAATGTCCAAAGTGTGGTAAAGATGCTAAAAGAGAAACAGATACAATGCCTCAATGGGCAGGTTCAAGTTGGTATTTCTTAAGATATTGTGATCCTAGAAATGATAATGAACTAGCTAATATGGAAAAACTAAAATACTGGTTACCTGTTGATTGGTATAATGGCGGTATGGAACATGTTACAAGACATATGATATATTCAAGATTCTGGAATAATTTCTTATTTGATGAAGGTTTAGTTCCAGTCAAAGAACCATATAAGAAGAGAACTTGTATTGGGTTAATTCTTGGCAGAGATGGACAAAAAATGTCAAAATCGTTAGGAAATACTGTAGATCCTTTAGAAATTGTTAACGAATATGGTGCTGATACATTAAGAGTCTATATTCTATTTATTGGAGAATATGATCAACCAGCTCCATGGAGTGATGAAGGTATAAAAGGCGTCAAAAGATTCTTAGAAAGAGTATTAAGATTTGATGAGAAGTTAAATGATAAGGAAGGATATAGTCCTTCGTTAGAAAACTTAATTCATAAAACTATTAAAGAAGTTGGAAACGATATTGAAAACATTAAATTTAATACTGCTATTTCTAAATTAATGGTTTTAAGCAATGCATATTCTAAAGAAGAAAGTATTACCAAAGATGATTTAATGGTATTACTAAAATTATTAAATCCATTTGCACCTCATATGTGCGAGGAGATTAATGAGAAGATTGGCAATAAAGAATGTATGGTATTTAGCAAATGGCCAGATTATGATGAAGCAAAAACTATTGATAATGAAATTGATATTGCAGTTCAAGTAAACGGTAAGTTAAGAGGAACATTTAAGATAGCAAAAGATTCTTCTAAAGAAGAAATGGAAAGAAGAGCTTTCGAAGTTGAAAACGTTAAAGTACACATTAACGGCAAAGAGATAAAGAAAGTTATTGTAGTTCCAAATAAGATTGTTAACATTGTTGCAATCTAATATATAAGTATTTGAATTACTTGTACTCTATGAGATGAGATAAGGAGAATATATGATAATAGTATTTGATTTAGGCAATTCTGATTTAAGTTTTGCTGCTTATAATGAAGATGATTCCTTGTATGGTACTTTTAGAACAGCAACAGATAGAACTAAAAGTGTTGATGAATATGCAGGAATTATTAAACAATTATTAGAATTAAAAAATATAAATTTGAAAGATATAAAAGGTACAATATTAAGTTCTGTTGTACCTTCTTTGACAAAGGTTTTAGAAACCGCTATTGAAAGATTACTAGTTAAACCGATAATGGTTGGTCCAGGAATTAAAACTGGTTTGATTATTAAATGCGACAATCCTAATGAATTAGGAAGCGATATTGTTGCATGTTGTGTTGGAGCAATACAAAATCATTCTATACCATCTATTATTGTTGATTTAGGTACTGCAACAAAGATTATTGCAATAGATAAGAATAAAGCTTTTGTAGGTTGTACAATTGCACCAGGTTTAAAAACTAGTACAAATCATATGGTATCAATTGCTAGTCAATTGCCAGAAATTTCATTTGATTTGCCTGAAAAAGTAATATGCACAAACACCGTTGATTGCATGAATAGTGGAGTAGTCAATGGTAATGCTGCAATGGTTGAAGGCATGATCGATAGATTCGAAAACGAATTAGGATATAAATGTACTCATATAATAACAGGGGGGCTAGGAACAACTGTTGCTAAAGCATTACATATTGAATATGTTGTTGATAAGAGATTGATTTTTGAAGGATTATTAAATCTATACCATAAGAATGAGGCGAGATATGAATAATCAAAAAACACAAAAAATTGTCAAATTAGGCATTATTATTAGTATTGAAATAGTATTAATGCTTATTTCTACTAATATTCGCATAGGAACTGCTAACTTCAATCTAGCATTAATTCCTATATGTATTGCTGCTTGTTTATATGGACCAATTGAAGGGATGATAATTGGAATTGTGAACGGAATAATAACTTTATTCGGGGCACAATTCTATCTATCATTAAATTTTATTGGAACAATAATATTGTGTATTTGTAAAACAGGAATAGCTGGATTAGTATCTGGTTTAGTGTTTAAAGCATTAAAAAAGAATAAATTTGCTGTTTTTATTAGTAGTGGTTTAGTGCCAATTATAAATACATTTATATTTTTATTAGGTGTTAGTACAATTTATTATTCTTATTATGTTATAAAAGCAAATGGCTCAATTGTATTAATATATGTAATGATTATGGAGATTGGAATAAATTTCTTTATAGAAATATTAATAAGCATTATTCTTGCTCCATCAATATATTCATTAATTAAAATATCTAAAAGGAGATAAATATGGAAATTAAAGAGACAATTCAAAATTATAAAGAAAATATGATTAAAGATCTTCAAGAATGGATTAAAAAAGATTCTGTTTTTGATGAAAAAACAATTACTAAAGATGCTCCTTTTGGCAAAGGAGTTAAAAATAGCTTAGATTACATAGCGGAAGTTGCTAAAAGAGATGGTTTTAAAGTCACTAATTATGATGGTTATGTAACAGAGATTGAATTTGGTAAAGGAAAAGAATTAATTGGTATTTTTGGACATGGAGATGTCGTGCCAGAAGGAAAAGGTTGGATTCATAAACCATACGGAGCTGAAATTGAAAATAATTTAATCTATGGAAGAGGAAGCAGCGATGATAAAGGACCAACAATAGCGGCTTATTATGCTTTAAAAATGTTAAAAGAAGCTGGTTATCAACCAAATAAAACAATTAGATTAGTTGTTGGTGGAAATGAAGAAAGAGGTAGTGCTTGTTTGGATTATTATTTTAATAAAATAAAACGTCCACATCCAACATATGGTTTCACTCCTGATGCAGATTTTCCATTGATATATGGTGAAAAAGGACTAATTTCATATCATTATTATGGCAAATTTGACGATTCTTGTATTAAAAGTATTGTTGGTGGCGTTGTTAGCAATGCCGTTATTGATGAGGCTATATTTGAGTTTAAAGAAGAAATTATTATCAATAATAAATTTACAAAATTATGTAAAAAATACGGTTTAAAATTTGAATATAATAAGAAAAAACTTAAATTTATTGGAAAAGCAAGTCATGCTGCAATGCCAGAAAATGGTATAAACGCCTTCTCTCTTGGGTTGGTTGTATTATCTAAAACTACTAATAGTGAATTAGCAAAATATTTCGGACCTAAATTCGAAGATTATTATGGAAAAGGTTTAGGAATTTGCTATAAAACAAAAGAAATGGGAAAACTAACTATAATTCAAGGTTTAGCTAAATATGAAAAAGGCAATTACGATTTTAACATCAATATTAGATATCCTCGAGGCAAAACTTATAAAGAAATTTGTCAAATTTTAGATAAAAATGCAATGCAAAAGGGAGAACTATTAGGATTTGCAGAACCATTATATGTCGACCCTAATTCTAAATTCATACAAACATTATTAAAAGCTTATCAAGATGTTACAAAAGATTATAAAACTAAACCAATGACTATAGGTGGAGGGACATATGCAAAAGAAACTAAAAATACAGTTGCTTTTGGTATGGATTTCCATAGATTAAATGGTTCTGGAAATATTCATAGTCCAGAAGAGGCAATTAATATAGATGATTTACTAGAAGGTTGCGAAATATATTACAAAGCGATTAAGGGGTTATGTGAATTATGAGACAAAGAAAACTAGCTTGGGCTGATGAATTTTTAGAAAATTCACCTTTATTAATCAAGGATTATCCAATAAAACTTTCAAAAAACTCAAAAAATGAATTAGAAATTGGATGTGGTAAAGGAAATTTTATAACTAAAAAAGCCCTAAATAATCAAACAATTAATTATTATGCTATTGAGATTCAAAAATCTTGTTTAGCAATAGCTATTAAAAAAGCTACTGATTTAGAAATTGAAAATATTAAGTTTTGCTATTTTAATGCAAAAGATTTATTAGATCATTTTACAGGCAAATTTGACACTATTTATTTAAATTTCTCTGATCCATGGCCTAAAGCAAGACATGAAAAAAGAAGATTAACAAGCCCTAATTATTTAAAAATTTATAACCTATTATTAAACAAAGATGGTAGAATTATATTCAAATCAGATAATGATTCATTATATGAATATTCTTCAACTACATTACCAATGGATTTTGATATTATTAGTAACGAAGAAAACTATGAATTAACTGAGAACGAAATAATTAGTGAATATGAAGAGAAATTTAGAAAACAAGGTAATCATATTCATAGAATAATTGCTAAAAGGAGATAATTATATGAGATTAAATAAAGAAAGATTCGAATTATTTAAAGAATTTGTTGAAACAGTTGCCCCAAGCGGACATGAAAACAACATGCTTCATCTACTAGACAAGAAATATAAAGAATTATGTGATGAAGTTTTATATGACAATTTAGGTGGAATTGTTGCACATAAGAAATCTAAATGTAAAGATGCTCCAAAAGTACTTGTTTTAGCACATATGGACGAGGTCGCTTTACATGTAGCTAAAATTAATAGCGATGGAAGCTTAGCAATTAGCGATGTTAGATCTAGTATTTGGGAACAAACTTTAATGACTAGTCAAGTATATGTTCAAACATATGAAAATAAACTAATACAAGGTGTTATTGGCACTATCCCACCACATATGTTAACTCCAGAATTAAGATCTAAACCTATGGGAATTAGCATGATGTGTGTTGATATAGGAACTAAATCATATGAAGAAACAATTAAATTAGGTATTAATATATTCGATCCTATTGTCGTAAAAGGAGACTTAGTAGAACTAAATGATGGTTCTAGATTATTAGGCAAAGCATTTGATGATAGAATCGGATGTTTAGCAGGTTATGAAGCATTAAAAGAACTACAAAATATCGATTTAGATATCGATTTATATGTTGGAGCTAGTGTTCAAGAAGAATTAGGTTGTATTGGAGCAGGTCCAATTACTAACTTAGTTAAGCCAGACTTCTGCATTATTGTTGATTGTTCTCCAGCAAGCGATTTAGGTGTTGCTAATCCAACCAATGGGGCGATTGGCAATGGCATATTAGCAAGAGTATGTGATGGAAGTATGATTGCTGTAAGAGAATTAATTAATTATCAAATTGAAATAGCAAAGAATATTAATGCTAAATATCAATATTATATTAGTAGAGGTGGAACTGATGCTGGGGTAGTACATAAATCATTAGAAGGTGTATTAACACTAACTAATTGTATATGTGCTAGAAACATCCATACAAATAGTACTGTTATTGATGTTCAAGACTATGAAGATTGTAAAAATGTCTTAGTTGCAATCCTAAAAGACTTAAATAAGGCTAAAATTGATAGTTTTAAACCTATTAATAGGAAATAATATGATTGAATTAGAACAAAAGGAAAAGGGTTTAATTAAACGTTTAACTAATAAAACGTTTAAATTTGACTCTAGAATAAAAGATTATTGGTATACTGCGGCTTATTTTATTAAAACCACTAAAATAATTGAACAACATTGTCCAGAAAAGATTGTTACAATGCAATTCTTTCAAAGAAAGAATAATGTTGTACTATGTGGGATAGATGAAGTAATTGCTTTAATCCAAACTTTTGCTACAAATCCAAAATCTTTAAAAGTAGAAGCATTAAATGATGGAGATATCATTCAAGCTGGTGAACCGGTTTTAAAAATTACTGGTCATTATCAAGATTTTGGATTCTTAGAAAGTTTGATTGATGGAGTATTAAGTAGAAGAAGTGCTGTTGCTACTAATGTTTATCATACGGTAATGTGCGCAAAACCTACTCCAGTGTTTTTTATGGGTGATAGACAAGATGCCTATACAAATCAACAAGGCGATGGATATAGTGCATATGTTGGCGGGATTGCCGCTCAATGTACATATGCCCATGGTGAATGGTGGGGAAAAGAAGGCGGAGGAACAATGCCTCATGCCTTAATTCAAATAATGGGTGGAGACACTACAAAAGCATGTATTGCTTATGCAGATACATATCCAAATGAAAAGATTACTGCATTAGTAGATTTCCATAATGATTGCATTAAAGATAGTTTATTATGTGCAGAAGCTTTAAAAGATAGACTTGGTGCTGTTAGAGTGGATACTAGTGATTCAATAACTGATCATTATTTTGATGATAAAAAAGAACTTTATGATGGCAAAAAAATAAATGGATGTAATCCATACCTAATTATTGCATTACGTAAAGCACTCGATGATGCTGGATATAAGCATGTAAAAATTGTAGTATCAAGTGGATTTGATATCGATAAAATTAATTGGTTTAAGCAAGAAAATGCTCCGGTTGATAGTTATGGAGTAGGTTCTAGTTTATTAAAAATCAATGTAGGTTATACCGGAGACTTAGTTATTCTTGATGGCAAAAAACTAGCCAAAGAAGGTAGAGAAGATAAGCCAAATCCAAGATTAGAAATTGTCAAATTTGATTAATTTTATTAAAAAATCGCTAAATTTAAGCGATTTTTTTAATTTCTTCTTTTAATACTTTAACGATATCTTTATATGGAACTTTAGAAATAATTTGTCCTTTTTTAAATAACATAGCACAATTATCTCCACCGGCTATTCCTAAATCTGCATTACTAGATTCTCCAATTCCATTAACAACACAACCCATTACAGCAACTTTAATATTTGAATTAAAACTATATAAATATGGTTTAATCTCTTTAACGATCGATTTAGTATCTATTTTACATCTGCCACATGTAGGGCAGGCGATTAATGTTGGAATATTAGTTCTAATGTTATAGTTTTTTAATATTTCTTTAGCACAATATATCTCATCTTCACGATTTCCGTTTATTGAGACACGAATTGTATTTCCGATACCTTCTTCAATTAATTTCCCTAAAGCGATTGTAGATGATACTACGCTAGACATAGTATCACCAGCTTCAGTTAAACCAATATGGATAGGATATTTAAATTGCTTTGATATTAATCTATTCGCTTCAATACAATCTATTATATTACTAGATTTAACTGATAATATTAGATTATTAAAATCATAAGATTCAAATAATTTTACGTATTCTTTTATACTTTCAAACATAGCTTTGCTAGGTTCTAATGAGGAATACTTTTTATCAATAGATCCATAATTAACACCAATTCTTATACAAATTTGATACTTTTTAGCTTTTTCTATTACTTTTTCTAAATCTATTAATGGAAAATTACCAGGATTAATTCTAATCTTATCTGCGCCACTTTCGATTGATTGAATAGCTAAAGATGAATCAAAATGAATATCAGCAACAAGAGGGATATTAATATGTTTTTTAATTTCTTTAATAGCTAGAGCATCTTGCATATCTAATACTGAAACGCGTATCAATTGACAACCAAGAGATTCCAAATAATTTATTTCATTAATTATATTTTCAATATCACTAGTTTTATAGCTAGTCATTGATTGAATAATCAAATCTTCACTTCCGCCAATAAAGATATTTCCAGCTTTTACTTTAAGTGTATCTTTTCTATTCATTTTATCACCATTTATATTTTAATCTTTTTTCTATAATAGTATAGATTTTAAGACGTTATAATGATAAAATAAACAAGCAAATATTAATATTGGAGGTAACAACATGAGAGAAGGAGTTATCTATCGTTGCAGTGAATGCGGTGAAGAAAACTATATCGGTGATAAGAATAAGAAAACTCATCCAGATAGAGAAGAAATTAAAAAATACTGTCCAAGATGTAAGAAAAAGACAGTTCATAAAGAAAAGAAATAAACCTTTAATGGTTTATTTTGTTATTTAGGATATGAAATTATTTAAAATAATTAATGGATATCTAAAAGAAAATGCTTATCTAATAGGTGAGGATAAGTGCTATATCATAGATCCTGGAAAAGATAGTGAACTAATTATTAATAAAATTAATAAAGAGTTTGATGGAGTTAATGCTATTTTATTAACTCATGGTCATTTTGATCATTGTGGATGCGTTGATGAATTAGTTGATAAATATCATTGTGATGTTTATATGAATGATAATGATATTATGCAAATAGATGGTAGTTTAGTAGGACACTATAAATTAAAAAATATGGTAGCAGTGCTAAAAACTAAAACAATTGATCCAATTCATCTAAATGATTCTGATATAAAAGTTTATGAAACTCCTGGTCATACCGATGGAGGAGTTTGTTATCATTTTGTAAAAGAAAATATTATTTTTACAGGAGATACACTATTTTTTGAAGGAATTGGAAGATTTGATTTACCAGGTGGAAATAAGACAAAATTGTCAAATTCACTACAATTTTTATTTAATTTGAATGAAAATTTAGATGTTTATCCAGGACATGATCAAAAAACAACTATAAAACATGAGAAAGATTTTAATCCATTTATTTAGTTATAAATGATATAATTTTATTGATTTAAGGAGATACATATGATTCAAGCTATTGATTTAAAACCAGGCCATACATTTGAACATGAGGGCAATTTATATGCAGTATTAGATATTTTACATAATAAAACTGCAATGAGAAAAATGATTTGTAAAACAAAAGTTAAAAACTTAAGAACAGGTGCAATTACAGAATTTTCATTCTCTGGTGATGATAAATTTAATGAAATACATCCAGATAAAAGAAAAATGCAATATCTATATGATGAAGGGGATTCTCTAGTATTTATGGATAATGAATCTTATGATCAAGTTTCAATTCCAAAAGAGAATCTTAAATGGGAATTGAATTTTATCACTGCTAACCTTGAGGTTGAGGTTACATATTTTGAAAAAGAGATATTAGGTATTGTTTTACCACCAAAAGTTACCTTATTAGTAACTAAATCTGATCCAGGAGTCAAAGGAGATACTGCAACAAGAGCTTTAAAGCCTGCAATATTAGAAACTGGATTAGAAATTAAAGTACCATTATTTGTTGAAGAAGGCGATAAAGTTGTTGTTAAAACAGATACTGGTGCTTATGATTCAAGAGGATAATAAATTAGAGCAGTTATGCTCTTTTTTATTGAAGGTTAATTAAATATTTGTTAATATTTAATAGGTGATTCTATATGGCAAAAGATTTACATTATTATAAGATTATTAATTTCAAACATAATGGAACATTAGGAATAAGCAATTCAGTTATTTCATCCATTATTCAAAAATCTGTAAAAGATGTTGAAGGAGTTAGTTTGTGCGTTCCACATACTATCTTTTCACGTGGTCCTGTAGTTATTAAAATCGGTAGAAATAGTAGTGTAAGTATCAAGATTTCATTATCTATTGATTATGGTTTTGATATTGAAAATATATGTAAAAAGGTTAGAGAAAAAGTTCAACATGACTTATTATATATGACTGAAATCAGCCCAAGAAAAATTGATATTAAATTAGACAATCAATAATATTTAGCAGAGAGATCTTTGAAAAATGGAAAGTAAATTAACTAGAAACCAAATTCATGAAAAATTAATGATATGCACATATCAATATCTTTTTTATGCTTCAATGAATGATAAACAAGATTTATCTATTATTATTAATTCATCATTTAAAAATAATGTTTCTAAAAATGATCCATTTGTTAAAGAATATATGATAAGTTTAATTAAAAACTATAATGATTCTGTTAATAATATATCTAAATATTTGAAAGAAACTTGGACTTTTGATCGTTTAGGATACATGGAAAGAGCTATCTTATTATTAGGATATAATGAAATTAAATATCTAAATACTCCAAAACCAGTTGTAGTTAATATATGTGTTAAACTAGCAAAAGAGTATTGCGATGATAATCAATATAAATTTATTAATGCTATTTTGGAGAAAGCATAATGGTTTTTTCTGTTGCTCAAGTAAACAAATTAGTTAAAAACGATATTGAAAATGATACTTCTTTAAAATCTTTACAAGTAGTAGGGGAGATATCTAATTTAAAATATCATAGTTCAGGACATTTATATTTTTCATTAAAAGATGATGAATCCAAAATTAATTGTGTAATGTTTTCTACATACGCTTCTAAATTATTATTTAAATTAGAAGATGGTATGAAAGTTGTTGTAAGTTGTAGTGTTGGAGTTTATATAAGTAGTGGATCTTATCAATTATATGTATATAATGCAGAAAACGTTGGACTTGGTGGCTTGTTTTTAAGATTTGAACAACTTAAAAAGACATTAGAAGAAAAAGGTTTATTTGATATATCACATAAAAAGGCTTTACCTAAATATCCAACGAATATATGTGTTATTAGTGCAAGAGAAGGTGCCGCAATACGTGATGTTATAACAACAATTCAAAGAAGATGGCCAGTTGCGTCTATCACATTAATACCAAGTTTAGTACAAGGTGCTAGCGCTTCAAAAGATATTGTAAATAATCTAATATATGCTGATAACCTTAACTTCGAGGTTATAATACTAGCTCGAGGCGGAGGTTCTATTGAGGACTTATGGTGTTTCAATGATGAAGAAGTTGCCAATACAATATATTCTTTAAAAACACCTATAGTATCTGCGATTGGACACGAAATAGATTTTACTATTAGTGATTATGTTGCAGATTATCGTAGTCCTACGCCAACAGGAGCAGGAGAGATTGTCACACCAGATATTAATGATGTATTAGATAAGTTAAATAGCATTAAATCTCGTTTAATTAATATAAATAAATCTTTAATCGATCAATATAAGAATAAACTAGAAAATATTAAATCTAGCCCATATTTAAGCAAGATAGAATTAATATTTGCCGATAGATACGCTTTACTTAATGATTTAGAACAAAGATTATTAGCTTATAAAAATGAACTTATATACAATAATAAACTATTAATAAACGATTATAAGAATAAAATAATTAACTTATATAATGATAAAATTGTCAAAAATGAACATATTTTAAAGAATTTTGAAGCTAAACTAGATAATTTAAGTCCTTTAAAGATAATGTCTAGAGGATACGGAATATTAAATAAAGATAATAAAGTTATAACTAGTATAGAGGATGTAAAAGAAAATGATGTTATTAATACAACATTAAAAGATGGAACAATAACATCAATTATTAAAGATATAAAAAGGAGATAAATATGGAAGAAATTAAGTTTGAAGAAGCATTAGCAAGATTAGAACAAATTGTAAGTAAATTAGAAAATCAAGAAGCTAATTTAGACGAATCACTTTCTTTATTTCAAGAAGGAATTGAACTTGTTAAAAAATGTGAAGCAAGATTAAAAGAAGTCGAAGTAAAATCTGCTCAAATCTTAGAAAACGGTGTAAAGAAGGATCTAGAAAGCTTCTAAAATGCGTTTAGATTTATATTTAGTTGAGAAATCTTTCTTTTCTACACGTCAAAAAGCAAAATATGCCATCGAAGATGGCTTTATTTTAGTAAATAATCAAATAATTACTAAAGCAGGGTATGATGTAAAAGACAATGATTATATTGAAGTTAAAGAAAGAAAAGAAAACTATGTATCAAGAGGTGGATATAAATTATCTAAAGCATTAAAAGAATTTAATATTGATGTAAAAGATAAGATTTGTTTAGACATTGGACAATCTACTGGTGGATTTAGTGATTGTTTATATCAAAATAAAGCAAAATACATCCTAGGTATTGAGGTAGGATATAATCAACTTGATAAATCTTTACTTGAAAATGATGTTATTCATACAATCGAAAAAAAGAATTTTAAAGATTTAACCAAAGAAGAAGTTAATAATACTATGTTTGACATAGTATGTATTGATGTTTCATTTATCTCTTTAACTAAAATAATGTCAAATTTGATAAATTTTGTTAATAATAATACAAAAATAATCGCATTAATAAAGCCTCAGTTTGAATTATATGAACAAGCAATAAAACATAAAGGCTATATAAATAGTAAAGAAGATCATATTCTAGCGATCACAAATGTGATTCAAACGGCTAATAATTATGGATTATTCGTTTATAATCTGACTTATTCTCCAATATTAGGAGAGAAAAAAGAAAATATTGAGTTCCTAATTGAACTTAGTTTGATTAAAACAAGTAAAAATATCAGTATAGAAGAAATTGTTAATGAAGCTCACAAAATATTAAGATGAGCTTTTTTATTATTAAAAGGAGTAATTATAAAATGATTAAATATACAAAATGCGTTATGATTTCGCATGATAAAATCAAACAATTAAATAAAGAATTAGAAAACAATGAATATGTAGTTGTTAAAAGAACAGATGAATCAATTAAAAAGGATATTTCAATGTTTATTGATGAAAAAGTGTTAAATATTGATGATTTTTTCCTAAGCATCGGATTTAAACATGATCATTTGGGACTGCTATTTATAAAAGAAGGTCTTAGAATAATTATGAATTTAGAAGATTATAGATACTTTTTAGTTCTTCAAATATATGATGAAATCGCTAAAATGTACAACACTTCATATGTAAATGTAGAAAAGGATATGCGAATGGCGATTAATCATGCTAAAAAGCATTGTCCAAGTGGATTCTTAGATAATGTTATGCACGGAAATAAAGCTTTTCTATTATATATTTGCAATTATATTGCAAAGAATAATTTATTTGCCGAAGATTTGATATAATTAGATAAAGAGGTGAAACGTATGCAAAAAATAATTCTACATATTGATATGAATTGTTATTTTGCATCCGTTGAAATGGCTGTTAATCCTTCATTAAAAGGGAAACCCATAGCTATTGGAGGGGATTATTCAAGAGGAATAATATCAACTGCATCATATGAAGCAAGAAAATATGGTGTAAATAGTGCAATGCCAACATATAAAGCAAAAGAATTATGCAAAGATTTGATAATATTGCCTGTTCATTTTGAATTATATGAGAAATATACTTTTATGTTTATAGAGATTATTAAAAGATATTCAAAAATAATAGAAATGGCAAGCATTGATGAATGTTATGTTGATATGACAATGGCCTTAAAGGATAATCCTAATCCAATGGCTGTTATAAAATCTATTCAATATAGCATATTAAATGAATTAGGACTTCCATGCAGTATTGGGGTATCTTATTGCAAATATCTTGCTAAAATGGCTAGTGATATGAAAAAACCACTAGGTATAACTGTTTTAAAGAAATCGAATTTAAAAGATAAAATGTGGCCACTTGATATAGGGAATATGCTTTTTATTGGCAAAAAATCTGCTCCTAGATTAAGAGAGTTAGGTTTTAAAACAATAGGAGACTTAGCCAATTGTAAGGACGAAGAATTATTGAAAAAAGCCTTCGGAAAGAATTATATTGAAATGCAAAATTATGCCAATGGTATTGATGAATCAATTGTTAATGTTAATAACAACGAATTAAAATCAGTAGGGCATTCTAGAACGTTTGATCACGATACTAATAATTACGATGAATTAGTAGAAATGATTAAATATCTTTCTAAATTGGTCTCAAAAAGAGCAATTGATCAGTATTTAATAGGTAAAAATGTATGCTTAACTATTAAATATAGTGATTTTTCTAATATAACCAGAACTATTAAATTAAAAGAATATACCAACAGTTATGATGATATATTTAAAACTGCATTAAAAACTTTTGATAGTATTTTTGATGATAGAATGATTCGATTAGTTGGTGTAACTTTACAAAATACTATCAAAATTAATGAGTTTTCGCATCAATTATCCATATTTGATGAAGATGAACCTAAATTTATTAAAAATAGTGATACAGTTAATGAAACAAGAAAACTCATTAATGATTTAAATCGTAAATTAGGAAGTAATGCTTTAATTACAGCACGGGAGATTAAAAATCGATGAATTATATTAATTTATATAGTGATTATTTGATTTTTGAGAGAAATCTTACTAATAATACTATTTTGACTTATCAAAATGTTATTAGAGAGTTTTTAGATTATTTAGATACTAATAATAAGAAAGTTGATAAGATTGATAGCAATGATATTAGAGACTATATTAAGCATTTATCTTTAAATAATAAGTCAGATTTGACAATTTCTTTAACAATAACAGTATTAAGATCGTTTTATAGATTCTTAAATAAAGATAATATAACTAAAAATAATCCTATGCTTCTTATAGAATCAATTAAACCGATTAAAAAAGTGCCAGTTACATTAACAGTTAAGGAAATAGAAGATATTATCGGTGCAATTAGTTTAAATAATGCTATAGATTACCGCAATAAAGCGATGTTAGAGTTTTTATTTTCTACTGGGGCTAGAATAAGTGAATTATGCAATTTAAAGCTAAATCAGCTTAATTTTGAAGATAGTAGTGTATTGTTACATGGAAAAGGAAATAAAGATAGAACAACATTTATAGGAGATGTTGCACTAGAATACTTAACTAAATATCTAAATACTTATCGTAAAGATATTTTAAAAGATAAAAATAGCAATTATGTCTTTGTTGGCAAAATAAAAGATAAGTTAAATAGATCATACGTTTTAACTCTAATCAAAAAATATGCTAAAATAGCAGGGGTGAATAAAAATATTTCCCCACATACATTCAGACATAGTTTTGCAACTAGTTTATTAGAAAACGGAGCAGATTTGGTCACTGTTAAGACATTACTTGGCCATAATAATATTGCAACTACGCAAATATATACACATATAACAAAAGAACATTTAAAACAAGCATATGAAAAGGCTCATCCGCTTAGTGCTTTGGAGGATAATAATGATGAAAAGATTTAAAAGAATATTCTTAATTGTATTAGATAGCGTTGGAGTAGGGCACGCAAAAGATGCTGCTAAATTTAATGATCTAACTAATCCAAATACCTTACTTGATATAGATAAGGCGACAAATGGCTTAAAATTGCCAAATTTAGAGCGTTTAGGACTCGGATATTTAGATGATTATAAGTTTATAAAGAAAGAAAATGCAATAAATAAAAGTTATATTCTTAGATTAAATGAAACTAGTAATGGAAAAGATACTATGACTGGGCATTGGGAAATGATGGGTATAAATACTATAAAACCATTCAAAACTTTCTTTGAAAATGGATTTCCTAAAGAATTAATTGAACAAATTGAATTAAAAACTAATCATAAAGTAATAGGAAACTATGCTACAAGTGGTACAGAAATAATAAAACAATTAGGGGAGAGACAATTAAAAACAAAAGAATTAATTGTTTACACTTCAAGTGACTCTGTTTTACAAGTTGCCGCCCATGAAGATGTAATAAATATTGATGAATTATATAAAATTTGTCAAATTTGTAGAGAAATTACTATGAAAGATGAGTGGAAAGTTGGTAGAATTATTGCTAGACCATTTATAGGCAATGATGCAAATAGCTTTGTTAGAACTAAAAAAAGACATGATTATGCTTTATCACCATCTTCTAAAACATATTTAGATCATCTAAAAGAAAATGGATATGATGTAATATCTATAGGAAAGATTAATGATATATTCAATTCATGTGGTATAACTGAAGCATATAAAACAGTTTCTAACCATGATGGAATGGAAAAAACGCAAAATTTAGCAAAAAATAGTGATTTTAATGGATTATGTTTTGTTAATTTAGTAGATTTCGATAGCGAATATGGACATAGAAGAAATGTTAATGGATATAAGGAGTGTTTGGAAGAATTTGATAAAGATTTAGGCTCTTTAATTCAAAATTTGAATGAAAATGATTTATTAGTACTTACTGCAGATCATGGAAATGATCCAATTGCGCCAGGTAGTGATCATACAAGAGAACAAGTTCCTGCGATATTTTATTCAAAAGTATTTACTAAAGGTACATATATAGGTGAATCTGATACATTTGCATTATTAGGTTCTACAATTGCAGCAAACTTCAATATTTATGATGAAACTTTATTAAATGATGATATTTCACCTAAATTAATATAATTTTGTATCATAATGGAAATTATGCGAAGTAAAAACAATATAAAAATAAAGAGGGATTAATGATTGCTTCCCTCTTTTTTATTATTTTTATATTGTATTTTATATACTATGTAACACATAGTAATTATTTAATATAACTTTTAAGAATATCAACTTTATCAAGTTTTTCCCAACTTAAATCTAAATCATCTCTTCCAAAATGTCCAAAAGTTGCAGTTTGTTGATAAATTGGATTTCTTAGACCTAATGTATTGATTATACCCTTTGGCGTTAATTCAAAGTTATCTAATATAGCCTTTAATATAATATCATCACTTACGTGGCTTGTACCAAATGTTTTAAATGTTACAGAAACTGGATCTTTTTGTCCTATAGCATAAGCTAATTGAATCTCGATTTTATCGCTTAATCCTGCTGCAACAACATTTTTAGCAATATATCTAGCCATATATGCTGCTGATCTATCTACTTTTGTAGGGTCTTTTCCGCTAAAAGCACCACCACCGTGTCCACAATATCCACCATAAGTATCAACAATTATTTTTCTTCCAGTTAAACCTGTATCTCCTAAAGGACCACCGATTGAAAATCTTCCTGTTGGATTAATATAAACCTCAATATCATCATAATTGAAGCCGTTTTCTTTTAATACAACATTTATTATGTTTTCTTTAATATAAGCTTTAAATTCATCTAAATTAGCATCAGCCTTATGTTGTGCTGAAAATACTACTGTCGTAACAATTGGTTTAGCATAATCAGTATAATCTACAGTAACTTGGCATTTCATATCTGGTAAAGAATTGACAAATTTGCCACTTTTTCTTAATAAATCTGCCTTTTTCATCATTTGATGTGATAGATAAATAGCTAAAGGCATATAAGATTTTGTTTCTTTAGTCGCAAACCCAAACATCATCCCTTGGTCTCCTGCGCCGTCTCTATCTACACCCATAGCAATATCACCACTTTGTTCGTTAATCTTTACAAGTACTTCACATGTGTCTGGATTTATGCCACTTTCTTCTGTGGTGTAGCCTATATCTCTGATAACTTTTCTAGCAATACCTTCATAATCAATACCACTTATATTGCTATTTCCACTAATTTCTCCACTAACTAATACAAATTGTTTTGTAACAAAAGATTCGCATGCTACATGAGCATTTGGATCTCTTCTTAAACATTCATCAAGTATTGCATCACTAATTTGATCACATACTTTATCTGGATGTCCAGCACCTACTGATTCACTTGTGAATAATCTTTTCATATATCTAATATCCTCCTATAAAATGAAAAAACTTCCGCAAAAGGAAGCTTAGTTAATAATTACTTCCTTATTGTTCAAGCTAAACTTGCTGAGGAAAAGCACCTTCATTTACAAATGGGTTGCTACCGTTTCATCGATTCCTTCTATCTCTACGGTTCTTAATAAGTTCATATTAATTATAGTCTTAATAGACTATATTTCAATGCTATCTAATATATTTTTTAATTCTTCTAATGAATCTACACTATTTAGTCTCTCTCTTATCTTACTAGATCCATTAAAACCGACAAAATAATGTCCAACAATACCTCTCATTTGAGATATTGCTATATGCTCACTAAATTCGTGTTCTACAAGCCTTTTAGCGTGCTCGTAGCACATTTTTTTACAATCTTCTAAAGAAGGTTGAAATAATGGTTTATTTTCTAAATAATTCTCTATATTTTGAAATATCCAAGGATTTCCTACAGCTGCTCTTGCAATCATTATTCCATCACAATTAGTTTCATCTAACATTCTTTTGGCATCTTCTGGAGTTTTAATGTCTCCGTTCCCAATTACTGGTATATTAACAGCTTCTTTAACTAATTTAATATATTCCCATTTTGCTTTGCCACTATACATCATTGCTCTTGTTCTGGCATGTATACTAATAGCATCAGCACCTGCTTCTTCCATTTTCTTAGCAAAACTTACAACGTTGATATGTTCATCATCATATCCTAATCTAAATTTAACTGTAATTGGCAATTTTATAGCGTTTTTAACACTTTTTACTATATTATAAGCTAATTCTTCATCTAACATTAATTTACATCCTGCTCCGGCCTTTATTACCTTATTAACAGGACACCCCATATTAATATCTAAAATATCAGCGTTTGTATTCTCCTCAATATATTTAGCAGCTTTTGCCATCGTTATAGGATCACTACCAAATAATTGAATAGCGATAGGATGTTCATTTTCGTAAACCTTAAGCATTTCTAATGTCTTTTTATTTCTATAGCATATCGCTTTATCGCTAATCATTTCGCTTACTACTAATCCTGCCTTATTTTCTATACAAATCGATCTATAAGCTGGATTAGAAATGCCGGCCATAGGACCACTAATTATATTATTTTTTAAACAAATTTGACTAATTTTGAGCATTTTAAACTAAATATAAGATATATAAATA
Source organism: Caryophanales bacterium UBA1709 (assembly GCA_002317215.1). Classification (GTDB taxonomy): domain Bacteria; phylum Bacillota_I; class Bacilli_A; order RFN20; family UBA1709; genus UBA1709. The sequence continues at coordinate 131,830 of DCJD01000012.1, read as the reverse complement.
TTGTGCTAAAAAATAAGAAACGGTAGTTAAAATGGTTATTGAAACCTTTTTACCTTTATAGAAATATTTAATGGCTAATGTAAAATCACTAATTAAAAACATAAATGCTGCAAAAGGAATAAGAATAGTATTGGTAGTTAAACTATATACAAGACCAGCCGTAAACATTCCACTTACACCAAGAGAATATGTACTTGATATTAGTATTATTTTTTTACTTACTTTTATTTTTTCTAAAACAATAATTAAAGTTATATATGATATAAATGGCAATGAAATATATAAAACATTAAATATAAAACCATTAGCAAAAGCAAAATAACCAATATAGAAAATTTGAGCTAAAAAGAATAATAAAGTGCCAAATATAAAGTATTTTTGATCTAATTTATCATAATAATTAAATAGTCCAAGCATTAAATCGCCTAAAAATGATGATATTAAAGCCCCTAAATAGCATATATATAATCTTTGATTAGAAGTATATGTAACTTTGCTAAAAGCAAAAAACATTACTATAAATAATGCTGCCTCGATAATTTTAACAATTAGTCTCCTTTTGCTATCTAATTTAAAAACAGATAAATATGTTAAATATCCTAATAAAAGAAAATATATTAAACTAAAAGATATTAACATTGTTCTTTCTCCATAGATTCTCTAATTTTTAAGCTTTCTTTTACATCATCTATAGATAAAACGTATTTTTCATTGCAAAATTGACATTTTAATTCAATATCTTTATTTTCATTAATAATATCAACTATTTCATCTTTACTAATAGTAGCAAGGCCATTAATAAAACGTTCTTTAGAACAATTACATTTAAAATGTACTTCATGAGTTGATAGTATTTCTATTTCTGGAAATAATTCTTCTAAAGCGGCCTTTTTATCTTCTATTTTAATAATGTCAGTAATCTTTGGACATTGTTTAGCAAAATGTTCAACATACATTGTATCTTCTTCTTTATAACCTGGCATTAATTGAACAATTAATGCCCCACTATAAAATCTATGATCTTCTATAGAACTGCCAACTGCAACTACACTAGGGACTTGTTCTGATTCGTTAAAATAATAACTAAAATCGTCTCCTATACCGCCTGATTGAAGTTCTACTTGTCCAGAAAAAGTTCTTTTCATACCGAAATCTTTTATTACTGTAAGTATCCCAAGATCTCCGATGGCTTCCTTGCAAGTTAAAGATTCATTAACATTAGAATTCAAAACAAATCCTCTTATATTTCCGTCACAATCTGCATCAACAAGTAAACCTTTTAATGGACCATTTGAATCAATTTTTATTGTTAAATTACCATATTTTTGCATAATTCCCATTACTGCACCTACAGAAAGAACTCTAGACAAACAATCTGATGCAGCAAAATTAAGATTGTGCTTTTCACATATTGTTTTGCATGAATCACTACAATCTGCTAAAAAGATTCTTATTTTGCCTTTATTTAAGACACAACGATATATACAATCCATAATTATTCAAGCTTTCCGTCTTTTAATAGTTTTTGAATATCTTCGTATGTTAAAGTTTCTTTAACTAACAATGTTTCCGCTATTAAAGTAACTTTATCTTTGTTATCGGAAATAATTTTTCTAGTTGTTTCCATACATTGATCCATAATTTTTTTAATTTCTTTATCGATTTCGTATGCAACTTCACCACTTATATTTCTTGATGAATGTGCATAATCTCTACCTAAAAATACATTTCCTTCTGGTTGTTCATATTGAATAGGACCTAAAGCACTCATGCCAAGATTAGTAACCATTTGTCTTGCAATTTTAGTTGCTTTTTCAATATCATTTTGTGCTCCACTTGTAACATCTTTGAAGAAAATTTCTTCACTAATTCTGCCTCCAAGCAATCCACTAATTTGTTCCATTAATTCATTCTTTGTAACTAAGAATCTGTCATCATCTGGCATCATTAAAACATAACCACCAGCTTCGCCACGTGGAATAATAGTTACTTTTTGTACCTTCATAGCACTATCAAGATTTAAACCGACAATTGTATGACCGGCCTCATGATAAGCAACAAGTTTTCTTTCTTTTTCGCTCATTATTTTAGATTTTTTAGCAGGTCCTGACATAACTCTGTCTATAGCTTCATCTATGTCACCCATATCAATAACTTTCTTATTGTTTCTAACAGCAAGAATAGCTGCTTCATTTAAAACATTTTCTAATTCAGCACCACTAAAACCAGGTGTTCTTGTTGCTACAACACTTAATTCAACTTTTTCATCTATTGGTTTATTTCTAGCATGAACTTTAAGAATTTCTTCTCTACCTTTCTTATCTGGCATTGAAACAATAATTTGTCTATCAAATCTTCCTGGACGTAATAAGGCTGGATCAAGAATATCTATTCTATTAGTTGCTGCTATTACAATAATTCCAGAATTATCAGCAAAGCCATCCATTTCAACTAGTAATTGGTTAAGTGTTTGTTCTCTTTCGTCATGACCTCCACCTAATCCAGTTCCTCTTTGTCTGCCTACTGCATCGATTTCATCGATGAATATAATACATGGACGATTCTTCTTTGCTTGATTAAACATATCTCTTACTCTGCTAGCACCAACACCAACAAACATTTCAACAAAATCTGAACCACTAATAAAGAAGAAAGGAACTCCTGCTTCTCCTGCTACTGCTTTTGCTAGTAAAGTTTTTCCAGTACCTGGTGAACCTGTTAAAATAATTCCTTTAGGAACTCTAGCTCCCATCAAAGCAAATTTAGTTGGATTTTTTAGATAATCAACTATTTCTGCCATTTCAGTCTTTTCTTCTTCACAACCAGCTACATCACTAAATTTAACATTTGGATTAGAAACGTTTTTCATTGGACTTTTTCCAAAATCAAATGCTCTTGAGTTATCTGATCCTTTTCCACCGATTTTGTTTAATATAACAAAGATAAAAACAATGGTTAAAACAGTTGGTAAAACATAGATTAGTAAAGTGGTCCAAATTGATGTACCAAAGGCATATTTTAGAGTTATTTTATCTGCACCTAAAGTATATAATTCATTATAAACTTGTTCTTTTGTAGCGACAACTCCATTACCAGTTCCAAAATCGATAACTGGCAATTCGCTTGTGAACTTATATAAAATACCATCTAGCTTATAAGAACCACTAATATTTAATATTGTTTCATTTTCTTCAATAACAATAGATTGAATATCAGCTGATTCTAGAGCAGTTTTTAATTCTGCATAAGTATTAAATACTTTCTTAGTATTTGCTGATCCGTTCAAAAATAATATTACGCATAAAACAATGATTCCTATTGCGACTATATAAGGCCAAATAAATGATAATGATGTTTTATTTTTATTTTTTTGATTCATAATTAACCTCCCTTTTACAATTATATTGTAAATTCAGATTTATCTGTGATATTTTAGCATATAAACATTGTTTTTCAATAATTTTCGGCTATATCTACGATATAGTCCATAAATAAATAAAATTTCGTTATTTTTATTCACTAATAAAGGAATTGAATTTCTTAAATATATAGGTATTTTTTTATTAATAAATAAACGATTAACTTTTTGGTGTTTTCCATCTTTTAAAAGAATAAAATCGCTCAAAGTATATGATCTTAATGTTAAAGGAAAATCTTCTTCTTTTAAATTAATTCCATATTTTTTATCATCATTTTCTCTAATTTCAAAAATGTTAGTAGGTAAATCTCTAACGCTATTAAACGTTTGACTTACTATGTGTTGTATAGTATTAACACAGCAAATTTTATCATCGTTTTTTACAATCATTTTATTATCATTTTTGCATTCAAATATTAAATCATTAGCAATATTTTTATCTAAATCCTTTTGAATTTTAGATATAATATTATCAATAATTCCACCTTTCATATTATTAGCTAAAAAAGGACAATTTTGATTGATTAATTCACATACCAATATTTTCTTTTCAATGTATGATAATTGTTCAAAATAATCACATTTTGTCGTATTTTCAGTTATTTTTGATGTTATTTTGCTGTAATTATCGTTCCATTTTTCGCATTCATCATTCATCTGTAAAATTAATTCATTTAATGTGTTATGATCCATTTTATCAACAATATTATGTCTGATTTTATTTCTAGAATAATGATCACTTAGATTTGTTTCATCAACTCCATATTTAATACTATGTGTAGCACAGTATTTTTCCAAATCGATTTTAAAAATATCTAATAAAGGTCTTATCGTTCTCATACCATATATATTTTCTTCAATTTCTATAGATAATGATCTCCCAATACTATTTCTGTTTTTCTTAAATAAATATGTTTCTATCTTGTCATTTAATTGATGTGCAAGCATTAAGGCTTGGCAATTATATTCATCATATATTTTCTTAAAAAAATTATATCTAACATCTCTTGCATAATCTTGAAAATTATTTGACGAATCAAAACAGTCAAACAAATGAAAATCAATACTATGTGTTGCACAGTATTGCTCTACTATTTTTTGATCTCGTAAAGCGCTATCTCTTTTATGGTAGTTAACATGACATACAACTATCTTATATCCTAAGTTATATATCATATCTAAAAGGGACATTGAATCACTTCCCCCACTTACTCCAATTAAGATAAAATCGTCTTTATTGAGCTTAAAATCGTCAAATTTAATCATTATTTAATCATTTCTAAGAATTCTTCTTCATATATTACTCTAACGCCAAGAGATAGAGCAGTTGTTAATTTGCTACCAGCATCTATACCACAAATAACAAAATCAGTCTTTTTAGATACGCTTCCACTTACTTTAGCCCCTTTAGACTCTAATATAGCGCTAGCTTCATTTCTGCCCATACTAGATAAAGTTCCAGTTAAAACACATGTTTTATTAAAGAAAGGATTTGATTCATCCACTATTTCTTCAGAACCTAAATAATCAAAATTTACTCCATAAAATCTAAAATTTTGAATTAAATTTCTAAATTCTTCATTTCTAAATGTATTGTATATGGATGAAGCCATTACAGGTCCTATATCGTTGATATTTGTCAAATCTTCTAAACTTGCTACACCTATTTGATCTATGTTTCTAAATTTCTTAGCAAGAATTTTAGCACCTTTAACTCCAACTTCTTTGATTCCTAATCCTACTAATAGCTTTTCTAAACTTGCTTTCTTAGATTCTTCAATCGAATTTAGAATATTATTAATAGATTTTTCACCAAAACCATCTAGTTGTATAATTTTATCTTTATAGTTTGATAATAAATAAATATCATTGATATTCTTTAAAACACCAATATTATAGAAATTTTCAATTATTTTATCTCCTAATCCTTCAATATCTAATGCATCTTTTGAACAATAATGGATTATTTTCTCAATATTTTTCCTATCACAATTATCATTAGTGCAGAAATGTGCCGCTTCATCATTTCTTCTGATAAGTTTTGAACCACAAATTGGGCAAAATTCTGCCATTTTAAATTTAATCTCTAATCCATTTCTTCTATTAATAATTGGAGC
>DCJD01000012.1:125766-126210 GCA_002317215.1 Caryophanales bacterium UBA1709 | reverse complement strand
AACAAAATCTTCATTATGTAATGTTGCTCTACTTACAACGCTTCCAGCTACTCTAACAGGTTCTAAAACAGCGTTAGGAGTAATTTTTCCTGTTCTACCAACTGTAAATATAATATCTTTTAATCTTGTAGTAACCTCTTCTGGTGGAAATTTATATGCAATTGCCCATTTAGGAGTTTTTACAGTATATCCAATCTCATCATATAAACTCATATCGTTTACTTTAATAACGATACCATCAATATCATAGCCAAGAGTAGGTCTAATCTTAGTATATTCTTCTATATAAGATAAAACTTCATCAATTCCATGGCAAACTCGATAATTTGGATTTACCGTAAAACCAAGTTCTTTTAATTTAAGTAATGCATCACTATGATAACGAATATTGAAATCACTAGCATTTACAAAATAGTACATAAAATTAGATAAAGAACGTTCAGC
>DCJD01000012.1:124451-125684 GCA_002317215.1 Caryophanales bacterium UBA1709 | reverse complement strand
TTGCTTCTTTTTTCTTATTTAACTTATCTAAAACATGTTTAGACATATATACTTCGCCACGAACTTCAATTTCTTTATTTTCATTAATGGATAAAGGAATATCACGAACAGTTTTTACATTTTCTGTAACGACTTCACCAATATTCCCGTCTCCTCTAGTTGCTCCATATTCAATGACGCCATTATTATATTGAACTGCCATTGCTAATCCATCTATCTTTAATTCACAAACATAATCAATATTATTTAATCCAGATAATTCTTTAACTCTTTTATCAAAAGCTCTTAAGTCTTCTTCATTAAAAGCATTGCCTAAAGAAAGCATCATTCGTTTATGTTTAATCTTTTCAAATTCATCTAATACTTTTCCACCAACTCTTTTAGAAATCGATGAACTACTATCAATATTAGGGTTTTGTTCTTCTAAACTAATTAATTCTTGCATTAAGCGATCATATTCTGCATCGCTAACTGTTGGATTATCTAAAACATAGTATTCATAAGAATACTTTTCTAATAACTTTCTTAATTCATAGATTCTTTCAATTTGTGTATCCATAATTATTCCTTACTAAGTCCATTAAACTTTTTATTTACTTTCATTACGCCAACTTTCACATCTTCAAATGCTATTGTAACATAGTCATCATCAGCATTAATAACAATGCCTTTTCCAAATTTTACATGTTTAACCATATTACCTGGTCTATATTCGACATTACTAATAAATTTAGATTTATTTACTATTTCAACAGTTTTTTCATCATCTCCACTATATAAATCATCAATTTTATATTTTTTAGGCTCATAAAGAGGCGTTTTATTAATATTTATATACTTTTCAATCTCCTTTATAAACATTGAACCATCAAGATTTTTCCCATTAACATATGAATATCCAGTATTATATGTTAAAAATAGATTCTTTTGTGCTCTTGTAAATGCAACATACGCTAATCTTCTTTCTTCTTCAATAGCATTATAATGACCTGCTACAGCAGCACATATAGCTCTTGATGTAGGAAATACTCCATCAGATAGTCCTGCTACAAATACATAAGGAAATTCTAAGCCTTTCGCAGTGTGAACTGTCATTAGTTTAACAGCATTATCATCCTTAATACTATCTTGAGCGCTATATAATGTTAAATCTGATATAGTTTGAGCTAATGTTGTTTCTGGATCTTGAGCTTGAGCATTAAATAAAATGTTGGATAATTCATGAATATTATC
>DCJD01000012.1:92755-124369 GCA_002317215.1 Caryophanales bacterium UBA1709 | reverse complement strand
AAATCACCAAAATTAATGTTCTCATCTTGTGATTTTATAGCAAATTTGTCAATTATTTGTACAAATTCTGCAATATTACCAGTTTTATAATTCTTTTTGCAATATTCAAAATATGATATTCCTTCTTCTTTAGCACAACAAATAATATTATCTAAAGTCTTTTGTCCTATTCCTCTTCTTGGAACATTTATGATTCTAATAAAAGCTACAGGATCATCATAATTACATATTAATCTTAAATAAGACATACAATCTTTAATTTCTCTTCTTTCATAGAATTTATAGTTTCCATAAATCTCATATGGAATTCTAAGCTTAATTAGTGCTCTTTCAATCATGCCCGAATAATAATTAGAACGATATAAAATAGCAAAATCTTTATATTTAAGATTATATTCTGAAATTGATTTTTGAATCTTAGAAGCAATATAATCAGCTTCAACATCTTGACTTACACCATTAAATAATAAAGGTTTTGAACCAACCGAGTTATTGCTAATCAAATCTTTTTCAATACGATTTTTATTATTTTTAATTAAAGCATTTGCACAATCTAGTATTGATGATGTCGAGCGATAATTAACGTTTAATACATAATCTTGAACGCCTTTAAAATCATTAGTAAAATCAAAAACAATATCAACGTTAGCCCCTCTCCATGTGTATATGGTTTGATCTGGATCTCCTACAACGAAAATAGTTGTAGAAGGTTTAACTAAAAGTTTTAATAAATCATATTGTAGATTATCAGTATCTTGAAATTCATCAACTAATATAGCATCAAATCTATCTTGCCACTTATTTCTTATATGTTCATTTTTGCTAAGTACTTCAACGCTATAAATAATTAAATCATCAAAATCAAGATAGTTATGTTCTTTAAGATATTTGCAATAATCTTGATATATTCTTGCTGGTATTGTTGATTTTCCTTCTTCATTTAAATCATCTAGAGCATCTTTTGGAACGATATTATATGTTTTACAATGACTTATATAGCTAATCAAATCATTAACTTTTAATTGCTTAAATTCATCATATTCTTTTTTAATTTCTTTAATAATATCTGTTTGATCAGATTCATCTATAATTACAAAAGATCTAGTGAATCCAATTAAATTAATATCTTCTCTTAATAATTTATTGCAAAAAGAATGATATGTAGAAATATTAGATGTATTAATCCCATCTAATGCTTTTGCTACTCTATCCTTCATTTCTTTTGCGGCTTTATTAGTAAATGTAAAACCTAAAATACGATTAGGATTAATTCCTAATTCATCAATTAAATAAATAATGCGGCTAGTTAAAACCTTAGTTTTACCGCTTCCAGCTCCAGCAATTACCCTGGCATATTGGCTTGTGGTAGTTACCGCATTAAGCTGTCCTTCATTAAGACTTTCTAGATACGTTTTCATCGCTAATATTTTACCATGAAATATGTACCTATTAAAGGACATGAACATTATTATTAAAGTAAATATAAAATTTACTTTTATATATGAAAATGCTAAAATTTTTATGAGGTAAAAGACTATGAGTAAAACAAGATCAATTGTACTTTGTGGGCTCACTACAGCCGCACATGTTATTGCAACATTATTATTAAGATTTCAAGTAGGAGTTGGAATAGATATAGCTATTCTATTTATGGTTCCATTCTTCAGTGCAATGCTATCATTAAAAACTGATATTAGATATTCTTTTATTTTTGCTGTTGCATCACTATTAATTTGTTCAATTATTGATTTTAATAGTGCTTTATTATACATCCTTCCAACGATTTCTGTAGGAATTGCTTATGGATTAGCAGTTAAAAATAATCTAGATGGAACAAGTATTGTATACATTTTAACTATTGTAGAGTTTGGATTATTCTTTATTTCAGCTTTATTATTGAAGAAAATAGCCAAATTTGATGTTATTTATTGGATGCAAACAATTTTACATTTTGAAGGAAGCAACGCTTATCTTGGTTTAGGTTTCTTATTAATCTATTGTTTTGCACAAGCATTTATGGTTCATATTGCAACTAAATCTTCTTTAAAGAAACTAAAAATTGAAGTTAAAAAGACTGATAAACCATCTTTCTTTATTATTCTTATTAGTATAATAGGTTTTATAGTTGCATTCTTCCCATTTGAAAAAGAAGCAATTATATTCTTTATTTCGATTTTATCTATAATTTCAGTTATTCCTCTTGTTTTATATGGTTATCAACAAACTGAAAAGCCACAAATAATATTAATGATTCAAGTTGGTGTATTCTTAGTTATCACATTACCTTTATTAAAAACATATGAATCTTTAGATTTAAGTTATCAACATATAACAGCTTATTTATTACTCTTATTGCCACCTATGGGGTATGGTTTATATAAATTATTCTTTAATAAAGAAGAGGTCAAAGTAAAATAATGATTGAATTATTAAAATATTTAATTAAAGGATTATGGTTTATAGTAAGACTTCCAGTCATCCTTGTTTGTTATGCTTTTTTACTTGTTTTTGGTTTAATTCAACACTTAGTATTAGAAATTAAATCAGTAATATTATTCTTCTATGGCAAAGATTTAGACAAAAATGATCAAAAAATGGTCAAATTAGCTGAATATCGTAAAAGAGCATTAGATATGTTAAATCCATTTAAAGAAAATGGAGGCGAAATAGATGAATAACTTTTTAGCGGTTAGTGATGATAGCAAAAAATTCATCAGTGTAATATTAGTAGTTCTATTATTATTTGTTGTATTACTTGGAATTATTGTTGAATCAATTCAAAAATATTCTAAAAGGAAAGCAAAAGAAATAGATATGTATTTATATGATATGTGTAAATATCAACTATTATCTACACCTAAAGATGTAATTAAATATACTATCAAAAAAGAAATCAGAGAATTCTATTATAAGAATAGATGGTATATTAGAATAGCATTTATTGTCTCATTAGCATTTGTATTAATTATTAGATTTAAATATCAAAATGATTATCAACTAGTTAAAGTAGTAATTGATGATTTAAAATTCAAATTAGAGTCTCCTAAATCTAAATTCTTCTTCTTTGATAATTTCCCAGTAGATTGGCCAGTATTAACAAAAAGAAGTGTTTTCCATCTTGATCTAATTGGATATGCAACATATATTGAACTAATTGTTCTATTAACATTAATTATTGAAACATTTAAGAATTCATTAATTCTCAAAGCTAAAATAATTCGCGTTAAAAATAGAGCCGTTAATTACTTCAATACTAATATCGAAGATAATGATGAAAAAGATAAAAAATAGCCATATTTGGCTATTTTTTATAATTAAATACATTTCCTTTGATTATTTTATTTAATCCTATTTCTTCATTTATTTTAGTAAATAATAAATATGTCATATGTGCATCTACACTAGCATCATGCCAATCCTTTGATTGCAAATCATAGGTTGAACAAGCAAGAGCTAGTTTAGTTCGATTCTTATCTTTTCTTAATTTTTGATATATTGGACTTAAATCCAGAAAATTAACTTTTTTAAGTTTAAATCTTAAAGATTTTGTTAATACATTGAATGATTCTAAATCATTGTATATATCCCAACCGATAAATAAAGTAGTATCTAAATCAAAACTTTTAAAATATTCTATAGTCGCTTTTTTAACTTCTTTTCTAGGTAATCCATGTTCTTTTAAATAGTCATATGTAATACCTGTATATCTAATGAAATATTTTGTAATAACTTTTGGTGATCTCGGTTTAATAAATTTATTAAATAATCCAATATCTTTAAATTTTTTGCTTTTACATTCTTTAGCTTCAAATGATACTTGAATTGGATAGCATCCATTTTGTGTGCAAACAAATTCATTATCAAAAAATACAAATGTTTTATAATCCATTAAATAATACCTATGAGACTAACTAAAAAATATCCTATTAATAAAACCAATATAACAATTAAAAGTATATTTACTCTTTTAGTAGATTTAATTTTCTCTAATTCACTACGCATATTAATATTCTAAATTCTTAAATGTTCTAGCAAATGGAATAACGTCTCTTATATTACCAATTCCAGTAATATACATTAATAATCTTTCAAATCCAATGCCAAATCCAGCGTGTTTGCAACCGCCAAATCTTCTTAAATCTAAATACCATTGTAATCCTTCTTTATTCATATGAAGTTCATCCATACGTTTATCTAGATATTCATATCTTTCTTCTCTTTGACTTGCACCAACCATCTCCCCAACACCAGGAACTAGTAAATCAGCTGCTGCAACAGTCTTATTGTCGTCATTTAAACGCATATAGAAAGCTTTTATATCTTTAGGATAATCAGTTAAAAATAGTGGTCCATTAGCGATAGTTTCACATAAATATCTTTCATGTTCACTTTGTAAATCCATACCCCAAACAATATCATTATTTTCAAATACATGACCTTCTTTGACGGCTTTTTGTAATAATTCAATTCCTTTTGTATATGTCATCTTAGCAAAATCTTTTGCTACTATGCCTTCTAGTTTTGCAATAATTCCAGGTTCAATCATCGAATCAAAGAATTTCATTTCTTCTGTGGCGTTTTCTAAAACATATTGAATGCAATATTTAATTGTATCTTCAATCAAATCCATATCATCTTCTAAATCAGCAAAAGCAATTTCTGGTTCAATCATCCAAAATTCTGCAGCATGTCTAACAGTGTTACTGTGTTCAGCTCTAAAAGTTGGTCCAAAAGTATAAACATCTCTAAACGCTAAAGCATATGCTTCGGCGTTTAATTGACCAGATACAGTTAAACCAGCCTTTTTACCAAAGAAATCTTGATCATATTTACCATCACTTCTTGTAGTAACTATAAATTCTTCTCCAGCTCCTTCACAATCATTACTAGTGATTAAAGGAGTATGAACGTAAACGAATCCTTGGTTTTGGAAAAATTCATGAATAGCCATAGATAATACTGATCTTACTCTAAATACTGCACTAAATGTATTAGTTCTTGGTCTTAAATGAGATATTTCTCTTAGATATTCAAAAGAATGTCTTTTCTTTTGAAGCGGGTAATCTTCATCAACACTACCTTCAACTTTCAATAAATTAACCTTAATCTCAAATGGTTGTTTAGCTTCTGGAGTAAAAATTAATTTACCAGTAATATTTATTGCACTACCACTATTTAGTTTAGATACTTCTTCAATATTCTCTAAGTTAGGCTCATAAACTAATTGAGCATTCTTAAAATAAGTACCATCATTTAATTCGATAAAACCAACAGATCCATTAAATCTATTAGTTCTAACCCATCCTTCTAATTCAACATAATCAATTGAATCTTTCTCAATTTGATCTCCAGAATATGAAATATCATATAATTCTCTAATTGTTTTAAATTCTAGCATAATATATCCTCCTAAAATTAATAAAAAAAGAGTAAAAATTGTTGGAACGAGATATTTTTTATCCCGCGGTACCATCCAAATTCACTCTAGTGCACTTAATTTAAACTTATAACCAAGTTAACGGTAGCTAAAATGTGTTATCCATATTTCTTTGCTATTCCTTTTTCACCCTTAGGAACTCTCTATAAGCCAGTTTAATACTTCATCATTTATTAACGCTATGTATTAATTATATTAATAAGATTAATATTTTCAATAATTACTTATTATTTTTGCGTAATTTTAATATTTCATTTTACACTTCTATATCTTCTTTAGCTTCATATATATTTAAATACTTATCTATACTAAACTTAATAAAACATCATAAATTTGACTATTTTCATTCAAATTTGACAGTTTTTTAAGTTCTAGTTCAATTTCTTCACTACTTATATTCTTATTATTTCTAATAATCTTTCTTGCTTTGATATATATCTATATACAATATATCCAATAATTAAGATAACAGATTCACTAATTATAATTTCAACAAAACTTAACCAAAATGGATAGCTTAAAATAAAATAATATTCTAAACTAACACATACACTATTATATAAAGTACCAAATATTACTAATAATATAGCTGAATATTTAGGCAATCTATTATTAATAAATATCATTGTTAATAAGAAAACTAATGTTGCTAATCCTCCAAATAAACAATCTAATAATCCAAGAGGCGAAAATAAATTAGCTATCACCACTCCAAAACATAGTCCCCAAGTATATCTATAATCAATTAAAATTAAAAACATTAATAGTTCAGATATACGAATTTGAAGCGGTCCAAAACTAATAGTTGGTAAAAAGATTGTAAGAATAACATACAATGATAATACAATAGAGTTTTTAACTATCAATTTAGCACTTTTATTCATTTACTTTATAATCCAATAATGACCAAGAAGGTTTTGCTGATAAATCTAAAGAAGCAAAATAGTTTCTCTTATATAAAGATAAACCGGCTTTAGCAATCATTGCTGCATTATCTCCACAACACCATAAAGGTGGTAAAACAAGCTCTATATCGTTATATTTTTCCATTCTTTTACTGATTAATTCTCTTAAATAGGAATTAGCCGCAACTCCTCCAGCTACTACAACTTGTTTAACATCATAATCTTCGATAACATCCATTGCTTTATCAACTATCATTTCAATTGCGCGATGTTGAAAAGAACAAGCCATATCGTTTATATTAATATCCTCGCCTTTAGCTTTTGTGTTATGAACAAAATTATTTACATATGTCTTAAGTCCGCTATATGAAACGTTATATTTTCCATTAGCATGAGGATATGGAAGTTTATAAATATCTTTTCCTTCTTTGCTTGCTTTATCTATTTTAGGGCCACCAGGATAACCAAGACCTAATATCCTAGCAACTTTATCATAAGCTTCACCAATAGCATCATCAGTAGTAGATCCAACTATTTCAAAATCAAATTCTTTCTTCATATAAACAAGTTCCGTATGTCCTCCACTAACAACAATAGCAAGACATGGATATTTGTTTTCTTTTACATATGAATTAGCATAGATATGCCCAACTAAATGATGAACAGGAATTAGAGGTATATTTAGTGTTAAAGCAAGTGTTTTAGCGGCTTGTAAACCAACATGTAACGCACCAATTAATCCAGGTCCACTAGTTATTGCGATTGCAGCAATTTCATCTAATTGAATATTTGCTTTATCTAAGCTTTCTTTTATAACAAAATTAATATTTTCTATATGCAATCTGCTAGCAATTTCTGGCATAACTCCGCCATATAAAGTATGAGTATCAATTTGACTAGAAACAATATTAGATAGTAATGTTCCATCTAATTTAATTATTGAACAAGCAGTCTCATCACAACTACTTTCAAGCGCTAATATGTATTCTTTCATAATCTCCACTCTCCTTTAATTTTCTAACCATTAATAAGGCATCTTCATGATTTGAATAATAATTCTTTCTTAAATTAACATTCTCAAATCCAAACGATGTATATAAGTTAATTGCTTTAATATTGCTAACTCTAACTTCAAGATCAATAACATCACATTTATTGTCGATACAATAATTAATTAAATGTGTCATTAAGATTTTTGATAATCCATTACCTTGATAGTCTTTATGAATGCTTACTTTAGTAATAGTTGCATAATCATTAACAATCCAAACACCATAGTATCCAATAATCTTTAAATTATCAATTAATACAAAATAATGGGCAAATTTGTTAGTTTTTACCTCTTCTATATATTGTTTTTGATTCCACGCTTCTAAATAGATATCTTTTTCGATATCAATAATAGAATCAATATCATTAATTGATAATTCTCTTATTTCCATTAATAAGCCTCTTTTAAATATGTTGGAATTAGTCGATCTATATCTTTAACTTCTTCACTTATATTAGCAATTTCTAACATATTAGAAGAATAATTAATTTCTTTGTTTTCTAACCCTAATCCTTCAACTTCTCCAACAACTTCATATTCAGAATATTTATGAATTAATTCTTTAACTTCATCAATCTCTTTAATGCAATCTTCTAATATAACTTTCTCATTATCATAAATGCCAATATAATATCTATTACTTCTCGCATCTAATAAAGCAATCTTTTTATCTAGACCTGCTAATGCTCTAAGACTAGAAATTGCTTTAATTTTGACAGTTTTAGTTATAGACCATACTTTTGCAATAGTAAGTCCTATTCTAACGCCAGTATAGCTTCCAGGCCCTTTTGAAACAATAATCTGATCAATATCATCAACATCAATATTATTCTTAGAAAGGATTTTAGAAATCTCTAAAACAGCAAATTCGCTTTGTCTTTGCCAACATTCATATTTAGTTTCATCAATAACTTTATTATCTTTTCCTAATCCAATAACTAAATATTTACTAGTAGTATCAATAATCAAACTATAACTCATTTTTAATCCTTTCTAATACTTTATCATAATGTTCGTCATGACTAATAAAAGTATATTCTCTTGTATTTTCATCAATAATTTTAATATTTATTTTAAGGTGTGAAGAAGGAATCATGGTAGGAATATAACTAGCCCATTCTACCAAACATATCCCATCTCCTTCTAAATATTCTTCTAAACCGATTGGAAAAGAATTTCCTTCTAATCTATAAGCATCAATATGATAGAAAGGTATATCTCCATCAAAATAACATCTAACTATATTAAATGTTGGAGAGATTATTGTATCTTTGATATTTAACCCTTTACCAATTCCTTTAGCAAAGCAAGTTTTACCTGCTCCTAAATCTCCATCCATTACTAAAACATCTTGTTTTGATAAAAATTTGACAAATTTACTAGCAAATTGAATAGTTTCATCATTACTTTTTGAAATAAATTTATATTCCATTTTTATCTCCTTTCAGTTTTAAAAACTCATTATATAGTTTAGCTATCTTATCATCTTCAAATGGAAAAGTATGTTTTAATGCAAAATTTAATACTTCATACAATCCATTTTTAATAAGATAATCAATCTCTTTTCCATATCTCATCTCTTCATAATGAGAATAATATTCATGCTCATCTAGTATTCTTAATGGATTAGAAGGTTTTAATGAAACATCCAAATCATAATCAATATAACAGATATTGTTATCAACTAAAGTATATGGAGAAGCAATATTGACATAATATTTAATTCCATCATCTTTAATCATTGCAATAACGTTATACCATTTATTCTTAAAAAAGATTGTAATAGCTGGTTCTCTTACCTTCCAATTTCTCCCATCGCTTTCAAATACCATTGCATCATCATTACCTAAAACTAGTATTTTATCATCTTCATAAATAACTAGAGTTTTATTCCAAGATCTATGAACACTTCCATCATGTTTAAAACAAACAATCGGAAACCAACTTCCTTTTAACATATCTTAATCCTAGAAAGATCATTCATTTCATGTAAAAAACACTCAAAATTGACAAATTTTGATAGTTTTATCAAATACATGCTTAAAACAATATCTTCATATTGTTTGTTAATTCTACTACACATAATACGAAATAAAAACCAACCTATTGGTTGGTTTTATTTTACTCCTCTACTTTGTTTTCTGCAACTATTTTGTCAACTAACATACTAGGAACTTCATCATATCTAATAAACTTCATTTTGAATGTAGCTTGAGCTTGAGTCATAGTATTTAAATCAATAATATATTTAGTAACTTCTGATTGAGGTACTTCAGCAGTAATATATTGTTCTTCACCATCAGGATCAATACCCATGATAATGCCTCTTCTTTTACTTAAGTCTCCCATAATATCACCAATATATTCATTAGGAGCAACTACTTTAATTTCCATGATTGGTTCTAATAAAGTAGGAATCGCTTTCTTACATCCATCTTTGAAAGCAAAACTTGCTGCCATTTCAAATGATAGAGGTTTAGAATCAACCGGATGAGATTTACCATCATATAAGTCAGCTTTAACACCAATAACTGGGAATCCAGCTAATACGCCATGTTCTAAAGACTTTCTTAAACCGGCTTCAACACATGGAATAAAGTTGGTTGGAACTGATCCGCCAAATACGCTATTAACAAATTCAAAATCTTCTTCAGAATGAGAGAATTTAATATTAACAACACCATAGCTGCCAGCACCACCAGATTGCTTTACATATCTTCCTTCAACATCGCTATTTCCTTTAATAGTTTCTCTATAAGATATTTTTGCATCTTCTAAATCAACAGCAATATTGTAGACATTTTGTAATTTATTAACAACATTATCTATATGGCTTTGTCCTTGACAACCAACTAATAATTGTTTTAATTCTGGGTTTCTTGTAACAACGATTGAAATATCTTCTGTTGATATCTTCTTTAATGATTCAGTAATCTTACCTTCATCATTTTTATTCTTAACTACCATTCCAAAGTAAATAGTAGGTTCCATTCTTTTAATTGGTGTAAATTTAATATCTAATCCAGGTTCACAAATAGTATCTCCTGTTTCTAAAGATGCTACTTTCATAAGAACTCCAATATCACCAGCACAAATTGTAGAAGTCTCAATATTATCTTTGCCTCTCATCATACCGATGTTATTAATTCTTTCTTTAACATCTTTATTAACATTTTGAACCGTTTGATCTTTTGAAATAGATCCTGACATAACTTTAATATAACTAATCTTTCCAACAAATGGATCAACTACAGTATTATAAACATATGCACTAAATGGGCCTTCATCCTTGCATACATCATTTGGATCAACTTCATTAGACCATTTATCTTCAAAGAAAACCTTTGGTTCTGCTTCGGTAGCAGCAAATTTCTTAACAATTCTTAATAAACCTTTAGTACCGCTATCTTTCTTAGCAGAACCAAAGATTGTTGGAATTAATTTACCACCATAAACAGCTTTCTTTAAAGCAATAGATAATTCTTCAACAGAAACTTCTTCTCCACCAAAATATTTATCAAGAATAGTTTCGTCATAGTTTGCAGCAGCTTCAATTAAGTTTTGGTGTAATTCTTTTGCTATATCATTATATTCAGCAGGGATTTCACATACTTCACCATTGATAGAAGCTGTCATATCAACTAAATGAAGATATCCTTTATGTTCATCTGCTTGTCCAATTGGCCAAGTAAATGGAATTGCTCTTTTATCAAAACTTGTTCTTAATTGTTCTAATAATTCATCTAATTTGATGTTTTCTTTATCCATTTTGTTAATGAATAAGAATGTTGGACAATTATATTTTCTAGCTAGTTTATAAACTTTTCTAGTTCCAACTTCTACTCCTTTAACAGCATCGATAACTAAAACGGCATTTCTAGCAGCTCTTAATGAGTTTCTTGTTTCTTGTTCGAAATCAAAGAATCCAGGGCAATCAATAAAATTACACTTTTCTTCTAAAAATTCGATTGGAATAATAGGAGCATACATTGAGACTTGAGCTGCTTTTTCTTCTTTAGTATAGTCTGAAACTGTAGTTCCTTCTTCTACGCTACCTTTTGAAGCAATTGTTTTAGATTTTAATAACAATGATTCAACGAGGCTAGTTTTACCGCATCCTTGATGGCCGATGATAGCAAAACTTTTAATATTATGAGCATTATATTGATTCATAAGATATTATCCTCCTTCCTTATGAATAATTTAAAATAATATTATCATATTATTTAAAATTTAAATAATTTTATTGATGAAATATACGATATACTTCATTCTTATTTATATCAAAATTTTTAGCTACTTCTTTAATTGCATCTTTAGTAGACATACCTTTATCAACGAGTTTATTTACTTCATCAATAATCTCTACATTGCTTAATGAAACGATATTTTCTTCATGATTGCCTTCAACAATTAATACAATTTCACCTTTTATATCTTCTTTTAAAGAAAGATTAATTAAAGATTCTACATCGCCTCTTAAATACTTTTCATGCAATTTTGTTAATTCTTTAGCAATACAGGCGTATCTATTCCCAAAAGTATCTTTAATATCTATTAATGTATCTTGAATACGATGTGGTGCCTCATAGAATATTATGGTTTCTTTTCTGTCTTTTAAAGATTTTAATTCTTTAATACGATCATTGTGCTTATTAGATAAGAAACCATAGAAATAAAAATGTGTTGTATCAAGTCCACTTCCAACTAAACCATTAATCAAAGCACATGGACCAGAGATAACTTCAATTTCAATATTATTTTCTGCAGCTTTTCTAATTAAAATGTTGCCAGGATCACTAATTCCTGGATATCCAGCATCACTTGTTAAAGCTACTTTTTTACCATGCAATATATCTAAAATAATCTTATCTGATTGTTCGAATTCATTATATTCATGGCAACTAACTAATGGGGTTTTTATATTAAAATGTGTGCATAATTTCAAAGTATTTCTAGTATCTTCGGCACATATATAATCAACATTACTTAAAATAAACACTGCTCTTGGAGTTAATTCATTAAGATTGCCAATTGGAGTAGCTACTACATATAGTTTATTGCTTAATTCTTCCATATTATTGACCTTTTTTAACAATTTCTACGATATCTTCTAATGGAGCAACCATAATATTAGAAGCGTTCTCTAATCTGATTTGATTGGTTAAAACATTAATATTGGTAATTTTATATTGTTCAGAATTATAAGTTATTCTGCTACCTATTTTTGGCAAAGATTTTCTAATTTCAGTATATTCTTCGTCTTCATATCTTAAACAACACATTAATTTCCCGCACTGTCCAGATAATTTTTGAATATTCAAAACTAAGAATTGATTTTTGGCCATATTAATTGTTATAGCATCAAAGTTATCTAAAAAGGATGTACAACATAGATTTAATCCACATACCCCAATTCCACCAACCATCTTAGCTCTATCTCTTGCGCCGATTTGTCTTAATTCAATACGACACTTAAATTGGGTAGCTAATATTTTTAATAATTCTCTAAAATCTACTCTATCTTCGCTAGAATAAATGAAAATAGCTTTTGAACGATCTAAAGTGTATTGAACCTTTAATAAATTCATATCAAGATGTAAATCTTCTATAGCCTTTTTAGCAAACAAAATACTACTAATAGAAAGTTTTAAATTTTCTTCATATCTTTCAATGTCATTTTTAGTTGCAACTCTAATAATAGGTTTTAAATCTAAATCACTTTTAAGTTCGCTAACTAACTCTGGCTTTTTATCAACAACGCCAATCTCTAAACCTCTAATAGTTTCAACAACTACCTTGTCTCCTTTATTTAAATTGTCATCAGGGCAACTAAAAAAATATGGTCTAGAATTTTCAAATACTATTGGTACAAAATATTCATTCATATCTATCTCTCCTTTTTAATTATATCAATAAACAACCTATCTAATAATAAAGAATCATTTAAGAAACCATCTAATTTTGAACGTGTTATCATTATTTTACTAATAACATTTTCAAGATATTCTTTATCATTAATGTCCAGTTTAGTATTAAATGTTATATTCTTACTATCTAATAAATAATCTAGTAAATAAGCATTTAACATATCTAAATATATTTTGATTGATTCATTATTCTTTTTATCAATCATTGGATATATACTACGTTGCGCATAGTATAGAAGATCATCTTTCTTATTTATTATCAAATCAAAACTATCCAAAACATTATTTCTTATTTTTGAATACTTTTCATCTTTATATAATTCAATTCCTTTTTCTAAATTACTTTCACATTGACTTAATATATATGCATCATCATTTGGTATGCCTTCTTTAATATAATCATTTTTTAAATCATTTTTATCGATATCAATAAGTTTAATAACTTGGCATCTACTGATTATAGTTGGTAATACTTTAGAAATATTCTTAGTGGTTAATATTCCATAAACATCTTCACTTGGCTCTTCAATAAATTTTAATAGTTTATTCATTGCAAAAGCACCACCATTTTCAATTAGATGAATAATATATACTTTTGCTTTACCAGCTAAAGCAGTTAAAGCAAATTCTTCTTGAAGTGAAATGATATCATCTTTTAAAATATCATTTCCTTCTTCGTTTATAAATTTAAAATCTGGATAAGATTTATTATCAATACTTTTACATGTATGACAATTTTCGCAAGCTAAAACATCTTGCTCACATAAAAAAGATTTCGCAATAAATAATGCTGTTTCTTTTAAAGGAGAATGACTATCACCACTAATTAGATAAATATGACTTCTTTTTCCACTATTAAAAGCATTATAAAGAGTCTTATAAGCAATAGTTTGAGTAGATTTCAATTTATCTTGGAAACACATATTAAATATATTCTCTAATTATTTTTAAGCAATCACTTACAACTTCATCAATTGATTTAGATGCATCTATTTTTTTGATTCTTTCTGGAAATCTTCTTTCTAGTTCAAGATATCCTTGTCTTACTTTTTTATGGAATTCTAATCTTTCTAAATCTAATCTATTAACTTCTCTATTAGGATTTGCATCAATTCTTTCTAAACCAATCTCACTTTCTATATCAAATAGAATAGTTAGATCAGGTAGCATTCCTTCGGTTGCAAATAAATTAATATTCATAACTTTATCGATTCCAATTCCTCTTGCATATCCTTGATATGCTAATGATGAATCAATAAATCTATCGCATAATACAATTGATCCATTTTTAATAGAAGGAATTACTTTCTCCGCTAAATGTTGACGTCTAGAAGCAGCAAAAAGTAAAGCTTCAGTTAGTATATCCATTTCAGTATTATTTCTTTTGAGCAATATTTTTCTTATTTGCTCTGCAATATAAGATCCACCTGGTTCTCTAGTTAAAATAATATCTTTACCCTCGTTTTTTAATATTTCATAAACCTTACTAGCAATGGTTGATTTGCCACTACCTTCTGGTCCTTCAAATGTAATAAACATAAAATATCCCCTACCTTAGTTTATTATATTATAAACTAGGTAGTGAATAATTTCTATAAAGTATTGCAACAATAACATCCCTATTCTATAATAAAAATAACTTCAGGGATTGGTGAAATTCCATACTGGCAGTTATACCCTGCGAATCTATTGATTGAACTAGTGAAATTCTAGTGGCAACAGTAAAGTCTGGATGAAAGAAGAATATTTTTTGTTATCCCTAAAGTAGAAAGGGATTTTTTTATGAAAAAGAAATTTTTTACTACTAGAAACGTATCAGGAACAGCAATATTAGGAGCATTATCAGCATTGCTCTATATATTCATTAAATTCCCATTACCACAATTATTTCCAGCCTTCTTAGATATTCAGTTTTCTGAATTGCCATGTTTAATTGCAGGATTTGCATATGGTCCAGTATTTGGATGTATTGCTTTATTAATAAGAGGGTTAATTAAACTTCCAATGACTTCTACTTATGGAATTGGAGAATTAGGTGATCTAATAATGGGATTACCAGTAATACTAGTTTCCTCTTTGATTTATCGCAAGAATAAATCGAAAAACACCGCAAGAATAGGACTAATTTTGGGATTATTATCTGGATTATTATTTGCTATTTTAGTTAATAGATTTATATTGATTCCATCTTATATCCAAATATATTTTAAAGGTAATTTTAATGCTTTAGTTAAAGTATGCAGCGTAATTAAAGGAATCAATGCTGATAACTTTTATCTATATTATTGTTTATTTGCTGTTATTCCATTTAACTTTATCCGTTATGTTTTAGTATATATTTTAACTATATTCTTATATAAAAGAATTAAGTATTTATTAGACAAAATAAAATAGACCATTTGGTCTATTTTTATTATTCAATAGCTTGAACTGGGCAGCTATCTTTTGCTTCTTGAGCTTCGCCTTCATTATCAGCGTTTACAACACCAACAACTTCTGCTAAGCCATCATCACCAATTTGGAATAATGATGAGATAGAAGCGCAAAGACCACAACCGATACAAACGTCTTTGTTTACTTTAACATCCATTTTAACGTTCCTCCGTCTGCTATATTATATCAAATTAATGTTTCTTTTTTCAATATATTTAATTAGAGCATTAAATATGTTAATATTTATAAGGTAAAAATTATGTATATTATTGCAATTGATGGCCCAGCAGCAAGTGGTAAAAGTAGTGTCGCTAAAATAATCGCTAGTCGATTAGGTTTTTCGTATCTTGATACTGGAGCTATGTATAGAGCTTATACTTTATATTGCTTAGAAAATAAGATTGATGTCAATGATAAAGATGAAGTAGAAAAATATGTTAATAATATAATGATTAGTTTTCATAAAACTAAAATATATATGAATTCTAAAGATGTAACTTTAGAAATAAGATCAAATGAAGTAACTAGTAATGTTTCTGTTGTTTGTGCTTATCCAAAAGTTAGAGAGTATATGGTAAATGAACAAAGAAGAATTGCTAAAGAAGATAAGAATGGTGTAGTTTTAGATGGTAGAGATATTGGAACTGTTGTATTTCCAAATGCAAATTTAAAGATCTTTCTAGAAGCAGATTATACAACAAGAGCTTTAAGAAGAATGGAAGACAATAAAAAATTAAATATTCAAAAAAGTTTAGAAGAAACAATTGAAGATTTAAAGATTAGAGACAAGAAAGATTCTACAAGAGAACATAGTCCTCTATGTAAAGCAAGTGATGCAATTACAATTGATAATTCATCTATGACTCTTGAAGAAACTGCTGATAAAATTATAGGATTGATAAGATAGTATGTTAAAAAGTAAAGTTGCAATTATAGGAAGACCAAATGTAGGAAAATCTACTATTTTTAATCGTATAATTGGAGAAAGATACAGTATTGTTAGCGATGAAAAAGGCGTTACTAGAGATAGAATTTATGCAAAAGCTAATTGGCTAACTAAAGAATTTTCTATAATAGATACTGGTGGTATCGAATTAGAAGATGCTCCTTTCCAAAAACAAATTAGAATGCAAGCTGAAATTGCAATCGAAGAAGCTGATGTAATTATATTTGTTGTTGATGGTAGAGTAGGTATTACTGATGACGATAAATTAATAACATCAATATTAAGAAAATCTCAAAAACATATAATATTAGCAGTAAATAAAATTGATGATACTAAATTCAAAGAAAATGTATATGAATATTATGCATTAGGTATTGGTGATCCAATTGCTGTATCAGCAGTTCATGGAATTGGAATTGGTGATATATTAGATAAAACTATTGAATATCTAGGTGAAGAAGAAGTCAAAGAAGATGATTCAATGATTAAGTTTTGTTTAATTGGACGTCCTAATGTTGGAAAATCTAGTTTATATAATGCTTTAATAGATAAAGATAGAGTTATTGTTAGCAATATTGAAGGTACTACAAGAGATGCTATTGATACATTCTTTACAAGAAATGATAAAACATACCGTATCATCGATACAGCAGGTCTTAAAAAAAGAGGCCGTATATATGAAGCAGTTGATAAATATGCTGCTTTAAGAGCGTTAATGGCAATTGAAAAAAGTGATGTAGTATTATTAGTAATCGATGCAAATGTTGGGATTATTGAACAAGATAAAAATGTTATCTCATATGCTCTAGAAAACCATAAAGCAATTGTTATTGTTGTTAACAAATGGGATTTAATCACTAAAACCGAAAAAGCTATGAGTGATTATAAGAAAAAAGTTCAAGAAGAATTCAAATTTATTGATTATGCCCCAATTGTATTTGTAAGTGCATTAAATAAGTCTCGTTTAGATACTATATTTGATGCAATCGATTTATCTTATAATGGCGCAACTACCAGAATTAAAACTAGTGTCTTAAATGAAGTAGTTAGTGATATTGTAAGATTTACACCTCCATTAGAATTTAATGGTGGAGTATTAAAGATTAGTTATTGCAATCAAGTTTCTATTAAACCACCAACTATAGTATTCTTTGTAAACAATCCAAATTATCTCCATTTCTCATATAAAAGACATTTAGAAAATAGGTTAAGAGAGAGTTTTGGATTTGAAGGCAGTCCTTTAAATATGGTCTTTAGATGTAAAAATGATTAAAAGGAGAATAATTATGAAACTATATAAAAAAATTAGAGCAGCATTATTTGTCTTATTAGGTCTATTAACATTCTTATTTAATAAAGCAATTGAAGAAAAGATCAATTATGTAATTGGAGCAGTAATGATATTATATGGAATAGATATCTTATTAGAAGATATATTAGAAAGTAAACTATCATTACACCACACTAGATTATCAGAATATCTTGTTTTATTTATTCTTGGAATAATAACAATAATTCTAGGAAAAGATAATTTAGATTTAACTTGTATTATCTGGGCTATATGGTCAATTGATAGAGAAACTATCGAGATTAGTCATAAGGTTTTACACAATACAGATCATTTAGTTAGTTGCATTGTTAATGGTATAGAAAGTATCGTTGTAATCATTCTATCCGCATTATTAATAACTAATCCTCATCATCATTGTCATCTTCATGTATTATTACTAGGCATTGAATTAATTCTTGAAGTTACTTGGCCTTATATAAATATATTAGAAGATAAAATTAATGCATTAAAAGTTAATAAATAATAAAAAAACACTCAAATTTGAGTGTTTTTATTTCTTTCTTGAGTCAAATTTCTTTCTCTCTTCAGTATTAAGAATCATCTTTCTTAATCTAAAGTCAAGTGGAGTAACTTCAACAAGTTCATCGCTATTAATATAATCAAGAGCAGTTTCAAGACTAAATTGTCTTGGTCTTTTTAATACTACTGTATGATCTTTTGAAGCACTACGCATATTAGTTAAGTTTTTAGTTTTAACAGCATTTACTGCGATATCAATATCTCCACTACATTCTCCAACAATCATACCTTCATAAACTTCTTTACCAGGTTCAATAAATAATTGGCCTCTTGATTCGATTTGTTCAATAGCATAATGAGTTGATAATCCAGTATCTGTTGCAACAAGAACTCCTAAACTTCTTTCTCCAACATCAGCATTCTTCATTGGACGATATTCTTTATAAGTATGACTCATAATTCCATATCCTTTTGTTAATGTCATAAAGTCAGTTGAGAATCCAATTAAACCACGAGATGGAATAACATAAGTGACTTTGCTATTTAATTCGCCAGTCTCCATGTTTACAACTTCAGCACCTCTTGGTCCTAAAGCTTCCATAACTCCGCCGACATATTCATCAGGACAATCGATAATTAAATCTTCAAATGGTTCGCAAATCTTACCATCTATTTCTTTTAAAATTGGTTTTGGTTTAGATACTTGAAGTTCAAAACCTTCTCTACGCATATTTTCAATTAATATTGATAAATGGAGTTCTCCTCTACCGCAAACAGTCCAACTTTCACTATTTTCAATTCTTTTAACTTTTAAAGAAACATCAGTATTCATAGCTTTGAATAATCTTTCTTCAATTTTTCTTGCTGTAACAAACTTACCTTCTTTACCAGCAAATGGACTTGTATTGGTAGCAAAAGTCATTTCTAGAGTTGGTTCATCAATATGAAGTATTGGTAATGCTTCTAAATGAGAATTATCACAAATAGTTTCTCCAACATTAATATCTGGTAAACCAGCAATTGCAACTATATCTCCAGCATATGCAGTTTCTACTTCAATTCTCTTTAATCCTAAGAAACCAAATAATTTTTGAATTCTAAATTGTTTAGTAGAACCATCAAGTCTCATGCAAGTAACCATTTCATTAACTGAAACCTTACCCTTTTTAATTCTTCCAATACCAATCTTTCCAACATAATCATTATAATCAAGTAATGCTGGTTGTAATTGTAAAGGAGCATCTACATCTACTTCTGGAGCAGGAATATATTTAATAATAGTATCAAATATAGGATCCATAGTTTCTTTTTGAGTGGATAAGTCATCGCTATAACTACTAGTTCCTTTTAATGCACTACAATATACTACTGGGAAATCTAAGAATTCATCAGGAGCACCTAATTCAATTAATAGTTCTAATACTTCATCAGCAGCTTTAGCGGGATCAGCATGAGGTCTATCAACTTTATTAATAATAACAATTGGTTTAATATGAGCTTCTAATGCTTTTTTAAGTACAAATCTAGTTTGAGGCATTGTTCCTTCATAAGCATCAACTAATAGTAATACTCCATCAACCATATTCATAATCCTTTCAACTTCTCCTCCAAAGTCAGCATGCCCTGGAGTATCTAGAATATTAATACGATAATCTTTATAGTTGATAGCCGTATTCTTAGCTAAAATAGTAATTCCTCTTTCTCTTTCAATATCATTGCTATCCATAACACGGTTAGCAACTTCTTCATTATCTCTAAAAGTACCTGACTTCTTTAATAAAGAGTCAACTAGAGTTGTTTTACCATGGTCAACGTGAGCAATAATAGCAATATTTCTAATATTCATAAAATAACACTTTCTTTCTTAACTTGAAAATTATATCATTATTTTTGTTAAATACATATAACAATTTAATTGTTATATAAAGGAGAAGTATGAAAAAAGATTTTATTGGAGTATTTGATAGTGGAGTTGGTGGATTAACTGTTCTTAATTCAATCTCTTCTTTACTACCAAATGAAAACTATTATTATGTTGCTGATCAAGGACATTGTCCTTATGGTCCAAAACCTCAAGAATACGTTGGTGATAGAGTAGAAAAGATTTGTAAACACATGGAAAATCTTGGTGCTAAGGCTATTGTTATTGCATGCAATACTGCTAGTTTACAAATTGAAAGAGGAAGAAAAGTATGTTCGATTCCTATCATTTCAGTTATTCAACCTACAGTTAATAAAGCAATTAAGTTAACTAAAAATAAAAAAGTGGCTATATTAGCAACTAGTGCAACTATTGCTTCTAAAACATATCATAAATATTTAGAAGAAAAAGATATTAAACCTATTGGATTACCATGTAATGAATTTGTATTATTTGTTGAAAGTGGTAATGAAAATAAAGATGATGCACAAAAAGTAGTTGATGATAAACTTAAAGAAATTAAAGATGAAGGATTTGATACATTAATTCATGGTTGCACTCATTTCTCTATTCTTGAACCTCAAATGAGAAATGTATTAGGTGATATTAATTATGTCGCTTGTGGAGAACCTACTGGTGAAGAATTAAAGAAAATATTGTCTAAGAAAGATTTATTAAGAAAATCCAAAAGACAAGGTAAGATACAAATCTTTACTACAGGTAATGTAGATAGTGCTATTAAATCTATGAAATTCTTTAAAAAGAAACATAGTAAAGTTAAACACATTGATATTGAATAGTTAAAAAAATAGTCAAATTTGACTATTTTTTGTTAAATTTGACTATTTTCTTCTTATCTAAATAATAATAAGTTAGTCCAATAAAAGTTAATGATAAACCTATAATAGGAATAAATAGATTATATGTTTTATCATAATAAACATCTTCTTGACCAATATCTGGAATTGATAATGGATTATATAATAATCCCTCTTTATTGCATAATGTTTTTAGTTTTAGCATATGTATTACATCAATGCCTCTATTTAAGTAATAATCGATTAATCCAATGTTTTTATTACCTTCATACTCATTTGGCTTATATCTACCTTTAATTAATCCAATATCAGTAGTATTAGTAGTTCTATCGCATTCATTTTTGCCAACACCTAATGTTTGTGCTCCAACATTAACAAATAATTTTAAATTAGGGAGTTTATTTTTAATATAATCTATTCGATAGTTAACATTATCAGTATAATTAGTAATCTCCTTATATTCATACCCATAAGTATTTAATCTATTTAGAATATAATCTTTATCAACATCATAGAATAATGTTCCATTATCATCATGACTACCAGGACTATACATATCAATAGTGTAATTTGGGAATAGATTATTTACTTTTAAAACATAAAACATATCAATAAAATTAAAATCTTTATCAATAGATCCATAATTAGATCCTGATATAGATGCCATAATGCATACTTTTAAATTTAAAGTATAAGCTGCACAAAGAGCAGCAATATTTAAAGCTGGAAAAGAACCAGAAAACAACATTGCTACTTCGTCATTATCTTTTAATCCAACATTTTTAAAATATTTAATATATAAAGCGGCAAAATTATAATTGGTGCTAGTTAATTTAGCATCAATCTCCCCTCCACCACTGCACGTATAAGAATAAGAAGGACCAATTAAACCTGTTTTTAAACTGTCTTTTTCACTAATCTCTATATTATTATCTGTTTTATATTTTTTAATAATTTCAAAAGATTCTTTAGTAAGAGTTGATGCATTAACCATCTCATCATAATAAACACTCTTAGATTTTTTAGATGTTAAAAGAGTAATAGAAACACTTCCTACTAATATAATTGATAATATTAATATAAATATTGATCTTACTCTTTTACTCATATTCCATTAAATCATATTGCTAATTAAAACTATAAGCTCTAATACACATGTTACTATTAATAAACTAGGAATTGTTTTCTTAATTCCTTGTTTATAACATTCATTTGCTAAAATACCAGATATTGTATATCCAACAATATTAATAGATATTAAAGTATTAAATTTAGTTATTTTAAATATAAATAAACATATAAAATTGACTATTAAAGATACTAATATCATTAATACGAATCTTCGCTTACCAAATATCAATACCACCTTGCTTAATAATCTAACTAATAGGCAAGTAATTATTGATACCAAAATAGTATAGATAATTCTTTCGTATTGATTAATATAAGCTACTAATAAAGCAGGTACTATTATTCCTCCAGGAGAAATCTCTGTTATCTCAAAATAAATAATAGCAAGTAATATACCAAGTAATGTAATTGACATTATATTCATAACAATCTTTCTCCTTTCTTATAATATTCTAATATTTCTAATCCTTTATTTTTAATATTTCCAATACCAAGAATAATTCTTTCTTTTTCTAATTCTTTAATATCTTTTAATTCAACTACTTCTAATTTTCTATTCATCTTCTTTAATTTATGAATTGTATAAGCTATATTTGATCCAGCAACAATTACTTTATTAACTTTAATCTCATTAAATAACGATAATAAAGATAATAATCTAGATGGTCGATCTTCTCTATTATTTAATAATATAGTTAGATTAGATAAATCATATTGTTTTTCTAACTTTTCATAGACTATTTTAATTGAATCTTTATCATTTATACTTAATCCGTTGATAAATATTGAATCAGCTATC
This sequence comes from Caryophanales bacterium UBA1709, assembly GCA_002317215.1. Lineage (GTDB taxonomy): Bacteria > Bacillota_I > Bacilli_A > RFN20 > UBA1709 > UBA1709. Next base: position 101,188 of record DCJD01000012.1, on the reverse strand, counting down.
TTATATACGCTTAATTGGCCCATATCAGGCTTAAATTTACTCATCCCAGTTAAATACTTAGTTTTATCTAAATTTAAGCAATTAGCGGCTTCTAAAGCATTTCCAATATTATCCTCAAAACAATTAATATTTGATTTAGATATAGGTTTACTAATAATTAGTTTAGAATTCTTTTTCTTACATATATCATTAAATATATCTTTATATTCATTACTACTAGTTATTAGATAACCAGAAGTTGGAGTAGTAAACGACATAGCAATAGCTAATTCTTCTAAACTATCTCCCATCTCATTTATATGATCTTCTCTAACGTTTGTAATAATAGTTATATTAGCTCTTAAGATATTTTCTTCACATACTTTTTGTAATGAAGGATTAACAGCCATACATTCTAAGATAAGATAATCTATCTTATCTTTATATGCTTTTCTTAATATTCTAATTTGTTCTCTTATATTCGCATTACCTTTTCTTTTAACAATAATCTCATTATTATTAACATCGATAATAGTAGGAATAGTACCAGTAACCTTAGACATAACTCTATAATTAAATTCTCTTAATCCGCTATCTATTAATCTAACAGTACTAGATTTACCTCTAATTCCATTAACATGAATAACACATTTAATATGTCTTCTATAAAAACGTATTAAAAATGATTCTATTACAACATATAATAGATACCCACTTCCAAGTATTAATATAAGAATACTAATTAAATTCATAGTTATATTTTACTACATATAAATAATAAAAGTACCAAGATATTTATCTTGGTACTAATATATTATATCTTTTTGTATTTTTTGATTTCTTGTTCAAATAGATCGCCACCTTTAGTATCGTAAGTTACAATACCAAAGAACTTTTCTACTTCCATTCTTCTAACAGCTTCTGCACCTAAATCTTCATAACAGATTAAATCACATTTCTTAATTGATTCTGATATAGAAGCAGCAGCACCTCCAATAGCACTAATATAAATAGCTTTATATTTAACAAGCATATCTTTTAATGCTTTGCTTCTTGGTCCTTTACCAATCATAATCTTTAATCCTTGTTGAAGTAATGGTTCAGAATATGGATCCATTCTATAAGAACTAGTAGGTCCAGCACTACCAATTACTCTACCAGGTTTTGCAGGAGTTGGACCAACATAATACATTGCAAGTCCTTCTACTGGGATTGGTAATTCTTTTCCTTCTTTTAATAAATCACAAAATCTCTTATGAGCAGCATCTCTACTAGTATATACAACACCAGTAATCTCTACTATATCACCAGCATTTAATTTACATAATTCTTCTTCACTTACAGGAAGATGTAATTGTTTAATTTCCATATATAATATCTCCTCCTATAAAATAATTGATTTATGTCTTGCAGCATGACATTGAATATTTACTGCAACTGGTAAAGATGCAATATGACATGGATAACAATTAATTTTAACTGCTAAACAAGTTTGTGTTCCACCAAATCCCATTGGTCCTACACCTAACATATTAATTTCATCTTTAATCTCTTTTTCAAGTTTATTTAATATTGGATCTTTAGATTCATCATCAATCTCTCTAAATAAAGCTTTCTTAGCAAGAATAGCAGATTTTTCAAGATTACCACCAATTCCAACACCAACAATAATTGGAGGACATGGTTTACCTCCACCATTAAAGACAGTATCCATAATAATCTTTTTAATACCATCTAATCCATCAGCAGGAATTAGCATATGAACACTACTCATATTCTCACTACCGCCACCTTTAGGAGCTACATCAATCTTAACCTTATCTCCCGGAACAAATTCAACATGAACAATAGCAGGAGTATTGTCTTTAGTATTTACTCTATCTAATGGATGTCTTACAACAGACTTTCTTAGATATCCTTTAGTATAAGCATTTCTAACTCCTTCATTAATTGCTTCATAGATATCTCCATTGAAATGAACATCATAGCCAACTTCAACAAATACTACAACAACTCCAGTATCTTGGCAAATTGGTAAGTGAGAATTTCTAGCAAGTAAATCGTTAGTAATAATTCTATCAATAACTTCTTTACCTAGTGGAGATTCTTCTTTTGCTTTAGCATCTTCTAATGCTTTTAATACATTATTTGGGATATTTTCACATGCATCAATTAACATATTTTCAACATGCATAGATATATCTTTTACATCAATCTCTCTAATCATTTTATTATATAATCCTTTCTTAACTTAATTATTATATCACTATTTATATATTAGTTAAGATAATAAAAGGACAAGATGTAATCTTGTCCTTTGTAAAACAATTAAATAATATTATTAATCGTTTTCTACAAATAATTTGTAAATTCCAACTGTGCTTGTAGCAGTCTTACACAATGAGAATTTATAATCATTACCTGATATATAGTTATTTAAATATCTGTTAGAGTTTGTAGTATCTTTAGTAGTAACTATCATACCATCATCAGTTGAACTATATGTAAATGACCAAGAGGCTTTTGCTGTTGCAGTATTTTGATATTTCAATGCAATATTATTGCTCGAAGAAGATGAACTGCTAACGATTACTTGTCCAGCATTAGCACCGTTTACACATTTAATTCCAAAGTATCCAGTTTCACTTCCTGCAACTAATTCATATACTTGTACATCGGTTGATAAAGTATTTGATAGAATTTGATCATTACTAATGGTAATTGCTTGACCTAGACCATCAGTTTTTGCTACATATCCATATCCTTTTCTAAACATGATAATCTTATCACCAACAGCTAATGTTGAGACATCAGTAACTTTTTTATAAATCTTAGTTACAGCCTTTTTAACTTTAACAACTTTTGTAGCAGTCATAGGTTGACCATTATACTTGAAGCTAAATGTTAATGTTACATTAGTATCGTCACTAGCTTCTCCACTAGTTACACTACCTTTATGTGTTGTTTCATCAACAGTAGTTGTTGGTTTTAATAATGTTTCATTATCACTAGTAATAGTTAATTCAGTAATTAAGCTATTTGGAGTAATTGTGTATTCATAAGTAGCATTGCTATCAACACTAGTTGCAAATCCACTTGTTACAAATTCTTTTACTCTATCTAAGTCTTCTTGAACATCAAATCTACCTAAAACAGTTGAGAAATATGTATAAGGAGAATCACTTGAACCAACATAATTCTTAATGAAATACATAGTTCCAACAAATTTATAAGCAGGTGCAGTTTCACTAGTTGTTGTTGCTCTAGATCCGTATTGATATTCATTATCAAATTGATAAGTTGGAGTATTGATTAATACCCAATCTTCTCCCCAAGCGTTTTGAGAGTTTACAGCTTTTACTAAGAATCCAGCTTTCTTAGTATTTTCAACACGGAAAACTTTATCTTTATTTGTAATATCACTTGCTTCATCAGCATAGTAGATACCAGTGGCATAGGAACCACTTGCAGCACCAATATAGAATGGTTTTTCTGTAGTACCAACAACTTTAACGATGTCTAATTCTTTGTTTGTTACTTTATAGCTTTCTGTTGATGTATAAGCAGCGATATCTTCATTGCTATCGATAACAACAACATCTTCATCAGCATATTGTACAAATGAATGATCAATAGTTATATTCTTTGTAGCATCTAATTCAACTTTTGTTGCTTTGAAGTTGTATCCTTTTTCAAGAATCTTAACTCCAGTGAATTTAACATACATACCAACAGTAACTAAAGTATCGTTGATATATACTTTTTCCATATCTTTTGCAGGCATTGTCATACCAGCACAGTCAGCAATCTTTAGTACTTTCTTACCATCAGATACGAAGATACCATTTGATATATTGAAACCTGATCCAGCAGGAACAATACCAATAACATAACCTTCAACAATCATTCCACTGACACCAGTTTCAGCAGCAGCTGCTTCACTGATAGTCTTTGGAGCATCTTTTTGAATTGTATAAGCAATGCTTACTTCAGTAGGATCAGTTGCTCCTTCTGCAGTATAACTTGCTTTAATAGTAACATTTACGTCAGTAGTAGTTTCTGGGCTAAATGTTGCATATAATACGTTGTCATCTTCGGCAATAGTAACATGATCTGTATCTTCACAAGTCCAAGTAATATCTTTACCAACATAAGTTTGTGGTAATTCGATTTGATATGGAGATGCTGAAGTTAAATCAGTTGATGAACCAGTTGCACTATTTGTAATATATTCAAATTGAACAGCTTCATCATTACATACGAAGCAATCTTCATTTTGAATGAATAACATTGCAATAGTATTTTCACTATAGAATGAAGGGATTGCATAGAATGTTACATCCCAAGTAGTTGCAACAGAATTTCCATCTGAATAATGGAAATTGAAGATATCTTGGTTAGCCCAAACAGTGTTATTGTTCATGTTTTCGCTGTTTCTTTCAACAACTAAACAGATTTGAGTAGCTAAGCCATCTTTACCATTTAATTTAAATCCTAAACTTCCATCTTCTGCATAAGTTAATGATAAATAACTCTTAGAAGTAATCTTAGAAGCTTCTGATACGCTCCAAATTGCTTTTGGAGCAACGAATTTAACTAGTTTACCAACATAAGTAGTATTCCAGTTTTCTGCTAATGTAGTTAAATCTTCTTGACTATCTACAACAAAGTCAGGTGTAGCATAGCTTACTTGTTGATCTTCATTATCAACAGTAATTGTTCCAATTTGAGTCTTTGTAGTTCCTTCAACATAGTTTAGAATTGTAGTTCTATCATTATCAGCAGTTCTATAAGTTCCTTCAATATGGATTACATTACCAACTTTAATAGAATTATATTTTTCTGCCAATACGTCAACTTGTACTACATAAGTAGCATCAGTATTTTCATAATCTTTTAAGATTAAACCAAATAATGAACCACTTTGGTTTCTAGTCTTACCTACAACAACACCATAAGTCTTAATATAAGAGTTATTAATAGTGTTATAGATATGATTTGTATTAGCCTTTAAAGTTAAGATATCTTTAATAGATTTTTCAACAATACCATTTGAAGTAACTTCAATACTATAAGTACATGGAGTAGTATGTGTTTCACCATGAGCAGCACCATAGTTTGCAACTAAGTTAAATCTCTTAGTTTGATCGCTATAGTTAACACTAACAATACCTGTTTCATTATCAACAGTTGCGTATTCATTAGTATCCATTGGATCAACGTTTTCTACGCTCCAAGTGATTGTAGTATTATCATATGCCTCAAATGATAATGGTAATGTAGGCATTGTTCCTAAAATACTTGTAGGAACAGCTTGATCTAATTTTGGTTCGATAACGCCTGCTAATTCAACTGCAGTATAATCTGATGCAGTTGGAGTAGCGTTACATGCTACATACCAAGATTGGGTTGTTGAATCATAGTTAGAAATAACAGCTTGAAGATTTACTCTTCTTCCAACAAATGAAGATAATGTAGTTTTATTAGAACCATTAGTAATATAAACTTTTTGATCTTCATCTGCATAGTTTTCTAATCTATAAACAGTACCTTCTTTAACAAGGTTTGCTTTTCCAATATTTACGATTTGTCCGTAAACACCAGTTTTACTTGCAGCATTTAAAGAGTTAATAACAGAAATATCTTTATTAGTTGCAGTAGTATAAACTGTTTGATTTGCTGCGGCTACTTTGTAATAACTTGCTCTAACAACATTAATGTATGGTTGTTGTTTTACATACTTGTAACCAGCAGTAACTTGAACTTTATCACCAACTTTTGGAGTATTAGTACTATCTTTAACAAAGATTTGTTCAGAACCATCACTAATATAATATCCATCACTTAATGATAAATAGACGACACCTTCGACACTAACATCTTTGTTAGCTTCGCCGGCTAAAACACTAGAAATTTGGACAGGTTCAAATTTAACTTCTTCTTCAGCTTGTTCTTTATTACCACAACCAGTGAATGTAGCTAAGCCTAGAACCAACATTCCAAATCCAAGAAGTATTTTATTTCTTTTCATCTTTTTTCCTTTTCCTTTCTTTTTTATTAATTATTTATATATTAATTGATATTAATAATATCAATATATATCAACTTTATTTAAACTTACCATCTAAGTATTCTTGATAAGCTTCTTCTAATATTAAGTCTACCATTCTTAATTGTTCAGTAATACGATATTCACTATTTCTAAGATCAGTAGTATTATAGTTATTATTTGCTGCTTCTCTATTAGTCTCAATTGTTAAAACTCTTGATTTCTTACTAGATAAAGCATCTCCTAATATCCTTGCAAATCTATAATCATAAGAAGTATTGAAATTGTTATAACCATCAATTTTACAAAACTCAGTGTATGTTTCACCATCTGGTTTATATTTATCATTGTAGGTAGATACAATGCTTAGCGCTGCTAAACTAGACTTAGAATTACCAGTTATTAATGAAGTACCAAGATAATTAGTATCTCCACTTCCTTTAGTAACGCTATAATTATGTCTAGATTCATGCAAATCAACTAAGAAGTTTGGACTAAAATCCATTATTACATCATATAAAGCTTTCGCTATTTTTTGTGTATCAGTTCCATTGCTGTCGCCTGGAAAACTACGATTTAAGTCCGTAAATTTGATACTAGATAAACCACTTACGTCCTTATTTTCATATCTTTCATCATCACTAATTAAAGATAATCTTTGATTAGTAATATAGCCACTATTTCCAATGCCTAAATATCTTTGTTTAACGATATCCGCTAAGATATTAGCATATGGAATAATCATTACAGTACCTTTATAATCAGTTCTTTCAATAAGCCTTTCAGCGGCCATCCATCCTGCTACTTCATCACCATGTATGCCTCCTATAATGGCAACCTTTGGTCCTTCAACATTGGAAGAGAAAGTGTAGACAGGAGTCTCATATAAAGTACCTTCTAATATAGATGAAGTGGAAATAGAACAAGTTGGAATTATTTCTTGATTTGTTCCATTTCCTTTTCCATCTTTTGAAGCGCTTGTAATATTAGTACAAGATATTGTTGACCCTAAAACCAATATTGAAATAATTGATTTAAGAATCTTATTAGTCATATTATTCGCTTGCTAATGCGTTGTAAGTAGTTGCAACAGCGTTTGCACAACCTTTTAATAAGTTACTTCCACTGCCTTCTACGTTGATAACTTTTTCACCAGTGAAATAGTTATCATAGTTTACTGATGTTTTTGCAACAATAATTTTATCTGCACTTGGAGTTAGTGCTGTCCATAGTACTTCACTGTTAGTACCTCTATTTTTAGTACCATCAACACCACATAAGACCATTTTGAATCCTACTGATGTTTTCTTTGTTAATAAAGCAGTTGCTAATGCTGATTGATCATTAATGCTGATTTCGCCTTTTCCAGAGAATTCAACAGCAACATAAACAACATAATCACTAGTTAATGCATCATAATCAGTTGCAGTGCTCATTTTATAGAATGATTCACCAACAGTAACTGAAGCAGCATCTGTCTTAGCATCTAATTCATAATAATCTTCAAAGAATGTTTGAATAGTTCCAAGACCACTACCACCAATACTACAAATAGCAATTTTGCTAGTAGCATCGCTATCTAATTCACCAGTAAAAGTAACTGGAGTTTCTGCAGGAGTAGAATTTCCTGCATCGTCTGTGTTTGATCCACAAGCAGCTAAACCAAATGCTGCTAGTAATGATAAACATAATAAACTTAATTTTTTCATTTTTAATTTTTCCTTTCTTATTAATATATAATCTATTCAATCTTAATATAGGAATGATCCGATTGAATTATTATAAATTTGTGAATAGACTACTTTAGAAACATTTTTTGAACTTAAAGTAGCATCGTTAGTGATTCCACTAAAATCAACATCGAATTTACCCATTGCTATTCTAGCACTGATTAATTCATCTTTAGTAGAATATCTTTTATCGATAAAGTCATATTTGCCATTATCGACATCGAAGAATTCTCTAAACTTATCCATATTTGGCGTTGGAGTATCAGTTTTACCAAATAAACGATAGTTATATTGATAGATTAATTCTGCAATTGCAGAAGAATGTCTTGCAACTCTTTCTTCAATACAAGCTGGTCTTGCATATAATGAACCATCATCTGTCTTAGGGTTAATATCTTTATCCTCTAAGTTAGCAATATATTCATAATATACATCTTTACTATTCTTTTCATATAGAATTGTACCTGTTGTAAATGCGCCTCTATATTTACCTTGAGAAGCATTTGAAGTTTCCATAATCATTGCAAGAGTATTTGTATGATCAGTTAATTCAATATGTGATAGTCCGTGTAAATTATTTGCAGCTGGTTCAACACCAATCTCTTCACCATTCCAATACTCATTACCAAGAATAGCCTTTGAAACGTTATTGGCTAAAGACATAGCTCCATCTTG
>DCJD01000012.1:0-92610 GCA_002317215.1 Caryophanales bacterium UBA1709 | reverse complement strand
GTACCATTTTCTAATCCTGGATAAGCTCTATTTAAGTTTCTTGTTTCACTTGTTGATAGTTTTTGTCCAGTATATTCATGAACATAGATATCTGGGTTTGGCCATTGATCATTAGTATTAGTAGCTCTACTACCATACTTAAATGTTCTAGTTCCTGTTACTCTTGTACCACTTAATGTGTAATAGAATGGGCTTCCTTCTTGTGGATATGAGTGAGTGAAAGCACTTCTATTAGTTTCAGTAACAATATAAACAGTTCCCTTATTAACTTTTAAATTATCAAGTAAGAGCGTTGCTGTTAATTGACCACTTGGTTCATTTGGATGAGTACCACCTAATATTAAGATTGATGGACCGTCTTCAGTTCCTTTTAAAACAAAGATATCTGCATCTCCAGATGTACCTTTTATATTTGGTGAGAAATCACTAAACTTTAATACTTCGGTGACATTTGGATTCTTATCAGCATAGAAATCAACAACATAATTTGAGAATTGTTTGAATTCATGACCAGTATAACTAGTTAATGCAATTGTTAATGCTAATGCTCCGGAAGAAATAAGAACGTTTTTCTTATTCTTAATAATGTTCTTTATTAAAAATTCTTTAATATTCATATTTCCCTCCTATTTAATCATGAATAGTCTTAGTATAAACATAACTAATACTACCGCAATAGATATTTTATCTAATGCTTTTTCAGTTCTAAATACATGAGTAATCATGCAAAGTACTAAACATAGAACGATAAATAAATAAATCATTGTAACAAAACTCATATATTTACCTCCTATTTAAGTTTAGTTTGTGAACTAATTACGAATAATATAGCCCAAACTAATGTTAATGCTAATGGGAAGATAGCTGATTTAGTTGTTGCACTAAAACTTAAATCTTCTTCTTTAGCATCTTTAATATCATTTACATTCTTTGTTGCAAGTCTACTACTCATCGCAGTAGGTGGTAAGAATTCACCAAGAGAAGCAATTAAGCTACATGCTGAAGCAACAATAATATAACTATAGTTACCCATTGCCATAACGAATGGTCCACCAAATACAGATGCACTAGCGAAGCTAGAAATACCACCAAATATTGATAAGCTTCCACCCATAGCAATAAATAATAATATTGTAGAAATAGTTAAGATAGTTAAGATGTTAGCAACAATTAAGCCTCTAGCACCAGTAACTGTTAATATTTCAACAAACATACCAACACCCATTAATAATCCAAAGACACCTAAGCTTCTTTCAACAGCTTCATCAAATATCTTAACTGGATTACATTTTTTACCAGTAAATGCTGTAGGAATAGCTGCAAGGACAAATAGTAATGGGGTTCCTAGTTTTCCAACTTGTTTTGGGAAAATTGATTGGAAAGCAAATAATACAACAATAACAATTAAAGGAATAATACAAGTCCAATTTACTTCATTATAGATATTGAAGTTCATTGTTTCTTTGATTTCTTCAATCTTTAATTGATGTGAATATGGTTTAAATAACCATGTAATTGCTATACCAATAGCAGCAGCGATAAACATATAAATCATGTAGCATTTATATGGTCTTAAGAAGTTATCCTTATTTAATCCAACTAAATTTGTTTCTTTAGCAACACCAATTTTGTTTACATATAGTAATACAAATGCAATTGCACCAATAACAAATAAAGCTGAAATAATAATATTTTCAATAAAGTTTATTTCTCTATTATCTTTCTTTAAAACTTTCTTAAGATCGACATCTCTAGAGAAGAACATTGTACCAATGATAGCCATTGGAACAGTAAGTAATAATAATGGTCCATCAAATCCAGAATAGGCTAAGTCAACAACGTCACAAATAACCATAACTGGAATATTGATAGGAGGAGCAACCATACCTAAGATTGCACCAAATCCAACAAAGGCCGCTGCTTTTGCTTTTGGCATACCCATTTTAATTAAAACAGGAAGAATAATAATACCAATACTTACAACAGCAGCAGTACTACTACCAGTTACCATACCAGGTAATAGTAGTAATGCCATAAATACTAATAACAATACAGTAGGGAACTTTTTAAAAGCTCTAACTAAAGTAACTGTAATATAATCAAGTCCACCATTATGTTCTAATCCTTTAATTAATATCATTGCGCATAGGATAACAAGTAAATTATCAATATATCCAAATCCGCCTTCAATTAAATATCTAGGATCAAATGGTAAACCATCTTTAATATGGATTAAGCATCCAACAGCTAAACCAACAACGCTAGCAGCCATTAAAGCAATGCCACTAGGTGTTTTAAATTTTACTAATAATACGATGAATGTAGCTAACATTGCTACTAGAGTAATAATATCAAGTGTAATCATTTATTAATATCCTAGAGCCTTTCCATCTCTTCTAACGTCAGCACCACCATGCATTCTACCTCTTGAGTCAAATGTAATGCCTTGTACACCACCAAAGAATAAGTTTCTGCCATCATATCTATTTACAGCATATCCATAATCTTCAGCTAATATTCTTGCAGTTTCTTCAGTAATATCAGATTTCTTAACGATGGTACCGCTTCTTTCACCTTCAACTGATACTTCTAGATATAGAGGTTTATGATCTTCATCACCAACATTATCTCCAGCTCCGTTATCACTTGATGTAGAAACACAATATGAATATGCTCTTGCACCTTCAATAGATGCTTGCATATTTACATCGCCATCAGCAGCAATTTCACGTGGGTTCCAAGTTTGAGTCTTTTCATCAAAATCCCATTCTAATAAGTTAACAACAGTTTCAAATACAGCAGTAACAAGTCTCATTGAACCAGGACTTCCAAGAGTAGCAACAGCTTTACCATCTTTTAAAATAATAGTTGGCATAATGTGGCTAGTTGGGTTTTTATAAGGTTCGATATAACTTGCTCTTCCTGGAGTAATACCGAAACTACTTAATTGGTTATTTAAATAGAATCCACATCCCTCTGGCATAATATGAGCGCCAAAGAAGTGGTTAATAGTTTGAGTAATAGTAACAACGTTACCGTATTTATCAGCACAACTGAATGATGTAGTTGAATAGTGTTCATCATTATCAGTGATTTCAGCATTTAGTCTTAAAGTACTTGGTTTAGTTGAGAAATCTGGGTCATACCAGTCAGCTCTACCAAAGTTTTGACCATTAACTTTACCACCAGTTGCAGAACAAATTAATTCTTTATTTGCATCTCCTGGATCTTTTTGAGTAACTGCACCAGGATCTCCTTTGCTTACTTTTTGAGAATATTTGCCATTATATTGGCTTCCTTCAGTATAGTTTTCTAAGAATCTATTTTGTGCATAAGTTTTATTTACTAAACCTTTTTTAGGAACATCAACGAATTTGTCATCGCCAATCCATTTTTGCTTATCACCATAAGCAAGTTGAGTAACTGTTGACATTAAGTTAATGTATTCTGGAGTGTTATGACCTAAATCAGTTAATTCTCCATATGTATCGCAATATGCTTCAAGCATATTTAATGCTTCAACTAAGATAATTCCACCACTTGATGGAGGTGCACTACTTACAATATCATATCCTTTATATGTTCCAGTTGTTGGAGCACATTCTAGAGGATAATTTTCAACAGCATAATCTAAGTCAGCTTGAGTGATTAAGCCTTTATTTCCAAAGCTATTCTCAGCTGAGTTAACACCAGCAGCTGCTAATATTTTATTAGCAATTTCGCCTTTATAGAAACCATCTTTACCTTGATCGATAATTTTTCCATAAACATTTGCTAGTGCTTCATTTTTCATGGTTTCGCCTAGACCAATTGGCATTCTAGTTCCATCTTGACCAAAGATTTTTCTTTGTTCTCTACTTTCTTGCCAGCATGGTTCTCCATCGATAGCACTCTTTAATTCAGCAGTAACTTTAAAACCATTTTTTGCTAAGTTTCTAGCAGGTCCAATAACACTCTCTCTTCCTGATTGAGTGTTTTTAAAATTACCACGTTCATCTAAAATTGTTAGTAATGATGCTACTTGAGTAGGAACACCAATACTTCTTACTTCATCTTCAAGTTCATTATAGTCAACTGCTTTTACAGTACTATATCTTGTAGCAAGTGAATCACCATTTTTAGCATATACATCAGCTTTACCTAATTCTGGAACGAATTCTCTAAAGTTATATGAGACGAATTCTTGTTTTGTTGCATCCCAACCAACTAAGATTCCTCCACCACCAATGCTACTACAATGAGGTTCACAAACACCTAAAGCAAAACTAGTTGCAACAGCAGCATCGAATGCATTACCACCAGCTTTTAATACATCAAGACCAGCGTTAGCAGCATATGGGTTAGCCGCAGCAACAACACCATTTTCGCCATCGCATGCTCTTACTGTTAAATCATCATAAGCATATGTAGGTTTTGATTCTTCTTGGTCTTTCTTACAACTAGTTAATTGAGTTGCTAAAACACCAACAGCTGTTAAAACTAATAGTGAACTTAATTTGTTTAACTTCATATTATATTTACTCCTTTCATAATCAGCTTATTTATTAATATTGAATAGATAAGAAATTCTTTTGACGAATATTGCAACAATTAACAAATCAGCACATCCACCAAAACTGTAATTATTTTTCTCACAGTACTCATTTATCTGATTTATTAATCGATTATCTTTACTAAATAGTGCTTCCTTGAATCTATCTTTTAATATTATTCTAGATTCAAGGGAAGGACATCTTTTAGAAAAGATAGTATCTTCAACATTAATAATCAAATCCATTAAGGCAAATCTTTTATTAGTATCATTATCTAAAGAATAATTATTAATGATATTAATAACATTTATATAGCCATTTCTTGCCTCGTTAATGGCTCCTTTATTTACCGCTAAGCTTTCAACCATTTTCTTAGATACTTCGAATATATCTAAATATTTAAGGTTATGTTTTAAACAATATCCAAGAGAAGTAACTACTAATCCTAGATTAAATATTAATCCTTGATAAGTATTAATATTATTTGTTTGTTTAAACATTGCTTCATCAGCCTTAATTCCAATCTTTCTTACGCTATTAAATAAAATAGTTAGATTAGAATCTTTATAATCATAGCCTTCAATAAACATATTAGTTAGATAAGGAGTAATAGTATCAATGCTATTTTTCATTAGCATATAATCCATATCCTTATGGCTACCGCTAGTTAAAGGACTTACTAAACCAAATTTAATTGTTAGATCCAATTCTTCTTTACTAGAAGATTTTATTAGTGCACTAATATTATCAATAAGATAATTTCTTAAATGATCTTCAATAAAACTTAGTTTTTCATCTAGACTATGATTATTTTCTCTATTGCAGACAAAGGCATCCTTATTGCAAATAAAGCATTTACGAGGATTATTTCTATGCAAGCTGATATTTGATTCATAGAAACAATCTAAATCAATAAATCTACCAAGATAAGTATTAGTCTCGATCTCGATAAGTTTATCTTTCAATACTTCTTTTTTATCAAATAGATATAAGAAGTAAGGACCATCATAACTATCAATATAAATAGTTTTAATGGGATTTAATTTCTTAATATACATATTGTTATATATGTTAATTAAGATGTAAGACATATAGAGATTTTTACAAGGACCTGGAATATTAGATTTTAAGCTAACAACTTGATAATCTTTAATATATTGATCAATTTGTTTAGCCTTAATCTCTCTATCTTCCAATATCTTATTAACATCCATATATCTTATTTGCTAGAAGTCTTAATATTGTTTTAGACTCCATTGGTATATAATTAAGCGCTTCTTCTATTTTATGTTCTTTTAATAATTCACGAACTTTTGAAGCACTAACTATAGTGTTATCTATTTGGTTTCTTTCTATCTCAACTAAAGAATCTTTTAATATATCTTTTAATGTTGAGTTATATTCCACCATATAATCTTTAGTTTCACTACCAACATATCTTTTCTTAATGAATAATTCTTTCATAAAATAATTTTTAAACATTAAGGCATCTAAAGTAGCTGCATTTTTGTTTCTTAAACTATTATCATGAATGAAATAGGTAGGGAAAGTGAAACTACTAACCATATAAATTGAACTTGGAACAATAACTACATTTTTAAATCTACTAGTACCAAGATAGACCATACTTGCTCTTTCTTGATAACTAAATTCACTTTTATCTTCACTTACCACAAAGATGATAAGATAATCATGATTTTTAGCAGCTGTTTCAACTAAATATTGATGACCTAGAGTAAATGGATTAGCATTCATCGTAATACATCCAATATCACTACTTTCATCAATACTACCAAGATTATTCTCAATAATTTGACGCATCTGTTTTAAAGTGTCATATATTGAGGTATTTCCTTTTTCTAAATATATCGCATCCTTACTTTCAACAAGTTCTTTGAATCCTAATGACTCAAATTGTCTTTTGTATTTAAGTTTTGTATATACTTGATAGGAATAAATCTTTTCTTCGTTAGCTTTCTCAATAATCTTATTAATAAGTGTGGCCATTAAATCTTCGCCTTGATAACTAGGATCAATAGCAACACACTTAATAACAGATTTAGATTTTGAAATTGTTCCAATAATCTTATCAGAATCAGTTAGAAATAATGTAACATCACAATCATCTTCTAAACTTAAATCATGTTTAGCAAGAAATTCTTTTACTAAACTAATTTCTTTATCTAAGATTGCTTGTTTACATTCAATCATAATTCCCTTTCTAATAAATCTTATATAGTTTATCGATAATAGTACCATCACGGTATTGAACAACACCAACTACATCGTTATGAGTAGGTAGGGTGTTTGGAACACCAGTAATTGATAAAGCTAAATCATATAACTCATCAATTGTTTTTAATGGTAATTTACTATCTTTCAATTTTTCTAAAAGATCAACTCTCTTAGGATTAATTGCAATTCCTCTTTCAGTAACTAACACATCAATATCTTCTCCAGGAGTAGTTATTGTTGTGACATGTTCTTTAATAATAGGAAGTCTTGACTTAATTAAGTTAGTGGTAATAATAGATACTTTTGCACCATGTGCTGTATCACTATGTCCTCCACTTCCTCCCATTATTTTTCCATAAGAGTCAGTTGCAACATTGACATTGAAATCTTTGTCAATTTCAGTAGCACCTAGAATAACAAAATCTAGGTAATCTACAACTGGATCATCATAAGGGTTACCATATTTTGATCCACTCATGCCATGATGGGATGGGTTAGTATTATATGATTCAACTGCTCCAATATCGAAACATTGAACATCTTTTAATTCATCAAATAATCCCGCTTTTTGCATATCGACGAAATAACTAGTAATTCCTCCACTTGCAAAGCTTCCTTTGACGCCTTTTTTAATCATATAATCCTTAACACAAGCAGCAACAGCAAGACTAGTACCACCAGCACCTGTTTGCATACTCATGCCATCTTTAACAAGGCCTAATTCATCGATTAGTTTAGCAGTATTTCTAGCAATCTTTAACCCAACAGGATCACGAGTGATTTTAGTGGTACCACTTACGATACCATTAGCATCACCAATGCTATCAACAACTAAAACATAATCAACATATTTGCCATCTAGTTCAACTCTGTCTAATTTATCAACTAGATTATCTGTAACTAGAACGACTTTTTTAGCATATTCTAGATCGCTATGGGCATAGCCAAGAGATCCGCATGCTGCATTTCCTTTACCACCATATCCATTACCGTTTTTATCAACAGTTGGGCAAGCGATAAAAGCAACATCAATAGGTAGTTCACCAGATTCAATTTTTCTAGGTCTACCACCATGAGTATTTAAATATAATAGATTTTTTAATTTTCCTTCACCAATAGTAACTGCAACTGGACCATTTAAATAATTAGTATCAATTGTAGTTACATTTTCATTCTCAATTAACTTGCATAAAATCTCATTAGTTGGGAATATTGAAGATGGTGCATAATGTAAATCTTTTATATCTCTTTTAAGAATTTCTTCACTGACCATGTTTTGAACATAGTCGCCATTTCTTAAGTGATGATGGAAAGATAAAGTCATTCCATCACTAATCTTTAATTCATCAAATGCTTCTGGCATTGATTTTAAGAATTTAACAGTAGAAGAAGTTGCTTTCTTGTTAACTAACTTTCTTTCTACTTTCTTGTATTCATTAGCCCCAGAAAATTTAGGTAATGTATTTACAAATTCATTTTTATTCATATTAATCACCTAAATAGCTCCAAACTTTCTTGCTTTAACAAGAATTTTGTTGGCCCTTTCCATAACAGGCTTATCAATCATCTTACCATCTAGACTAAATACACCAATTCCTTTTGCAGCATATTCTGCAGTTGCTTTTTCAACTCTTAATGCCCAAGTAATTAATTTTTCAGTAGGTAAGAATAATTCATTAATTGTATCTAATTGGTTAGGATGAATTGCTGCTTTAGCATTCATACCATAACTAATAGCGTTGCCACAATCTTTACATAATCCTTCTGGATCATTAACATCTGTAAATGGTGTATCAATTGCGTCAAGTTGATATGCTTTACATGCCATTGCTACAGCACTTCTTGCATATTGAATTTCTTTGCCTTCTTTTGTACGAGTAACTTCCATATCACTACTTAAGTCTTCAGCGCCAAGTAAGACGCCATCAACTCTAGGACATTTAACTACTTCATTTACTTCAAGTACACTAATTGCAAGTTCAACAATTGGTAAAACTTTAATCTTTTTTGTAAGTTTTCTTTCTTTTTCTAATCTAGTTAATATTTCATCTAATTTAACTAGATATTCTACTCTAGCTTTTGGAAGCATAATAGTATCAATATTATCGCTAACAATAGCCTCAAGATCTTTTTGATAAAACGTTGTATCTAATCCATTAATTCTAACAACTACTTCCATTGGAAGATTAGAATGTGTTGCTAAATAATAATGAATTAAATTTCTAGCATTATCTTTTTCAGTAATATTAACAGCATCCTCTAAGTCGAAAATAACTGCGTCTGCTCCAAATACATCAGCATTTTGAAGCATTGCAGGATTATTTCCAGGAATAAATAAAGTTGATCTTCTCATGTTATTTGCCCATTCTTTCTAAGGCTGTTACAAGGCGAGCTTTAATTGTATAATCTAAAGCTCCCTTGTCCATGATTTCAACCTTAACATTGTTAATACTAAGTTCTTCTAGAGTAGATTTGATGACATTTTCAATTTGAGAATGGAAGAACGCATCAACAATACTACTAATTACAATCTCATTAGCACTTGCTTCTGAAACTGTAACTAAACAGTCATTGCTTTCAACACTTCCAGCTTGTGCAGTCTTCATCAAATTATCTCCTTTATATTGTTATATATAAGAAATTATTTTTCTCTTGAGTTAGCACTAGCGATGACTCTGTTCATTTCGTTTTTAACGATCATGTAACCTTCATCAACACCCATACCAGGTTTTGCTAATACTTGAGCTGCTCTACATGCAATACCAATGTTTGTAGTAGTTTGTGCAGAAATGTTAGTTTCGTTACAAGTTCCACCACAGTATGCTCCCATACCATGTTCTTTACAATAAATAATTGCTTCAGCAACATTGTTAACTCCACCTAAGTCTGGAGTCTTGATTTGAGCCATTGTACCAGCGTGGTTATCTGCAAAGTATTTAATATCTTCTAAAGTATTACACCATTCATCAGCAACGATTTCAGCCTTTGAACCTTTAGCTTTTAAAAGAGCTGTGATTTCTTTTAGACCTTGCATTGTTGCTTCTCTTTCTTCGTAATCAACTGGTCCTTCAATTCTTAAAGTAAATGGTTTTGCAGCTTCTTCTAGAGTCATAATGTAGTTTGCAATCTTTTCATGATCTCTATTGAATGCTAAACCCATAGTTCCATATACGTCGATGTGGAAGATTGGAGCATAGTCAGCGTGAACTCTCTTAGTAACAATTCTGTTTTGTAACCATTTTACGTATTCTAATAAGATTTCACCGTTTTTGCCTAATTTAGTTTCAACGTTATTAATTAAAGCATGTGGTAATACATCTGCTTCTTTAATAATCATCTTATCAACGTTATCGTATCTGTCATCACCTGATTGAGCAAATACTGGAACTGGTTCATAGTGATTGCCTTCAACATGGTATTCTTTTCTGATAATTTCAGCCATTGTTACATGATGGAATGTAGCACAAGCATTTAAGATTGCTTGAGTTAAACCATATCTAATAGCAGTATGTAATCTTTTACCATCAACTAATAAATGGTCGAATTCTTCTGCTAAAGGTCTGAATTCATCAACATCTCTACCAATTAATTTTGGAACGATGTTTTCTTGAATGAATGGAATGAAGTCTTCTGCTAAGAATAATGGGTCTCTACCTCCAGCACCACTGTATTGAACAGCTGCGCAATCTCCATAACCAACTTCGCCATTTTCTAATACTAATTGAATAGAAATAGCTTCACCTGATTGTCTAACACCGCTAAATCCTGGTGTTACTGGTTCTCCTGTATAGAAGAAACCATCATGACCGGCACCTTTTTTGATTGCTCTTTGATCATCAAAGTAGAAACCAGTATAAGATTTTGTTAAAAGAACATTTTTAATTTTCATAATTTAATTTAACCCTCTGAAATACCTTTCAATTAAAAATTAATCCTTATATGAAGTACGTCCAATTAAATGGCCTGTACTTACTGCATAAATATCATCAATACATAATTGGAAACCAACTTCTCTTCCATCTTGTTTTGCACGTTCTGCAATCTTTGCTCTATGGAAAGCTTTGATTTCGTCATTAAATCCTAATTTACCAAATTCAAGAATTCTAACACAACCTTCAGCATCTCTTGCTGGAAGAATTAAACCAGCATTATATTTTGAAGGAGCAAATGGAATATCTAATAAACCTTGTTCAAATGCTTTAACAGTACCAACTGCTAAATCGCCTTCGCCAACATTATAGACACAATCCATTAAGCATTTTACTTCTTTCTTGATTTGTGCAATTTCATCAGCTAATTTTTGTGATTCTGGGAAAGTTTGATCTTCTAATAACTTAGTAATAATCTTACTTGCCTTGATACCATCAGCATTAGCTTCTTTAGTAGGAATACCAACTGATTCATGTGGTGTTTTGTTAATCATCTTAGTTGCACCAGCTAAGCTAGCAACAACAGAACTCATAGAGATTAAACCAAGTGCTTCTGCTTCATCAGCAGGGAAACCACCCATCCATTGGTGGAATACTGTAGTAACACAGCATCCTTTGTATCCTTTTTCTTCTAAATATTCTTCAGTTAATTGTTGTAATGATCTTACAGCAGCAACGTCTTGAACAATGTTTCCACACATACCATAACCAACAGTAATGTTTTTAACACCTTGTTCAGCTGCAAGTAAAGCTTCGATAATTCCAACAGCAATAGCGATTGATGGAGGTACTAATGTTCCAGTTAAAGGACCAAATGGTTCTCTGTTAATTGTTACTCCATGTTCTTCGTAGTATCCAACTAATCTATCGCAGTATTGCCAATATTTGATTGAATCTTCAATTGAGACAGCTTTTGCATAAGGTAAGTTATATGAGATACCTCCACCTTCGTTACTAGTCCAACCACCAGCATGGATAATTTCAGCTAGTAATCTGCTATCTGGTGTACCATGACGTGCTTGTAAAGGAACGTTGATTGATTCAACAACTTTTCTACAGCCTTTTACCCCGTGGTTAACTGCTGGGAAGCCGTTTAATAATGATCTACCAGCTTCTTCACTTCTCTTAATTCCCTCTTCGCCTTCACTATATCTATTTTGTCTAGTATAAGCGTCGATAGTTGATGGTAAGAAGTCAGCACCAGCTTTTTCTAAGTGTTGAAGTAAAGCGATGTGTTCATTTAATAATGCAACACCGGCTCTTGGTTGAACAAGAGTTCTAACTCTATGTTCTTTAGCATCTTTTAACTTTAATGCAAAGTTTTTAGATGCTGGAATTGATTTTAAGTAAGCAACAGCTTTATCTAAATCAAGTTCTGGATCGTTTCCAGTTGGCCAAGTAGATAGAACTTCTTTTCTAACTTTAAAGAATTCTTCTTCGGTCCATTTTTTGTTTCTTAATTCCATATTAAGTATTTCCCTTTCTTTAAATTTCTTTTAAATGTTTCTTTAATATTTTTATCGCAAGCAATGGATCAATTTCGCTAATTAATCCCATTGAAGATAAAATATAATCTTTATCCAATAAGTATTTAGGATTTCTTGGTCTTAATACTAATGGATTATTTCCTTTGACTTTCTCTAATATCTGAGTTGGATTATGAGCATGTATTAATACTCCACCTGTTCCAATTACATATTTTATTTGAGTTAAGTCTTTACCAGTTTGGTTATAGATTAATCCCATTTGTGAGAATATCTCTTCGAGCTTTCCGACATGTCGATACATCGCTTTATCAACGCATATTCCACCTATTATAGTTTCTATTAAGGCTTCCTTAGCGTCATCTTCAAAGACACAATCGACGTGTTCATTACGGAAATTAAGTTCTTTAGCTAAATCAATATCGAATTCTTCATCAATTAATCTAATTTCTTCTTCACTTAATGCTTTTAGAACTCCAGTTGCTGAATATCTCATTCCAAGATCTCCTTCAACAGTTCTTTTTGCATAAGGCTCTTCAAGTCCTTTAAGTACAACATCCATTCTTTTTGCAGAAGGAGAACTCATTGAATACATATCGGTAGTTGCCCCACCAATATCTAAACAAACAATTTCTCCAAGTCCATCTTCATGCATATAACCTTTTGATAAAAGATCACATGCTCTTAAGACTGACTCAGGTGTTGGAAGAATAACTTTATCAATTTCGTTTTCAATACTTTTTATTCCTTTTGCTTCAATAATATTTTTTAAGAATATTTCTCTTATCTTTTCTCTAGCACTAGGAATATTTAGCTTATTGATTTCTGGCATGACGTTTTCAACGAAATATCCATTCATACCATACTTCTTAAAGATATCTTCAATATCATCTTTTGCTGATTTATTACCAGCATATATAACAGGAATACTAATTCCGGCTTCTCCTAGTTTATTCGCATTATATATAACGCATTCACTATTTCCACCATCAGTACCACCCGCTAATAGGATGATATCTATTTTCTTTTCTTTAATTTCTTCAACTTCACTACGGTTTATATGATTTGATAAAACTAAATCAACTCTAGCTCCTGCCCCAAGACAAACTCTTTTGGCAGCTTCAACTGTTAACTCTGGAACAAGTCCAATAGCGCACATCTTTAAACCACCAGCAGCGCTTGAACAAGATATAATCTTATCAAACTTAATTTTCTCACCAAGTGAATCATAGAGCTTTTCTAAAGCTTTCTTATAACCAATGGTTACGTCGGTTGCTACTGTAGTAAACGATGAAGAAGTTGCTATAATATCTTCTTTTTCGGAATCAACTGCAACTAATTTAGTAAATGTTGACCCTATGTCTATCGTTAAGTAGCGTGACATTTATTATTCTCCTAGGTCTTCTTTAATGAATGGAAGATCTGCTTCGATAGGAGTATTAGGAGCAAAGACTCTATCAAATCCCATTTTGATAAATCTTTCCTTTACTTCATCAAAATTTTGTTTGCCGACAACGATATTTCCACCGACATATAATTTAATGTCGCCAATACCTGCTTCGACACATTTTTCTCTCATACCTCTGCAATCTAGTTCACCTTGGCCATATAAGCTAGAGACTAGAATCATAGAAGCATTAGATTCAATTGCGGCGTTAATAAAATCTTCTTGTGATGATAATACGCCAACGTTGACTACGTTATAGCCGTGTTCTCTTAAAACGTAATCAATGATCTTGTTACCAACTGCGTGACAGTCAGCACCAATAACTCCAATAACTATTGTTTTCATATAATCCCTCTTTCTTCTTTATATATTATATATATAAACACACAATATATATTAAATCATAATTTGGTATAGTTGCAAGGTATTTTTAATAATTTATAAAAAATATTTATTATTATAAATAATAAGACTTAGAAAATTATAATAAAAACCGTCCAAACGAACGGTTTTTAATAAATTATTTAAGCTAATCTAGAACTTAATGATGGTCTAATGACAGCGTATAGATAATACCAAGGTAAAGTATGTAAGAATTCTGTTACATCGGTTGTTGTATTATATATTTCAGTAAATGATCCATCACTTAATCCATAAATACAATTTTCGCCCAAGTAGATATATGTTGTATTTACAATACTTGAGGATGATAGTTTTGTATAAACGTTAATAATATCACCAACTTCTAAGTATGAAGGCAATACATTTCTCATGTTGTTATTTAAGTTATTACGGATAGAATCTAAATCAGTATTATAGCTTCTATATGAATATCCACCATACATAATATTTGGTACTAATTTAGCAAGATCATTAGTTTCGTTTAAAGCGTTATATTCAGAGTTGAATACTTTAGATTTAATTGCAGAATCAGTAGTTGGGAATACATCACTAGTTCCAGTAGTGAAATCTACACTATAAGCAGTATTATAAGCACTTAAGATATTAGATATAGCACTTGTTGATGCTGTATCTTTTAATGCTTTAACTGCCGTTACTAATGTTGATGTTGTAATGTTAGCTTTAATTTCATTTGCAATAGAGCCAAGTCTAGTTCCATCGATATAAGTATTAGTATCTAAAATAGAAGATCCAACTTCTCCACTTGCTTTTAATTTATAAGTAATAGTAGTTGTACCTTTTGCAGCAAGTGAAGGAATATGCCATACAATTGTCTTATTAGTTGCATTATAAATACCATCGCCAGTACATGAAACAAACGTTGCATTCTCTGGAATAGTTTCTTTTATATAAACATACTTTTGAGCAGTAGATCCCTTGTTATCAATCTTAATAGAATAAGTTAATTCAGTATTCTTTGTAACAGAATGATAGTTGCCAACATCAACTGATTTTTCAGATGAGATATTAGGAGCTAATAATTTAGAAACTGCACTACTAGTCAAAGTATTTACAGCACTTCTACTCATTGGTCTTAAAATACACCAATGATCATTTTCACTATCGAATATATAACGATCTCCATTTAAGCTGAATACATCACTAATTGGATCAATAGCTATTGCTCCATAGTTTTTTTCTTGAGTGGTTTGATATTCGGTTTTATAGTTATCTAAATCTGGATAAGGTTGAGTTACTGCTCCAGCAGCACCAGTACAATGGGCAAAGCATTTTTGTCCATTATAGTTTCCAATATAAAGCATAATATGTCCAGCACTACCATGTCTATAAACATATAAGTCTCCCACTTGAAGCATATTTGAAATCTCAGTTGCTCTACTTTGAGATTTTGTTTCACTAGCACTATAATAAACGACTTCATCCGTGCCACTATTTGCTGCAGCATAAGACATACATGCAGCTGTATCAATTTGAGCTGCACTCTTTCCAGAAATTATATTTCTACCAAAAACGTAAGCATATACAGAGTTGCAGAATGAACTACAATCTTGGAATGTCCAGTTATAGGCATTGCAATCTTCAGGTGATACGCAAACATTTCTTCTAGAATATCTTTGTTCGTATTGAATTTGTGTTCCTTGATAATAATAATTAACGGCAGCATTTACTAATGCTTGTTTTTTAACACTTAAACTAGTTAAATCTAAAGCGTTGTAAGTTGTATATAAATCTTTGCAAGCAGTATAAACTTCATAATTTGATATATATTCTAAATAGAAGGAATCTAGCGTAGAGAAAATAGTATCTAATTCAGTTAGTGTAGTAGCTGTTTGCGCTTCATTTACATATCCTAAACTATCAATTAAATTAATGATATTTGAAACGCTATCTTTGTATGAAGTTTCATATCCCTCAACATAATTAGCAAGAGTACTATAATTTGTAACAAGAGCTTTGGCAGTTGCGTTTAATTTTGAATATCTAATATATAAATTAGCAGCTGTTGTTGCTTCATTATTAGCACCAGTTAAATTACCAATTGCTGTTTTAATTGAAGTAGCTTCAGCATCATATTCAGATTGAGGTAAATCATAGGCTTTATCAGTATAGTATTGACATACTGAACAAGTATATCTCTTAACACCTTTAGTTCCAAATACAGCAGCTTTAATTACAGTTGCGTCTGCTTCGCTTGGATATGTATGGTTTGCTCTTCCCCATATTTCCCCACAAGAACAGATATACCAATGCTTATTTGCATCGGTTTTTAATTGAGTTTGATCATGGGTATGAGGAGGTGCTTCGTAGTGAGTTACTTCCTCTTTATAATAACGGCAGAATTTACAAGTATGAGTTGTTAAACCATCTTGTTCTTCAGTTGCTTCTGCTTCTACAATAGTCTCCCAATCATGTTCTTCTTTTTGATTTATTTCATTACATCCTGAAATAGAACAAGAATACCAATGATATGTTTCATCTTTTTCTAACTTTGAAAATTTATGTTCGTGTTGAGCACCATTTGTTTCTCCACCGAGTATTTCAGCGATATCACAACTAGTTGCTCCAATGCCAACAAATAGCATTAACATAAGAATCTTAATGAATTTTTTCATATTCATCCTCCTTACATAATCATGATTATATATTAAATAAATAATATATCAATAATTTATACTTCCTCATCTTCGGAGTCATTTTCTCTTTTCGAAGGATGAGTATAGATCTTTTTAACTGTATTTCCTAATACATCATAACAAGAGATTATGATATCTTTTTTGCCTTCTTTAAATAATGTTAAAACAAGTAATCTTCTTACCCATAATGTTGGGGAAAGGATGTTATAAATAAAGCAACCTTTTGACCAACACCATCTAGCAAATCTTCCTATTTTAGAATTGAAAACTTGCATTGGCTTTTGGACTACTTTTTCTACACTTAATATTTGTCTAATAGTAAGTTTCTTTAAATCTTTAAAGATTGGGTTTTCTGCAATCATCTTTAGATAACCTTGAAGCATGAATAAACCAGTTATTACTTCATTAATAGATAAATCTAAGACTGGGTTAGAACTATCTGGATTTGTTAATTTTGAAACTTCTACTAATTGGTTTTTAACAGATGGAAAAACAGACGACTTTAAGTCATGTCCTTTTTTATAGATATCATAAGATTTGCTAGATATTTCTCTAATAAGTGGATTATTGGATTTTTTCTTTAAAATATGTGCGAAGATAATTCCAATAATGCAATAAATTAGAGTGAATACTGTATATATTCCCATGAAGAAGTTAAATATTAACCAAAACCACATACTTAATCTTCCTCATCGTTTTCTATTAAGTCATCTAACTTAATTTTATTTGCTTTTTTTGCTTGTTTTTTTGTTAAATCACTAAATATTAGAACTTGTCCGCTATATAGTTTGTTAATGTCTTCGCCAATATCATTAATTAATAAATCAATCTCTTTATCCGCTAAATTTAATCCAATTTTAGTTCCTATTTTCTTTGCTTTTGAAGCTATAAAATCACTAAATTTAGATTTCTTTTTAACAATCTCAGTTTCTTCTTCAACTTGTTTTTGTTTAATCAAGGAAGAAAAACGGACATCTTTAATTGAACCTTTAGCAAACTTATTTACTATTTTAAGTTTTCCTTCTAATAAACGATCTAATGTAAAATTAATACGATGAATAATATAACCTGTCAAATCTACTAATTGATCAATATTGATTTCAAAGATTGGATCGCTACTATTTGGATAATATAAAGTAGATATTTGAGTAAGCATATTATTGAATATTTTGCTTAAACCATCAATTTTAGCTTTAGCTTCCATTCCTTTGCAATTATCATCGTAGTATTTAATTTGCTCATTAATAATATCTTTATATTCTGGATTAATGGCGACATCTTTCTCATTAATTTTCTTTAATACTTTCTTAGATTTTCCAATAATTAATAAAGTAACTCCAACTATCACAAAGATAATAACCCCTGCAATACAACCATATAAAAAATAGTAAAAGTATGGTAACTTTTGATTAATTTCTTTTCCAATCCAATTAAATATTCCTAAAACCATAATTAATAAGAAAGAAAATAAGAGATTAATCTCTTATTTTGCAATCTCCTTTGATAATATTTCTATTCTAGCTTTTAATTCATCTTCTAAAGCATCAATGATGATTTGTTTCATTGCTGAACAATCAGTTTCATTTGAATCATAGTATTCTTCAAAAGCTTTAACATATTCTTTTTTCTTATTTTCATGGATACAAATATAAGGATATCCTGCTCTTAATAATTGATAATTCATAATTACACGACCAACTTGACCGTTTCCATCTCCAAATGGATGAATATTTTCAAAATCTAAATGGAATTTTGCAATTCTTTCAATTAAGTCGCAATCTTGCATTTCTTGATATTTTTCAAATAGTTGATTCATATAATAAGAAATGTGACGGACTGGAGGTAAATTACGAGCATGTGGAATAGTGATATAGTCAGTTCTATATTGTCCTTTAAAATCAACACTTGCTCCCATGTATAAAAGCTTATGAATCTCTTTTACATCGTCTTCTTTTAATTCTTTATTATCATCTGCAAGTTTAATTGCATATTTCATGGCTTCATATAAGCCCATTGCTTCTAATTCTTCTCTATTAGATTCAGTTACATTATTAATTCCGGTATGAATAACTTCATCAACATCCTCTAATGATAATGTACTTCTTTCAATTGCATTACATTGCCATACAAAGAATGACATTGATTCTTCGTTTGCTTGTTCATTTCTTCTTGGGTGAACATTGCTAAGTTCTTGGTATCTACCAAGTAATTGGTATAATTCTTCTCTTTTTGACATATTTATTCTCCTTTATTAATAATAATATTAATTAATTTAATATTATCATAAATATTTTTATTTTCTATTACGTTTCATAAATGCTTCATAAATAAGCACACTTCCCGCAACAGAAACATTTAATGAAGTCATCTTACCAACCATTGGTATAAAGACTTCCAAATGCTTATTATTGTACCAATCTGAGTTGATACCATATCTTTCATTTCCAATGATTAAAGCAATATTATTTGCATAATCATATTGTTTATAATCTTTTCCTTTAATAGGTTCTCCTAGATATAAGTCATAATTATTTTTTAGTAGATATTGTTTAGCTTCTTCATAAGAACAACTAACCTTATCCATAAATAAACTCATTCCTCGGCTGGTTTGAGCTACTTTATATGAAGTGGATTTTACAATTTCATCAACAAGGATTATTGCATCTACACCACACCCATCACAAGTTCTAAATAATGTTCCGATATTACCAGGATTTTCTAAATGATCTAATACTACTATAAAATGATGTTTTGATGGATTTAAATCTGAAATCGATAATACTTTATCTTCATAAACCCCAAGTAGTCCTGCGCTATTTCCTTTTTCCACTATATCTAAATAAACTTTAGAACTTACCTCATAACATTCACTACTATTCTTAATAAAGTAATCAACAATCTTTTGAGTTGAGTCCTTATTAATTAATTCTTTAGCGTAAATGAATGTTTTTAATTTTTTACTTTCTTTCATTAAAAAATCAAAGAAACTTAAATCTTCTAAAACAACAAGTTTTTGATCACTTTTCTTTTTTAATTGCTTAATATTTTTAATAATAGGATTACTAAATCCAATTGAATTAATTTCCATATTTTAATTATATCAAATAATTAAATTAAATAAACTTATATTGTCTTGACTATAAATCTTAATTTATATAAAATAGTAATGCAAAAGCCGACTTAGCTCATCTGGTAGAGCAATTCACTAGTAATGAATAGGTGGTAGGTTCGAGTCCTATAGTCGGCACCATTTATTAAAAAAATCCTAGATTATGTCTAGGATTTTTTAATTTCAATACCTTCTAAATCATATTCGTATGAATTAGTTATTTTAACATCAATATAGTCGCCTATGTTATGGGGGATACTGTTATCAATTATGATATATCCATCAACTTCATCGCCACTAAATGCATATGAGCGGCAAAGATACTTTTTATTATAAGGATCATATCTTTCAACAAAACATTTATATGTTTTTTCAATTTTTTCATTAGATAGTTTAGTAGCGATTTCTTTTTGAATTTCCATTATTTTATTAAACCTTAATTGTTTAATATTTTCATCAACTTGTTCCATCTCATATCCTTTAGTGTCTTCTTCTTTAGAATAAGTAAAACAACCCAAGCGATCAAATCTAATTTCTTTAATAAATTCAACTAATTCATTAAAATCTTCATCAGTTTCATAAGGAAATCCAACTAAAACTGTTGTTCTAATGATAGCATCATTACATTTAGCTCTAATCTTATCAATAATCGATTTTATGTGTTCTTTACTTCCTCTTCTATTCATTAATTTAAGCATATGATTAGAAGCGTGTTGAATTGGAATATCAAAGTAATGACAAATCTTTGAAGAAGAAGAAATAATATCAATTAATTCATCACTAATCTCATCAGGATATAGATATAATAAACGAATCATTTTAATTTCATCAATACATTCTAATTCTTTTAACAAATCTTCGATTCTTTCATTATTTTCAATTCCAAATCTAGTTGTATCTTGTGCTATTAAAACAATCTCTTTTCGACCGTTTTTTGCAAGGTTTTTACATTCTTCAACAACATCTTTAATTCTACGAGAATTAAATCCGCCTCTAATTAAAGGGATTGCACAATAACTACATTTATTATCACAACCATCACCAATTCTAACATAAGCTGAGAAAATAGGAGTGGAAAGAATACGATTTTTAAAATCCATACACATATTATGCTTTTTATCTTTTAAAACGTTTTCGATAATTAACCCTAAATCTTTATAATCTTTGATAGATACAAAAGCATCAACTTCTGGTATCTCTTTTGTTAATTCATCTTTATATCTAGTGCTTAAACATCCAACTACAATTACTTTTTGAAATTCTTTTTTATTGCTTAGAACTTCAAATATTTTATTGATAGATTCTTGTTTAGCGCTTTCAATAAATCCACATGTATTAATAATTATTAGATTAGATTCACTAACAAAAGGGGTAATTTCATACCCCATTTTTTTAGTTAGTCCTAGTATCATTTCTGAATCTACTAAATTTTTAGCACATCCTAATGATATTAAACTGATTTTATTCATCTTTTTTAATAATTATATGTAATTCTTCTAGTTGTTTATCGCTAGGGACAGTTGGAGCTTCAGTTAATGGACAAGAAGCGCTGGCATTCTTAGGGAATGCAATAACATCTCTAATAGATGATGAACCAGTAAGAATCATTGCAATTCTATCTAGTCCTAAACCAATACCTGCATGAGGAGGAGTTCCATATTGGAATGCATTAATAAAGTATCCAAATTTTCTGTTGATATCGTCATCTGTTAAACCAATAAGTTCAAATATTTTTTGTTGAACATCATGATTATAAACTCTTAATGAACCAGAACCTAATTCGTAACCGTTTAAAACTAAATCATAGTGATGAGATCTAACTTTTAATGGATCTGTATCAAGAAGTGGTAAATCTTCATCGTATGGTCTTGTGAATGGGTGATGAACAGCATCTAAACCACCGGTTTCTTCATTTCTTTCAAGTAATGGGAAATCTTTGACCCAAAGCATATCGTAACCAACTAATTTATCAGATTCAAATCTATGTCCTAGATATATTCTAACTTGACCAAGTGGATTACATGCTTGTTCTAAAAATTCTCCTGCAACAACAAATACAATATCATTATTTTCAACATTCAAAGATTGTTTGAAATCACTGATTTCTTTTTCACTCATGTTTTTAACTAATGAACCGTTAAATCCTTCAGTACTATTCTTGAAAACAAATAATTGTTTTGCACCATTTTTCTTTGCAGTCATTGTTAATTCATCAATATCTTTTCTAGATATTTGATCACAAACATTTTTGCCAACTACTGCTTTGATAATTTTGCCTTTTAATAATTCAATCTCGGTATTTTCGAATACTTTTGTAATATCTTTTAGATTAAAGCCAAATCTAGTATCTGGTTTATCGCTTCCAAAAGTTTCCATTACTTCTTTATATCCGAATCTTCTTATTGGACTTTTAATTTCATAGTTTTCAACTTCTTTGAACATTGTAACAAACATATCTTCAATTACATTCATTACTTCTTCTTCATCTAAAAAGCTCATTTCAATATCTAATTGAGTAAAATCTGGTTGTCTATCAGCTCTTAAGTCCTCATCTCTAAAACAACGAGCTACTTGATAGTATCTTTCCATTCCAGCAATCATTAATAATTGTTTGAATAATTGTGGTGATTGAGGTAATGCATAAAACTTACCTGGTTGAACTCTACTTGGTACTAAATAGTCTCTTGCACCTTCTGGAGTGGTAGATGTTAAAACTGGTGTTTCAACTTCAATAAAATCTAGATTGTCAAGATATTTTCTAAAAGATTGAACTATTCTATGTCTTTTAATTAACTTTGCTTGCATGCATGGTCTTCTTAAATCTAAATAACGGTATTTTAATCTAGTTTCTTCAAGTGCATCTGTTTTATCGGCAATAATCATCGGTGTAGTATTAGCAACATTTACAATAACAATATTAGTTGCAGAAATTTCGATATCACCTGTAGGTAAATCAGGATTCTTTGATTGTCTTTCAACAACCTTGCCACTTACTTGTAAAACGTATTCATTATGAATTTGACTAGTAATACTATCAAATTTCTCATCGGCAACTATTTGAGTTATGCCATATCTATCTCTTAAGTCGATAAAAACTAAACTACCAAAATTTCTCTTTTTAGC
Source organism: Caryophanales bacterium UBA1709 (assembly GCA_002317215.1). GTDB lineage: Bacteria > Bacillota_I > Bacilli_A > RFN20 > UBA1709 > UBA1709. Next base: position 69,695 of record DCJD01000012.1, on the reverse strand, counting down.
TACCCAACCGATTAATGTAACTTCTTCGCCAACATTATTAATTCTTAATTGGCCATTATTATGTGTTCTTTTCATATTTAATTCTCCTTATGGTTGCAACAGCAGCCTTCTTCATTACAATCGCATTTATGTTCTTTTGAATCATGCTCACGTTCACAGCAACATTCATGTTCTTCGCCTTCATGATGATGACCACAACAACATTCATGTTCTTCATCATCGTGATGACATCCACATTCACATTTAGAACTGTTAATATCTTCTCTCAAATAAGTCATTAATGCATTTAGAGGTATTGTAACTTGCTCTTTTGTAGCATTCTTTCTAACAGATACTTGTTGAGTTTTAGCTTCATCTTCCCCAACTATAATTGAATACAAGGCATTCTTTCTATCAACAGTTTTAAATTGAGATTTAATTGATCTAGCTTGATAATCCATATCGCAGTCTACACCATTGCTTCTTAAAAAGTTAGTAACGAAGAATCCATATTCAATACTTGTTTCTTCTCTTGGCATTACATAACAAGTTAGATAATCTTTATATTCATCCATGACATGTAGTTCTTTGACAACTTCAACAACCCTATCTAATCCGATACCAAATCCAAATGCTGGTAAACTAGGACCTCCGAATTGTTCAACAAGTTCATCATATCTTCCACCACCTAAAATAGCTCCATAATTAGTTCCGCTTGGTGCAATAGCTTCAATTTCAAATACTACATCATTGTAATAGTCTAAACCTCTAACTAATTTATCATCAATTTCATATTCAATATTTAATAAGTCAAGTTGATCTAATACTTTAGCAAAATAGTCTTTACTATCTTTACTTAAATAATCTTTAATTGCTGGATAGCCTTTCATACATTCATGATTAGCGTCAACTTTGCAATCAAGTATTCTTAATGGATTTTTCTCATATCTAACTTTGCAATCTTCACATAATTCATTAAGATATGGTTTAAAGTATTCTTTTAATGCTTCTTTATAATTATTCCTGGATTCTTTATCTCCAATGCTGTTTATTTTTAATTTAATATCGGTAATTCCAACACTTGCTAGCATATCAACTGCTAAGAAGATATTTTCAGCATCAATAAACGGGGATCTAATACCAATATTCTCTAAACCGAACTGAGAGAATTGTCTATATCGACCAGCTTGAGGTCTTTCATATCTAAAATTAGGTCCACAATAATATAAGCGAACAGGAAAATCAGTTTCTACATACATTTTATTTTCTACAAAACTTCTTACTACTCCAGCAGTTCCTTCTGGTCTTAAGCTAATAGATCTACCACCCTTGTCTAAAAAGGTATACATTTCCTTGTTAACAATATCACTAGACTCTCCACTGCTTCTTTCAAATACTTCTGTGTGTTCAAAAATAGGAGTTCTTATCTCTCTAAAACTAAATGTTTCAGCAGTTTGTCTTAATAATTGTTCTACAATTTGATTAATTAAAGTATCTTTTGGTAAGAAATCTCTTGTTCCTTTTGGTTTGTTTGAAATCATATTTATTCCTCCAATAAAAAAGTTCCTAAAATAATTTAGGAACGAGTTTTCGCGGTGCCATCCTAATTCATAAGATCAACTTATGCACTTGCTTATAGTTATAACGTAACAAACGATTAATAAGTCACTATATGTTTGGAACTCTTTCACCAAATAAGTTCTCTCTAAACAAACAATTTATACCTTAAAATTATAATAAAATCTCTTCTATATATCAAGAATTATATTAATTCTTGAAATATCTATGAACATCATATACCCCAGTTAAACTACTAGATAAAGAATTTATTACTTCATTTAAATGGTTTATATCATTAACTTGTACACATATTTTAACAATAGAATTTAGCGTAGTATTGTTATTTGAGATGTGGCAAGAAACGCAGGTTATCTTTAATAGGGATAAATGATTAATTACATCTTGCAATAATGTATCTCTTGTACTTGCAGTAATTTCAATATCTGCATAATGTGGGATTTTATTTTCTTTAAAATAATCATAATCCCATTCAACATCAATGATTCTTTCTTTTTGATTTAGAATATTAGGACAATCTTTACGATGAATTTTTATATCTTTTCCTTGTGAAATATACCCTATTATCTCATCCCCTGGAACTGGTGAGCAACATTGAGAAAATGAAATAGCAATGTTATCAACACCAGGTACAATAATTCCATCAATACTTACATTATTTTTCTTACGAGTAAACGCTGTAACAGTCTTAGTTTTCTCTTCTTCTTGCTTGATTGAATTTACAAGTGAATTTATATTGATTGTGTGGTTAGATAAAGCGACATATAATGAAACTACATTTTCTACGCCTAGATTAGATAAGAATTTCTTATCTTCAATCATCTTCAATACTTTTTGTTTATCAAGATCTTTATCTTGTCTAATGGCGTTTTCTAATAATTCTCTTCCTTCATCAATAATCTCATCTCTTCTTAATTCATTATCATACTTTGATAGAGTTTTTTTAATAGCATTTTTAGCATTTGTTGTTTTAACAAATTTAAGCCAATCTTTATTAGGCAAGGCATTAGGATTTTTTGTTGTTCTAATATCAACTACATCTCCAGTATTAAGTTCTGTAGATAATGGAACTAAAATACCATTAACCGTTGCTCCAACAGTAGATTGTCCAACATGAGTATGAATCTTATAAGCAAAATCTACAGGAGTAGATCCAGCAGGTAAATCAATTACTCTGCCCTTTGGAGTTAAGCAATAAACATTAGCTCCGAAAACATCCTTTTGAAGTATTTGCATATATTCTTTAGCATTAGTGTCATCACTAATTGCGATTAAATCTCTAAACCAATGTAATTGCTCTTCTATTTCCTTTTGTTCTGATTTAGCAGAATAAACAGTATTTTCTTTATATCTCCAATGAGCTGCAACACCAGTTTCGGCTATCTCGTCCATTTCTTTAGTTCTAATTTGAACTTCAAAAATTTGCCCATCTTCAGCAACTATAGTTGTATGCAAAGATTGATATAAATTAGGTTTTGGCATTGCGATATAATCTTTAAATCTGCCTGGAATAGGGCGATATTCTGCGTGTATATAGCCAAGTATTTCATAGCATTCTGGTATTGTATCAGTAATGACTCTCAAAGCTTGTAAATCGTATAATTCATCAAATGTTTTTTGATTTACATACATCTTTTTATAAATAGAATAAATAGATTTTACTCTACCACTTATTGTATGTTTAATATTATATTTATTAAGTAAATTATCTATATTATCTTCCATTATCTTTAATGTTGCTTTACGTTTTTCTTCTTTGGTAGCTAAAAGCATTTTTATATGTTGATATTTTTCAGGTTCGAGATATTTTAAAGATAAATCTTCTAATTCACTTTTTACGGTATTAATACCAAGTCGATGAGCAATAGGAGCATAAATTTCAAGTGTTTCTTTTGCAATACGTTTTTCGGTTTCTTCATCGTTATGGAAACTTAAAGTACGCATATTATGTAATCTATCAGCAAGCTTTATGATAATGACACGAATATCTTTCGCCATTGCTATAAAGATTTTACGGTGATTTTCAGCTAAAAAGTCTTCACTATTACTAGCGTTATCAGTAATCTTTTTTAATTTAGTTACCGATTCAACTAAAAAAGCAATCTCCTCATTAAACTCATTAGCAATCGTTTCAAAGCTAACATCACAATCTTCCATCGTATCATGAAGATAAGCGGCAGCAATGGTATGAGGACCGGCTTCTAAAGTAGCACAAGTGAAAGCAACATTATTCAAATGAATAATATATGGTTCTCCGCTTTTTCTTTTTTGATCTTTATGATGTTCACTTGCAAAATCATATGCTTTTTTGACAATATCAAAACTCTCTTTCTTAGAAAGATATTTTTTCATTTCTATAACTACGTCTTCAAAAGCAATATTTAAGTTTTTCATAATCTAAAATTGTAAAATATGCTCCTTAATGGAGCATATTAATTAGTCGTTAATTCCAAAGAATATATATTCTTGTACTTCGTCTGTATCTTTGATTTCTTTTTTCTTTAAAGCTTTTCTTTGTTTTCTAGCATCTTTAATTACACTAAATTTGCCATCTAAGAAAGTCCAAATATGAGGCATTAAGAACAATGAAACAAACATCGTAACAGCAATAGCGAAAATAATTGCAATACCTGTAAATACTCCAGAGAATGCAACGCCTGTTAATAATAATCCTAAAATACAAGCACTAACGGTTGCAAAGGCATGACCATAAGCAGTATCTTGAATTGCCTTGTTAACAAATTCTAATCTATTTTCTTTATTCCAAGCAACATGGCTAGTTTCATTAATAGATTCTCTTAATCTATCAAAAGTAATGCAGTTAGTATTGATCATCAATATTGCCATACCAAGAGCAAAAGCAACAGCTTCAATTCCAACTGGAATTCTAAAGAAAGCAATTAGAGCAAATAAGATAACTTCAGAAATAAATAAGTTTGCTATTGCAGTAATTGAGTAAGAAATATTAAATCTAATAATCAAATAAACAAACATGAATAAGCATACAACAGCAAGAACTAATAAAGCTCTAGAAACGGCCTTTAATCCTGAATAAGCAGTATAATTTCCACCACAATAATTCATATCTAAATAATAAACTGGATTTTCATCATCCAATGAGAAGAACTTATCTGCTTCTGCTTCAAAAATAGAATTAATATTATCTAAATAGCTACTACTGATTACCTTATCAAAATAAACAGCAACTGTATATACTTCAATATCTTTAGCAATTCCATCATTCATACCAATATCAAATCCAGTATCGATTGATGAGTCTATTTTAATATCATTAGCTAATGTGTAAATTTCTAAAGCGTCATTCATTGAATAAGTTTTAGTTTCTGATTTAATAATAACCTTTGATGGAGAATATTTTTCATCAGTATGATCTAAGAACCATTCTTCAACAGATTCTTCAGTAGCAAATTGTTTATCAAATGTTGAGAAATAGAATCTTGAACCATTTCTTAAGTTATCAGGGTAATTGAAGAATGCTCCTTTTGCAAGTTGCATAATCATTCCTAAAACTAATCCTGCAAGAGCTACGATTCCAGCAATTTGGAACTTTCTAACAGGTTTTGAAGTGAAGTTAACTTTCTTAAATTTTGTTTCTTTAACAAATGTTGTTGAATTGAAATCGTTAATATCACCAATTTCTTCATCTTTAACGCCAAATAACATCAATGGATTTTTCTCGAATGATGCATGGCTTAATAAACCGACCATATATCTTGTTACTAATACAACTAGAAGAATAATAACAACTTCGCTAATAATTAGAACAGCCGCAAAGCTCTTAATAACTTGTGTTCCAAATAAATATAGAACAAATGAAGCGATTAAAACTAATATATTTGCATCAAGGACACTTGAAACAGATTTTTTAGAACCTTCATCAAAAGCTCTCGAGATTTCTTTTCCTTTTCTTAATTCATCTTTAATTCTTTCTAAGAATACAATATTCGCATAAACAGATAGGATTGCTCCAACAGCTAATGCAATGATTGTTTCTAATCCGAACAATCCTTTAAATGTGTTGTATAAAAGTAAAGTGACAACACCATATGTGATGATTGAAATTGCACTTGCAACTCCGGATAATCTATAAACTATAATAAACAATGCACAAATAATCGCTAAACTAATAATTCCAAGAACAATTGATAATGTTGGAACATTTGCTTTATAGAAACTGCCAATCTTATTAGTAGATTCTTCTGTCATTACAAACATAACGCTATCTTGATCTAATAATTTATTCATTAGAGCAACGTTTTCATCGTAAACATTTGCTGTACAAGAGAAATCATCATTTAAAGCAGTTTGTATTGATAAAGCTGTAAGAATTTTGAATGTTGCGTATGGGTTATCTCCACTATAAGCATCTTGATAATGATCTCCTTCAAAACCAGTTCTATCTTTTAAATCACCTAAATAATTTTCTTGGAAACCAATCCAGATTACTAAATTAATTTCTCCTTGACCATTATCGTCAGTAGAATAATTAGCGGCAGCAATTTCAGTTGCCTCTTCTAATTTATCTTTATCTTTTACTTTAACGTTTAGGCCAACCGAATCACCATAACTAGTTAATGTTAATTTTTCAAAAACATCTTTTCCTAAACATAATAAGTTGTCGCTAGTATCTCTGACTGATACTTCAGCATTGTTAGCTAACGCAAATCTTACTACATCAATTTGTGATTCAGAAAGATCTTGAATTGTGATTGATAAATAGTTGTCATTTGCAATGGCAACTTCTGGGTTAGTAATGTTTAAAGTGTTAAGGCGCTCGTTAGTATTTTTAGCAGCTGTACTCATAACACTTTCTCTAGCGCTTCCTTTGTAATCGACTTCATCAACAGAAGTTACATGATACATAATGTTATAGCCACCATCAAAATCGGCACCACTATTCATTGTATTCTTAATAGATGGGATACCAACGATAACTACAACAAGTAAGGAAAAAGCTAATGTAATAAAAGCAAATAATCTACGCATTGTATATCCTCCAAACTACTTCTCTTTTTATAAAATAAGCACAAAAAAGATAAAAGTCTTAATAATATTATCATTATAATATTATATTTTCAATAAAATAGAATATAAATATGGCGTATTTTTAACACATTTAAAATAATATTATTTTAATAGTATTCTACCTTTAGGAGTTCGTTGTATAATGCCTTTTTTCAATAAATATGGTTCAATTACTTGCTCAATATTCGATGGTTCATCATTCATTAATTCCGATATTAATACTAAGCCAACTGGACCACCGTTAAATTTATCTCTTAAGATTGAAATATATTCTCTATCTTCGCTAGTTAAACCATCTGCATCATATCCTATTATTTTTGTATATTTTTTAATCATAGAGATTGAGGGATTAGAAATATTATCAAAATCGAGAAAATCACGTATTCTTCGGACTATTTTATTTGAAATACGGGGTGTTCCTCGCGAAATAGAAGCAATAAATTTTGTGCTTTCTAAATCAAAATTTATATCCAATATTGAAGCGGTCCTTACTATAATTCTTCTAATTGATTCTTCGCTATATTCGCTGAACTTAAATGTTATACCAAAACGATCTCTAAGAGGGTGAGAAATTAATCCTATCTTTGTAGTTGCTCCAACCAGTATAAAAGGAGGAAGATCTATAGTTATATTTCTAGCAGATGTATCACTCCCGACCATTACATTAATGCAATAATCTTCCATTGCTGAATATAATAATTCTTCAGCCGTTTTATCTATTCTATGTATCTCATCAATAAATAATACATCGCCTTCAGCTAAAGTTGATAAAATCGCTGCTAGGTCACCGGCTTTTTCAATTGTTGGACCACTAATTTCCTTAATGTTTCCTCCTGTTTCATTAGCGATAATTCTTGCAATTGTGGTTTTGCCAAGACCAGGTGGTCCATAAAATAAACAATGATCCAACACTTCGTTTCTGCTTTTACATGATTCGATATAAACTTTTAAATTCTTTACAATGTCTTCTTGACCAATAAAATCATCTAGATATTGTGGTCTTATACTCGTATTATCATTCATATTAGTTTCCTCTGAGCAATACTAAAGCGTCCTTTAAACACTCGTTTACATTTGAGTAGTTATTTTTTAATTTTGCAAACACTTCATTTATTTCGCTATTCTTAAAATTTAAATTTCTTAAAGCTTCTTTCGTTTGAATATAGATATTCGATTGATTAATATCCATCGTTTTCATTTTTCCGTTTAATGTAATAACTATTTGCTGTGCAGTTTTTAATCCAATTCCACCGATTGATTTTAGATAGTTAATATCGCTATTATTAATAGCCAGTATTATATTGTCAGTAGAATCTGAGCTTAATATATTCATTGCAGTTTTTGGACCTATACCATTAACTTCAATTAAATGTAAAAACAAGGCCTTTTGATAACTATCTATAAAACCAAATAGATTTCGTTCTTCATCTTTAATTTGAAGATAAGTTAATATTTTATATTCTTGTTCAATTGAGTACAAAAAAGGATTTGAATGATATATTTTTAAACCTATTCCAAATCCTTTTACTTCTATTACTAAATAATGCTTATTTACTTCCTTAATGCTGCCTTTAATATAGTCTAGCATTTAAACCTCCTTATTATTTATATGGTTTAGGAAATACTGGCATTTTTCTTTTATGTTGACTAATTTTGTGCAAATATTTGATTCTTTTCTTTGCATCTTTAGGTATTCTTTTATGCTTTAAATAGTTATCTAAATCATCATAAGAAACCTTTAATTCATCTTCATCGCAAATTCCATCAATCAAATCTGCAGATGGTTTTTTATCAATTATTTTCTGATTTATATTTAGTATTTTTGCAAGATCTCTTACTTCACCTTTTGTTAAATGTCTTAATGGATTAACATCATATGCTCCATCGCCAAACTTGGTAAAATAACCAGTATAGTATTCATCTTTATTATCTGTACCAATTACAAGCATATTTCTTGTCTGAGCATAATAATATAGTGAAACCATTCTTAATCTAACTTTTAAATTAATTAAAGAAAGATCTTTGCCATTCTCGGTATTTTCTACATAACTATCATAAACTTTTGTTAAATCGAGAACTTGATAAGGCAAATCTAATTCTTTGCAAACGAGTTCACCATCCTCTTTTGAGGAATGTATAGGCATAACTAAACAATAGCACTTCTCTGGCAAATATTTTTTTAATAATCCTGCGACAACAGCACTATCAATTCCACCGCTAACACCTAAAATATAGCCACTAGCTTTTGTGGCCTCTAAATATTTCTTTAAAAAGTTTCCTAGGTAATCGCTATATTTAACTAAATTCATTATTTAATCCCCATCTCAGACATTTTTTCATCAATAAATTGATTTGTATATAGTTTATAATAATAACCTTTTAATTTCATTAATTCTTTATGAGTTCCTTCTTCAGTTATTTTTCCTTGTTGAATAACAAGAATCGTATCAGCATTAACAATAGTAGACAATCTATGCGCTATAACAAAACTGGTTCTACCTTTTAAAATATTTGAAATAGCTTTTTGAATTAAAGCTTCAGTTTTTGTATCGATACTACTAGTTGCTTCATCCAATACAATAATTCTTGGATTAGCTACGATAGCTCTAGCAAAACTAATCAATTGCTTTTGACCTTGTGATAATCTATTTCCACCTTCGCCAACTTCAGTATTGTAACCATTCTCTAATTTATTTATAAAATCATCAGCATTAGCAGCTTTTGCTGCTGCGATAATTTCTTCATCGGTAGCATTCATATTGCCATAACGAATGTTTTCTTTGATAGTTCCACTAAATAAATGTGGAGTTTGCATTACATAGCCCAAATTCGAATGAAGCCAATTAACACTTCTTTCTTTATAATCCTTACCATCGATATAAATGGTACCACTAGTTGGCTCATAAAAACGGCATAATAAATTAACAATAGTAGACTTACCAGCTCCGGTTTCTCCAACAATAGCAATTGTTTTTCCTTCTTCAACATTTAGATTGAAGTTTTCTAAAATATATCTTCCTGAACCTGTGGTATATTTAAAAGAAACATTTTCAAATCTTACATTTCCTTTTAACTCTTCCCAATTTTCTTTCTTTGGATTTACATATGTTCCATATTTTTCAATTACTTCTTTGGAATCAGGAATCTCTGTTTTAACATCGAGTAAATTGCAAATACGCGAAGCGCTAACTTGAGCATGCTTCATATCGTTTGTTGTTCTTGCAACACCCAAAACCGGTTCAAAGAAGTTTGTTGAATATGAAATAAATAAGAATAATACGCTGACTTCGATAGTTCCTTTTATTACACTAACTCCACCAAAATAACACATTGCAGCAATGCCACAAGCTGATAAGAAGGCAATAGATTGATAATATAATGTAGTGAAAATGACCCTTCTTAAACTAACATTTTTATATTTGGTTGTTAATTGATCAAATTCTTTTGAATTCTTATCTTCAATAACTAAAACTTTGCTAGTTTTAGCACCACTAATTCCTTCATTTAAAGATGATGTAACTTGAGATCCTAACTTTCTTACTCTCCAGAAATATTTAACAATAATCTTTCTGAAGAAATAAGAAATAATAACTAAAGTAGGTACAGCAATTGCCATAACTAATGATAATTTAACGCTATACTTTAGCATCGTAATAAAAATAAATATTAATTTACAAATACACCATATTAAATCAGAAAAACCCCAAGATATTAATTCTCCAACCTTGCTAGTATCACTAGTGGTTCTAGCCATTAACCATCCAACAGAGTATTTATCAAAAAATGAATAAGATAAACCTTGCAAATGATCATATACTTCATTTGTCATATCACTATACAAAAACCATTCTAATCTAGAACACGCCCAAAAGAAGCATCTTGAAACTATTGCATCCAAAACAATTAAGCCAAATAATCCAGCAACAAATAAACTAAATGTTGTTCCATTAAAACCACTTTCAATATATTTTTCAATACCTTGTTGACTAATAAATTCAATAATTTTAGTTTCTAGGAACGCTTGCATCAATACTCCAGCAATACCCAAAAACAAGTATTTTTTATATGGCAATAAATACTTTAAAATTCTTTTCCAAAGCTTAGCATCTAATTTAGACTTAAGGTCAATATCATCGTATTCTTCATTCATATTATTCACCTTCTCTTTCAATGCTAGATTGGATATCCCAGATTTCTTTATATAATCCTGGTTGTTTAATTAATTGATCATGTTTTCCAATATTACTAATCTTCCCATCTTCTAAAACGATTATTAAATCAGAATCTTTAGCAGTTGAGATTCTATGAGTAATCAGTATTGTTGTTGATTTTAATTTTCTTGATTTTAAAGCATTTCTAATATGAATATCAGTTTCGGTATCAACCGCACTTAATGAATCATCAAAAATTAGAATTGGTTTTTCATCAACAATAGCTCTAGCTATACTAATTCTTTGCTTTTGACCGCCAGAAAGAGTAACTCCTCTTTCGCCAACTAATGTATCATATCCTTCTTCAAAACGTTCAATATCATTTCTAACACTTGCGATATCGGAAACATCTTTTATTACATCTAAATCTTTTGATCCTTGTGCTATGCCAATATTATCGGCAATAGTTTTAGTGAACAAGAATGGTTCTTGCAATACTAAACCAATTTTGCTTCTTAAATATTTTTTCTCAAATCTAGTACTTTCTATCCCATCAATTAATATCTTTCCTTCTGTTGGTTCAACAAGTCTATTAATCAATGATACTAAAGTGGATTTACCACATCCAGTTTTGCCAATAATCGATACAGTTTGACCTGGTTCAATTTTAAATGAGACATTTTTTAGTAATGGAAAGTTTGCATCATCAAATTTAAAACCAACATTTTTAAATTCAATGCCACCTTTAATTGGTTCTTTTAAATCCCCGTTACAAATATCATATTCGCTTGGCATCTCACATATTTCAAGAATTCTTTTAGCAGCAATATTAGTTCTTCCTAAATTACTCAATTCTCTTCCAAGCATTCTAGTTGGCCACATTAAATATTCCACATAGAATATCAATGATACAACTGTTGATAACGTTAAAATATTATTTTTAATGCTTAAAGCGCCCATTGTAAAAGCGACAAGAAGCATAGTATAACCAAGAAAATCTCCAGTTGGCCAATATCCCGTTAGACGGTTCATCATGTTTTTCCAAGCTATACCAAATCTATTCATTATTGATCTTTCTTTTCTAATTTCTAATTCTTCATTAGCGAATGCTTTTACAACACGGATACCTGTTAAATTTTCTTGAACCACAGTTGATACTTTTCCTTCGTTAGTTTCAAAAGCATCAAAGTATTTGACCATTCCTTTAAAAAATACTAAGGCTAATACAATAATAATTGGAATAAAACCCATGATTGCAAAGCCGATTGCTAAATCATCTTTTACAATCATAAATATCTGAGTTGAATAAATAATGATTTTTAAAATATTATTAATCATTTCAGGTAATACTTCACCATAGAATTGTTTAACTCTATTTATATCATTAGTTGATCTTTGTATTAAATCTCCGGTTTCAACACGGTTTAAATATGAATAAGGTAAATCTTGAACATGTTCATAAAATCCGTTTTGAATAACATATCCAATTGATTCACCAGCATAACCGATAATAAAATCAGAAAATACATTGACTATTTCTCTTACTAAGCAAACGCAAAGAATAGAAACTGCAACAGTTATAATCGCACTAATTCCTTCTTTGTTATTAAAAAAGAATAATAAGTAATCAGGTAGATTGGATTCTTTATTTTCAAGTATGCTAAATACTTGTCCAATCAATAATGGAACTAAGCTTCTAATATAGTTAAGCAAAAAAGTAACACCAACAATCAACCCGATTATCCATAAAAACTTTTTGCTAAATTTATTCAATAATCTTACTACATTCATAATTAACTAAAATAATCCATTTCTAAATCGCATAGCTTAATAGTATCACCATCAACTGCGCCAAGTTCAGTTAATTCATCATCAATACCCATCTTTCTCATAACTGATATCAAATACATAAATCCTTCATCATCAGTGATATTGGTCATTCTATACAATTTTTCAATTCTTTCTCCACTTACAACCCAAAGATGAAGCGATGGATGAGTAATGATATATCCTTTATCTTTCTCTTTGATTTTGTAAACATGACTTGTTTGTATATCTTCCTCACTAAGCAATGCAGATTCTTTTTCTTTTTTAACAATCTCATTTGCCTTAAAGATTAAAGCATCTAAACCGCTATGAGTTAAACTTGATATTGGAAAAATATCATAATCTTTAAATTCTTTTTTAAATCTTTCCAAATTCTCTTTAGCACCATCAACATCCATTTTATTTGCAGCTACAATCATTGGTTTATTTAAAAGAATAGTTTTATATTTTTCTAATTCTTTATTAATAACTCTAAAATCTTCTAAAGCATCTCGACCTTCCTCTTGACCCATGTCAACAACATGAATCAAAACTTTACATCTTTCAATGTGTCTTAAGAATTGAAGCCCCAAACCTTTTCCTTGACTGGCACCTTCAATTAACCCAGGTAAATCAGCCATAACAAAAGAATCATCACCGGATCTTACAACGCCAAGATTTGGAATTAAAGTTGTGAAATGATAACTAGCAATTTCTGGCTTACAAGCGCTTACACAGCTAATAATGCTGCTCTTACCAACGCTTGGTAAACCAACCAAACCAACGTCGGCTAAAAGTTTTAACTCAACCGAGGCATTAAAGTCTTCTCCTGGTTCACCATTTTCAGCAACTTTTGGAACTTGATTTACGCTATTACAAAATTTAGCATTTCCTCTTCCTCCACGTCCACCTTTAGCAATTAATTTAGTTTCATTTGGCTTTTTAAAATCAGCAATAATGCGATTATCATCTAAATTAGTAACAACAGTGCCAACAGGGACTTTAACATAAATATCTTCGGCAGATCTACCATACATATTATTTTTACCGCCGTTTTCTCCACTTTTAGCCTCAATTATTCTTCTATATTTAATATCTAATAAAGTTGTCAAACCGGAATCACTTGTGAAATAGATGCTTCCACCTCTTCCCCCATCTCCTCCAGCTGGTCCACCTTTATCAACGTATTTCTCACGATGAAAACTAATAGCACCATTGCCACCATTTCCTGCTTTAATTTCTAACTTAACTTTATCTACAAATAACATAAATGCACCTTTAATAAACAAACCCCCAAACGATTGGGGATTTATTAACTAAGCTTTTGGATAGACTGAAACGCGAGTACGGCACTTGCCAACTCTTTCATATTTTACAACACCATCGATTAATGCAAATAAAGTGTCATCTCCACCTTTACCTACATTATTTCCTGGATGAATTTTTGTTCCACGTTGTCTATAAATTATTGCGCCTTTAGTACAAACTTGTCCGTCACTTAATTTAGCGCCCAATCTCTTAGATTCGCTGTCCCTACCGTTTTTAGTAGAACCAACACCCTTTTTGGATGCGAATAATTGCAAACATAATTTTAATAACATAATTACACCTCCGTATTAAGAATAAATAATTTTTAAAAATTCTTTGTATGAATCTTCAATCGACTTTAGTTGAATAATCATTGTTTGAGCAATAATTTGACTAGAATTATCTTTTTCAAATTTAATTAATGCATAACCATCATCTTTAGCATATACAGTATTTTTATTAACAAGCTTAATAAGAGCATTAATAGTGCCAATTGTAATTGCGCTTACAGCTGAACATACAATGTCCTTTCCATACTCATCATAATTACTATGTCCATCGATAATAATCTCTTCAATTAAATCATTTTTTGTAGTAATTCTAATATTAATCATTATTCACCAATTTCAATGCTAGTAATTTTAACTTTTGTATATGGTTGTCTATGACCGTTCTTATTTCTTTCATTAGCTTTAGAACGATATTTGAAGACGATAACCTTTTTTGCTTTGTCTTGTTTCTCGACACTAGCCTTTACTACTGCATTTTTAACATATGGTTTTCCAACTTGTGCTTTTTTGTCACATACTAGAAGAACTTTATCAAAAACTACTTCTTCTCCTACTTTAGCATCTAGTTTTTCAACAAAAACTAAATCTCCTTTTGCGACTTTGATTTGTTTTCCACCTGTTTCAATAATTGCGTACATTTTGATTACACCTCCTATAATTTGGATAAGACTCGCCTAATTAGGTAGCCAATGGCTTTATAGACCCATAGAGAGCGGTTGTAACCCTCCAAGAAGGCTAACAACGAATAAATGTTACCACAAGCCAATATTGTAGTCAATTAGTTAAATATATAATATTTAAATCAATCCCAATTGTTTCAATGAACAATGTCTTTTTGTTCCGATTATCAAATGATCAATCAAGGGAATGCCTATCTCTTTACCGAGTTCTTGAATTCTTAAAGTTGTTTCAACATCTTTGCTACTCGGTTCACATTCACCGCTAGGATGATTATGAAGCAAAATAACCGCTGCAGCATTAAGTTTTATTGCTTCTCTAAATATATCTCTTGGGTGTATGTAATGCTCATTTAAACCACCTTTATATAGCATTACATATTTAATCAGATTTTGTCTTGAATCCAAATATAAACCATAAAGATATTCTTGCTTTTCATTTTTTAATAAAGGTTCAAAAATGTTAACTATTTGTTCGATAGATTTAATCTTTGATAAGGGCTTATATTCTATCTCCATTCTTTTAGCTACTTCTACACACGCAATTAAAGCAAGCGTTTTAGAAACTCCCATTCCTTTAATACTAGCTATTTCACTATAAGTAGTATTTTTTAATTCTTGTAAACCTCCAATTCTATTTAATACTTCATACGAAAGATCAATGGCCGATTCATAGCTTGTACCAGTTCTTATTAATAACGAAATAAGTTCTGCATCCGACAAACTCTCAATGCCTTTTATTAATGTTTTTTCTCTTGGTTTATCGCTTTCGCAAATATCCCTAATTTTCATTACTTTCTAAATATATTTGATATTCCTAATTTCACTGCTGACCAACTAAATTTAAAGCCTCCTGGAATTTGAATTGAGCCCTTAGTTGATTGATACATTTTCCATCCAACAATAATAAAAATTGATGTTGCCATTACCGCGCAAACAAGAGCAATAGTTAATGCTTCACCACCTTTAATTCCCTTCTCTTCTTTAATTGTAAGTTGTCTCATATATTTTCTCCTTTCACTTATATATATTCTAAAAATATTAAAATTCCTAAATGATTTTAAAAATAATAAAAAACGGCTACCTATAGCCGCTTTTTAGTACATAAATATTATTTTTTACTTACATCTTCTTTAAATCTTCTAATTTTTGTAGAGACTTTTCTAAAGATAATTTATTATTAGCAAGTTTTTCTTCTTCAAGAGCAATCTTTTCCTTAGGGGCTTTTGAAGTAAATGATGGATTGGATAGCATTTTTTCTCCTCTATCAATCTCGCTTCTAAATTTTTCAATTTCCTTATTGACTTTAATAATCTCTTCTTCAACATTAATTAAATCTTTAGATGGTACAAACAAGCTAATTTTTGATAAAACAAAACTAAAACCATTTTCTTTATTATCAAGTTTATTAACAAAATCAACTTCATCAGCAAAAGCGAAACGAGAAATATATTGAACGTTATCTTTTAATGATGAAACTAATTTATTATCACTGGATTCAATTACTAGTTTAATTTGTTTATTTGGAGCGATATTTTGTTCACTCTTCATGATTCTAATAGTTTTGATTATTTCATTAATATAATCACTAGTTTCTTCGTTAAAATCATTATATTTATCAATTATTTTTGGCCAAGATGCATCACTAAAAATGCAAGCTTCCTTTGAATTATGTAAGTTTTGATAGATCTCTTCAGTAACAAATGGAATAAATGGATGAATCATGACTAATATTGAATCTAATACATAATATAAAGTATTCATAGTTGCTTTTTTCTTTTCTTCATCGCTACTATTTAAACATATTTTAGCCATTTCGATGTAAATGGAACAGAAATCATCATATATAAAGTTATATAAAGTAGATCCAGCAATTACAAAATCATATTTATCCATTGAGATATTTAGTTGTTCAATAGTTTTATTTAATTTCTTTAGAATATCTTTATCAAATATAGAAGCATTATCATAATCAATTTCGCTAAATTTATAGTCTTCTCCAAGATTCATCATAACAAATCTAGAAGCATTCCAAATTTTATTAATAAAGTTTCTAGAACTGCTAATTTTTTCCTCGCTATATCTTAAATCTAATCCAGGAGCACTATTGGTAGTTAAGAAGAATCTAAGTGAATCACAGCCATATCTATCAATAATATCTTTTGGATCAACTGCATTACCAACTGATTTACTCATTTTCTTACCAAATGGGTCTCTAATTAAACCATGGATTAAACAATTTTTAAATGGTATTTGTTTAGTGAACTCTAAGCTTTGGAAAATCATTCTAGATACCCAGAAGAAAATAATATCATAACCTGTAACTAATATATCTGTTGGGAAATATCTTTGATATAAAGGATTAGTTGTATCTGGGAATCCCAAAGTTGAGAAAGGCCATAAAGCACTACTAAACCAAGTATCTAAAACATCCTCATCTTGATGATAATTTTCAATATCCTTTGGTGGTTGTTCACCAACATAAACTTCATTAGTAGTATTGTTATACCAAGCAGGAATACGATGTCCCCACCATAGTTGTCTACTAATACACCAATCTTCAACTCCACTCATCCAATTAGTAAAGATTTTCTCAAATCTTTCTGGAATAAAGTTTACTTTATTATCGCTTTGTTGATTATCTAATGCTTGTTTTGCTAATGGAGCCATCTTAACAAACCATTGCTTAGATAAATATGGTTCAACAATCGCATGACTTCTTTCACTATATCCTACTTGATTAATATGTTTTTCAATCTTAACCAATAATCCATCGCTTTCAATTTGTTTTACAAGATTTTCACGACATTCAAATCTATCTTGTCCTTGATATTTACCACATACCTCATTCATGCTACCATCAGGATTCATAACATTAATACAATCTAAGTTATATTTCTTACCTAATATATAATCATTTGGATCATGGGCTGGAGTACATTTCATAGCTCCAGTACCAAATTCAATATCAACATATTCATCAGCTATAATTGGTAATAAATCATTGTTAGCTGGATTATAAACTTTTTTACCAATATATTTAGTAAAACGTGAATCATTAGGATTTACAACAACACAAACATCCCCAAACATCGTCTCTGGACGAGTAGTAGCTACGGTTAAATAATCAGATTTATCCTCAAGATAGTATTTAAAATAGTACATCTTAGATTCGGTTTCTTCATATATTACTTCTACATTACTTAAAGCCGTCTTAAAAACAGGATCCCAATTTATTATTCTTTGTCCTTGATAAATTAATCCTTTATTATATAAATCGACGAATACTTTTTTAACAGCATTACTTAATCCTTCATCTAATGTAAATCTTTCTTTTGAATAATCTAAAGCTAATCCAAGCATTGCCCATTGAGAGAATATAAAATCATGATAATCATGTTTCCATTTCCAACATACATCTAGGAATTTTTCTCTTCCTAAATCATATCTAGAAATACCTTCTTCTCTAAGTTTAGCTTCAACTTTAGCTTGTGTTGCAATACCAGCATGGTCACTACCAGGAACCCATAAAGTATCAAAACCTTTGAGATGCTTATATCTAATAATCATATCTTGAATAGTTGTATCCCAAGCATGACCAATATGTAATTTACCAGTTACATTTGGTGGTGGTATAACAATAGTAAAAGGTGTTTTAGCAACATCATGTTGCTCAAAGACCTTTGACTTTACCCATTTATCATATTTATCGCTTTCAACAATTTTATGATCATAATTCTTTTCTAATATCATATTTTATCCTCCTTAAAATAAAAAAGTTCCTATATATAAAATATATAGGAACGAAAATTCGCGGTACCATCCTTATTCATAGTTTTTAAACTATGCACCTTAATTTATTTATAACGGAATAACCCGTAAAGACTACTTATTTTCATCTTTATGCTCCTAGACGACATATTAGATTATATCTTTGCTAATTTTCCACCCACTATTAGCTCTCTATTAAGAATAATTCTAATACCTTCTATTCAACGCAGTTTTATTATAACACTATTTATTTTAAATAAATAGATTAATAGAATCACTAGTTATTGTTATATTGACATTAAATGTTTCTTCAGCACGAGTTATATTTAATACTAATACGTTGCCTTCTCTTACGTTAATTAAAGCTTCAGTAATATCATAAATATGATTAATTTGTTTAGTAAAAACTAAAGTTGAAGAATCATAACAAGAGATGCTATTTAATATATCATCAACTTCAACTATATTTTTGCAAATACTAGTATCATTTATTTCAATTACTTTAATATGCTCTATTTTAGTAAATTTATTAGTTAAAGGATCATAACTACTTTCTTTATCATATGCTTGGATAGTAATTCCGAGTAATGGTTTATATATACCATCTTTATTAATATCTTTGCTTGCAATATCTAAAATATTATTATAGCAGCTAAGAGCATTATAGATTGGAATTGCATATCCAATATTATCACTAGTTGATTTAATACTTTTAGCATTAACAATACCAATTAATTCTCCATTTTTATTAAATAATCCACCACCACTATTTCCAGGATTAACAGCAGCATCAGTTCGCATAACACGAAGTTCAATTGAAGTTATATTATCTCCACCTGTTAATGTAATATATTCAGATTCTAGATTTAATATACCAACACTAGCACTAATACCAGTTCCTTCAGGATTACCAACTGCTATGGTAGTTTGGCCTACTTCTAATTCATTTGAGATAGTAGCAGCTGTTGCAAATGAAGATGAAATAGAAAGTGAAGTTACTTTAATTATGGCAATATCATAATTTAAAGATCCGCCAATATAACTTGCTTCCATTACTCTACTTTTACTTTCTTGACCATATAAATATACGCCAATATATGGGGATATTTTCTGATTAGTGTCATCATAAACAACATGGTAGTTAGTAATAATATACGCTTCATTAGTTGCTTTATTTAAATCAATTATTACTCCTGCTCCACTACTTCCAGTTTCGCTATCCGCATCATCTTTTGCGACAATAGCAACAGTTGATAAGATTGCTTTATTGATTCCATTTATAACTCCATCGCTACTATTAATAGTAGTATTATAGTTAACAACCGTTAAACTATTTAGCCAAGATTCTTCATCGCCAATAAATCCATGATCTTTTGCGATTTCATAAGCGTTTTGACCATCATTAACCTCAAAAGAATATGAAGAAGAATCACTATAAGTAATTGTATATTTATGTCCATTAATAGTTTCTTCAGAAGTGATATTAAAAATGGATTGGTTATTAAAACTAGTTCCATCTTTTCCTTTTAAGGATTCAAGCCATTCTACTTCGCTTCCATTAAATCCATTTTTAACAGCAATCTCGTAAGCACTTAACCCATTATTGCTACATCCGTTTAAAAATAATCCAAGAATTAATAATGGTAATAATAATAATATATTCTTTTTCATATTAACCTCCTAAGTGGTCTAAGAAATCTTTTAAAGTTTTCTTATATTTATTTCGATCTTTTAAGATACTTCTAGCATGGATTGCTCCATCAAATAATTTTATTTCTTTATAACAAGTCGCCTTTTCATATATATTTTGGGAATGATATGGATAAATAAATGTATCGCTAGTACCATGAATTAACAATAAAGGCACTTTATTATTTTGAATACTATTAATACAACTTGTTCCTCTAAAACTAAAATGGCTCAATATAATACACCAAAATTCAATAAAAGGCATAAAGATAAAAGGAAATGGTATCTTTCTATTCTTTAGAATATCTAAACCAAGTTTATATGTTGAAGCATAAGGGCAATCTGAAACAACAAATTTGATATTTTGAGTATAGCGAAGGGACAGTAATACACTTGCTCCTCCTAAACTTACCCCAAATATTCCAAGATAAATATCCTTGCCAAATCTTTTGTAAACATAATCAATTATTTCAACTAAGTCTTTCGATTCTTTCTTTCCCATTGTGCAATCACAATATTTATTATCACCAAATGCTCTTACATCAAAAACTAATACATTATAACCAAGTTCAAAGAAAGGCAAAGCAATTGGAATTACTCCTTCTCTAGTAGATGTATGGCCATGCATTAAAATAACATATTTATTTGAATTATTTTTAGAGAAATCGCCATGAATTGTGTAACCATCTCTTAATTCTAATTCAAAAGGAATTCTTTCTAATTGTTCAATTCCTTTATCATATCCATTTTCTTTATTAAACTTCTTTTGATCATCTCTTTTTTGATGATTAGGATAGGATATCTGAGTATACATAATAAATCCTATTGCAAGTAAGATTAATAATAATATAGCTAAAAAAATAAAAACATATTTCATAAATATCCCTCCTATTTTACTTCTTATTATATCAAAATAAAGAAATATTTAAAAAATTGCAGCCATAACTGCAATTATTTTAAGATATATTCAATTCTTTGAACAACTATATCAATCCAATCTCTTTTAGTATTTGAACTATTAATAATTTTAGTGTCATGATTTAGTCTTAGATTATCTAGTATTTTATTAGATAATTTAGATCTTTCAGATTGGTTTAATTTATCGCATTTAGTTGCTACGATAATAAAAGGAATATTATGATTAGTAATGAAATCGAGCATTAATTTATCATCTTCACTACTCCCTCTTCTAGAATCGATTAACAAAATTGCTCCAACAAGATTTTTTCTAGTATCAAAATATTCTTCCATCATCTTGGAAAAATCAAAATCCATCGTTTTGCTGACAGCACTATAGCCATATCCTGGTGCATCAACAATTCGCCATAAGTTATCAACATCAAAGAAATTTAATAATCTAGTATGGCCAGGAGTTGAACTGGTTTTAGCTAGATTTTTATTATTAGTAATCATATTGATAAAAGTTGATTTACCAACATTAGATTTACCAAGAATAACAATTTCTTTTTTATTATCATTAATCCATTGAGTAGAATTTGGACAACTGATAATAAACTTTGTATTATTTAGATTCATCAATCAAAACATTTGGGATAATCTCATCAATATGGCTAACAAGATTTATCTTTAATTCATTTCTTACAGATAATGGAATATCTTCAATATCTTTTTCATTATCTTTTGGAATAAATATTTCTTTAATTCCAGATCTATGTGCTGCAATAGATTTTTCTCTTAAACCACCAATTGGCAAAGCATTTCCTCTTAATGTAACTTCTCCAGTCATAGCAATATCACTACGAACTTTTTTACTAGATAAAGCCGAAATTAAAGCAGTAGTTAAAGCACATCCAGCGCTTGGCCCATCTTTTGGTATCGCTCCTTCTGGACAATGGATATGAATATCAATTTTCTCAAATATTTCTGGATCTATTCCATATTTTTTAGCATTAGCCTTTACATGTCCTAAGGCAATAGAAGCTGATTCTTTCATTACATTTCCAAGATTACCAGTAATTATTAAATTACCTTTACCTTCAAAATATACCACTTCAATAGGTAATATATCTCCACCATATTGAGTATAAGCAAGACCAGTTACTAAACCAACTTGGTCTTTCTTTTCCTTCTTGCCATAATCAAATAATGGTTTTCCTAATAAATCAACAATCTTATCTTTGGTTATAGTATGACTAGTTTTTGAATTTTTCAATGATTTAACAGCTATTTTTCTAGCAATAGAGCCAATTTGTCTTTCTAGTTGTCTTACTCCTGATTCCCTAGTATATCCTCTAATTAAATATAATAAAGATTCATCCTCAAAATCTAGTTTTGAAACACCATTTTGTTCAATTTGCTTTTTAATCAAATATTGTTTAGCAATCTCTAGTTTTTCTTGTTCAGTATATGAAGATAATTCTATAACTTCTAATCTATCAAGTAATGGGGCTGGAATGTTTGCTAAATAGTTTGCAGTAGCAATAAATAAAACGTTACTTAAATCATAAGTTTCCTCAATAAAATTATCTGAGAACGCTTTGTTTTGTTCTGGATCTAATACATCAAGTAAAGCGTTAGAAGGATCTCCTTTATAGTCTTTACCCAATTTATCTATTTCATCTAGAATAAATACTGGATTAGTTACCCCTGCCTTTTTCATTCCTTGAATAATTCTTCCAGGCATAGATCCAATATAAGTTCTTCGATGTCCTCTTATTTCGGCTTCATCACTAACACCACCCAAGCTTACCTTAACATATTTTCTATTTAAAGCTTTAGCAATAGATAAGGCAAGACTTGTTTTTCCAGTACCAGGAGGACCTGAGAAACAAATAATAGGAGCTTTTAAAGAACTAGTTAACTTTTTAACAGCAAGATATTCTAATATTCTTTCTTTTGGTTTTTCTAAGCCATAATGATCATCGTTTAATACTTTTTCGACATTATTAATATCATCATTATCAGAAGTTGTTTGATACCAAGGAATATTAATTAACCAATCAATATAATTTCTAATAACACTAGCTTCTGGAGAAGAAGGTTGCATCATATCAAGTTTCTTTAATTCATCTTTGATTTTTTTCTTAATATTTTCTGGATATGGTTCTTTTTCTATCTTATCTAAAATAGATTCTGGATCATCCTCTTCATCTTCACCAAGTTCTTCTTTAATGGTTTTAATCTTTTCTCTTAAATAATATTCTTTTTGAGAATTATCTAAACGTTCTTTTAATCTCTTATCAATATCTTGTTCAATATTACTTACAGTATTTAAATCATTTAAAGAAATTAAAAGTTTATCAAGTCTTTTGTTAATTTCTTTTTCTTCTAATAATTCTTGTTTAATAGTAAATAAAAGAGGAACAATTTGAGCAATAGCATCACTTAGTGTTGACCCATCATGAGATTCAGTAAGTTTATTTAACATAGGAGCGGTAATTACTTTAGAACCATTAATAAAATCTTGTAAATATTTTACAAGAGTATTAATTAAAGCTAACTCTTCATTTGAATCCCCATGTTCGCTCTTAAATACTTTAAATTCACCATAAATAGTTCCGTCTTGCTCATAATAATTCTCAATCTTTACCCTATCGATAGCTTTAATTAATATGCGATATGATTTATCGGCGTTCTTTTTAATGGTTTCAATTTTACATAAGCTTCCAACCATATATAAATTATCTAACTTAGGATCATTTTCTTCAGGATGTTTTTGAGAGACGATTAAAACATTTGAATCATTGGCTGCGTTAGATATTTCAACCGCAATCATTGATTTTTTTCTTCCAATTTCCAAACTGCTTTCATTATTTGGGAATAAAACTATTCCTCTTGTAGCAATAACTGGCAAAAATAATGATTCATTTTCTTCCATATAATTACCTCCTTAATTTAGCAAAAAGACGCAATGCGTCTTTTAATTCATCTATTACTTGCAATCTTCGCACTCACACTTCTCGCCAATAATAGTATTATTATTTCTAATAAATTCTGTTACTTTTCTTGAGAAGATTTCATTGCTTAATTGTTCTTGTTGAGCTTTTAAAGCTTCTTTAACTTTAGAAACTTCCATATTGTATTGTTTTGCAATTGCTTCATATTCTGCTTCAATATCTTTATCTTCAACAGAAATTTTTTCTTGTTTAGCAATTTCACCAATTGTTAATACAACTTTTAAATTTCTAACTACTTCAGGTTTTAAGTGTTCTTTAATCTTATCTTCAGTAGTATTTGTTAATTCCATATATTTATCAAATGGAATACCGTTTTGCTCAACACGAGCTTTATAATCATCAAAAGCATGAACTAAATCAGCAGCAACTAAACTATCTGGTAAATCAATTGTGGCTTTTTCAACAATCATATCAACTAATTTATCAAAAGCTTTGTTTTCTTCTTCGTGGCCTTTATGATGTTTAATATCGTGTTTGATGTGCTCTTTTAATTGTTCAAGAGTTTCAACACCTTCAATATTAGCATCTAATGCTAAATCATCATTAACATCTGGGATTGTTTTAATAGATACTTCTTTAATATTTAATTTAAATGTAGCTTCTTTATTAGCTAATTCTTTGGTGTAATTTTCTGGGAAAGTGATTACGATATCTTTTTTCTCGCCTTTCTTTAAGCCAACCATTTGATCTTCAAAGCCAGGAACAAATTGATTTGAGCCGATTTCTAATTCAAAATCAGTTGCTTTACCGCCTTCAAATGCTTTGCCATCTACGAAACCTTCGAAATCAAATTTAACAACATCACCTTTAGCGATAATTCCATCTTCTTTGACGCTGATTACGCTATTTTGTTTTCTAATATTTTCAATTTCAGCATTAATTTCTTCATCGCTTACTTTAACTTCTTCTTTTTCAACACTTAGTCCTTTATATTCACCTAACTTAACTTCTGGTCTAACAGTGATAACTAAATCAAATTCAAATTCTTTATCACTCATTTTGTTAATTTTAACTTCAGGTCTTAATAAAACGTCTAGTTTATTTTCTTCAACAACTTTAATATAAGCATTTTGTAAACAAGCATCACAAGCTTCATCAAACATACTTTGTCCTGGAATATGTTTCTTAGCCATTTCAAGTGGAGCTTGGCCTTTTCTAAAACCTTTTACTTCAACATTTTTAGCAAGCTTTTCATATGCTTTTTCTTGTGCATCAGCCCATTCTTTTTCTTCACAAACAACATTAGCTGTTACGACTGATTTTTCGTTTTTTAATGTAATTTTCATATTTATAAATCTCCTTAATTTTCTAAAACTATGTTATATTAACATAGATTGGTTATATTTTCAATTAAATGTAAGTAGTATGTGAGGGTTTTACTACTAAGATGATATTTGTTTATTAGTGCATTAGAATCTATTTCTATATTTAATGATTTATTGGCTTTAATATATAATCCAATTCCGTAATAAATATATTCATCAAAATCAATTTCTAAAGGATAATTATATAGAATAGCACTTTCTAATCCTATCTTTGCAATATTATCAATAGTAACATTATGATTTGTGTTTAATTCATCAATAATATTTAATATTTTAGGATAGGCATCTAAATTTTGATATGATGTTAAATCAGATGGAACAATGGTTAGATTCATATCATTTTTAACAACTGGAATCTGCTCATCAATTTTCTGTTCATTTAAAACAACTATTATAAATGATTTCATCATATTATTTTTATTTTCATCCAATAAAAATTCTTTAATATATGGAAGAATGTTTCGAACATTTCTTTTAAATAATTGTTCAATAATACCTTCTAAAATCTCTAAGTTATCAGTTTTAACTAATAATTCCCCTAGACTTTTATCATCCATATTATCTAGGGTATTTTCAGATGAAGATTGATTAAAAAAGCTTAATAAATATTTATATTTTTCTTTAAATTTAAGTTCATAATCATTTGGTATATAAGGCATTGATAATTCTTCATCTAAAACCTTTAAAGCTTCGATATATTTCTTTTTAGCTTCTAAACAATCTATCTTAATAAGAATTGCTTCATAATAATACTTATTAGATTTATTTAAACAATCAATTATTGTTAATAAAGCTTTATCTATATTATTCAAAGAATAATATATTTTAGCTTTCAATAATAAACTTTCTTCGTCAGATAAATTCTCTATCTCAATAAGTTTTTTGTTTAATTCTTCTTTACTTAATCTAGTAATATCTTGCATTATTTTGTTTTAACAACCTCAGATAATTCATTGTATTCTTCAATGCTTGTAATTCCTTGTAAAATCTTTTCTTTACAATTATCAATTAAAGAAACCATTTTACCTTCTACAACATTATTTAATAATTCAGTTGAGAAATGATCGTTCATAATTGCACTACGAACACTATCATCGCAAACCATAATCTCAAATACACCAGTTCTACCACTATATCCTGTATTGTTACATGCAGGACAGCCTACTGGAGAACAAATTTTAGTAGGTTTATCTAAACCTAATATTTCCATTTCAGCTTTAGTAGTTAAGTGTTCCTTTTTACATTTTGGGCATAATCTTCTAACAAGTCTTTGAGAGATTGCTCCAAGTAAACTATCAGCAACTAAATAAGGGGCAACTCCCATATTAACAAGTCTTGATACAACTCCAGTTGCACTATTGGTATGTAATGTAGATAAAACTAAGTGACCAGTAATAGCAGCACGAGTTGCAATGGCAGCTGTTTCTTCATCACGAATTTCACCAATCATTATAATATTAGGGTCTTGTCTTAATATAGATCTTAATGCATTAGCAAAAGTCATATTTGCTTTTGGATTAACTTGAACTTGATTTATACCATCAATAACATTTTCAACTGGATCTTCAACCGTAATAATATTAGTATCTTCTTTATTTAGGTGTCTTAAAAATGTATATAATGATGTTGATTTACCAGATCCAGTTGGACCAGTAAGTAATATTATTCCATGTGGTCTTGAAATCATGTTTAGAACTAATTTTTGTTCATTTTCATTATATCCTAAACTATTAATATTGGCTGTAGATAAGGAGTTATTGAATATTCTTATAACTATTTTCTCACCATTGATTGTAGGTATTGTTGAGACACGGAAGTCAAATTCAACCCCGCTTATACTCATATTAATTTTACCATCTTGGGGAACACGACGTTCAGCAATATTCATCTCGGCCATAATTTTATAACGAGCTAAAATTGCTTGATACATGTTCAAGTTTAGATGATCAACAACGCTTAATTTACCATCTATTCTAAATCTTAATAATAAGTCTTCTTGGAAAGGCTCAATATGAATATCACTAGCTTTTCTACTGATTGCATCTTTTAAAATAGAGTCACAAAGTTTAATAACAGGAGCATCAATCTCAACAGTTTTATTACCATTATTCTCGCTATCTTTAAAATTAGAATCGCTATCCAAACCTTCCATAACACTTCTTTGTTGTGCTTTGTTATCAATATAAGAAACTAAATCATTAATATTAGAAGTTGTTGAAACATAGCATCTAATTTGTTTTGGAGTAATTGCTTTAAATTCTTGTAAATCTTCAAATCTTAATGGGTTTGAAAGAATAAAAGAAACACTATCTTCATTTTCTTCAATTGGAACAGTTTTAAATTCGATTAATTTTGCACGAGGAAATTTATCAATTAATGGGAAATTTAATTCTGATAATTGAACATAACGATATTCGGTTTTAAAGAATGTAGCAAGTAAACGATATACTTCTTCTTCAGAAACTTTAGGTTCTTTAATAATTTCAAAATAAATTGGCGTCTCATTTTTATCTGAAATATCAAGATATTTATTGATCATTTCTGGACTAATTGAGCTATTTGTCTCTAGGTATTTTGCAAATCTTTCATTGATTATCATATTTAAACCCTCCTAAATTTGATTCATTAAGTCAAGCATTGGTATATAAACGCTTAATAGTACAACAACTACTACCGCACCTAGGAATAATATCATAATAGGTTCAAGTGCCGCCGTTGCTTTGGATATACTTCTTTCAACTTCATCATCATAGAAACCTGAAGTTGAATTTAATACTTCTTCTAAGTTGCCACTTTTTTCTCCAACTTTAATCATTTCAATTAAGATGCTTGGGAACATATCTGTATTCTCAATTGATCTTGCAATCGATTTACCTCTTTTAACTTCCGTAATAGCATAATCAAATTTCTTAGAGAAAACTTGGTTAGTTAATACTCTTTTTAAGTTTTCCATACAATCGCTTATATTCATACCACTGTTTAATAATATGACGAATGCTTTAGTAAATCTTGATGTAATAATTGCTCTATTAATTCTCCCTACAAAAGGTAAATGTAAGGCAATCTTATCTTTGGAATATTTGCCTGATTTAGTTTGAAAATATAAATATAATAAAGAGAAGAAAGTAAGTAAGCCAACAATAATATAGAATAGATTTGTACGAATATAGTAAGCAATATCTAATATTGTTGTAGTAAATTTTGGAACAGTCCCTCCAAATTCAATAAACATATTTTCAAATTGAGGCAAGATAACAAAACTCATAAATATAATAACAATATTAATCATGACAAATAATATAGAAGGATAAGTTAAAGCAGCTTTAGCTTTCCCTTTGATTTTATTATCTTTCTCATAATAATCTGCCATTTGCTTTAATACATTATCAAGAGATCCTGATACTTCACCAATTGCAACCATTTCAACGAAAAATCTTGGGAATACTTTAGGATGAACTCCAAAAGCTTCTGATAATAGTTTTCCACTCATTACATCACGATATATCTCCATTAATACTTTCATGAATGGTTTAGAATATCTTTGAGATTTTAAACTACTTAATGCATCAGCTATAGAAACGCTACTACTAATTAAAACGGAGAATTGTCTTAAAAACATAATAACTTCGCTTCTTTTAATTTTACTAGAAACACTAAAAAATACATTTGGTTCTTTTTCTTTGACAACACTAGCATTAATCAAAATCAAACAATCGGTTTTTAAATTAGCTTTTAAACTTGTTTCATCAGTTGCTTCTTTATAAGTAACGATTTGTTTTCCAAGTTGGTTATATACTTTGCATCTATAAAATGGCATATTAGATCACCTCAAATAATAAATTAGTAATAAATGGAGTAAAAAGAATTGCGATATATATTCCAAATGCTAAATAAGGAAGAAAGGCAATTTCTTTTTCTTCTTTAGATTTTGATAATTTAATTAATTCAATAATTGATCCTGGAACACAACTAATTATTAAACTAATTAAAATACCAAGTGGATTAAATAATAAACAAGATAGTCCAAAAACAATGACATCGCCAGTTCCTAAAATATCCATCTTTAAAATAAATAAACCAAATAACTTAATAAATATAAATATAATTGATCCAATAGCAAAACTAATTAGGTAGTTTTTAAATGGAATAAATAAGAATATAGAACGATACATAAATAACATTAATACTAATATTCCAAATACCATCCACATAATATCTAATATAGTATTTGTTTTATAGTCGTATCCGGCCATTAATAAAAGAATTAAACTAATAACCATTATTAATATTGATTCAACATTAATTCCAAACTTAATAAATATAAATAATGGAACTAATCCACCAACTAATTCATAGATAAACGAGAAAATACCAATCTTAGTATTACAATTACTGCATTTTCCTTTTAATACTATATAAGAAATCAAAGGAATATTCTCATACCATTTAAGTTCATGATCGCAATTGAAGCAATGACTATCAGGTTTAACAATTGACATTTTGTTTGGTACTCTACTTATAACAACGCCAAAGAAGCTTGCGAAGCAAGTTCCAATAACAAATATAAATAAACCAATAATAATGTTTACCATATTTCTCCTTTTATAACGTTGTATACTTTATTTTCAAGTAAATCACTTCTTCTATTAACATCAAGATTATAACGAACAACTAATGAAAGTGTTCCAACAACTAAGATTAATAGAACAAGACAGACAATGAATGTAACAAGTAATGCACTAGCTTTCTTAGTTTTCATCTCGCTTTTGATACTCCATAATTTAAATCTTTAATAACATAGTTATCGTTCACAATATCTTTAATGCTAACAACTAAATGATCATCAATATCATATTTATATTCTAGTTCATATCTAGCATCGCTATTTTGAGATACTTGATATGAGGATGAATAATAAATAACCGTTCCAAATTCAGCATTATGATTATAGTAATATATATCCCATTGTTTATCATATGAATCATAATATTTGTCGATATCTAAACAGATTGATTCAAAGTAGGTATATTGTTTTTGCCTTTTGGAAATAATACTAATTGAAGCATAAATAGACAATGTTAAAGTAAAGATTAACAAGAAAATTGTTAATGCAACTAGTACTTCAACAAGTGTCATCGCTTTTTTCATTATTTCAATCCTTTTAATTCAAATTTATATTTTTTAAATGGCTCTTTATATTCTGCTTTTGCACTAAATCCAATAACACCAAAAGTGCAGTATACTTTATCTAAAGTTTTCTTTTCTAGTTCGTATTGATGTTTGCTAACCATTTGATAATATGTTTGGTTTAGAGCATTAAAATTATAAGCAAAAGTAGAATAAGAATATGCTCCGTTATAATTTAAAATTAATGTACCAAGACCATGCTCATTAAAAGCATAAACATATTCTTTATCCTTAATACCACTAGTCTTTAATAAGAATTCAGGATATAAAACATATTTTTGATACTTAATATTCTTTTCTTTAAAAATCTTTTTAAAGAAATCAATAATTCTTTTTGGTATTAAATAATCATAAAATAAGTATCCTTGAGAAGTAGCATAAATATATTGTTTCTTATCATAATTCTCAACTAAGTCTGGGTAGTTAGTTTTAATATCAAGACCAACAACCTTTTTAGCTTTTGATAATGAAATATGAGGCATAGAAGTGGTAATCTTAAAGATTTCATCGCAATTTAAACATAGATATAAATCATAATCATTTATATCAAGCCCTTCAATAAATTCAGCAATGTAACTTGCGTTAATTGGTAAACCGTTTTTTAATTGTAAATCATCTAATGCAAGATAATCTTCATTAATAAACTCATCTTTACCACTAATTAATCGCTTGTAAGTTTTAACTGAAATAAAAGCATTACCGACATTATTAAATGTTAATACTGTAAAACAATCCTTCATATTAGCCTCCTATATAAACAACAAAATTAATTGAATCACTACTATTATTACTTGAATATGCAATAGTACACCATGTTGAATTATCATCAAGATGATTTTCGATATCAATATTCATACTTTCAAATGGTAGGTTTTCAAATATAACAGATGAATCATAAAACAAAGTATTCTCACTATAATTAAACTTATCATCATCAATTCGTTGACTTATAATATAATCTTTTATTTTTCTTATAGCATAGCTACTTCCGCTTTCACTAATCGCTTCACTACTTGTTGTATTAATAAAAAGCATACTATAACTAATAAGTCCAAAAAGGATGGCCGCAACGCTAATCGCAGCCAATACTTCTACTAGTGTAAAACCTTTTGTTTTTTTCTTCATAATAAAATTATACACTATTTCAATAAAAAAGGCATTTATAATATAAATGCCTAATTTTTATTTTATTATTTATTTGCTTCAAGAGCGAATACAATATGTGCTTGTTTAACAGCTAAGATTAAATTATCTACATTTAGATATTTTGTTACATCGAATGATAATGGTTTAAGTACCATTTCACGATCTAATAATTCTTTATTTTGAACATAGATTTTAATAACAGCAGTATCAAACTTGATTGTAATATCGGCAATTGTGGATTTTCCTAACTTATATGTTAATTTTCTTCCAGCTTTTTTAGATGAAATTCCTTCAAGTTCATTGCAAGCTTTAGTAAATTCTTCAATGATTTGTCTTTTAACTTTTGGGAGTTCTGCAAGACATTGATCATATTGTCTTGTATCTTTTTTAGAAGCATTTTTAGGTTTATAAACGTAACCTTCAATTTCAGGTAATGGTTTGCCTTTTTCAAGTGCAGAAACAATACCATCAACTAATGTATTAACTTCAACGCTTTTTTCATAACGTTTTTGATAATACTCAGCTTCATCTGTTAAAGCTTTCTTTTCAGTTTTAATCTTTTTGTCGGAAACTAATCCAAGAATCATAAGTATGATTAACATTACTGATACTAGCGAACAAAGAATTGCTAGTAATAATAAGTTAGATCCTTGAATTTCAAACATTTTATCTATCATTGTAAATATCATAATAATCTCTCCTAGTCTGCAATAAATCCATCCCATTGATCTGGGGTATAGTAATAAGAAGTAGAACGATAACCAATGATAGTAT
This sequence comes from Caryophanales bacterium UBA1709, assembly GCA_002317215.1. GTDB lineage: Bacteria > Bacillota_I > Bacilli_A > RFN20 > UBA1709 > UBA1709. Next base: position 37,051 of record DCJD01000012.1, on the reverse strand, counting down.
TATCTTTATAAGCTGTTACAGTAACAGTTACATAGAATTTACCTGTACTACGAGCTTCTTGAATTGAACTATCCAATAAAGCTCTCTTAGCATCTAAATTATAGTAGTAGAAAGTCTTGCCTTCATATGAGATTAAATATAATCCATTTGTGAAAGTATCAATAATTTCTACACCGTCAGTTTCAACTGAGAAATCGTCACTAACATATAATCCGTTATAAGCAACTGGATCATTACTCCAGAAATCTTGCTTATCATTTTTAACTTCACCAATATATGTGTGAATCATGTTTGTGAATTCATAATTATGTGCTGCCATATATTCAGCACTATAAGTTTTAGAAAGAGTTCTATAGAATCCACCGCCCCATCCAGAAGAAGGAGTGTAGTCATAGTGTCCTGTAGCAAATGACATATTAATTGCATATCTAGTAGCATTTGCAACTGCGGCAGTTTTAATAGTATCGCCAAATTCTCCTAATGTAATAGTTGTAGGAGTAACAGTTAAAGTAGTTGCACTTTCTGCGCCTTTAACATCTTTTACTGCATTATTAGAATCATAGAATGTGTTACCATTAGCATCGAAACAACCATGATATGGTGTTGTTGAATATATCTTTCCATAGTTAACAACTCCACCACCAGTAACAAGTGGTTTGATGTCGCCACTATACATTGCAAAGATACCACCAACTTGTGCACCATACATTGGAGCAAAGTTATAATATCCATTAAATGTTAGACTGATTTGACTTCCACCTGCCATACAGTGTGGAGCAATAGATGCAACATAACTTGTAGAAACAAGTGATGTGTGGTTAGCACAATTATTGAATGTAGCATTACAATATAATTCAGAAGTATATACGCCAGTAAAACCACTTATATCTCTAATAATTGATCCTGTTGTTGTAATGTTAGTAAATACTGCTTTATCAGATTTATCATCTGGGTTAGTACATCCTAGTTCTTTACTAATACCACCAACATATCCGCTACGTCCATCAGAAACTATTTCAAAGTCAATAGTCATGTTAGATAAAGTAATATTCCAACATAAATTGAATAATGATTCAGATGAATTAGGAGCAAATTTACTTACATTTTTAAGTTCATGTCCGTTTCCATCCATATTGATATAAATATAATCATTTTCAACTGGACTGTTATCAATATAATAATCAGTGAAATCAACATCTGAAACTAATTTGAAATAAGTAATTTTCTTAAGAGGTGTTGTTTCATGTAGAATTGGATAAATGTTATTCCATTGAGTTGGATTTGAGATTAAGTATGGGTCATTTTCTGTTCCAGTACCACCTGCGAATGCGGCAACCTTAGTAGCTGCTTCGAAATCCATACCAGTATTAGTAACTTCGGCATCTGCAATAGCAGTTTTATCAGCTTCTTCTGTACCATCAAGATAAACTTTAATTACACCATCTTGAGCGGTTTTATCAGTTTTGTATTCGCCGTATTTATAATCTTGACCGTTATATCTCCAACAGTTTGCAAGATCAATTGCACATTGTTGAGAATCATCATTAACAGCCTCTTCATCAGCATAACGTTCAACAGAAGTTTTAACTTCTTCAACGATCATTTGCTCAACAATACCGTATTTATATAAATAAATCTTATCTTTATCACATGATTCTGGATCTAAACCATGTTGTAATTCAACGACTAGCATCTTATTGATTTGATGTTCTGGAATTTCAACGCGATCTCTAGCAAAGATTGGTAAATCTACACCATCAGCAATAGCTACTCTAATATCATCATACATAGGTTCATTAGCAACCTCAGTAGATGCAAAGTGAACAACTTGTACTGAACAACCTGATTCTAGAGCAAGTCTTCCTCTTTTAATTGAAACAATTGGAGTAGAACCAAGTTCATGATATGAAGTGGTTGCAGTTGAAGTTAAGATAACTTCATTGGCAAAACCATAGTGATAAACATTATCTAAAGGAGCATTAATAGTTAAAGTTCCTTCAATTGTTCTAAATGTAACACTTCTATTTGATCCTGTGGTATTAACATAGTTAATAGCGCTAATTTTATTATCGCCAACATCAAGACCAGCTTCCCAAGAGGCAAATGTTTCGTTAGTATATGTACCGTTTTGTAGATAGACGCTATATCCAGCTTGTTCCATCTTAATAGCATCTTCGCTATCTTTAACGAATACAAAGAAATCTAATTTAGCATTTTTATTGTATTTGTTAGTTACAACATTACCGTTTTCAACTACATCATAATTATTATTAACTAAGAAGAATTTTTGAACATCCTTGTTAATATTGAATGCGTAGTGATAATCACCTTTGAATGTGTCTAATTCAGATAAGTCAATACCTGTTTTATCATTAACCAAATCTTCCATTAAAGAATATGGTGTAGGATAAGTAATTGATTCACTTGTCTTAGTGTAAACAAATCTGTTTAGTTGAGTAACTAACCCAACGTCATTAGAAACTTGTGCTTTTTCTTTAAATGAACTATAAGAGACGATACCGACAGTAGCAAGAATTGCTAAAATGGCTATGACGACTAATAGTTCAACTAAAGTAAAGGCTTTTTTAATAGCTTTAATCATATAAACCCTCTCTTTTCTTTATCTTATTATATAAGATATTTTCAAATCTACAAACTTTTTGCCTATTTTTTTTTTTTTTTACAAACAAAAAAGGAACATTTTTTATGATTTGTTCCTTTTTTAGTACATTATTTTACTTCTGTTACTTTAATTGTATCTTTTACTACATCCCAAGTTCCGTAGAAATCTTCATTATAGATATATCTAATTGAAGTAATCTTTCCTTGAGCATTTGGTGTAGGTGTTTGAATTTTAGCAGCAATTTCTTGATTATCAATAATTTCACAAACTTCATAATAAACATCTGCCCAACCATAGTTGTTAGCAACTAATGTATAGTAAGTAGCATGATCATAAAATTCATTATTATCAATTTCAAATGAAGCGAATTCGCCTAACTTAGTAGCGCCAGTCTTCAATGTGTAATAATCACCTGTTGTGATTGTTGATGGAGTTGGTGAAGCAACAGTTGCAACACAGAAATATGGACTCTTTCCTGTGAATGATAAGCCATCATTATCAGCGTTAACATATACTTGTGCGTTTGCATCTAATGATACTGCTGTAATAGCTTTTTTAACTTGAGTTAATTCATCAGTAGTGTTAGAAATATAACCTTTTTTAGTTAAAGATGTATAGCTAACTACTCCTACAGTAGCCAAAATTCCTAGTATGGCAATAACAACTAATAATTCAACAAGAGTAAATGCTCTTTTTGCTAATTTCATTTTAAAAACCTCCTTATTAGTCTTTTATTATTGTAAATTAATAATATTAAAAGTCAAATTATTCTACTTTGTATGCACTAATAATATCTTCAACATATATTTTTGTTTTAACAATAGATAAGGTGTTATGGTCATAATCTATTCTAGATATTAATCCAGTTATTGTTTTGTAATGATCAATATCATAATAAGTAATTCTAACCATATCAGCTTTATGAAATGAGGATAGAATTTTTGCTAATCTTTCTTGTTCATCAACATCTAAAGATTTTCTAACACATTTCTCATAAGTAGATAAATTAACCATATCAAAATATCCTTCCAAAGCATCAAAAGGAAGAAACTGTTTTGCTCTTTCTTGATTGGTCATTTTATTTCTATCCACCCTTATGTCCTCCAATAAATTTATTGCGATCTTTTTGAGTTGCTTTATCCTTAAAATCTAATGCCTTTAAGATACTATTCTTGCCATGTTTTTCTTTGATTTTTAGGATAGTTTTTGATAATGTATCTTCTTTTTCTAATTCATTATTTGACTCAAATAAATCAACTGTTTTATATGCTTCATCGCATACTCCAAGGCCAATATTTATACCTCTAATTAACTGATTTTTATCAATATATTTTTCATATAAATCAAGAAAATATTGTTTTAATTTAGGCTTACTTCTTGTTCTTTCTCCAAGTATTTTACTACCACCACTTCTTAATCCATACATAGAAGAATTGTCTCTTTTTGAATAAACAATACTAAGGCCTATTGAACCTGCAACTAAATGTTTTTCAACTAAATCTAAACATATTGAATCAATCATTTCTTTTAGGATTATTTTGGCGTTTTCAAAGTTGTAATCTTCAAATAAAACTTGTCCTTTAGATAAAGAATTTGATTTAGATGTATAGTGCTTAATATCATAAATAGTTGTGGTTTCTTTGCCATAAGCATGATCAATTAATAACTCAGCATTAATTCCAAATTCTTTATACAATAAATCTTCATCTAACTTAGTAATCCCTCTTAATGTATCAACATTATATTTAAGCAATCTAGTTGATATACCACTAGCAATATTCCAAAAATCCGTGATTGGTTTATGATCCCAAAGTTCTTTTTTAAACTTTTCTTCATCAAGATACCCAATTCTAGTTGGACTATGTTTCGCGGTTATATCTAAAGCAATCTTAGCTAAGAATAGATTAGTTCCAATACCACATGTAGCCACAATACCTGTTGTATTAAAAACATCATCTATAATCATTTTAGCTAGTTCCATGGGAGTTTTTTGATACATATCAGTATAATTTGTTATATCTAGGAAACATTCATCAATACTATAAACATGTATATCATCTTGACTAATATACTTTAAGTAGATGTTATAGATAAGGCAACTCATCTCCATATAACGACTCATTCTAGGAGGAGCCATAATGTATTTTAAAGATGTAGGTATCTCATATACTCTACATCTATTTCTTACACCTAATGCTTTTAATGCAGGAGAAACCGCTAAGCAAATAGTTCCTTTACCTCTACTAGGATCTGCAACAACTAGATTAGTTGTCATTGAATCTAATCCTCTATCAACACATTCTACAGAAGCATAAAAAGACTTTAAATCAATACAAAGATAAACTTTTTCCATCTTCAAAATTATAACATAAAAATAGCAGCATTATTTGCTGCTATTTTAAATGTCCAAATTTTAGGATTAATGAAGAAAGTTTTTACGATCTTTGATTTCTATTTTATTAAGTAAATCTCTTAAATAATGTTTATCTTCTTTAGATAAATTAGATAAAGGAATTAAAATACCGTTCTTAGAATTATCTAAAATAAGAAACTCTTCTTTTAGATATCTAGTGGTATATCCTTTTTTAATCTTGCTATATTTATAATCTTTCTTTAGTTTTAGATTAGAATATATAAATATCCCATCACTATTTAGAATAATAGTTTTGTTGAAATCAAAAAATAGTGGAACTTGTAGCATAAATATTAAACCAAATATAAAACCTATTAAAGTATATAATGGAGTAAAATTAATAGCTCCCAAAGTTATAAAAAATATAAATATTAAAAATAAGATAAATTCTAATATTGATAATCTTGTTTTAGTTTTCTTATTAATGCTAGTTTTAATTTGTTTCATTAATTATGTTTAGCTTTCTTTAATTCTTCTTCGTAATCAGTTAATTCTTTCCAAAGTTTATTATGAAGATTATGATATTCAACTTCGATTGGAGATAAAGTCATACCAATTTGTCTTACATCATCTAATAATTCTGTAAAGATTGTTTTTCCTTCAGCTGGTTTCATTTCTCCACTGCTAACTTTAAATCCATGCGTAAAGAATACTTCAGTAGCTTCATATTCTTTAACTTCTTTTGCTTCATTATCTCTAATCCAGTTATGGATTCCAGCAAGTTTAGTCATTTCACTAACAATGAAGTTTGATTCAACGTTTTCTTGACCTTTATTATTCTTCATTGATTCATTAAATGCATTAAAACGATCAATAAAGATTAGTTTTCCTAAAACAAGTTCTGAAATCAAAACAAAGTATTTTGATTCTAACATGATTAATTGTTCATATTCTAAACTCTTATCTTCATCATCTAAACCTTTATAATGTGCAATAGTCATATTGCGGCAAGAAAAGTGTAAAGGACAAATCAAATCTAATACTTTATTGTTTAAAGAATGATCAATTTCTAAATTATCCTTATTAATACGGATAAATTTAGGTTCATTTCCATAAACTAAATCCTTTAAATCGCTAATTTGTTTCATTATCTTTTCGCCAACTTCGCCATTATTTTTGCAGAAATTAAAGAATTGAGAATTCTCAACTAAAGCATTATTAATAACTGTTTTTCTAACGTTATATGAATCAACATCAAATTTATCCTTATCAGTTAGACAATATTCAATAGTATCTCTAATAGCTGTACTTAATAAATAGAAATACATTGTAAAGTGTAATTTTTTATTCATACTCATATTTATTCACCCTTATTTATTATAATAGAAAATATCTATAAATCTATTGATTTACTTTTATTCTTAACTTTACTAAAATAAATAAGGTTTTATGGAAATAAATTTTATTACTGTATCTTCTTTATCAATAATTCTAATAACATTATTGCTATTAGTTATTTTTAATATATTTAAACCATTAATTAGATTGACTCCTAAACTACAAATTAGTTCATTCTGGTTAATTCCTTTTATTGGAGCATTATTATTAATAATATTAGGTAATATATCTATTAGTAATATATATAATAATCTAACTTCATCTAATTCTATTAATCCTTTAAAAGTATTAATATTATTTTTTTCAATGACATTTTTATCCATCTTTTTAGATGAGATTGGCTTTTTTAAATATGTAGTATATAGAATATCTATTAAATTAAAATCGAATCAATATAAATTATTTTTTGGTTTATATGCTTTAATATCCTTATTAACATTATTTACAAGTAACGACATAATAATCCTTACTTTTACACCTTTTATATGTTATCTAACTAAAGAATCTAAAATTAATCCTATTCCTTATCTAATAATGGAATTTATAAGTGCAAATACTATGTCAATGGCATTAATAATTGGCAACCCAACCAACATATATTTAGCTAGCAGTTTTAATATAACATTTATTAATTATTTACTAGTAATGATTTTACCAACCATCTCATCTAGTTTAATTAGTATATTGATTATGTATGCATTATTTAAAAAGGATTTATCCAAACCTCTTAACATTGATATCGAAAAAATCGATAAACCTAATAAGTTCTTGCTAATTATTGGCTTATCTATTCTATTATCAACGACTCTTATTCTCTCTATATCAAATTATATATTTGATATTGAAATGTATCTAATCGCCTTACTTGGATCATTAATAGAATTATTAATAATTTCTATTTATTCATTTATAAAAAAGAACTCAATAACATTAAATACAATTAAAAGATTACCCTATAATCTAATCCCATTTATACTATCAATGTTTGTTATTGTTATATGTTTAAATAATATTGGATTTACTAGTTTAATTAGAAGCTATCTATCTAATAGTAATATATTTATATATGGATATAGTGGTTTAATAGTTGCTAATTTAATTAATAATATTCCAATGGCAGTATTATATAGTTATATATTAGATATGTCTAATATTAAGTTTATATATGCTTCTATTATCGCTAGTAATATAGCAGCATATATTACTCCATTAGGCGCTCTTGCCGGATTGATGTTTATTAATCTAACTAGTAAATATGATATAAAAATATCATTTAAAGATTTTACTAAATATGGATTAATAATTGGCATCCCTTCTATATCTATTGCATTATTTGTTTTATATTTAATATAAAATTGGTTTTAGTGCAATTAAATAAGCTTTTAAAGATTTTGTTAAGCTTATTTCTATTATTTATTCTGTTATTCTTTATTGTATTTAGTATATTGAAAAACAAAGGTATATTTATTAATATGTAGAAGGAAAAAATATACAAACAATTAATGAACAAGATTTAAAAACATTAAAAGATAATCTCAAAAGAGTTAATTCATCTGAGATTGATTTTCTTGACCAATGTTTAAAGGAAGATAATGTTATTGAATATAAAATCTTTGATAATGGCATCTATATATTAGAGAAAGACGATAAGGGTTTATCTATAGTCTTTTCTTTTGATGATATTATTAGGGACTATGAAATTGCAATATATCTAGAAAATAGAATTAAAGAATCTATTAAATTATTAGAAAAAGATCAAAGGCTTTGTGTTAACCATGATCAAAAACAAATATATTTAAATCAGTTTTTATTTAAAAATAATTTTAAGAAACCACATTATGGACTGGAATACGAGATCTTAAAGTCACCAGAAAGATCTGATATAGATTTAGATATTTCAGTGAAAAACTATGGTGAAACAATGCTTACTACAATTGCAGAAATTCAAAATTCAGCCTTTAAAGAACAAGACATAAGAGCTAACGAAAAAGTAACATCAACTGATTCAATGGTTAGATTTTTATCAAATATATTTAAAGATATGACTAATAAAGAATTCTACTCATACTGGAAAAATAACCAATTAGTAGGGTATGCATTCTTTGAAAATTCTTTACTTGAATATTTTGCAATTAATCCAAAATATCAAAATCAAGGTTATGGAACAATGTTATTAAAAGATGCTATTTTCAGATATTCCAATAAAAATAATTTTTCAAGAATTAATCTATATACCTATCTAATAAATTTAAAAGCCCAGCGATTATATGAGAAATGTGGTTTTATTAAATGTGCAGATTTGGCCACAAATATATACACTAAAATAGATTAGATAATAAAAACAGGTCTGACATTAAATCAGACCTGTTATTTTATCTCGGCAACATCGGTCAATATTGATACAATTTAGCACCCTCTCTGACTTTATAAAATTATCACAGTCAGCAGCTATAAAATAATTAGTTATCAAATAGGCAAGAGAATAAATAACAAATAAAATTATACCTAACATCAGATGTGGTCTTTTTATGTGGTATAGTGTAATAATGATTATTTGGGGTGTTATTTATGGATATTGAAGAGAGATTTGTCTATTGGGTTAAAAAATTAAGGATTGTACCATTTTGGGATATAAAGCTTGAGATAGTAAATGATTCAGAACTTAATAAAACAGGAGATTTTAAAATTGATCCTACAGATAAAAAAGCAATAATAATTATTAACACTGCAGGTTCAACTGATAATCTAGAGGAGGTATTAGTTCATGAACTAATGCATATAAAAATGTATCCTTTAGATCAGGTTTGTGAATCATTGATTAATTCTAATTTTGAAGAAGGTAGTAATGGCTGGAATCTAGTTTATAATCAGTTCTTTGAGAATCTAGAGATTACAGTTGAAGAACTTGCAAAGTGCTTCTTGCTTGAATTTGGGAATGATAAAGATTTAGCATTTGGTAGATGCAAAGCAATGAAAAGTTTTAATGAACTTTACGATGGCTTAAATAGTATAAAATAAAATAATTGTTCTTAGATATAAATATATAAGTGGATGAATGACTATAATTTTTGTATTGGAGAAATTCTTGCGGATATGATTGGTAATAAAAAAGGATAATTACATTTGATCGTCGTACTTGACTAATAAAGCAGGACAATTAGATGATTAACCGAGTTGTTATCATCGGTCGTCTCACAAGAGACACAGAACTCAGAAAAACCAGAACCGGTAATCCTGTCGCTTCCTTCACTAGGGTCAGATATTCAAAAAACGCCTAAAAATCCTTTATTTATTACAAAAAACAAAAAAACAGGTCTGATACTGTATCAAACCTGTCGTATACATTTGGCGCGCCCAGAGGGATTCGAACCCCCGACCTACGGCTTAGAAGGCAGTTGCTCTATCCAGCTGAGCTATAGGCGCGTATAAATAATATATACCAAACGCGCCTAAATTTCAATTAAATAATTAAGATTGTTTAAATATCTTTGGCCACTTTACTTCTTTTAAAAAGTTTTTAAATTTGAATATTCCTTTATATAACTCAATAGAATATAAAACTATAACAATTAATAATAAAGTTGCAGTAATACCAAGCTTATTAAAGGAATATAGTTCAAAGACATTGCCTACTACTATGTAACTAATAATCCATAGTAATAGCATTACACAATATACTACAAAACGCATGTTGTTAAATGGTTTACATGCTCTTTGTAAAACCATAAAACCAACAGCATTAATCGATAAAACAGTAATACTACTAATTACTTCATGACTTAACCCTTTAATATAGAAATTAGTCATACATATAATAAATAAATAGTTAAATACGATTAATAAAGCTCCAGGCAATGCATCAAGTAAGATATCTTTTAAGAATTTTCCTTTTATTTGAGTATTATTTGGTTCTAATGCTAAATATAAAGAAGGAATAGTTACAATAAACCAATCCATTAAAGTTAATTGGACTGTTTGAATTGGATATACTTCTTTTGATAGTAAACAAACAATAGTTAACATAATTGAGAATAAAGTTTTAGTTAGATACATTGTAGCAACTCTTTTTATGTTATTAATAACTCTTCTTCCTTCTAATACGACACTAGGCATAGATGCAAAATTAGAATCTAATAATACTAATTGACTTATGTTTCTAGCAGCACTTGATCCATTAGCCATTGCGATAGAACAATCTGCTTCCTTTAAAGCAAGAATATCATTAACACCATCTCCAGTCATTGCAACTGTTTTTCCTTTTTCTTTTAATGTTTTAATAATTAGTTGTTTTTGTTTTGGATTAACTCTACCAAATACGGTATATTTCTTAACTGCTTCAATTACTTCTTCATCACTAAGTCCAGATAATGAGACATATTTATTAGCGTTATTTACTCCAACTCTTTCAGCAATTTTAGATACAGTTAAAGGATTATCACCGCTTATTATTTTTATATCAACATTACTATCTTTAAAATATTTAATTGTCTCAGTAGCACTTCTTCTAATAACATCTTCAATAACAACAAGACCAATAGATTTAATGGTATTGAAGAAATATGTCTCTCCAACAGGTTTTTCTTTACTAGATGCAACAAGTAATACTCTAAAACCAAGTTTGGCATATTTATCAACCATCTTTTCGATATTGCTACCACTATATCCTTTTTTCATAACAAATTCAGGAGCACCGATAATAAATGATTCGTTAGTTGAATCATTATAATACGCCATATATTTCCTAGTAGAAGAGAAAGGAATTATTAATTTAGCATCATAAGTTTTACTATGTCCAAATCTTTTATCAAGAGCAACAAAAGTTGCATTATTCCCATTAACATTACCAAGTATATTAGAAATAACATCTTTAATATCAATACTTTTATCAAGTTCAATAACTTCCTTAACTTTCATAGTTCCATCAGTTAATGTACCGGTTTTATCCAAACATAAAGTATCTACACGAGCTAACATTTCAATACAGTATAATTCTTGGCATAATGTTCTATGTTTTGCAATTCTTAATACACCAGCTGCTAAAGAAACACTAGTCATTAGATATAAACCACTTGGAATCATTCCAATCATAGATCCAGCAGTATAAATTATTGATAGTCGCCAGTCTTTATTAGTTGCAACTAAATAGTTATTAATAAATAAAGCCGAACCTAAAACAACAACCGTTATAGTTAATAGTGTAATTAATAGATTTAAAGCATTTAATATTTCTGATTTTGGTTTTGATAATTTCTTAACCGAACTTGCTAATTGATTAATATAATTATCTTTTCCTACCCTTTCAACTTTGCAAAAACATTCTCCACTAACAACAGCAGATCCACTATATAGCAAAGCGTTTTGTTTTTTAACTATATTATCTGATTCACCAGTTAATAATGATTCATTTGCTTCAATTTGTCCTTTTTTAACAATAGCATCCGCAACTATTTGTTCACCAGCTTGATAATAGCAAATATCATCTAATACAACTTCTTCACTAGGTATTTTAACTATTTTCCCATTTCTTAAAACACTAACTAATGGTGCTTCAACTAGTGATAACTCTTCGATTGTTTTCTTAGCTTTTAATTCTTGGATAATCCCAATAATAGTATTGGCAATTATGATTGGCATAAATAAAAGATTTTTAAATGAACCAGCAATGATTAAGGCAATTGCGATCAAAACATTAAGTAAGTTAAAGATTGTAAAAATATTCTCACTAATTATTTCTTTATTGGTTTTAATATTATTATTTTTAGTTATATTAACTAATCCTTTTTCTTTTCTTTCTAAAACTTGTGAATCAGATAAACCTTTTTCAATATTTATTCTAGAATTAGACTCATTAGTATCACTATTTTCTAATATATTTTCAAATTTCTTACTTGCCATAACTATCCTCCTTATTTAATCTATCTACTATTCTAATTGCAACATCTTTTGGAACATATGTAGTTAATTCTTCTACTCCACATTTGCTTAATGTTTCAATATCTTTATATACATCTAATATCTTTTCTCTTCTTTTAATCCCAAGCCCTTGGATATCATCTAAAATAGATTTAACCATCTTAGTTGATCTTTTTGACTTATGGAAAGAAATGGTAAATCGATGCACTTCATCTTGCATCTTAGATAGTAAAAAGAATAAATTTTTATTATCTTTAATATTAACTTTGCTCCCATCAATCAAAACAATACTATCAGTATTATGTTTATCATTTTTAGCTAAACCAATTAAAGGTATATTCACACATAAACTATCTAACACATCCTTAACAGCATTAATTTGATTTATTCCTCCATCTACAATTAATAAATCTGAGAAAGTATCATGTTCAACAATCTTACGATAATATCTACGATAAATAATATCCTTCATACTAAGTAAATCATCTTTTGTATTGAGAGTATTGATATTATATTTACGATATAATTTTTTATTTGGTTTACCATCAGTAAATACAACGACTCCACTAACACTATTATCCCCATTAAAATGAGCATTATCAATTAATTCGATAGTGTGAATATTAGAAATTCCAATAATATCTTCTAAATCTTTAATCGCTTTATTTCTTTCTTCATCTTTTGATTTAGAAAGCATATATTTTTCTTGCATTTGTTCTTTTGCATTAATAGCTGAAGTGGTTAATAAGTTATATTTAGTTCCTTTTGTTGGACAATTAACCTTAACATTTAATATTTCTTCAATGATTTCTTTATCATTAGAATAAGGCATTATGATTTCATTAGGTAAAATATTATGCTCATAATATTCTAAAATATAACTCGATATATAATCATAAGTATCGCCAACTACTTGACTTATTTGATTGTTTTTTATTTTTAATATTCCATTACGATATACAAGAGTTGATATGGAAATATAATCATCTTGGATATGAAAAGCAAAAACATCGCAATTAAGTTTTGAATCTAACATTATATATTGTTTTAAAGAAATATGATCAATTGCTTCTAATATCTTTTTATATTCATTAGCACTTTCAAAATTTAATTCTTCGCTAGCTTTTTTCATCTTTTCTTTATATTCTTTATAAACTCCACTTGTATTCCCATTCAAAAAAGAATTAATTTTATCAACATATTCTTTATATACATTAGAATCAATCTTATTAATACAAGGTCCTAAACACTCCGATATATGGTAATAAAGACAAGGTTTAGTTGGAATATGAATGCATTTTCTTAATGGATATAATCTATTTAATAGATTTAATGTTTCATATGCACTACTTGAATCAGTATATGGTCCATAATATTTAGAATTTTTATTTTTAATATTTCTTGCGATTGTAAGATAAGGATATTTATCTAAATGCAATTCAATATAAGGATAACTTTTACCATCTTTTAATAGAATATTATAAATTGGATTATATTGATGAATTAAATTGATTTCTAATAAAAACGCTTCTTTATCTGAATTAGTTATTATAGTATCAAAATCTTCAATTTCGCTAACTAATTTAGCGGTTTTACCACTATGAGTTCCCAAAAAATAACTTGATACACGATTAACTAATTTTTTTGCTTTCCCAACATAAATAACTTCCCCATGTTCATTCTTCATTAGATAACATCCAGGAAGTTCTTTTAAATTAGATAATTTTTCTTTAATATTTTGATTCATCTTATTTTAGCTCAACTATAGTAGCTCCTCCGCCACCATTAAATTGACCAGCACTATAATACTTACTAACAAATTTAGATTTCTTTAAATAATCCCAAACACCATTTCTAAGTCTTCCAGTACCAAATCCATGGATAACTCGAATCATTTTTAAACGCCCTTTAATAGCCGAGTTGATAAAGCGATCTAAAACATCAATACCTTCTTCAACAGTAAGACCAATTAGATTTACTTCAGTATTTAATTTAGTTAATTGAATATCTTGACGAACTTTTTTAATAACTGGTTTATCGATTCCTTCAAATTTTTCTAGTGCAGAAACTTTTGATTTTATAGTAATTCCATTAACATCAACTAATGCAAAATCTTTTGTTATTGAGATAACTTTTCCACTTCGATCAATATCTTTAATCTTTACTTTATCATTAACCTTTATTTCATCTACTATAATGTCATCTTCGTTTTCTTCTTTAACAAACATATCTTTAAGTTTAGTTTTAGCATCAATAACATTATGTAATTTCAAAGATGAATTAGACTTCAAATCATTCATTAGTTCATCTAATTCTTCTTTATATTTATTAACCATTTTCTCAACTTCTTTATCAGCATTAATCTTTAAATCTTCTTTTTGTTTTTCTAGATTGGATTTTAATATCTTAGCATCTCTTAATAATTCATCTTGTTTAGCAATCTTATCTTTTAATTCATTTCTTAAATTCTCATTTTCAATTGCACTAGCTTCTAATTTCTCAACTAATTTAGAATTATCATCACTAAATTTATTTTTATAATTTCTTGCTCTTTCAATAATATATTCTGGTAAACTTAAACTTCTCCCAATCTCAAATGCATATGATTTTCCAGCAACTCCTGTGATTAATCGATATGTTGGACGTAAGCTAGTATCATCAAAAGTCATTGAACAATTAACAATATAATCCGATTCAATAGCAAAAGTTTTTAAATTATGATAGTGAGTGGTAGCTAAAACTAAGCTATCTCTATTTTTAAATTCTTCTAATAAAGACATTGCTAAAGCTTCTCCTTCTAAAGGATCAGTTCCGCCTCCTATTTCATCTACTAAAAGCAATGATTTAGAATCACATTTATTAACCATCTCAATTAATTTTGCTAAATGTGAAGAGAATGTTGATAATGATTCGGCAATATTTTGATTATCTCCAATATCGACAAATATATCATTAAAAATACCTAAAGTGGCTTTTTGATTTGTTGGAATGGCTAAACCAATTTGATTCATTAATACAAGTAAACCAACTGTTTTTAATGAAACGGTTTTACCACCAGTATTAGGACCTGTAATTAAATATTCTTGATTGGTTGGCTTATATAAATCAAAATCATTAGCAACTATTTTAGTTTTATCAATTAAAGGGTGCCTTGCCCCAATCATCTTTATTTCTTCTGAATTTGATAAATTAGCCGTAATACCATCATAACTAATTCCAAATGCTGATCTAGTTAATAGTTCATCTAATTCAATTAATAAATTTAAATTCTTATTTAAATTAGGAGCAACTTTAGCAACTTCATTGCTTAAATATTTTAATAGTCTTTCGATTTCTTCTCTTTCTTTACCTTTTAAAGTAGCAATCTCATTATTAACCACAACAATCTCTTCTGGCTCAATAAAAACAGTATTAGCAGAACTTGATTCATCATGAATGATTCCTCTAACCATATTTTTATAAGCTGATTTAACAGGTATTACATAACGATCATTTCTAATTGTTACGATTTGATCACTTAAATAATCCACTCTATTTCTAACTAAACTATCTACTCTTCTTCTAAGTTCAGCATTCTTACTTATTATTTCTTTACGAATATGATTTAATGTTGGACTTGCATTATCATAAATAGTTAAATCGTTACTAATGACATGATATATATTATTAGATAATTCTTTAGATGGAATTAATGAATCAAGCAAAAATGATACTTTAGGAAAATCATCAAACTTAACAGATTGATAATATGATTTAATGTTTATTATCCCATCGTATTGTGTAGCAATATGATATAATTGCTCTTCATTTAAAATACCGCCTTTAATAGCTTTAGTTGTGGAATCAAATATATTATGAATATAATCAAAACTAACTTGACCAAACTTATTAATAACTTTAATTCCTTCTTCAACACCTTCTAATATGTTTCTAATTTGTTCAATATCATATAAAGGTTTTAAAGACATAAAATAATCTCTTCTAAAACTTAATCTAGAATAATCGCTAAGCTGCTCTAATATCTTATTTAGTTCTAATACTTCAATTGCTTTTTCCATATTTTATATTTTAACAAAATATAATATATTAGTCTAAAATATGTTAAAATAATTGCATGAATATGACTATTTCTTTTGAAATCAATGAAGAAAACGCTTTAAAACTTATCAACTCTTATAAGTTGAGCCAAGTTTCTAATCCATCTAACTATGTTCGTTTTGCAGCTAAATTAGATACATATAGCGTTATTTTATATACAAGTAATAAAGTAGTTTTCCAAGGAACTGATTTTTTAGATGATGCAAAATTATTTGGATATGTCGAAGAAAATCAAAGCTATCTTTTTGATTATTCCCATATTGGTAGTGATGAAGTTGGAACAGGAGATTATTTTGGCCCAATAATTGTTGCTAGCTGTTATGTTGATAAAAAAGATTATCAGTATTTAATTGACTTAGGTATTAAAGATAGCAAGAAACTAAATGATGCTTATATATTAAAAACAGTTCCATTATTATTAAAGAAGTTTCCTCATGTCATTATGATGCTAGATAATTTGCAATATAACGAATTAAATAGTGAATATAATTTAAACGAATTTAAAGCTATATTGCACAATACCTGTTTATATAATCTATCAATCAAAACAAAGTGTAATAAGTTTGTTGTAGATCAATTCTGCTCTATTGATAATTATTTTAAATATATAAACCAAGAAAAACATATAATTAAAGATATTGATTTTGTTACTAAAGGTGAATCTAAATCCATCTCAGTTGCCTTAGCATCTATGATAGCTCGTTATACATTCTTAGTAAAAATCGATGAACTAAATAAGAAATATAACATTAATATCAAATTAGGATCTTCAAAAGAAGCTCTCGACTATTTGAATCAACTAATAAAAGAAAAAGGCATCAGTGTAGCAAGTAATTTTGCTAAACTAAATTACAAAAACATAATAAAATAGAGGGAATTCCCTCTATTTTATTATAATTTCAAAATCTTCTATTTTGCGATACTTAATTTTAGCTGCATCAAGCATTTTTTTACCAGCAAGATCACTATCAGTTCCATTATATTTATCTTCACAATAAACAATTTCTTTTATACCGGCTTGAATAATAGATTTGCAACATTCATGGCAAGGGAATAAAGAAACATATAAGACGCATCCTTCTAAACTAACAGTTGAATTTAATATTGCATTCATTTCAGCATGGACAACAAAAGGATATTTAGAATTGTAATAGTCTTCTTTGTTATTATTCCATGGGAAGATATCATCTTCACATCCATAAGGGAATCCATTATATCCAACTCCAACAATTCTATTTCTTTGATTAACAATACAAGCTCCAACTTTAGTGTTTGGATCTTTTGATCTTAAGGAAGAAAGTTTGGCAACTCCCATAAAATATTGATCCCAATTTAATTTTGCTTTCATATTAATTCTCCTTATTTAGTTTACCAGTAGTTCTCAAATTATTTAAGCATTCTTTAAAATATTCTGGTGGTTCAACGCTTTTTGTAATTCTTAAATTAGTTGATGGATGGATAAAAGATAAAGTTTCAGCATGTAACATAAGATGAGGATAGGCAACTTTTTTTGGTCCATATATAGTATCACCAACAAGAGGGAACTTTACAGTATGGAAATGAACACGAATTTGATGAGTACGTCCTGTTTCTAATACACATTCAATCAAAGTGTAACCATTAAATCTTTCTAAAACTTTAAAATGTGTTGTCGCATCTTTTCCTTCTCTTACAACCATCATCTTTTTTCTATCGCTATTATTTCTACCAATTGGAGCAACAATAGATCCTGAATCATAAGGAAGTTCTCCAGTTACTAAGGCTAAGTATCTTCGATAGGCAGATTTATCTTTTAATTGAGCAGATAATTTTAAATGAGCATTATCATTTTTAGCTACCATAATAAGTCCACTTGTATCTTTATCTAAACGATGGACGATACCAGGTCTACTCTCTCCTCCTATTTTAGATAAGTTATTCTCAAAATGATATAGCAAAGCATTTACTAGTGTTCCACTATAATGGCCATTAGCTGGATGAACTACCATGCCTTCTGGTTTATTGATAATGATTACATCATTATCTTCATAAACAATATCTAAAGGAATATTCTCTTTTTTAATTTCATTTGATTCATCAATAACATTAATAATTAGAATCTCATCATTGACTTCAACTTTATAACTACATTTCTCTTTTTTCTTATTAACAAAGACTAATCCTTCATCTATAAGATTTTCCGCTTTAGTTCTAGTAATTGAAGCATCTAAAAGAGAGATAGCCTTATCAAGTCTAACTCCTTTTAATTCTTCACTTACTAATAAAACCTTATTTTCCATCTTCTTCTTCAAAAAACATTATTGAAATTGCAAACAATATTGCTCCAAAAGTTATAAATAAATCTGCTACATTAAATATTGGAAATACATCATTAAATATAATAAAGATATTAACTTCAATAAAATCAATTACTTTACCAGTAGCAATTCGATCTATCATATTTCCAAATGCTCCACTAAAAATCATGACTAAACTTGTTTTAGTGATGGTTTTTAGATTCTTATTTTTAAAATAATATATAAGAATAAAAACACATGCTAATAAACTAACTCCACATAATAATATTCTATTTCCTTCCGCCATTCCCCAAGCCGCACCTTCATTATATACAAAGATGAAACCAAAGAAATTTTTGATTATTTCAATAGTGTGGTACTTAACATATTTTATAGCCCAAAGTTTTGTTAGTTGATCAACTAACACAGCAAGAGGAAACATAATACAAAGTATCTTATTTTCTTTAAAAAACTTATGCATTTTCTTTACCTTGATATTTCTTATATACTTTGGCACATCTTTCACAAAGTTCATTTTCATCAACTTTGTCAAATCTGTTCCAACATCTTACACATTTACATCCATTATGCTTTTCAACTTTTACTTTAATACCATCATATTCTTTAGCATCTAGATTTTCTACTACTTCTACTTTAGAAACAATAAAGAATCTTTCTTGCTCAACCTTATTTAATTTATTAAATAAAGCAAAATCATCTTGATTATTAAAGCAAATTTGAACACTTGCTTCTTGAGCAGAACCAATTAATTGTGAACTTCTAGCTTCTTCTAACGCTTTTAATACGCTTGTTCTAATATTTAGAATTTGTTCATATTCTTTAATATTTTCTTCACTAACTTCATGACGTTTTGCCATTGAGATTAATTGAACAGATTTCTTATGATTTGGTGTTAATTGATAAATCTCTTCCATTGTAAATGGTAAGATTGGAGTCAACAAACGAACTAGTGTATCTAAACAAGAATATAAAACAGTTTGAACTTGTAATCTTCTTTTTGATTCATAGTCATCACAATATAAGATATCTTTTGTAATATCTAAATAGAATCCTGATAAATCAATTGCCATAAAGTTTGTAATTTCGTTAATAGCATTATTAAATTCATATTTATCAAAATAATCTAAGTATTTATTAGTGACACTATATAGCTTATTTAATACATAAGTATCAACTACTTCTAAACTTTCTTGTATATCTTTACTTGGATCAAATAATCCATATTCTCCATTGCTTAAGTTACCATGTAAGAATCTTAAAGTGTTTCTAATCTTACGATAAGTTTCAGATACTTGTTTTAATAAATTATCACCAATTCTTAAGTCAGATTGATATTCTTGACTTGCAACCCATAATCTTAATATATCCGCTCCATAAGTATTACATACTTTAATAGGATCAATAGTATTGCCTAAAGATTTAGACATCTTATTGCCTTTTTCATCAAGTACAAACCCATGGCTTACTACAGTTTTATATGGAGAAACTCCTTTAAATGCTGTACCAATGATTAAAGATGAGTTAAACCAACCTCTATATTGGTCACTACCTTCTAAATATAAATCAGCAGGATAATCTAATTTATTCTCGCTTAAAACTCCAATACTACTTGATCCACTATCAAACCAAACATCCATAATATCAGTTTCTTTTCTAAACTTATTATTAGGAGAGTGAATATTAGTATAGCCACTTGGTAATAATTCTTGTTCAGTTTTCTCAAACCAAACATTGCTACCGTATTCTCTAACTAATTTGATGTAGTGATCAAAAACTTCCTTTTCAACAATTGGCGTATTATCTTCACAATAAATCATTGGAATTGGAACTCCCCATGCTCTTTGTCTACTGATACACCAATCTTGTCTATCTTTAATCATATTAGATAATCTAACTTCACCCCAAGAAGGATACCAATTAACATTTTTAATATTATCTAATATCTTATTCTTAATAGGATCAATTGAGACAAACCATTGAGCAGTTGCTCTAAAGATAATAGGTTTTTTAGTTCTCCAATCATGAGGATAACTATGAGTTATAGGTGTTGCTTTTAATAATGCCTTAGCATTATCTAACATCTCTAATACTTTAGTATTAGCTTGTTCATAAAACATCCCTTCTAATTCAGATCCACATTCTTTCATCATATATCCTTTTTCATCAACAGGACATAAAATATCTAAACCATATTTTTTACCAACAATAAAGTCATCTGCACCATGACCTGGAGCTGTATGAACACATCCAGTTCCAGCATCAACAGTAACATGGTCGCCTAAAATAACTAAAGATTCTCTATCGTATAAAGGATGTTTGCAAGTAACATATTCGGCTTCTTTGCCAATAAATGTTCTTCTTAATTTAACATCTTCTAAACCAAGTTCTTTAGTTAAAGAATCAGCAAGGCAAGTTAAAAAGATTAGATTGCCTTTGTTTGTTTCATAAACTCCATATTCTAATTTCTCATTTAAACAAATCGCTAAGTTAGCAGGCATTGTCCAAGGGGTTGTAGTCCAAATAACAAAGCTTTCATCGCTATTAAATTTACCTTTACCATCCAAAACATCAAATTTAACAAATATTGAAGTACTTGTTACATCATAATATTCAATTTCAGCTTCAGCTAAACAAGATTCACTAGATGGTGACCAATAAACTGGTTTTGCACCTTTGTAAATTAATCCATCTAAAGCCATTTTAGCGAATACTTCAAATTGATAAGCTTCAAATTCCTTACGTAATGTTAAATATGGATGTTCATAATCACCTAAAGATCCAAGTCTTACAAATCCTTCTTTTTGTCTAGCAACTTGCGTAAAAGCATAGTCACGACACATATTACGATATTCTGGTAATGGAATTTCTTTTCTCTTTATCCCTTTTTTAGCTAATACGCTTTCAATAGGTAAACCATGAGTATCCCATCCTGGAATATATGGTGTATAAAAACCTGACATATTCTTATAACGAATAATAAAATCTTTTAATATTTTATTTAAAGCATGTCCAACATGAATATCTCCGTTAGCATATGGAGGACCATCATGAAGTAAGAAAGTTTCCTTTCCTTTTGTGTTTTCTAACATTAGATTATATAAATCTATTTCTTTCCAGTATTTTAAAACATTAGGTTCTTTAACTGTTAAATTGCCTCTCATTTCAAAACTTGTTTTTGGCATTGTTAATGAATTTTTAATTTCCATATTAATCTCCTTATAATAAAAAATTCCTATATATAAATATATAGGAACGAAAATTCGCGGTACCATCCTTCTTCATAATAACACAGTTATTATGCACCTTAATTATAGTTATATAGGAACTACCTTATAAATAATAAAGTGATAACAAAGGATTTAAACTAGTTATCTTTCACCAATCATAACTCGCTTTTTAGTATCGATTCTTTGTCTTGTCTTTAACAAGTTATATTATATATAACTTTTAAATTATTGCAATTTTATTCTTTAGAGAAGTAGAAAGTAGAGCCATTGATTTTAACGACATTCATCTTAACACAATAACTAACTCCACATAAATAATCTACAATTCTAATACCTTCATTCTTCTTATTTTCATCATTGAATAATAATTCAAGATTTACAATAACTGATTTACCACTAATCATACAATCAGCAATTGCATTTGCTTCGCTATAACTAGTTGGATTAAAAAATGTTGGTTTGGTATCTTTATTTTTATTTTCAAAAGTATTTAATAATCCTTCTTTTGATTCTTCTTCGGTTGGGAAATAATATTTGTTAAAAGGTCCAAAATCTTTCATTATCTTTTACGTCTCCTTAAGAATAAAGGACGATGAGATTTCTTTTCGTTAACCTCTATGGTTTCACAAACTTCTTCGGTTTCTTCTTCTTTTGTAATCTCTTCAGTACTTTCTTCTTTATTAGGTTCTACTTGTTCTAATTTAGTAATATCTAATGTATCTAAATTTAATTCATAATCATCATCTTTATCAACAAAATGAATATCAGAGTTTTCAAATTCTGTTGCGATTACTGTAACTTGCATATCATCACCAAATGATTCATCACTTCTAACACCAAATATTAAGTTAATATCTGGATTTTGAGTTGCTTCTTTTACAATTTGAGTTGCTTCATGGAAATCAAGTGGTGTCATATTTGATCCACCTTGAATGAATACAATAGCATTTTTAGCACCTTTTATTGCAATCTCTAGTAATGGAGATTTAATAGCTTCTTCGGCGGCAATTCTTGCTTTATTTTCGCCTTTTCCTCTTCCCATACCAATTAAAGCAGTTCCTTTATTTTTCATAACTGCTCTAACATCATTAAAGTCTAAGTTAATTAATGCTGGTTTTAATATTAAATCAGTAATAATTTTTACGCTATGGCATAATACGTCATCACATTGTTTGAATGCATTTTGAAATGATTCAGTTCCACAAAGTTGTAGCAATTGATCATTAGAAATAACGATTAAAGAATCACAATATGGTTTTAATTTTGCCAATCCTTCTACAGCATTTCCGTTTCTTCTTTTTCCTTCAAATGTAAATGGACGAGTAACAATACCAATTGTTAATATTCCTAATTCTTTACAAGTTTTTGCAATAATAGGGGCAGCACCAGTTCCAGTTCCTCCTCCCATTCCAGCGGCAATAAAAACCATGTTAGCATTTCTAACTAAGTTTTTAATATCATTTAATGATTCTTCTGCTGCAGCAGTTCCAACTTCAGGATCTCCTCCAGCACCAAGACCATGCGTTACTCCATATCCTAATAATAAGTGAGTAGGAGCTAAGTTAGTATCCAATACTTGTTGATCAGTATTAGCAGCAATAAATTCAACGCCATCAATATGTTCATTACACATTCTATTAACAGCGTTATTTCCTCCACCACCAACACCAATAACTTTAATAACAGCAACGTTATCAGTTATATCTAATCTTTCATTTTCCATAATTTTACCTCCTACTTATGTGTTAAATAATAAATTATTCCACCAATACAACAATTGTATGAATAATCTTTTCCACCTACTTTACTATAACCCCTAGTATAAGTAGTTCTATTCAATATATCACTAATAGAATTATCTATATGATATATATTAGCTCCTCCACCAGTTAATATAATTGGCAAGTCAGCTGACTCATTTATAAATCCATTAATAACCTTTTTTATTTCATCAAATACTTCATTTAATCCATTTTCTATAACTTCAGTTATTTCATTTTCTTTAATATCTTTTTCAATAATCTTATAACTTCCACCATCTTTACTACTTCCTACTCCATATTTGTATAGGTATTCTGTTGCTGTAGTAAAATCTATTGCTAATGAATTAGATAAGATGTTAATAACATTAGTTATACCCTTTTTACATCTATAATTGGCTAGTATATAGCCATTATAGAAAGCACTAATACTAACTCCATCTCCGCCTAAATCAAGTAAGATAGCTCCAGTATTTATTTCGTTTTGTTTTAAACATAATGAACTATTTGCAATTGGGGCAACAATTGCTCCTAGTACTCCAATTCCCATTTCTTCGATACTATCAATAAATCCTCTACTAGAAGAAATCGGTAAACTTGCAACAAAAGCTTCTAATCCATATGTATGACATCTTTCACCATATGGTTCTATCTTATCTAAATCTCTACCATCTGAATAATAACTAATTGGATATAATCCAACGCTCATTTCATTTTCTTTTAAACCAGATGTAGTCATTTGTTTCTTCAAGTTGATAATATCCTCTTTAGTTGTTAAACCTTCAGGATATTTTTCATTTATAAGTTCTAATTTCTTTCTTGTAACATTTAACTTATTAGAAGGTAAAATTACAAATATTTTATGAATAGGTTCTTTAGAAGTGCTTGCTTTATTAATTAAGCTTGCTAAGCATTCTTGAAATTCAGATTTAGAATAGATTTCTCCATCTCTTAATCCTCTAGTTAAGACTTTATAAGTAGAACAAATGTGCAATGTGTCATTTGTGATACTTGCTTTAACTAGTTTGAAATATGTTTCACCAAAATCTACTGCTGTAACAAATTGTTCCATTTTATAACTCCTTTCTAAATTCTTTCAATAACTCTAACTTTAGCTGAATGAGAACGATTATTAATTTCTAGTTCTTCATTTGAGGCAGTTAAAGGCTTATTTGTGATTAATTTAAACTCACATGGTTTAGTACTAATATTTACTGGCATTCCTCTATGCCAACTTTCTTCACTACTTTTTTCTTTAAATAGTTGTTTAACAATGCGATCTTCTAATGAATGGAAAGTAATAACCACTAGCCTTCCATAAGGTTTTAATAAAGCCAAAGCATCTTCTAAACTTTGTTTTAATATTCCTAATTCATTGTTTACTTCTATTCTTATTGCTTGGAAACTCTTTTTAGCAGGATGAGTTTCTCTAATATAACTACTTGGAACACTATTTTTAATAATTTCAACTAGTTCAAGAGTAGTTTCAATAGGTTTATTTTTACGATGAGTAACAATATTACTAGCAATTCTTCTAGCATATTTTTCTTCACCATATTCAAATAATATTCTAGTTAAATCTTCTTCCTTATATCTATTTACTACATCATATGCACTTAAAGAATTGTTTTGATTCATTCGCATATCTAATTTAGCATCATATCTATATGAAAAGCCTCTACTTGGCTCATCCAGTTGAAAGGAAGAGACACCTAGATCAAATAAGATCCCGTCTGCAATAGGAGTATTCTTATAATTAAGTGCTTCTTTCATATTGGAGAAATTAACATTAATTAAAGAATAATTTTGTTTTGAGAGAGTTTGCAGATGTTTTCTAGCTGCCTCTATAGCGTTAATATCTTGATCAAAGCAATAAAGATATCCGCTTTCGTCTAAAACTTCTAATATATGATAACTATGTCCTGCTCCACCAACTGTAGCATCAACATAGACACCATCTTTTTTAATATTTAAGTTTTCAATGCATTCTTTAAGCATTACAGGTTGATGTTTAAATTCAATCATTACTTTTCAAACCTTTCACTTAATTCATCAAAGCTTTCTACTGACTTGGAATAATATTCAATCCAAGCTTCTTTTGACCATATCTCAACATGATCTAGATTTCCAACCATAACAACATCTTTGCTAATACCAATAGTATTTAATAATGTTGAAGGAATTAATACTCTTCCATGACTATCAACACTACATTCAGTTGCACTACTAGCAATAGCTCTTACATGTCTTCTATAGTCAGATTTATTTTCGCTTAATTCTAATAACTTGTTTTGTAGTTTTACCCATTCTTCTTGTGTGTAGATTGATAAACACTTGTCATAACCTAAGGTGATAATAGCGCCAAAAGAGAGTTCATTTCTGAACTTACTTGGAATAATAATTCTGTTTTTTTCATCTACTTTTTGAAAGTATTGTCCAATAAACATATCATCACCTCATTGTTTCACGGGAAACCACTTTGTCCCACTTTGTACCATTATTATATATATAATAATAGATTTTGTAAAGAAAATTAGTATTTTTTCACTATTTTATTAATTTTTGTTATGAGTACTTTAATGCCCATTCAAAGAATGGGCAGATAGTCTAACAGTCAAAAATATACAATTTCTTTATATAGTGTTATAATTAAATGGCCAACAAAGGAGGATAATTTTATTTATGAAAATTATTTTAGTTGGGGCAGGTACAATTGGAAAATCAATAGTTTTTAACTTAGTTAAAGAAGAACATGACATTATAGTTATTGATTCAAATCCTGCTAAGATTACTCAAATTATTAATAGTTTTGACATTAGAGGTCTTGTTGGTGATGGAACTGATAAGGCTATTTTAAAAGAGGCTAATGTTAACTCTTGTGATCTATTTATTTCTACAACATCTAGTGATGAGCAAAATATAGTAAGTTGTCTCATCGCAAAAAGATTAGGTGCTAAGAATACAATTGCTAGAGTTAGAATGCCTCATTATAATTCCGAAACATCAATCCTCGAAGACTTAGGAATCAACATGCTTATTAATCCAGAAAAAGAGACTGCAGAAGAGATTTTTAAGATGATTTCAATTCCAAGTGCTATGCAAATTGATAGTTTTGATAATGACATTAATATTTTTGAATTTGCTGTTGCAGAAAATAACAATCTAATTGGTCGTCAATTAAAAGATATAAGAAGAGAATTTGATTCGAATATTTTGTTTGTATCAATTAATAGAAATAACAATATATTTATTCCTCGTGGAGAAGATGAAATTGAAGAAAATGATAAAGTTTCTGTTATAGCCACTAAAGAAGATATGGTTGAGTTTATGTATTATATAAATTCTAAAAGAAAAGCTTTGAAAAATTTCTTGATTATTGGTGGAGGTAATACTTCAATTTATTTATTAAGTAAACTTAATAAACCTAGATATAATACTAAAGTTATCGAAATTGATAAGGAAGTATGTGAAAAGCTTTCTGAAACATTTGATAAATGTCAAATTATTAATGGGGACGGAACTAATATTGATACATTAATTAATCAAGGAATCGATAATTGTGATGCTGTTATTGCTCTTGCTCCATTAGATGAAGAAAATTTGATTAGTGCTGTTTTTGCTTCAAGTAGAAATGTTAATAAAGTTATACTAAGACAAAATAGAACTAATATTAGTGAAATGATTGAGCAAACTAAGTTTGCTAGTGTTGTTACACCAAAGCAAATTATTGCTGATAAAATCGTATCTTATGCAAGACAATTAGGAAATCCGCATGGATCTAATGTTATTAAAATGCATAAAATAGTTGATGAACAATTAGAAGCAATTGAATTCCATATTAATAAAGATTGTGAGTTTATTGACAAAGAGATCAAAGATTTAAAAATAAAAGAAGACTGTATTATTGCAACCATCATTAAAAATGGTGAAGCAGTCATTCCAACAGGTAGAAATAAGATTAAGCTAGATGATAATGTTATCGTAGTATCTAAAACTAGCTTAAGTGATGTTAATGATATACTTAAATAGATATGAACTATAATTCAATTAGAAGAACAATTAGTCGTATATTACTTATGCAAGCAATTATGTTATTGCTCCCTTTAATAGTATGCATTATTTACAAAGAAAATTTTATTAATTATATTGCATTTGTAGCAACATCAAGTTTCTGTATTGGTCTGTCTTTTCTTTTAAAAATTAAAACTAATTCAAGTATTAAAATAGGACCAAAAGATGGTCTAGTTATTGTAGGATTATGTTGGCTAATTATTTGTTTAATTGGAGCATTACCATATGTAATTAGTTCATCTATTCCAAATTATATTGATGCATTTTTTGAGACTTGTTCTGGATATTCCACTACCGGAAGTAGTGTTGTTAAAAACGTTGAAGGATTAGACCATTCAATCTTGTTCTATCGTTCATTAACTCAATGGATTGGTGGGATGGGAGTTTTAGTCTTTATGCTTGCATTTGATATCGGACAAAACGAAGATACTTCAATTCATTTATTAAGAGCTGAATCAACTGGCCCAAGTGTTGGTAAACTATCAAGTAAAATGAAATTTACAACTAGAACTTTATATTACTTATATATTGGTTTAACTAGTCTTGAAATCATATTATTAATAATTGGTAAAAATCCGTTATTTGACAGCATTTGTATTAGTTTATCTACTACTGCTACTGGAGGATTTTCAATATATAATGCTGGACTAGCAAACATATCAGTTTATTCTCAATATATTATTTCTATATTCATGTTACTTGCGGGAATTAATTTTTCTTTATATTACTACTTATTTATTAAATCAATTAAGGTTTTCTTTAAAGACGAAGAACTAAGAGTTTATTTAGGAATTGTATTACTTGCCGTTATTGGCATAAGTATCAATATTTATAATAGATGTTCTAATTTTGAAGAAGCTTTTAGAACTAGTTTATTCCAAGTAGCCTCAATTATTACAACAACTGGATTTGCAACGGTAGATTTTGCTTATTGGCCTAGTTTATCTCAATTAATAATTATTATTCTTATGTTTATTGGTAGTTGCGCTGGTAGCACTAGCGGAGGAGTTAAGGTTAGTAGAATGATTATTATTAATAAATCTAATTTTAGAAGAATAGATACTAAACTTAATAACGATCGTATTAAATCAATTCAAATAAATCATCAATCTCTTGATTCAGATATTATTCACGAGACAAAATCATTCTTCTCAACATATATACTTATATTATTTATCTTTACATTACTAATAAGTTTAGATGGAACAAATGATTTAATAACTAATTTCACAGCATCATTAAGTAGCATTAGTAATGTTGGACCTGGTTTTGGAAACGTCGGACCATGTAGTACTTATGTATCTTATTCATATATTTCAAAATTCTTCTTATCAATTGAAATGTTAATTGGAAGATTAGAATTATATCCAATACTAGTATTATTTTTCCCTCGTACTTGGCAAAGATATTAAGCATAAAAAAATACTGAATTATCAGTATTTTTTTATTACTATTCAGCGTCCTTTACTTTAATTTCAACTTCTTTTTTGCCATCATAGTAGCCACAGTTTGGACATACTCTATGTGGAAGAATTTCTTTTCCACAGTTTGGGCAAACTACAAGAGAAGCTGCTTTTAAAGCATCATGAGATCTTCTTGAATTTTTCTTTTGTTTTGATGTGTGATGTTGTGGTGTTGCCATAAAATCTCCTCCTATTTAATTAAATCTTTTAATTTTGCAAAACGCGGATCAATTTCATCATTTGATTCTTGTTTTTGAATTGATGTTGTTCCTTCTTTATAAACCGCAAGAGGAACGCTTGTTATGACACAATCTCGAATAAATTCGAATGTGTCAATAATGTTGCCGTTAATTATTATAGCATCAAAATCACAATCTTGGAATGAATATATTACATTCTCATTGGTTTCGAAGTGATAATCAATTGGCTCTAATGTTCTGGCACATGGTATAACCATTGTTCCAGTGATGTTAACCTCTAAGCTTAGCGATTCAAGATATGAGTCATATTTAGCACTAGATCTAACGTGGACATTTTTAATAGAATTAACATTTAATTCTTTTGGAAATGTTTCGTTTGAAAAGTCGATATCTTCTTCATAGCTAAATGAGTTTGGATTTTTATTCTCTAGTTCTCTTTTAGTCCACTTCATGATTTTACCTTCTTTTTAACGCTTTATTATTATATAATAAACACGTATTTATAGTCAAATGAAAAATAGTAAAAGTATTGGTCTTATTGCGGAGTTAAATCCGTTTCACTTGGGACATAAAACATATTTAAAAAATGCATTTAATTTAGATAAGTATGCTACTTTTATAATGGCCTTATCTCCTAACTTTGTTCAAAGGGGAGAAGTTGCTATTTATCCTAAATATAAAAGAGTAAAAGATGCTTTAAAAAATGGTGTAGATATTGTAGTTGAAATACCAACTATTTTTGCAGTCCAATCTGCTGATATTTATGCTAAATATTCTTTAGATATTTTAAATGAAATGATGGTTGATGAAATAGTGTTTGGAACTGAATCTGGTGATACTGATTTATTCTTAAATAAATTTAAGAATAAAGAATTTAATAATCCTAGGGTTGATGAGATTATAGAAGACCTTATGGATAAAGGATATTCTTATCCATATTCTAAAGCAAAAGCAATCCAAACTATTACTGATTTTTATCTAGAAAATCCAAATGATATTTTAGGTTTTGAATACGTTAAAAATCATCAAGAAAATAAATATAAATTTAAGATAAATTGTTATAAAAGAGATCGTAGTGAATCAAATTCTAGTGCATCTAAAATTAGATCTAAAAAGGCCAAACAACTCGATATATTTAATCGCTATAATTTTAATTCCAAGTACTTTGATTTATTGAAATATATTTTACTAACAAAATCATCCATTGAATTAGATGAAATTCATCTAATTGAAGAAGGTATTCAAAACTTATTCAAAAAGAATATCGTTGAGACTGATAATATGGATGATTTTGTTGAGTCTTGCGTATCTAAAAGATATAGTAGAGCGCGCATTAAAAGAACCATTATTCATATCCTTTTAAATACAAAGAAAACAGATGCTAAAAAATATTTAGATAATTCAATTCCTTATCTTAGAATTCTTGGTTTTTCAAGTAAAGGTGCTAAATATTTAAGACTACTTGAAAAACAGGGAAAAGCAAATATAGTAACAAGATTTTCGGCGCAAGATAATCCTTTATTATTAGAAGAATTAAAAGCAACTGCTTTATATAATTTTAATAAGAATCCTAAACAATTAAATAAAGAATTAGAAAAAGAAAAAAGACTATATCCGATCCAAAAATAGTACATATAAAAATATAATAAATATTTTTAAGGTTTTCTTATGAAAACTTTTTATATTATGTTATAATATAAAACGCCAAAGTGGGTGATATGATGAATTTATTTGATACCATACCTTCTAGTGTATTTATCTTGCTAACAAGCAAAAACAGAGAATTATATGCAAAAGCTCTTTTAGTCATGAGAAGTGTTTTTAATGAACAAATATCAATTCAAAAAGAAGACTTAATTAAAGCTATTGCTAATTCATTGCAAAATGATCTTTTAGATTTATCTCCTGAGAGTGATGATGAGTTTAATGAAGATGATTTAAAAGATATTAACGGAAGAGCTAGAGCCATTGTTAATAGATTTAAGGAAACTGGTTGGGTTGAATGTGATTATGAGAAAAGAAACAAATTAATTGAAATGTTATCTTTACCTCCATATTCAATAAAACTATTAGATTTAATCTACAGTTTCACAAGTGAAGAATTAAAAGAATATGATTCATTTATGTATTCGATATATTCCTCATTAAAAAGTGCTGATGAAGAATATAATGACTATCGTTATTTAGCATTAGTGACTGCTTATGATAAGATTTATGATTTTGAATCAACTCTTAAAGGATTATTTATTGATTTAAAAAGACATTACAATAGAATGTCTAGATTAAAGAATATTAATCAATTATTAAATGAGCATTTTGATAATTATCAAAGAGATATTATTAAACAAATCTATTTACCTTTAAAAACAAAAGATTCTATTGCAAGATTTAAAGGTCCTGTTATGAACATATTATCTAGTTGGTTAAGAAACGAGCAAATATTAAACGATATAATCACCCAAGCTATTCTTCATAAGAAGTTTATTAATAGAGAAGATGCTAGTGGTGATGTATTAACAAAGATTAATTTTATTACTGATAAACTAATTTCTCTTCAAGAATTGCTTACCAAGATTGATGATAAGAACCAAGAATATGTTCAAACAGCAACTGATAAAATGACTATCTTATTAAACAAAGATAAATCAGTTAAAGCTAAATTCACTAAGATAGTAAGTAAGATAGCCGAGGAAAAGTTAGATAATTCTGATGAATCTCTTCAATTGCTCCAAGAATCATTTAGTTCTTTCTTAGGTCAAGAATTCATTAATGAAGAATCGTTATTCATAAGACCTAATGCCGAAAGAGATTATGGAGTTGGAGAAGAAGTAACTATACTTGATTTTGATGAAAGGATAGCTCAAAAGGCTTTACATAAGCTAGAAGATGAGATGAATTCGGTTTATTCAAAAGAAGGTATTGAAAGATTTATGCATCAACAATTAGATGAATTAGAATCAATTAATACTAAAGATATGAATATTAGTGATATGAATACTTTAATACTTGTTGTTTACTCATTTATTAAAGGATTCAATCCAAGATCGTTCTATACAATGAACATAAATAAAGGGAATGTTGATAATCATAATTATTCCGTTCCTAATGTCGATTTTATTAGAAGGAGGTAAGAAAATATGTGGCATGATGATTTTGCTTTACTAAGTAACTCTGATCAAGAAAGATTTAAAAGCTTAGTTAACTATTTATTAAATAAAACCCATATCTTAAGTGATATATACGAACCAAGAGATAGAATTGGAAAAATTAATGGAGACTATCGCTTTATAGTCAGATACTTTGAAATATTCAAAGGATTTTTAGATTTAGCAGGATATGATTTATTAAGAGATGATGAAAGAGGAATTGTATATATTTCAAGTAGATATAATAACAATAACTTTAAATTAGATAAATTCCCAACCTTATTCTTACTTGCTCTAAGACAAATTTATGATGAAGAGATTGAGAAAAATTCCAGTAGAAACGTTGTCTTTATTAAAGTTGGAGATGTTGTAATTAAAATGCTTGAACAATCTTTAGTATTGAGAAAACCAACTATCTCCCAAACAGTTGATACTTTAAGAACATTAATTAAATATAATATTGTTTCTAGGATTGAAGGAAATCTTGAATCAGCAGAATGTACTATAGTTGTTTATCCTACAATTATGAAAGTTGTTTCTAATGAAAAGATTGCAGCAATTTATCAAGTTATGTTTAAAGAAGAGGTTAACCAAGAATCTGAAACATTTGATTTTGATCATAAGGAGGAAGCATAATGAAAACTCTAAAGAAATTATTATTAACAAACTGGCATTATTTCAGCCATGAAATAATTGATTTTAGTCAAATCAACTTCCTAACTGGTGAAAATGGTTCTGGTAAAACTACAATTATTGATGCTTTACAAGTTATTATACTTGGTGAAACCACTGGACATTCCTTTAATAAATCAGCTAGTGATAAGTCAAATAGAACTATTAAAGGATATTTAAGTTGTGAAATTGGTGATAATGAAGAGGGTGGATCTTTATATTTAAGAAACAATCGTTTCTCTTCTTACATTGTTTGTGAATTCTATGATGATATTAAAGAAGAAAATTATGTTGTTGGAATTGTTTTTGACACATTCGAAGATGGAGAACATGAATCAAAATATTTCACTCATAAAGGTCCTATTCCAGAAAATGAATATATTGTTGATAATATTCCAATGTCTCAAAAACAATTGAATATTTATCTAACCAATAATAATTTTGATTATAAATTCTTCAATACTAATACTGATTATAGAGATTTTATTAAAGTAAATTTTGGTAACTTACCAAATAATTTCTTTGCATTATTTAAGAAAGCAATTCCATTTAGTCCTATTAGTGATATCGAAAAGTTTATTACTGAATATGTTTGTGATGTTGATAGCACTATTGACATTGAAAAGATGCAAGAAAACTTTAGAAATTACAAGAAATTAGAGATTGAAACTAATGAACTTTCTAAAAGAGTTGATGTATTAAAAGAATTAATCTCACGTTATAACGATTATAAAGATAAAAACGATGCTATCCAAATTAAGAAATATATTATGGATAGAAGTGAGCTATATTTAGCAGCTCATGCTGAAGATGAAATTAATGATAAGATTGATGAATTAAATGGTGATATTGCTGAAAATCAAGAATTACTTAACAAATGTAATGTTTTATTAGATGAATCTAATAAAAAGAAAGAAAGATTATTAGAAGAAAAGTTCCAATCTGATGTTTATAAAAGAAAAGCTGTATATGAAGAAAGATTTAATACTGTAACTGCTAAGATTAAAGAACTAAAAGATTCTATTAATAGTATAAAAAATAACCTAATTAACTATATTGAAAAATGGACTGATGCTTTAAAACAAAGCTTTATTGATTTAAATGATGAATATTCATCTAGTGTTGAAGGTTTAGCTGCTAAAGAATTATTAAATGATTTCTCTAATTTAAAAACTAAATGTATTAATGATGAAATAGAAGAAGATAATCTTACTTCAATATATGCAAAAGTTAACGATTTCTTAGCTAAAATTAAGAGAAAACAATTTGCTTTATTAGAAAATGATAATCAAATAAAAGATCAAATTGAGATTTGCAATAAAGAATTAGAAGAAATATCTGAAGGTAAAAAATCTTATGATTACCGTCTATTAGATTTTAAACAATCTATTAGAATGGGGTTGAAAAATAGATATCATCAAGATATTGAAGTTAATTTCTTATCTGATTTAATTGATATTAAAGATGAATCATGGAGACTTGCAATTGAAACATATTTAAATACTCAAAGATTTTATCTAGTTGTAGATCCAAAATATGTTGATGATGCAATTAAAATTTATGATTCTATTAAATCTCAAATGCCTTATTTTGATTACGGTATTATTGATACTGAAAAAGCAATTAGTAACGCAAAAGATCCATTACCTAATTCTCTTGCAGAAGAAATAGTAAGTGATAATAAAGGCGCTATTGGATTTACTAATATGCTTCTTGGTGCTTTAATTAAATGTAATTCTATTGCTAATTTAAGAGATCATAGTAGAAGTATTACTAAAGATGGTATGTTATATCAAAACTACGTAGCAAGATCTTTAAATACTAAAACAACCATTTCCTATATTGGTTCTAAATCAACATTAAAACAAAAAGAGATTAAAGAACATGAACTAGCTATGTTAAGAAGCGATTTAAATCAAATTGCTATTGATGTAAGTAGTCTTGGTAAACTTACTTCCTTAGAATTTATTAACTCTAATGAAATTAAATCAATCTCTTCTAATTACGAAGCAGCTAAAGGAATTGATGCTTTACAAAAAGAAGCTGATAGTAATAAAGAGATTATGAATACTATGGCCGATAACTTCTTAGAAACATTAGAAAAGAGTATTAAAGAAGTTGAAAACGAAATAGTAGGATATGAAAAAGATAAGGAAGAAATCAATTTAAATATTATTAAAGCTAATGTTTCGATTGATAGTTATCGCACTAAAGATTTACCTAATTCTCAACTAAGAGTTAATCAATTAAAAACTAAAATAAGTAGTGAATATGGTAAGGAATGGATTGGAGAAAATGGCGAGCCTGCTTTCTTAGATTTAATCGCACAAGGAAAAGAACCAATTTCTTTATTCAATTCCTATAAAATTAATATCGATCAAACATTAAATGGTTTAAGTAAACAATGGAGAGATATTTGTGATTTAAGAACCAAATATAATACTCAATATGAATTAAATTACGATGCTCATAACCCAAGTAATGAGGAATATGAAAAAGAATATGTTGAGTTAGGTGAAATTAAATTGCAAGAATATCTAGAAAAGATAAAAGAAGCTAAGGATAATGCTATGAAGACATTTAAAAATGATTTCCTAGCTAAGCTAAAAGAAAAATTTGATACAGTAATAAGTCAAATTTCTTCTTTAAACGAAGCCTTAAGCTACGCTAAATTCGGCAGCGATAGTTATAAATTCACTTGTGATCCAAGAAAAGAATATAAGCCATATTATGAAATGATTATTGATCCATTATTATTAACTGGTACAGATATTGATGGAACAGAATTTACCGAGAAATATGCTGATAGCATTGAAAACTTATTTAGACAAATAACATTCACCGATGGAATTGATACCAGAAGTGAACTTGAACAAAATATTGCTAAATACACCGATTATAGATCATATCTAAAATTTGATTTATTAGTAACAAACCAAACTGGATATACTCAAAGATTGTCCCAAACTTTAGGAAGAAAATCCGGAGGAGAAACTCAAACTCCATTCTATATCTCAGTATTAGCTTCATTTGCTCAAGCATATCGTCTATATCTAAATAATAATGTATCCGATTCAATTAGATTAATTATATTAGATGAAGCATTCTCTAAGATGGATGGACTAAGAGTTGAAGAAGCTGTTAAACTTTTAAGAAACTTTGGTTTACAAGCTCTTGTAAGTGCTCCAACTGAAAAAGCTCAAGTTATAAGTCCACTAGTTGACCGTACAATTTGCGTTGTAAGAAATAATGTCAACGCTGTAACAAGACCTTTCTTAGAAAAATAATACAAAAAGATAGAACATAATGTTCTATCTTTTTTTAATAACTAATTTTCAAATAATTAGGTAAATTATTAAATGAAATAATATTGGAATCGTAATTAGATTGATATAGACTAACTAACTCATCTTTTTCAAAATTAGTTAGTTTACTATATTTTAAACAATATAGTATTTCATTATTTTCCTCTAATTCATTTCTTATATTGCTAATATATGTGTTAGTTGATTTATCAATATCATTATAGAAAATAATAGAAAAGTGATCGTTATTATCTATCTTATATTCAAAGTTTTGATAATAACCTAAATCTACTAGGTTAAAGGAATATAATTCTTTAACTTCTTCTTTACTCATTGATAAATTATAAGTATATACTAATTCCCCTTTAACATATTTTAAGATAGCTGGAGTGTATAAATTAGTTTGATAATTAAATAAACCATTTGATTCATAGAAACTACTTGGTAGTTTACTTGTAACATCTTGTCTTATATATTCTTGTTCATCTTTACTAATCTCGTCAATATCAACATAATAATAAGTTA
>DCJD01000022.1:16993-17855 GCA_002317215.1 Caryophanales bacterium UBA1709 | reverse complement strand
CACTATTATAAGATTCAATATCATTTACACTATCACTTAGATAGTTAATACTATTTTCTTTAACTATTAAATTAACATTTTTAGTATTTTCTTTCTTAAATACAATAGCTCCACAATATTGAGTTGATAAAGGATTAATAGTGGCATTATTTAATATAATATTTATTTCTTTCTTGCCAACTTCTATAGCTCCATTATAAGTTCCGCTTAATTCATATGTTCCAGCAGCTGAAAAGCTAATAACATTATCTTTTACTGTATAATATGAAGTTGTTTCAACATTATTTAAATCAACAGCTATTACATTATCTAAACTAACATTAATATCATCAATTATTAAATCATTATCAATTAATTCAATATCTTCACTTAATAAATTAGAATAAGGGGTTGATGTAGTAGAATTAGAATTGCTATTTTTACTGTTTAATATATTAGTTGTACATGAACAAAGCATTAATACAAATAATATAGATAAACACTTAGTTTTCTTAATCATATTATTCACCTCGCATTAACTATACATTATATATAATAAATGTAAAGAAATATTTAATCTTTAAGTCTGTTTAACATATAAAATACTACTAATATATTAGTAATTATATTGAAAAACAATAGATATATCGGATTTTATTAATATAGATACACCTCAATCTATAACATTTCCATTAGTTGAAAACTTTAAGAAAAGACGTAAAGAATTACACTTATCTCAAAAGGAATTGGCCAAGAAATCGTTTGTTAGTTTAGGATCATTAAGAAGATTTGAACAAACCGGCGAAATATCTTTTCAATCTTTGTTGTGTCTTGCTGAAATAATGGATTATCTTGATGACTTTAAGGTATTATTTGCAAACTC
>DCJD01000022.1:8702-16973 GCA_002317215.1 Caryophanales bacterium UBA1709 | reverse complement strand
AATTTGGAGGATATGTTATAAAATGAAATTGAATATAACTAACTTAGGCGTATTTTATAACTCAATAAAGGTTGGAATGTTAAAGAATGAAAATAACCAGATTTATTTTCAATATGATTCAAACTGGGTAAAAACAGGATTTTCAATCTCGCCTTTAAGCCTTCCTTTGTCTGATAGGGTTTATAAACATCAAAATACAAGCCAAGAAATATATGGAGTATTTTTAGATTCTTTACCAGATGGATGGGGAGAACTATTAATCACTAGATACCTAAAAACCAAAGGTATTAACTATTCCTCACTACCTATATTAGATAAATTATCATTAGTAAATAATCTTTCTAAAGGAGCTTTAACATATGTTCCTGCCAATTCTAATGATAATGTTATTAATAACATTAACTTAGATGATTTAGCAATTAAATTCGCTAAGATATATGATGATAATGATGATTATTTAGATGAAGCATATCAATTAGGTGGTAGTAGCGGAGGAGCCAGCCCAAAAGCATACCTAAAAATAGATAATCAAGAATGGTTGGTTAAATTTCCAAGCAGTATAGATCCTAAAGATATCGGTGTGGAAGAATACAAATATAACATGCTCGCAAAGGAATGCGGGATTGATGTTAATGAATTTAAATTATTTAGTTCTAATATCAATAAGGGTTATTTTGGTGCAAAAAGATTTGATAGAAATAATGGTAAGAAAATTCATATGATATCTTTATCTAACTTATTAGAAACATCATATCGCATTCCAAATTTATCTTACGAATTGTTATTTCAAGTATCTCGTAAGATATCTAATAGCGAAGATGAACTGTATGAAATATATAATAGAATGTGTTTCAATGTTTTAATATCTAATAAAGATGATCATGGACATAATTTTGCATTTATATATGATGATATTAGAAAAGTTTATAGATTATCACCTTTCTATGACATCACATCCACCCCAAATAAACTAGAACACGAAATGACACTATTAAATAAAGGGAATCCAAATATTGATGATTTAAAAGAAATAATTGGCGTTATAGGTTTAGATAAAGAAAAATATATGAACATTCTTAACAATATCATTAAAACATTAAAATCAAATAAATAGATAACATTAATGCTATATTACAAAAAAAGACAAGTAAATTACTTGTCTTTTTTGTTATTTCATCCTAGATATTTTCTTTGTGGATTTCGAAGTATGCTTTTGGATGAGCACATACTGGACAAACTTCTGGTGCTTTAGTTCCTACAACAATATGTCCACAGTTTCTACATTCCCAAACCTTAACTTCACTTCTTTCAAAGACTTGAGCAGTTTCTACATTCTTTAATAGTGCTCTATATCTTTCTTCGTGTCTTTTTTCAATTTTAGCAACAGCTCTAAATTTAGCAGCTAATGCTTTGAATCCTTCTTCTTCAGCATCTTTTGCAAATCCTTCATACATATCTGTCCATTCATAGTTTTCACCTTCAGCAGCATGTAATAGGTTAGCAGCAGTGTCGCCTAATTCGCCTAGTTCTTTAAACCACATTTTTGCATGTTCTTTTTCGTTGTCTGCAGTTTCTAAGAATAGAGCGGCTATTTGTTCATAACCTTCTTTTTTAGCAACGCTAGCAAAATAAGTATACTTGTTTCTTGCTTGGCTTTCTCCTGCAAATGCAGCTTGTAAATTCTTTTCTGTTTTACTACCTTTTAGTTCCATATTTATTCTCCTTTTTATTTGTTTTTACATTCATCACAGATGATGAATGCTTTTAAATCATACCCAACAATACTAACATGAGCTTGAGATTCTAGATTCTTAGTTAAATCTTCAAATTTAAAATCAATTAACTTCCCACATCTACTACAGATAAGATGATCATGTTTTACTAACTTATCATAATGATCAATTTTACCTGGAATAGATATTTTATTAATCATATGCTCATCTACTAATGCATTTAGATTATTGTAGATTGTTGCAAGAACAACATCTGGCATTTCTTTTTTTATGATTTCATAAACATCATAAGCATTTAAATGCGAACATGAAGTATTAATGATTTCATATATTCTTTTACGATACTTTGTCATCTATTGCTCCTTTTTAGAATGATTCTAAATTTATTATATATTGTTTATTTAAATAATCAAATAAAATGTCGATTATGGTCTACTTTATAGGATTTTAGAAACTGCTATTATAAAAAAATAAAGTAGGGAGGATAAAGAAAATGAGACTGTATGGATTGCACAAGACGAGATGAATTTATTATTTGATGTTGATAGAACTAGAATAGTAAGACATAT
Organism: Caryophanales bacterium UBA1709; assembly: GCA_002317215.1. Lineage (GTDB taxonomy): Bacteria > Bacillota_I > Bacilli_A > RFN20 > UBA1709 > UBA1709. The sequence goes on along the minus strand of DCJD01000022.1, from coordinate 14,671 downwards.
TTCAAATGTTTATAATGATGGGGAACTAGATTTGGATTCAACGTGTGCGGAAAACGCACAAGTTCAACTTAAAGTATCAAGACAAGTTAAACGTTCGATTAAGATTTATAATCTAGATATGATTATTTCAGTTAGATATAGAGTAAATTCTAAAAGGGGTATCATCTTTAGTTTATTATAAAGAAAAAGATCCCTAATGAGATCTTTTTATTTTATTAAATACTATTGTTAATAATGAACATAATACTATACCAAGAATCATTAATATTATATTTTGTATTAATGTTATTGATATAGCATAATATGATACTAAATGAATAAGCAAACCAACATATACCCATGATAAGGCATAATATACTGTTAAGTTTTTAGATAAGAATACTAGATATTTCTTTAGAACATTAGGTATTATCTTACTAATCAAATACCAAATAGATAACACAAACATAATAATTAATCCATTCATCAAGATGTTAAATACACCCATATAATAGAAATTATCCCCATAATAATAGGAAGTGTAATATGGATACAAATATATAAATGATCCATATGTTATAATAACACCTACTAATCCTATTATTAGATATATTGTATATAGCTTATCTTTATCTTTGCATCTAATTAATAATTCCCCAAGACATAAACCAAAACAAGGGAAGAAAAACCAAATCATAAATGGGAAACAAGACCAATAAGTTATTGGTACTAATAGATTTAAGAAATAACTAGGTATTGTTATTATCTCACTTGGATATCCACTATCTATAATAAATTGACATATAAATACTAATACTAAAGATATAATCAAAGATATATAACAAGGTAATCTTAATTTCTTAAATAAACTTAAAACAATAAAAGATAAACCAGCAAATTGCATTATATCAACAACAAAAAAGCTTTCTATACTTGTCCATTCATCAATATTGCCTAATATAAAACGCGGTAATAAAGTTCTAACAAAACTAATAATATAACCAAGAATAAATAGTTTAATCCCTCTAATTAATAAATCTTTAGGATTATTATGTTTACTATATACAATACTTATACCCATCATAGTCATAAATACTGGTGCTCCACACTCACTACCTATAATATCTGCAAACACATATAAAGGTATACAATCAGATGGGCCTAAATATAAACCAACATGACAAACAATTAAAATAAGAGTTGTAAAACCTCTTAATAAATCTACTTCTATTTGTCTTTTAGTATTAATCTTTTCTTTACTAAATAATTTACTCATAATAATCACCCTAATAATTGTAGCAAATTCCCTTATGCTTTTCCTAACTTTTTAGTCTTATGTTATAATAAAAAGGATATTTTTATGAATCTAATGTATTTAATTAATATGATAGTAGGAATAATATATATAATCTTAGGATTATATATTTTTAATAAATGTAAAAACTTAAATGATAATTTAATATTATTCCTACTATCACTAATTATTGTTATCGCATATATCCTAACTATCTTATTTAGTATAAAACCTGCTTTTGGATATAATATGCAATTTGTATATCCAATATCCAATGTTTCTCCGTTTTTATTTACATTAGTCTTTATATCAATCTTTTTATCATCTAAATATAAACATATACTATATAAATTCTTTATAATGTTTTGGATAGCAATGCTAATAGCAGCATTCTTTACTAGTTTTTTATGTCTAATACAAAGTTTTCCTTCATATAACTTTATCTATACTGATGTATATAGTCATGCAACATTCTTTTTATTAACATACTATATTATTAAAAATAATATAGTTAAATTATCAAAGAAAGATTTTATATATAGCTATATATTTATATTATGTTTAATATTACTAATAGTTATTATTAATTTAATATTTAATAGGTCTTTCTTTGGATTAGCATTAAATGATTTATGTAATATATATGGATATAAATTATTTATTAATCCATATACAAACTTAATACTATATACATTAGGATTAAGCATTATTATGTATGGGAATTATCTCTTATATAAAACATATATTAAGAATAAATAAAAACAGAAGAATATATCTTCTGTTTTTTATGCTAATCCTTTTTGTATTTTAATACCTTTTTGTTCTAGTTCATTAAAGTATAGTTCTTCAGTAGCAAGTGCCATCTTAGTAACATTAAATTTACCTTCTGGATAGATATAATATGTATCTTGTTCAGTATTTAAGTCTACACAATCACCATGTTTGAATAGATATTGATATTCAATGTGCAAAGAATACATTTCACTTATCTTTCTTTCTACTACTAGTTCATTACCATCATAATCTTTGGTATATAGTTTAAATCCATTCATATCATGGATCATTTTACCTTTACCTAAATGAATAAACTTATCATTTGGAATAGAATCAATAGTACAATCAAGCAAGGATGAAGAATAAGAATTGTTCTTGATCTCTTCTCTTACACATTTTCTTTCCCATTCATACCAAGAAGGAATATGAGTAAATGTTTTAGTGGAACTTTCTAATTGACCATATTTATTCATTTCCCACTCGCTATTACATTTGCAACATTTTAAATGTGATCCATATGAAGTCATTGAAAACTCATCATTACATACTGGGCATTTATATAATACCCTGTGTAATCCTTCGGCTCTATTTTCTTCATTAACTTCAATCTTATTATCTAATTGCCATTTGAAATCATCATATTGAAATTCTTCTACAATTCTTTCGTTTATTTGATCAACATCTAGGTTTCTAAGTTCTTCTTGTGTTAATAAAAGTTTATATGTTTCTTGTGGTTTTACATTTCTTTCATGTGAACTATTCCAGAATGGTGAGTTAATATGATGACCATGACAAATTAATGTAACAACTGGAACATCTAATAATTTTGCTAACTTTCCAATAGATTTAGGAAGTAAAGCAGTAGTACCACACAAACTATATCTAGCTTCTGGATAAATAGCAGCAACATTGCCCATTTTAATGGCATGTTTTAAATTCTTAATAAGCATAAAATCCATAGTGAATTTTCTTTTGGCAATACAACCAACATTTTGTAATAACCATTTTCTATTTAAAAACCCATCAATAGCAACTACATAATTAGCCTCGTTATCTTTTAAGACGTGTTCGGCAACTATAAAATCTAAAAAAGCATTATGATTAGCTAGTAGTAAAAATGGTCCTTTAATATTCTCGGTACCAATATATGTAATATCTGGTTTAACTTTCTTAATTTTAGGATTAACTATTAAATTAATGATTGGTTTTAAAAACCATTTAACTTTCTTTGGGGGAGTAGCAAAATCAAATTTTTCCATATCTATTCCTCTTTTTCCAAATAATATATTAGCATATTTTTATATTTGTATATATTGAAATTTATTCAATAGTATTTAAATAAAAAAAAATAGAAACTAATTTACTTAGTTTCTATTTTATAAGTCTTATTCTCTATTAAATAATAAATTATTAATTGGTTTATTTACTATATCTAAGAATTCTAATTTTCTATCATCTTGTTTTTTATCATATTCAATCTTCCATAAGATAAATTGAACAATATATAATAAGACTAATATTAGAATAATAATTAATAGAATTGCACCAAATGATAAATGGTTATTTGAACCAGTATTATCAATAGGATTTGTAGTATTAATACCATCTACTTCAATAGTTAAAATATCAGAAGAGATAGATAAATTATCACGAGTTACAACACAAGCATATTGTCCAGCTGCATTAGTTTTTAATGTTGCACTTGTTTCTCCTTCTATTGCTTCTTTAATATTGATACTATCATATCCTAAATAGAATTTAGCACCTTCAAATAATTGTAATGAATAAAGTGTAAACTGATCTAGATATTCTTTGGTGAAGACATACCAAGGAATATCTTCTTCAACGACTAATTTAACTTTATAATTTGGGTTTTGAGATAAACTATAGAATGGACTAGAAGGATCATTTATTAAGTAGGATATATGGAAACTATATATATTAAGATTTGTCCCTGTTGGTGAAGCATATGGTTTAATATATCCATCTTCATACATTGCATCAAAATCATCGGAATATTCATCTGATAGTTCAATTTCTTGATCTCCAATAATAATATATAATTTAAATTTATAATCTTTCGTCCAATTTGCCATAGCAGTAAGACTAATGCTTACAGAATTTGTGCCAGCTTCATCGTCATACACATACGTTCCTTCAGCAAGGTAGAGACCAAATTGATTATATTGTGTAATATCATTTACGTATGATGGTGCGAATTCTTTTTCAGTATCATATGTGAAATATCCTTTTTCATCAATAGAATAACCTTCTGGAATTTCAGCATAATCTTCTTCTTCTAGTTTAACACCATATTTAGCTTCTGCTTTATGCCATTGATAAGTGACGTCATCTTTATTGGCTTTAACGGTTTTATCTTCACTAGTTGGTTGAGTAGTAAAATTAACAGCAACAAAGCTAATTACATCATCTTCTTTATTTATATCTAAGAAGAATGGAACTTTGTCAGAAGAAGTGTATGCAAATTTAAAGAAATCTTTAAAATCTTTATCAGCATTATGTTCATTAAATCCAAGGATTACATCTCTTGCTTCTAAAATATAATCTCCATTTCCTGTTGCGTTATTACCACAGAAGATATTGAATTTTTGGTTAGTTGATAATGCTTCTTCTACGATACATTCGCTTGTATCGGTTTCATCATCATATAAGAATAACAATGAATAATAATTATCTAAAGAATTAATTATAGTTGAGTTATATATATGGAGTTGTGCACCATCTGAAATTACTATCAAAGATTTTTTATCAATTTTTTGATTCTTTTCTTCTGTTGTAGCAACATGATTAGAGTTATAAAAGATATTACCCTTAAACTTTAAATCGCTACCTGTACAATGTATACCAGTATATAAGCAATTCATTTCAAATACACAGTTTTCATCAATGTTAACTGTAGAATTATTTGTTTGTAAAATACAAGAATGGATTTCGTTATAAACACCAACATTTTTAAAATCTACAGTTCCTTTCTTGATATAGAAAAGTGGCCAATGATCACTGTAATATGAACTTAAACTTTCTATATCATATTCACCAGTGTTTTTATTTGATTTTCCAGTAAAGTTGATATTCCATCGATAACCTTCTATTTTAACTAAATATTGCCCAACTTTAACATGACAATTATTAAATGATAAGTTTCCCGCAGTTTGACCATTCTCAACAAAAACAAATGATATATCATTATATGTGGATTCAATCTCAATATTCTCAAATTTAACATTTGATTTATTCAATTTAAATAAATGTTCTGTTTGATTGCTAGTAGAAACTAATTTGCCTCTATTAGTACTATTACAATCCATAATTGTAAGTGATGGAATCTTATCTTCATTGTATGTATGATATACAGTCTTGAAAGAATATGCTCCATCAAATTTAATTGTATGACCATTTAAACAAATCTTAACGTTGCTATCTTCAACAACAAAAACATCACCAGTTAATGTAACATCACTAGTTAACACATAATTACCAGTAGTTAAAGTTCCACAACTAAATGCTTGATCAAATACAATGTAATCTTCATTTCCTTGTGTACCATGTGTATGATCTTGTGCAGCATAAACATGTGTCTTTTGAACATTAGTTCCAACTAATGCACTTAATAGACTAACACTAAATAAACAAATAGACATTAATAATTTTAAACATTGTCTTCTTTTATTTTTCATATTTAATCTCCTTATAAATACTAATTTGAGTAATAAATTACTCAATAGCCACTTGATATTATATATATATATATATAAATGTCAAATAAAGAGATAATTATTATAATATTCATTAAAATATAGTATTTTCATAAAAAAAGATGTTTCCTAATTTAGGAAACATCTAGAATCATTAATTTGTTATATGACATTCAAGACAGGTTTCAGGAAGATCGTTAATATTG
>DCJD01000022.1:3051-8571 GCA_002317215.1 Caryophanales bacterium UBA1709 | reverse complement strand
GTTGCAGCAGTACATAAATTAACATGAGTTCCAGTTTGTGAATTATTGCAATCTACAGGAGCAGTTGTTATGGTAGGTGTAACTTTAGCAACTGATACATTAAATGAACCTTCAATATTTGGATCAGAATAATTACTATCTGTTATAACTAACTTATAGTAAATTACATAATCTCCAGCATTAATTAGATATCTAATATCTGTATAATAGGCGTTATCAAATACATCAAGTTTAAATTCCCAATGATATGCATTAGGATCATTAACTGTTCCAACACTAGCAACTGAAGATTGATATTCACCATTATATACTAGGTTTGTTGCCGCAGTAGGGGCAGTATAGATTGGAGTAGCTTTATTAATAGTTGCACTAACAGATTTAGTATCTCCTTTATAATTATCAGTATCAGATACTGTATATGTAATAGTATATGTACCAACATTTACTAAATCGCTTAACTTTTTATCACAACTTACACTACCAAAGTTAGTTGTAGCAGTTGGAATTGTTATAGATTCACCATAAGTTACTACTATTGGGGTAGTATCTACTGTAATACTTGCTTGACCTTTAGTAATAGACCAATTTAATATTCCATCATTTCCATCGTTCCACTCGTGGTTATTATCTAGAGTGTAAGTAATCACATGTTCACCAGCATTTGTTGCTTTAGTTTCTGAATCATTAGCTTTAGTCATATATGATTCAACACCACTAACTTCAACTTCTTTTTCATTTCCATCATATGTAAATGAAGAAGTTGTTATAGTTGGTTCATCAACTTTAGCTTTAGAGATATTCCATCCAAGTTCACCATTAAATGCGCTTGCCCATTTATAGTTAGATGAATCTTTTAGATTAACTTTTACAGTATATGAACCAGCATTAGTTGCTGAAGAAGTTGAATCAGATGCATATTCCATTTTAGATGAATCAAAATTATTAATTGTAACTGTTTGTTCATTACCATTATATGTATATGTACCTGAAAGAGTTGGAGCTGTTAATTCTTTTTTATTAATAGTTACACTAACAGATTTAGTATCTCCTTTATAATTATCAGTATCAGATACTGTATAAGTAATTGTGTATGTACCAGCATTTACTAAATCACTTGCTTGTTTATCACAAGTTACACTACCAAAATTAGTTGTAGCAGTTGGAATTGTTATAGATTCACCATAAGTTACTACTATTGGGGTAGTATCTACTGTAATATTTGCTTGTGCTTTATTAATTGTTACTGCGATATATTGAGGAGAAACATCATGAAATTTCTTTTCTTCTCCTACAACTCTATACCAAACATAATAAACACCAGCATCTTTTCCAGTTGGAATATTAGTAGAATATTCACCAGTACATTCATTAATATCACCAATAACATATTCTAATACACCACCATTTGCACTTCCTGCAGTAATTAATTCTTGTTCATTTCCATTATATGTAATAGTATTTGCAGTTGGATTACTTACTTCTGGATCTTTCTTCCAATCCACAGCAAAAGTTAATGCTAAACCACTACCAACAGATGCACAAGATATAGCCGAAATAATTATTATCTTTTTTAGTTGCATAATATCTATCTCCTAATCGTATAGGTTTATTATATATATATAATTGTCAAATAAAGAGATAATAATAATAAGGCTGATAAAATATAATTATTATATTAAAAAGAGACCATTTAAGGTCCCTTTTATCTATTCTTTATTTTTGAAAATTAAATTATCAACAAATTTAAAGATAATATCTAAGAATTTTAACTTTCTTTCATCATTATCATTCTTAATAGAATTAATATATTCAATCTTCCATACTGCAAATAATGCGGCATATACAAAGATTAATGAAGCAAGAATAATTAGTATAATTCCAAATGCTGAAATTCCTTTTTCATCTTTAGCAACTGCATTAACAGTAACTTGGATAGTTTTAGTAGCAGTATTGTAGTTATCAGTACCAACTATTGTATATGTAACAATATAACTGCCAGCATTAACTAAATCACTTGCTTGTTTATCAACTACAACTGTTCCAAAATCACTAGTTGCAGTAGGAAGAACAATAGTTTCTCCTTCAGTTACTACAATAGCTTCTTCACTTGATAATGTAATAACAGGATTTGCTTTATTAATAATTAAACCATTAGCAATTTCCTTTGAATATGCTTTGTAAACGTCATCCGTTGCTCTTGTTATTTTAACACTATAGCTACCAGCAGTTGTTGGAGCAACAGTTGTCCAAACATTATTAACCTTATATTCAACAGTTATCGAACTTAAATTCTTACTAGTTCCTTTGAGTTCAAATGACTGTGCTGATAAATTATATGTTAGTTCTTGTGCAGTTTCATCGATTGAGACTGATGCTTTTTCTTCCCATAAAGCATAGAATGTTTTATCACTAGTAACTTGATAACCACTATCATTTGAGACTGATGCAGAAGAAGCGTTTTTATCAGTATTCCAACCTATAAATTTATATTCATCGGATGATAAAGTTTGGAATTGATTAAAAACATCACCATATCTAACTGCATTTGGTTGAGTTAAAGTTTCATTAATTGTGACTCCGTTTGCATCTAAAGTTAATAATAATCCATTATTATCAGTTGCAGTTCCGGTTCCAAAACAATTTAGACATTCAATTCTTCCTTGCCCATGACACATTTCACAGTCTAGTTGTCCTTTGCCATCACATTTAGTACATTCACCTTTTCCAGAACAAGTTGAACAATCCTGAAATATAAATTTGGAACCACGACAATAATTACATTGTTCGCCATCAATCTCACCAAAATCATCACATTGGTTACACGGTGTATTGGTGTGACCTTCTCCATTACAGTCTGGACAGCTTCCATTATTACAATGATTGTCACATACTACTTTACCATTGTCGCAATAACTTGGGCAAATGATTTTGTGATCACCCGGATCACAATCTTCACAGACATATTCTATTACTCTGCTACGTTCTTCTTCCGCATAAACCTTTTTATTATTGCTTTGAGGCATTAAAAATAAGTTATAAATAGCACCAAATAGAACAGCAATAACAATTAAATAGTGAAATAGTCCTTTTTTATTTTCCATTTAGTTATCTCCTTTATTTATAATTTAATTATATATATATATATATTAGTCAAATTAAAAAGACCGCACTAATATAGTGATTTTATACATCGGTGTATTTTAAATTAATAATACTTATTGTCTGGTGTAAAACTGAGCGCAAAAAAGACCACCCTATGTGAGTGATCCTTCTTTGTGTTATTCGCAGCAGTGTCTAGGTAATATTAAATTGTATTGAACTAGGAATATTAACTTGTACTGCCACTGAAAAAACATAGTTCATTATCTTAGGTGGGACATAAATTCCTTACTTACTCTACTCTACCTACTCTATGTGTAATAAGGTCTCATAATAGATATATTGCATATAAAAGCAACAAAAAAGAGACCATTTAAGGCCTCCTATTGTTATTATCCCTTCATATGTTTTAGGATAGTGATTTCTGTCCTACCTAGGATAATTCACTATGTCTTAATCTAATTACTAATGAATTTTAGACTAGCATACAACAAAAATAGGAAACAAAAAATTAAGTGTTTCCTATTATAGATATCTTATTGTGCTTGTTTTGCGAAGAATATAGCTTTAGATTTGTTACATACATCATCAATTTCTTTCATTGCTGCTGCTATTTCTTCGTTTAGTTCTTTATTTCTTTTCTTTGTTTTATCCAAGTCTAAAACATATAAAACACTTGGGAAAATTAGTAAAATAAACAATTGCATAAATTTTTTGAAACTAAATGATTTGTATTTAATTTGTTTTCTTAACTCATTAATCTTATTGCACAAAGACTCATACTCATATTCATATTTTACTAAATCTGGATAAACAGGATTTTGTGTTTCTCTGGTCATTGAAATCTGAGTATGATTAATAGCTAAAAGCTCCCAACCAAAAGATTCGTAATGTTTAATTTCGGTTTGAGTATCAAAATTCGAATGCACATTAATTATTTTGGATTCTCTAGACATAATTATTCTCTCCCTTTTTGTATATTATATATATATATTGTCAATTGTTGCCTTGCTGTAACAAGCATCTCAAAAATAGCAACAAAAAAGAGACCATTTAAGGTCTCTATACTATTAATCTTACGATATTTAATTATTCTGCAACGTAAGGTAATAAAGCCATTTGTCTTGCTCTTTTAACTGCAACAGCTAACATTCTTTGATATTTAGCACTAGTACCAGTAAATCTTCTTGCGGAGATTTTACCATTAGCATCGATGAACTTCTTTAATAGTTCAACATCTTTATAATCAATATATGTAATTTTATGTTGTGTAAAATAACAGACTTTCTTTCTGGCTGGAAATTGCTTCTTAAAAGCCATATAAGTTAAATCCTCCTAAAATGGTAGTTCAGTATCCTCGATTTGATATCCAACACTTGGTTTTTCAACAGGTTCTGAACTCTCTTGTTGTTGATAAGAAGGAGTTTGAGATATATTTTGTTGAGGTTGAGTTTGAGCAGTATTATCTCTTGCACCCTTAGGTTCTAAGATTTGTACGTTCTCACATACTACTTCAACAACATATACTGTTTTTCCATCTTTCTCATATTTTCTAGATTGTAATCTGCCATCTATTCCAACTTGTAATCCTTTTTTGAAATACATATCGACGAATTCGGCAGTTTTATTAAATGCTGTACATGGAATAAATTCAGCTTGGTGATCTTCTTGTTTAGATCTGCTATCTACGGCAATTGTGAAGCTAATTGCACTTACTCCACTAACTGAACGTCTTAATTCGTTTGGATCACGAGCTAAACGTCCAACTAATACAACTCTATTCATATTAATTTTCCTCCTATTGTGGTAATTCAACTACAATGTGACGAATAACGTTGGCATTAATATTACAGATACGAGTAAATTCAGCATTTACTTGTGTATTTTCTGTTTCAAATTGTGCAACAACGTAGTAGCCTCTTTTTTCGAAATTAATTTCATAGGCTAATTCTTTACTACCCCATTCATCAACCTTAGTAACCTTTGCACCATTTTTAGTTAAAGTTCCTAGTAAACTTTCAATTAGTGCCTTTCTGGTTTCTTCATCTAAGTTATTGTTGAGAATGAACATTGTTTCATATTTCTTCATAACTTACACCTCCTCTTGGTCATTTGGCTGTTATTCTAGACAACAGCGAGAAGACATTGCTTCACTCAATGTGCCCTAAAATTATAATACATTTACTAATAAATGTAAATGAACTATAATATTATATATTATAAAACGGGCAATAAGTTGTATCTATTGCCGGATTATTTTATAATAAATAGGGTTCATGCTTTCTTAATTGAAAGCATGTTTTTTTATTTTCTAGATTTATGATCTAATAAATAAATTAGAATCAATACTAGAATAATAAGTTCCATATAACCTTTCCTAAAATAACCCTTGTAAATACAACTAAACCATTGCCCATTTTC
>DCJD01000022.1:405-2988 GCA_002317215.1 Caryophanales bacterium UBA1709 | reverse complement strand
CACAAATGGTCCCATTTTAGTCTCATTTTTATAAATAAATAAAAAGTCTTTATAACAAAGACTATTTATTGAACTTTTTCTTCTAGAATACTATACATTTTATCAGCATCAATAGCCTTAACATTCTCTTGAACTATAAGTACTTTAATATTAAGTATTCTATCTCCTAATCTTAATGATAATACATCATTAACATTAACCTCACTACTAGGTTTAGCAACTCTAGAATTAATTTCTACTCTACCTAAATCTACTAACTCTTTAGCTAGTGTTCTTCTTTTAATAATACGACTTACTTTTAAATATTTATCTAATCTCATATACAAATTATAGTATATAATAATATTAAGAGGTAACTAATATGGAAAAATTTATAATAGGTAGTATTAGTGGTGTTAAATGGACACTAGAAAAGAAGAAAGGTATTGTTGTTATTAGTCATGGTATGGCAGAACATATTGAAAGATATGATTATTTTGCTAAAAAACTAAATGATGAAGGATTTGAAGTATATGGTATTAATCATTTAGGACATGGGGATGCTATTGATAATATTAAAGGTCATTGGCCAAAACATGGATTCTATAAATGTGAAGAAAATCTTAATTTACTAATTAAGGAAGTATCAAAACAAAAACTTCCAGTCTTCTTATTTGGTCATAGCATGGGTAGTTTTATAACTCAACAATATCTAATTGATCATAGTAAAGAGATTAAAGGTGCTATTATAAGTGGTACTAATAAAATGGGCTTTATTGCAAAAGCAGGTAAGATAATGGCAACATTAGTTCCATCTAAATTAGATAAACCATGTAAATTTATGGATGGAATTAGTTTTGGTAGTTATAATAAAAACTTTGAACCAGCCAGAACTAAATTTGATTGGTTAAGTAGAGATACAAAACAAGTAGATAAATATATAGCAGATCCTTTATGTGGTTATGTATGTACTAAAGGTTTCTACATGGGCTTTATGGAAGGATTATCTAATATTAATAAGAATACAGATAAGATTAGAAAAGATATTCCAATCTATATAATGAGCGGAGACAAAGATCCAGTTGGAGAAAACGGCAAAGGACCACAAGCTTTATATGATACATATAAAGAATTAGGTATTAAAGATGTCTCTATTGATTTATATAAAGATGGCAGACATGAGATGTTAAATGAAACCAATAAAGATGAAGTTATTAAAAACATTATTACTTGGTTAAAGAAACATATCTAAAAAATAAAAATCGACTACTATAGTCGATTTTTTATATTTTTCTTCTTCCTTCTAATGCTTTAGAAATTGTAAACTCATCAGTATAATCAAGGCTTGCTCCAAGAGGAACTCCATATGCTATACGACTTATTATTACATCATATTTAGATAATAATCTTGATAAATATAATGCGGTTGTTTCCCCTTCAGTAGTTGGGTTAGTTGCGATGATAACTTCTTTGATATGTTCTTTATGAATACGTTCAAATAAACTATTAATATTTAGTTCATCTACACCCATTCCATTCATTGGATTAATAGCGCCATTTAGAATGTGATATGTTCCATGATATGAGTTAGTTTTATCAATGTTATAGGCATCTTTATAATGTTGAACAACGCATACAATACTATGATCTCTAGAGTTATCATCACATACTTCACAAATATTGCTTTCTGTAATATTTCCACATATCTTGCATCTTTTAATATTGTTTTTAGCATCTAATAAAGCTTTAGAAAATTCTTGGACGTTAAAATTATCCATATCTAATATTTGATATGCCATTCTTTCTGCACTTCTTTTTCCGACTCCTGGTAATTTAGATAAATTATCAATTAGATTTTCAAAACTTTTAGTATAATTCATTATTTAACTTCTAACATGTCTCCGAATAATTCTTTTCCAAGTTCTACTTTCTCATCTTTCATTAGATCAATTTCTTCTAATTTTTCTACTTGATCTAAAGTATATAAATCTTTTAATTCAATATTAGTAGGTAAAGTATGAGATGTCATCATATTCTTAAAAGTTAGAACGACTTTATTGAATGTTTCTTGTGTTATAGCAATAACATAGAATTCTTTATCAAATATTTCTTTTAATAAGTCTCTACATTTATAGTATAAAGAATATGAGTTAATATTATCAGCTTGATGTTGATAATCTGTCGTTAAAACTAAAACATTAGATCCTGCTGCCATAATAGAAACATCTCTTAAAGCTTTAGCAGCTTCTTCATGTTTTGGAATAGAAACATGTCTTCCAACACTAGGCCAAATTGTAGTTATAGCAAATTTAGTATTTTTATCGCAATTACATAAATACTTAATAACAAGTTCTTCACTAACTTCAATTGTTTTAGGAATATTTACTTGTGGGATTGGGTTATTAACTATTGGTTGTACTTGAGGTTGTTGAATTACTTCCTCCACTTTTTGTTCAATCACTGGTTCAACTTTATCTTCTTCAACCTTTATCTCTTCAGTTTTAATTTCGTCTTGTTGAGTTATAGATTCTTCTATTTGATTTTCTTGAACACTTACTTCTTCTACTTGAGAAGTTTGAACAATTGGTTCTTCTATAGCAACAG
>DCJD01000022.1:0-322 GCA_002317215.1 Caryophanales bacterium UBA1709 | reverse complement strand
ACCACATGTTCTACTTTTGTATTAACAACACCATCTTTAATATCTCTAACATCACATAATTTCAATATAACTAATTCATAATAAGTCTTTATAGAACTAACTTTTCTAAAGTTTAAAGAAGCATCCATTAGTATATCAATATACTTAAATGCTTTAGAACTATCTAATTTATTAGCTAAATCAATTAATTCATTTTTATCTAACACTTTAGCGACTTCATCATTACCTGTCTTCTTATAAATTATTAAATCTTTTAAACAATCAATTAAAGTATTATTAAATCTAACTAAATCAATTCCTCTTTTATCGAATTCATTTAGTA
>DCJD01000026.1:44614-48105 GCA_002317215.1 Caryophanales bacterium UBA1709 | reverse complement strand
TCAGTTTCTTCAAAGCCATATCTATCTTTTAATACTTTTAATACATTAGCTTTAACAGCATCTTTTTCAGTTCCTTCAAGTGGCATATGACCAACTGTTAAATCAAGTTGTTCTCCACCAATAACCTCAGCAGCGTTTTTACTTAATTGATCTTTTGCTAAATGGATTAGTAAATCTCCAATTCCTAGTACTGGATCATTTTCATTATCTCCAATTGCTACTTTAATAGTTTTACCATCTTTTAAACATACAACACCATATAATGCTAAAGGTATTGTTACCCATTGATATTTCTTAATTCCACCATAATAATGTGCATCTAATAAAGCGAAACCATGATCTTCATATAATGGATTTTGTTTAACATCAATTCTAGGGCTATCAATATGAGCACCTAGCACTCTTAATCCTTCTTCAAAATCCTTTTTACCAATAACAAATAAATTAATATTCTTATTTCTATTGGTGAAATATACTTTATCTCCAGCCTTTAAGGATTTAACATCTTTGAAATCTTTAAACCCTTTCTTTTTAGCTTGCTCAACTGCAAATTCAACACATAATCTTTCAGTTTTACAACAACTTAAGAAATCGATATATTCTTTATTGAATTGCATTAAAGCATCTAATTTCTCGCCGGTATATTTCTTCCATGCATTTGTTTTATACATATTTATATCCTCCATTTTATACTTATTAATTATATAACTATTATTAATAAAATAAAAACCGATATTAATATATCGGTTCTTATCTATTATGCTAAGAATGTTAAGTTATTCTTATCGGCTACTGTAATAATATCAATAATCCAGAATAGTGGTGCTACGAAAAAGTTTAGTATTGCACCAATAAATTTACCTCTTAGTACTCTGGTAATGATACCAAGAACTATAGATGTTACTGGGATAATTGCTAATACTAGATTAACAATCTTATCAAATCCTGCGTTCAAATAGCCTTTTTTGCTTTTGCTTGCCATAACTTAAATTATCTCCTTTTAATTATTATAGCACTTTATTTTGTAAGTGTTCTTCTACAATAAGATTTTTCTCCACAACAAGGACATTTAAGTTTTCTTGCTTTAAATGTATGAGGACTCATTATATAATCTTTTGGTTTTGGAACAAAGACATGACCACACTTGATACATTTATAAGCTCCAGCTTGATAATCAAATATACAAGCAATTACAATACCTCCAGTTATAGATATCATACCAATTAAGATTAATACTATTCTTAATACTGCTTTCATATCTACAAACGAAGCAAACATCATTAAACATAGACTAGGAATAAAGGTAAAGGCAACTGATAAGAATGATAATAATATTTTTCTTTTGGCTTGTTCTCTTTCTTTAACTAAATCAACTAATGCTTCTTCAGCTTTATCTTTATATTCTTTAGAATCAATCTTACATCCGCTTAATAATTCATTTATTGTAATACCTAATTCATTACATAATGGCATCATTAAATCAATATCAGGAAGACCTACTCCTCTTTCCCATTTAGATACAGTTTTATCGCTAATATACAATTTATTAGCAAGTTCAGCTTGTGTTAATCCTTTAGCTTTTCTTTGTTCGTTTATAAAACATCCGATTTTTGTTATGTTCATAATCTCACTTCCTTTATAATAATTATCACATTTATTTAATTTATAACAATAAACTCATAATAGAGTTTGAAAATAAAAGGAAGTTTTACTTCCTTAATATCTTATATGATCATTAAAATCATCATCTTTATATTCACCAGTTGTATCAATATAATCATTTGGTGTTTCTACTGGGAATATTAATGATAATCTTTTAAACATATTCTTTAATGAGATAACAGCAATTAATATACCAATCCATCCTACAAAGACTAATATACTAGCCCAGGATGATTTTAATGTATTTGTTGTATATTCAGCAACGATTTCTGTAGAATATACTCCATGATTAATTAAAGTATTAATAGCATTATATTCATATATTGGAGTTAACTCTTCTAATAATAAGATAAATGGTATTAAATAAATCATTATATTATTCTTTTTCTTTACATAATCTACTTCATTTTTTAATTCAAAAGCATATTTATCAGTATAGTCATATAATCCTTTAATAGTGAAATATATAAATAAACTAATTCCAATACCTTTAATAAAAGATATTGCAGCAGTTACATAGATTGCATCAAACATTTCTTTAGAAACAGAGGGTAATTGATAGAATAATTCTTCTTGTTTTTCACTTTCTAAAAGAAAATTACTAATTGCTGTTGAATCATATGTTGGAGCAATTAAACTATAAGCCATTGCTACTAACGCAATTACTCCACATACTATAGCAACATATCCAGCTTTTTCTAAATTCTTTGAACAATCTTTAATACTTATGAATGCACATGCAACTAAAGAAAATCCAATAATTAAAAATAGATTTCCAAAAATACATCCTAGAACAATAAATATCATTCCAATCTTAGCTGTCTTTAAGTTTTCTTTAATTTTTAATTCCATATCTATTCTCCTTTATATTTAATAATAGATTCGACATTATATCCTTTAAGGAATTCTCTTCCTTTAAGATCAACAAGTTCAATTAATAATACAACTCCTGCTACTACTCCACCTAGCTTTTCAACAAGATTAATACAAGCTTTTAATGTACCTCCTGTGGCAATTAAGTCATCAATAATAACAACTCTTTGTCCTTTTTTAATACTATCACTATGTATTTCTACAGTAGCACTTCCATATTCTAAATCATAAGATTCTTTAATAGTTTGTCTTGGTAATTTACCTTCTTTTCTAATTAATACAAATCCTTTATTTAGATTATATGCAATTGGAGTACCAAAGATAAATCCTCTAGATTCTGTTCCAGCTATAACATCTGGTTTCATCTCAACTACTTTTTCTTGCATCTTATCAATAGCAAGTTTAAATCCATCTTTATCTTCTAATACACTAGTAATGTCTCTAAACATAATTCCTTCTTTTGGGAAATTTGGAATTGTTGTTACATAATCTTCAACTTTTTTCATATCTAATACCTCAAACACTTATATTATAAATTATATTTATAATATTACTATAAATATTTAGTCTAATAATAAAAAGAGTTACAAGTCTGTAACTCTTTAACTATATTATATTTAGATTATTCCAAGAGGTATTAGAACAATTAATAATAATGCTACTAATCCCCATTCTCCAATTAAGAAAATCTTCTTTTTCTTCTCATCCATAAATGGAACAAAGTTAGATGCTAAGAAGAAAGGAACATAAGTTGTAATAAATACTGGTAATACTCCCCACCATTTATAAACCCAAATAAATCTACTTCCACCATCAGTTGCTGCTAAGAAAGATTCGAATAAACCAAATAATAATGCCATTTCAATAGCGCCAAGTAACTTAGCACTAATTCCTTTAAATTTTCCTTTAGCAAAATATCTCTTATTAGGATCATCTGGTAACATCTTTAAACTAAT
>DCJD01000026.1:24873-44532 GCA_002317215.1 Caryophanales bacterium UBA1709 | reverse complement strand
GAATCATTACTTACGGCCCATAATGGATATCCACTAGCTTTAGCAATAATAGCATTAGCTATTTCATATAACCAATGTACCCCATATAAAGCAAGTCCAGCTTGAACTACCTTATAGTTCTTATTTCTAATCTCACTCCAATAGATATAGAAAACAACTGCTAAAATAAAAATAAACGTCCAATCAAAATTAGTTGTGTCTCTGACTATTATATTTCTAATCAAATTCTTTGATTCTTCAGAGCCATTACCCCAAAATTTAAACATATATAAATATGCCTCCTTGTTCTAATTATAAGATAGGTATAAATATATTGTAAATATATTATTTTTTATAAAGTAATGGGAATATTTCCTTATCTTTCTTATATAAGAGCATACATAACAAAGCAAAGAATGAACTAATGATAATAAATATTGTATATATAAATGAATAATTACTATTAGTAATTGTTAATAATATTGAGATTAAGTATTGGAATAAAGAAGCTAATATAGTTTGAATAACACTACTCGCTCCACTTACTCTTCCTCTATGTGTTAATGGTATTCTTCTAGACATATAAGGAGATGCTCCAACCACTAAACTAATCTCACCTAATGTAAATATAAACATGGCAAGATAATATAATTTAGTATTATTACTTAATGAGAACATAATCATTCCACTTATATATAAAGCCATTCCTAAACTTGTTTTAGGCATCTCATCTACTTTATCCATTATTAAAGAATATAGAGGTGTAAAAAGTATAACGGTTAATCCATTTAAACTAGATAAATATCCATAAGTAGTAGCCCCATATTCATTAAATAATGATTTAAGTTTTAATGGTAATAATATTGAATTAACAGTAGATGAAGACCATGCAATAACAAAGATAAATATCATAAATAGTGGGGTTTTCCTATCCCATAATATCTTAAAAGCGTTTATTGAATTATCAACTGGATCTTCATATATTGAATGGCTTATTTCTTCTTTATTATCATCACTAATCTTATTAGATGAATGAATAAAGAAGAATATTAATATAGTTGAGATAAGTATCGATACTCCATTTAATACAAAACATAATCTAGTATGTGATACAAATAATATTCCAGAAAAGGCAGCACCTAAAACAAACCCAAGATTAAATCCTAGATAATTTAAAGAACAAGCTTTTTCTCTTTGCTCACTGCTACTAAAATCTGCGATTAAAGCATCATAAGCAGGAGATTCTAAAGATTGAGAAACAGCTCCCATAAATATAATTGCAATTGTCCAAAAAGAAAAAGGAACAATTGATGATATAAAATAACAAGATACTCCAATTAAATCAAATATGATAATAATCGACTTTTTATCATATTTATCTGCAAGATATCCACCAAGTAAACAAAATGGAAACGAAACTAATGTTTCAATTGATAGTATTAAAGCTGCTTTAGTATCACTATATCCTAACTTAGTCGTCATGAAAAAAGTTAGCATTGGCCATACAAAAGCCCCCATTGAAGTTACTAACTTTCCAATAAATAAAACATAATTTTCTTTTGGTAAACCACCAAATTGCTTAAACGCTTTAAACATACTTAAAAATTATAGCACATTCATTCAATTTATTTATAGACTAATTATTGCTATAATTAAGTAGGAATAAGTAATATGAAAAAGGTCCTAAGACATTTCCTAGATATTAGGTTTGTACTATGTTTTGGAGCATCCTGGATAATCTGCCATGGATGGTCTTTTGCAGCAGTTATTTTTGGGGGACTATTTAAAATAAATTGGTTAACAATATTAGGATCAACGTGGGTAGCAATACTAATGATGCCTAATGGATTTGGAATAATAATCCCTTTGCCTCTTGCAATATTTTTCCAAGAAAGTTTATTCCCTAAATCTAGTGGTCTAAAAGAAGACTTAAAAGAAATGTTTGAGAATAAGAAAAAAGAAAGAGAAATTAGAAAAATACTTAGACTTGAAAGAAAACAAAACAAATTAAAAGATAAAGAATAAAAAAACAAGTAGTTCGACTACTTGTTTTTATATAAATTCTCAATATATTCTATAAAGTCTTTTGCGTTCTTACTTAAGACATTGTTCTTATTGTAAACTAAACCAATTTTAACTTTATATGGTCTTTCAAGTCTAATACCAACAACATCATGTAACAAAGGGACGACATCTTTATATAATATAGCTACATAATTATCATTGTTTAAACAATAATTAATGGTAGTTAATTGATAAGCGTTTAAGAATATCTTAGGTGCAATACCTTCTCTTTTAAATTCATCTAAGAAATGTTTATGTTGATAACTTCCTTTGTTAAATAGAATAATATTTTCTTTTTCTAAATCTCTATAACTTAATGATTGACGAGATGCTAAGTGATGGTTTTTATTAACTAATACATAAAATTCAGTATCTATCAGTTCTTTAAACTCAATATTGTTATTAACATCTCCTTTTTTAATAGCTGCAATACCAACTTCTAGTGCGCCATTTTCAACATCTCTAACAACATCTAAACTTCCTTTTTCAGTTACTTCAAAATTAACATCTTTATGGGTTTGTTTATAATCAACAACTATATCTTTAAAAGTAAATGTGGAGACAATAGGAGGTATTCCTACTTTAATAGAATTAATCTCATGAGTAACGTTACGCATTTGATTTTCAAGATCTTCTAGATTTGATAAAACAACATCGACTCTTTCTAGTAAGAACTTACCTGCTTGTGTTAATTCAAATTTATTCGAATTTCTATTAAATAAACTTGCTCCAAATTCTTCTTCTAGATTCTTGATCGCAATAGTGATAGCTGGTTGAGTAACATATAAAGCTTCTGCTGCCTTACTTACTCCATTGTATTCGCAAATAGCTTTAAAATACTTTAATTGTATAATCTTCATATTCTTTTCCTCAATAAAATATATTTATATATCCTATATTCCTTATTAAAACACTTAATAATTATATAAGATAAATAATTTTTATTAAATACCAAAATATATAAATTTTATTAAAAATAAGCATTTTGATAATGCTTATTTTAATTTATATTCAAACGCTACCCTTTCACGTAGTATTTCGGGTCTTATTATATATATTAATCCTTTATATATAAAATTATTATTTTTAGCTAAAGATTGTAGAGGCATATTGATGCTAAACGTATCAACTTTAATGGAGTTATAGTTATGTTCTTTACTATACTCTATTGCAAACTTAAATAACTTATCTCCAATCTTTTGATGATAATATTCTTTCTTAACACATATTCTATGAATAGTTATATCATTATCTCCACTTATATAATCCCATTTCCCAACTATCATCTCATAATCAGGATTAAATCCTTCAACAAGCGCAATAACACCAACTAATTTATCCTCATCATAATATCCATATAATCTATTATTATTAATATCATTAGTAAAAGAAGATATATTAGGATATCCTTGTTGCCATTGAGTAGAATAAGTACCTAGTAGTTTTTTAGCATCATCTACTATCTCCATTACTCTATCTATTTCTTGTATTTGCACTTGTTTAATCATATATTTATTATTGATATTAACATTTAATAATACAAGTAAATAAGTGGAATTATCATTTATTAAAGCTTATTTTAGGTTACAGTTAATATCTTGAATTACTTATTCTTAATTTAATATCAAAAAAGTTCCACTTAGGAACTTTTTATTTCTTAAAATATTCTTTAGCAATCTCACTAGCTACTTTTGCATTATTTAATATTAGTGCGATATTAGATTCTAATGATTTATTATCAGTTAACTTAGAAATCTTTTCTAATAAGAAAGGTGTTAATTTCTTTCCTTTTATATTATTTAAATTAGCTTCACTAATAGCTTTACTAATAATCTTATCTATTTCTTTATTATCAATAGAATAAGATGAAGGGATAGGAGATGCAATTAATATACCACCATTTATCTTATTATCCCATTTCTCTTTCATAATATTAGCTACTTCACTTGCGCTATCTACTCTATAATCTACATCATACTCACTACTCTCACTATAAAATAATGGTAATTTATTAGTTTTATAACCAAGTATAACTACGCCTTTAGTTTCTAAATATTCTAAAGTTAATGGAATATCTAATATTGCTTTAGGACCTGCACAAACAACTGCCACATTAGTTCTACTAAATTCATCTAAATCAGCACTAATATCAAATGTCTCATTAGCTCCCTTATGTACTCCACCAATTCCTCCTGTTGCGAATACCCTAATATTAACTAGATTACTAATAATCATCGTACTTGCAACAGTAGTACCACCAGTTAATTTCTTTGCAATCACTACTGGTATATCTCTTCTAGATATCTTAAGTAAATTAGGATCATTACCTAATCTTTCAAATTCATCATCTTCTAATCCAACATGGCAAATTCCATCAATAAATGCTATTGTTGCTGGAATCGCACCATTATCTCTAATTACTTGTTCAACTTTTTTAGCAGTTTCTATATTAGTGGGATAAGGCATACCATGAGTGATAATGGTCGATTCTAAAGCAACAATAGGTTTTGAATTTAAAGCATTGGCTACTTCTTTACTATAAATTATCTTCATTATATTCTCTCCATTTCTTAATATCGTTATCATCGGTTAGTTTAGTATTATTAATATCACCTTTTATATATTTGATTTCATAATATTTACTCATAAAAGACGATTCATCTCTATATTTAGATATATCATTTATCTTACTAATTACTTCTTTTAATAATTTAGTATTATAACCTTGAGGGGTTTGGATGTTTTTTCCATCTATTTGATAATCATAAGTATTAGATGAGTAGACATAAGGAACTACACAATCATATTCTTTTAGATTATTTAATATATTATCTACTTCTTCATCTTTTATATATGGTCTTGCACCATCATGAATTAAAACATATTTAGAAGTTGCTTTATTTAATCCATTTCTTACCGATTCTTCTCTACTATTTCCACCAATAACATATTCTACTCTTATATTTCTTGTTAATTCTTTAATAATATCTATTTCTTTTTCGTTACATACAATAATTACTTTATTGCATCTATAATCAGTTAGGAAAGGATAAATAGAAGATTCTATACAAGATTTATTTAAAGAATATTCTAATATCTTATTGTATTTCAAAGTATTTCTAGATGAATTACCTGCTGCAACAATAATAGCATCATAATCACAAATATATTCCTCACTATATACTTCAATACCATTATCTTTTAATAACTTAGTAGTAATTCCACTACCATTAATTAAAGTATGATCAAAACTACCATCATACACATGATCAACTCCACAACTTGGACTATTCTCTTTTAAGATAGCTTTTCTAATATTATATTTTTCAGCAATCTCTAATACTTGTTTAGCTCCGCTATTAAATTCATTAGTAACATCATTACCATCAGAATTATAAACACTATTATTAATAATCTCAGATGGTGATCTTGGAACTAATAAACCTCCTAAAACTTCAGGACAAATTGGATATAAGATACCTAAAGATTCAAAAGATTCTAAACGATTATTTAGATTATCTAACCCATTATATTTGCACTTCTCTCCAATAAGACAAGCACTTACTAAATACTTTGGTTTCATAACTATAAAATAATACCACATTTTGCTATTATATTATAGGAATGAAAGAGTTAAATTTAGATTCTTATTTAGTTAAATTAAATAAGTTATTATGGGAGAATGTTGATAATAGTGATATCATCAATACTTTTGTATTCGGTATGGATGATATCATAGAAGATTTTTATATCCCAAGTAGTTTAAATGATTTATATAGTTTATATAAAGATGTCTTTGATATATCTTTTAATAATAAGTTTATTAAATTAAATGAATTAGATTATATTTCTAATCCATATAACTTAAATATTCATCCTAAAGAATTTTCTAATTCTATTTATAAATTATCTTATAAATCATTTAATCCATACTATCCTATCTTAATTGGTGATGTAAAAGTTAAGGATAATAAAGAAATTATTAATCTTGGATATTTTGAGAGTATTACTAAGTATTCCTATCTTAGTATTACTAAAGATGAATGGATATGGATGGAAATAACTCCTCATGAAATATTAACTATGCAAGATAGTTTAAATAAAATAGAAAAAGAAGTAGTTATATATGGACTAGGTCTTGGATATTACGCTTATATGGCATTACTCAATCCAAAAGTAACTAAAGTTACTGTTATTGAAAATGATATAGAAATAATTAATATCTTTAATAATTATATTTATCCATATTTTAAGATTAATAAACCATTCAATATCATTCATACCAATGCTTTAGAATATAATATTGACTCATCTACTTCCTTTACTTTTATTGACTTGTGGCACGATGCTAGCGATGGATTAATGTTATATCTAAAACTAAAACAAAAAGAAAAAGATAATATTATCTATCATTATTGGATTGAAGATTCTTTAATCCAATTAATAAGAAGATATATAATCGCTATAATAACTAAAGATAGTAATATTGAAATTAATGAAGAATATAAATATATTCAAAATCTAATTAAAGATATTCAAATTGAATCAAAAGAAGATATTGATAAGTTATTATCCAAAGATAATATCTTATATTTAATCAAAAACAAAGGAGCATAAGCTCCTTTATTTTATATATCTTACTTTTGATTCATCAAATTGGCTTCTAGATTCTTTTATTTCATCTGGATATCCAATTTCAACTAAACCAAGAGGGATGGTGTCTTCATTTAGTTCTAAGAGAGTTTGGAAGGCTTCTACTCTTTCATTTCTAGGATATATTCCACACCATACACTGCCTAGATTTAAGTTAGTTGCTTCTAATAACATATTTTCAATAGCTGCACTACAATCTTGAACAGCAAAATCATTTCTAGATGCGGAAAGAGTTTTATTGAAATCATAGCATACTACTATCATTACACTTGGATAATATTTGTAGGCTGGTGATATTTCATAGATCTTTTCCATTAATTCTTTATTAGTTATAACAATATATTCCCAGTTACAACAGTTTTTAGCTGATGGGGCTGCCATTGCTGATTCTAATATTTGATTAATTTTATCTTGTTCTACTTCTTTATCTAAATATTTTCTAATTGATCTTCTTTTTAATATACATTGATGTAATTCCATATTATTTACCTCTGTTTTCTTGTTTATATCTTCTATATCTAGCTGATTTCTTCTTATGAATTATATAGTATGCAAGCAATGTTAATATAGCAGTTAATACTATTATTAATATGATATAGAATGGAGTCATATTAATATAAGCTTTTACTTGTCCCCACATAATAATGACATTTTCATTATATATTCCATAATCATTCATAACCCCACACCTTGCCATTACATCTAGACTTGGATATTGAGTTTCTAAACTATTGATAGATTCATAGTAAGGATAGATTAATCTATCTCTATTCTCTAATTCACTATATATATGGCTTAAATCATAAGGATTAACTATTTCTAAACCTTCACTAGTAACATAATATATTTCACTATCTTTACTTACTAATTCATATTCTTCATATTCTATACTACTATCATATTCTTTAGATATATATCCTTCTAAAGTATTAGGATATACATTAGTTATTTCTTCATCTTCACTAATATCACACATATATAAAACATTATTATATATAACATGATCTCCACTATAATAGGTTTGATTAATATCAAAATCACTCGCTCCATAATATGAGGAAGTGGTAGTAAACATCTCTTCACCAACAATAAATGGAGTATAACCAATATAATCCATATTGCTACTAGCATTAGTTGAATCACTTACAAAGTTTAAGAATTTATATGCTAGATCTCTATTTTTACTTCCTTTAGGTAACATCCAAGCATCATACCAGATATTTCCACCTTCGTTAGGGACTATATACATTAATTCTTTGCCTAACTCTTTAGCAAGGGAGATAGAATATACAGCATCACCAGAATAAGCAAGATTCATTTTGATTTTCGAACCTTCTACAATATCATTTTTACCACTATCAGTTTCCCAACCAAATAGATTATCTTTTAATTTACATAATTCTTCTTTAACTAATGCAATTTTTGCAAGGTTTTCTTTCTCGCTTTCATCTGATCCATCTAATTTAAAATCAAATAAATCTTGAATATAGGCATTTAATTCACTACGATATCCATCACAATATTTAGTACCATATTTTACTAACAAACTATCTTGAATAGATCTTGTTTGAGAGGCATAACCATGTAATAAGCCAGCATCATAAGCATCACGCATAGAATTCTTAAGACTAGTTAAGTTAGCATATTTCTTATCATATATAACATCCCAACTTAATCCTTCTAACTCATCATATTCAATAACACTAGGATCAAATATAATTCCAAGTGTTCCCCACATATAACCAACTACGTATTGATCTAAATTTGCTATCGTTTCGTTACTACAATCCATACTTTGTAGTTTTTGTCTTAAAGAAGGAGAACAATTTTGATAATAGTTAGGAATATTTAGTTCCATATTATCAATAGGATCCATTAATCCTTCTTTAATCATCTTTTGACAGATATATTCACTGCCTAATACTAAATCATATGTTCCTTGTTTTTGAAGTTTAAACTGATTATACATGGTTTCATTAGTGTCATAAGTATAATATTTAACTTCACAATCATATGTTTCTTCAAATTCTTTAATCAAATCAACACTATCATCTTCACCATTACTAATATAATCTTCTACATTATATATAACTAAGACATTATTAGATTGGTCTTTTTTAGTGCAAGAACAAGTTAATAAGGTTAATAGAATTAATAATATATATTTCTTTTTCATATTATTTCTTCCCTCCATTATTCTTATTAGCTAAAGAGTTATTATAGATAGTAACTAATATTACTCCAATCATAACTACAACAAAGATTAAAGATGTTAAAGCACGTACTTCTGGAGGGATAGGGTGTTTTACAACAATCTTTTGAATATAAGTAGAGATAGTTTCAAAACTTGGTTCTTTTAAATATTGTGTAATTACAAAATCATCTAAAGATAATGTTATTGAGATAATAAATCCACTTATAATTCCACTACTTATTTCTGGAATTATAACCTTACATAAAGCTCCAAAACTACTACTTCCTAAATCTAATGCGGCTTCATAAGTATTAGGATCTAATTGAACTAGTTTTGGTTTAACATTTAGATATACAAAAGCAACTGTTAATACAACATGTCCAATTAATAATGTTATAAATGAATAGGATAAGTTAAGAGTAGAGAAAACAATGGCTAATGATAAAGCCATAACAATTTCAGCATTAACTACTGGAAGTTGAGTCATTGTTTCGATTGATTTTTTAGCTTTTTTACGACTATAAAAGACTCCAATTGCTCCTAAAGTTCCAAGAATTGTAGAAACTATAGCGCTAACAAAAGCAATTAATAATGTATTAAATATAGCTTTCATTAAGCTTTCATTATTAAATAGATCTGAATATAAACCAAAAGAGAATCCATCCCATTCTCCAAGTATTTCAGTTTCAGTAAAAGAGAAGAAAATTAATGTTAATACCGGTAAAAACATTAATAATAGCATGGTATATAAGAATATTTTGGCAAATATCTTAGAGATAATATTTTCTTTTTTCATATTATAAAACACTACCTCCTTCATTTCCTTTTTCACTTTTTCTACTAATTAATACACTAACTAGTATTAGACAAAGCATAATAAAGGCCATAAAACTACCAAAGTTCCAGTTGGCTTGATTGAAATATAAATCAATATAACTACCAAATAAAACAACATTAAATTCAGATAGAATATCACTAATTACATAACTTGATAACGTTGGCATAAAGACCATAGTAGCCGCACTAATAATACCAGGTAATGTCATTGGGATTAGTACTTTAAACAAAGTAGTTGATTTATTAGCTCCTAAATCATAACTTGCTTCTAATTGATAAGTATCAATTTTAAGCATAGTGGTATATAAAGGTAAAATAACAAATGGTAAATAGTTATAAACAAGACCAATCATAGTGGTTATACTACTCATTGATCCCGTACTAATACCAATCCAGTTTAATAAATCTCTTGTGGCACTTGTTCTAATAACAAAGTTAATCCAAGTAGGCATTATAAATAACATATATAAGATAGGTGAGCGATTATATTTCTTGTTCGCTAAAATATAAGCAATAGGATAACCAAGTAATAAACATATTAGAGTATTAAAAATAGCATAAACTAAGCTGATTAATAATACGTTTATGTTTGTTTCATCACTAAAAAACTTTTCTACATTCTCAAAACTAAATTGACCAGCTTTATTAGTAAAGGCATAGTAGAAAATAAATAATACTGGAATTATAACAAATCCAACTAGAAATATTACATAAGGGATTGCTAAAAACTTTCTCTTAAATTTCATATTTACTAATGTCACCTTTGAGTTTTAATTTAATATTTTCTTTTTTAATATTAACCGAGACAATATCGTTTTCATTCCAAGTATATTCACTATTAACGATAAAATCTTCTTCATCTTCCGTTCTAACAATAACTTGATAGTGGTCACCTTTCCAAATTATTTGAATAATATTACCAGTTATAATAGCATCCTCTAAGTTATCTGATATCTCAATATCATTAAAATCAACATCAACAATAACATCAGCATCATTTAAATCATATATCTTATTCTCTTTTGATACTAAATATCCATCTTCATTAATAAATGATCCTTTTAATAATTGTGTAATATCGCATTCAAAACATGCATTTGCAAAAACAACATTATTGTCTCTATCAATATATCCATCTTGATAAGTATTAGAATTATATTCTCTTTCCATAATTTGAATTAAATCAGGTTCAATACTAATACTTACCATCTTATTAATCTCATAATCAATAGTTGATTGAATAGTAACTTCATTCTTCCCAATCATACAAGTATATTGATAATGAATTCCTTTAAATATCTTATTAGTTAATATTCCTTTTACTTCTCCTTTAGCCTTTGGATCAATAACAATATCTTCCGGTCTTACTACAATATCAACTTTTTCATTTATATCAAAATCATCTACACAATCCCAAATAGCACCTAAAAATTTAACTTTCTTTTTATTAACCATTGTACCAACATAGATGTTAGATTCTCCTATAAAATCAGCAACAAATGCATTTTTAGGTTCATTATAAATATCAGTAGGACTACCAATTTGTTGAATGCAACCATCGTTCATAACAACAATACTATCACTCATAGTTAATGCTTCTTCTTGATCATGAGTAACGTATATAAAAGTAATGCCTAATTTCTTATGCATTTCTTTTAATTCTAGTTGCATCTCTTTACGCATCTTCAAATCTAATGCACCTAGTGGTTCATCTAATAACAATATTTCAGGTTCATTAACAATAGCTCTAGCAATAGCAACTCTTTGTTGTTGACCACCAGATAATTTATTAACACTTCTACCTTCAAATTCTTCTAGATCAACCATTTTTAAAGCATGCATAACTTTATTATCAATCTCATCTTTAGTGTATTTGCGATATTTTGTAACTAAGTTACCTTTCTTATCTTTTATTTGATAAGGAATTCTTTTAACTCTTAGTCCAAAAGCAATATTATCGTAAACATCTAAATGATGGAATAAGGCATATCTTTGGAATACTGTATTTAGCGGTCTTTTATTAGGTGGTAAATCGGAAATATCTTTTCCATTTAATAATATTTTTCCACTTGTTGGTATTTCAAAACCACCAATCATTCTTAAAGTTGTTGTCTTACCACATCCACTAGGACCAAGTAAGGTGACAAACTCACCTTTCTTAACTTTTAAATTAATATTTTCGACAGCATAACTATCAGAATCATCGAACATCTTGTTAACATTAACAAGTTCTAGGATAATATCTTCATTCATTTAAAAATCCTCCTAAATACATCAAAGCAAGTTTATAATATCAAAAAATCTAATAATTTAATATAAATTATTATAAAAACTTGCTATAATAGACAATGCCGAAGGAGATTTGATTATGAAAAATATTTGGTTATATATCATTTTAGTCATCTGCATCGCATCAATCGGTTATGTCTTCTATAACTATTACAAGATTAAGAAAATGGAAGAAGGCAATGCCCAAATGAAGAAGATGGCTAAGCTTATTAGAGATGGATCTAATGTATTCTTAAAGAAAGAATTTACAATTATTGCAATTGTAGTTGTATCATTAGCAATCCTATTCTCATTATTTATTGAAAAGAGTTCAGGCTTAACTTTCTTAGCCGGTGGTGCTATTTCTAGCTTTGTATGTATCTTAGGTATGAAAAGTGCTACATATGCTAACGTTAGAACAGCTAATAAAGCAAAAGAAAGTTTAAGTGTTGGTGAAACAGTTAAAGTTGCATTAAGTGGTGGAAGTATATCTGGTATTGGTGTACAAGCTGCTGGATTATTAGGATTAGTATTAATTGTATTAATTGGTGGAGTTGGTAATAGTACTGGTGCTGGATTTATTCATATCAAAGCATTAGAAACTAATATCTCAATTATGAGAATTACAACATACTCACTTGGTTGTAGTATTGTTGCAATGTTTAACAGAGTTGCTGGTGGTAACTATACTAAAGCAGCTGATATCTCTGCTGATATCTTAGGTAAGATTAGAAATGACTTACCAGAAGATGATGCAAGAGTTCCAAATGTTATTGCAGACTTTATTGGTGATAATGTTAACGATATCGCTGGTAACTGTAGTGACTTAGTTGAAAGTTTCGTTGCTACTATGAGTGCATCTATTATTGTTGCTATCTCATTTATTGGTAATGATAGATTATTCAACTCATTATATAAATTCCCATTAATTATTGCAGGTTTAGGATTACTTGGTTGTGTATTATCATTAATCTTTATATCTCAAAAGAAGATGGGTGATGAACCATCAAAAGAATTAAATCTAGCTACATATTTATCTGCTGGATTTGCTGTTATTGCTGTATTTGTAATGTCACTAATAGCCTTTAGTAAATTAGGTGATATTAGTGGATTTAGACTTGGATGGGCTAGCCCATTTATCTGTGCAGTACTTGGTATCGCTAGTGGTGTTGCTATTGGTGCAATCACTGAATACTATACTAGTGGAGATAAAAAACCTACTCAAACTATTGCAGAATTTGCTACTGAAGGTGAAGCATTCGTTATAACTAAAGGTGATGCTGTTGGTAGTAAATCTTGTTTAATCCCAATGGCAATCATTGGAACTGTATTAATCTTAAGTGGAATTATTGGTAATACTTATGGTATCGCAATTGCATCATTAGGTATGTTAACATTCGTTGGTACTACTGTATCAATTGACGCCTTTGGTCCTGTTGCTGATAATGCTGGAGGTCTTGCAGAAAGCTGTCATTTAGATCCAAGCGTTAGAAAGATTACTGATAAATTAGATAGCGTTGGTAATACTACTGCTGCTATTGGTAAAGGATTTGCTATTGGTAGTGCAGCATTTGCTACTGTATCATTAATTGTTGCTTTCGTTGGAAACTATGCAAGTTTTGGTATTCAACTACCACAAGTAAGTTCATTCGTTATTATTGCAGGATGTTTAATTGGTGCTGCATTAATTGAATTCTTCATCGCATTATTAACAGATAACACTATTGATGCCGCTAAAGAAATGGCTGATGTTGGTGATAGACAATTATCAGATCCTGCTATCTTAGCTGGTAAGAAAGATCCAGACTATAATGAATTAGTTGAACTTGCAACTAAATCAGCATTAAAGAAGATGTTAGTTCCATCAGTAATTGCAATCTTAGTTCCAATTGTTGGTGGTGCATTATTTGGATGTAACTTTGTATGTGGTATCTTACTTGGTTCAACTGTTGTAGCAATTCCTCGTGGTATCTTCATGGGTAACTCTGGTGGTGCTTTCGATAACGCTAAGAAATATATTGAATCTGGAGCATTAAAAGGTCATGGTAAAGGTAGCGCTGCTCATAAAGCTGCTGTTACTGGTGATACTGTTGGTGATACTAGAAAAGACGTTGTTGGTGTTGCATTAAATATCTTTATTAAGATGATGTCAACTATCTCAACTACATTATTTGCCTTAATCTATGCATTAAGTCAAATTATTCCATTCTCAGGTTTCTTAGGATAATTAATTAAAAAACATAATAAAAGGGATTCAATTATGAATCCCTTTTTAGTAAATGTGATGATGGTTTTGAGGATCATTTAAAAAATTATAATTCTCTAATGGTATTTCAAACTTTGTTGTACCGTAATTCATAAAATAAAATGTAAAGCCGTCGTATTTTGTCCAATGAATTGTTTTATCTTCGTTGAACGATACATATGTATTGCTATTTCCGCAATTAATTGTGTAAACCCCTGTTTGATTATCAAATGATGATGAAATACTTGAAGCGCCATCGATAGAACCGAACGCATAACCAACAGAATAATATTGAACGGTGCAATTTGTTTCACCATAAACATACTTATTTCCATCAGGTAGTATTGAATATTCACTGTAAAAAGTATTAGAGACGTCAAAGCCATAAGATGTTGTAAAATGGTCATTATCATTACTAATCTCCATTATCTTATGATCGTTAATAGCTTGAACTACTTGCAATTCTGTCTGATTATCCAAATATTGAAACATAACAACTGTTACATTCTTATAAATATCATTATTATAATCAAGCATACTCATAAGTTCTTCTTCACTAACTTGTGTTCCCACAAAGTTTGGATTTTCTTGATAGTTTAATAATGCATATGGGTCATATTGTATTTCTTCTTTTTCTTTAGGTCCGCACCCAACTAATGCTAAAGTGGCTAAACCTAATAATAAAATATTCTTTTTCATACTTAGTTTCTCTTTTCTTTATACTTATCAGTATATATATATATTCAGTCAAGATTATGACTTATTAATTAATATAAATAGTATTTAAATATAGTTGCTATATAATTAAATTAAGATAATTTAATTAAGGAGGATAATAATATGCCTAATACTAATATTAGTATTGATGAACTTAAAAATCTTGCTAAAGAATTAAGAATCAATACTATTGAAACAACTTTTAATGCTACTAGTGGTCACATTGGAGGAAGTTTAAGTGTAGTAGAAATGCTAATTGCATTATATTTTAAATACTTAAATATTGATCCAACTAATCCTGATAAGGAAGATAGAGATAGATTAATCTTATCTAAAGGACATGCTGCTTTATCATATGTTCCTTGTCTTGCAATGAGAGGATATCTTGATTTAGAAGAAGTTAAATCTAAATTTAATAAGACCAATTCAAAATATGGTATGCATCCAGATAGTAAAAAGATTAGAGGGTGTGATTGTTCTACTGGATCATTAGGACATGGTTTACCAATTGGAGCAGGTATGGCTCTTGGTTTAAAACATAAAGGATTAGATAGTAAAGTTATTGTTATTACTGGTGATGGTGAATGCCAAGAAGGTAGTAACTATGAAGCTTTGATGGCAGCTAATCACTATAAATTAAATAATCTAATATGGATCATCGATAGAAACCATTTTGAAATAGATGGTAATACTGAAGAAGTAATGAAACTAGAACCATTAGATAAGAAAGCTGAAGCCTTTGGATTTAAAGTAATTAAATGTAAAGGTAATGTAATGAAAGATGTTGACAAAGCATTAAATGAAGCTTGGAATTATAAAGAAGGTCCTGTATGTATCATTAGTGATACTAGTAAAGGAGCTGGAGCTGTTGGATATCAAGGAACAGTATTATCTCATTATGTTTCACTTGGTGATAATCCAAAAGATGTTGAAAAAATGATTAACTATATCAAAGAAACTGATATGGATACTATAGGAGGTTAGTTATGGGTACAGAATGGAATGCATATGATGCAAGTAAAATGAGTGCTGGCAAAGCATATGGACAAGCTCTTGCCGAGATTGCCGAGAAGGACGAAAGAATTGTAGCTTTAACTGCCGACTTAGCAAAATCAACCAATACTGGTATATTTGGTAATAAATTTCCAGATAGAATGTTTAATGTTGGTATTGCTGAGCAAAACTTATTTGGTATGGCTGCTGGTATGGCTAAAGTCGGTTTTATCCCATTTGCTAGTAGTTTTGCAACTTTTGTATCAATGAGAGCTTGCGAACAAATAAGAACTGATATTTGTTATCAAAACTTAAATGTTAAGATTATTGCTACTCATGGTGGTTTAAGCTTTGGTACTGCTGGATCTACTCACCACTGTATTGAAGATTTTGCTATTATGAGATCTATGCCAAATATGACAGTAGTAATACCATGTGATGCTTATGAATGCAGTAGAGCAATTAAAGATTGTGTTAAAGTAAATGGTCCTTTCTATTTAAGAGTTGGTAGAGGTATGGAACCTTTACTTCATACTGGAGAAGATAATTTTGAATTTGAAATTGGTAAAGCAATGAAGTTAAAAGATGGTAATGATGTTACTATTATTGCTGTTGGAGTTCCAGTTAGAGATGCACTAATCGCTGCTCTTGAACTAGAAAAACAAGGTGTAAGTGCTCAAGTTATTAATATGCATACTTTAAAACCTATTGATGAAAAAGCTATATTAGATGCTGCTGTTAAAACAAGACGTATTGTTACAGTAGAAGAGGCAAGTATAATTGGTGGACTTGGTGATGCTGTTGCTAGTGTATTAGCACAATCTGGTAAAAGATGTGTATTAACTAAGATTGGTATTCCTGATGAATTTAGTCCAATAGGAAAACCAGAAGATTTATATGCTTTATATAAATTATCTTCTCAAGGCATAATGGAAAAAGTAATGGAAATTATGGGTAAAGAGATTGAAGAAGATAATTGGGAAGATGAAGATTAGTTATGAAAGCTAATGCTATTGATGTATTAACAACTAAGATATATTTTCAAGCGGCTTTTCCTGCTTTAAGAGTGGCTTTGGAGGAAGATCCAAAACAAGTTAAAGCATTTAAAGATATTAATGGTGTTGTTGAATTTAGAGTAATTGATGATGAAAATCCACTTAGTTGTTATATGGTTTTCTTAACAGATAAAGAAGCTAAAAAGACTAAAGAAGAAAGAAGATTCAAAGTATATCAAGGTAATTATCCTGGATATATTGAAATGAAAGATGGCAGTAAAAAAGAAGATTTAAAAGTATGTAAAATGTATTTTAAATCTATTAAATCTTTACTTGGTGTATTTAAAGGAAATTCTCCTTTAGAAATGCTTGGCATATTTGCTCCTTTAATTAAAAATGCTTTTAATCCAATAACATTTAAGTTTCTATTCTTAATGTTAATGTTAACTAAAACAATGCCAAACTTTGTTCCAACCGATTCAAACCCATGGGAACAATATATTAAAGTTAAGTTATCTCTTGTATTAATTACTAGAGCATTATCTGTAGCTAATAAGGAAAACTGGGAACCAATGAAGGAATGGACAAGCATCCAACCAGATCGTACTTATCAGTTTATAGTTGGTGAAACTAAAGATTGTAATGGTAATGTTATTTATCCTAGAATTACTGCAAATTTAAGAGTTAAAAATGGAATGACTAAATCATCTAAAGGATGTGTTGATTATCCATTCGTCTTATTTAATTTCCCAAATCCTGATTCTTGTATTGCTGTATTGACTAATCGATATGGATTTGTTGAGTGTGTTGCAAGAGGATGTGTATCTATTATTGGTGCTGGAGATAGTTATGCTGTTGGATTTAATGCTATTATGACTAAATGCCAAAATATGTTAGTTCCAAGTAAACTAGTTCAATAATGAGTTCAATACTAAATATCTTAGTTATCCATTCTAGGAAATATCCTAAAATGGAAATTCAAGATTATATTAAATTAATCTATCAAAATGAATTTGGTGGAGGACATATGATTAGTGATGCTTCGAAATCATTAAAAATGATCATAGATGAGAAAAAGAACATTACTAAGAAAGAAAAAGAATTATATATCGATATAGGGAATAGATATGTTAGATTAAATATTGCTAACTTTAAAGGTAGCAACGAAGAATTAAATAATATATTTATTAAGAGTAATTCAAAGAAAAAAGGTAATATTAAATCTTTTAAAAGAAAGATTCAAACATTAAGGAATCTAACGATGAATAATATGTTTATGTTTAATATTAAAGAATTAGATATCTATCTAACTAGATACATTAAAAAAAACTATCCAATAGTTTCTCATTCGAAAACATATAAAGAAGCTTATGATCCTCATTATCGAATCGTATTAAAGAAATATATTAAAAAATATGGAGAATAATCTCCATATTTTTATATTTCTTTCATCATTCTAAGTTCTACTTCTTTAATACCATTAATAATTAATCCAGATGGATTTTTACCAATAATATTAAAACCTAGTTTTATATATAAGGCATATGCTCTAGTGTTAGATTCTAAGACATCTAATTCTATTTGTTTATATCCTATTTCTTTAGCTTTATTAATGGCTTCATCCATTAATATTCTTCCGATACCCATTCCCCAATAATCTTTAAGAATTGCTATCCCTATATTACATCTATGATTAAATCTAGATAATTTAGATATCGGTTCAACACCAACACCACCAATAATCTTATTATCAATAATAGCAAATATAGCTATTTTCTTTTCAGATTCTACTATATCTTTAATCCAAGATTCTTCTTGTTGAATAGAAGGATTAAACTCACTACTATCTGAACTTAAAAAGTCAGTCTCATCATGACTTTTCTTATAATATTCAATAATATCAATGGCATCATCTTTAGAAGGACTTCTTAAGATAATTCTTTGATTGTTATTTAGACTTAATTCCTTGTAAAATTTCATACATTTAATTTTATATAAAATAAATCCCTTGTCAATTGACAAGGGATATGGAAAGGAGGTACACAATTAATTAAAATGAATTAATTATTAGTAGGGGGGATTAAATTTTCAAGAGTTTTTGAGACTCTTTCATCAATACGCCTAGAATAAGTTTGGATAAATTCTTCTATTTCTTCGTTAGAAACAGAATATTCTTTTAAACCTTGCTTTACTTCTTCTAAAGCTATAATGACTCCTTCAATTAATCCTTGAGAATAAGCGACAATAGGGGAAAAGTCGCTAGAAACATTATGTAGACATTTGCTATTTTTGTAAAATTTAGGAGTTTTTGGATTAGAATTAGAAGTCATATGTTATCCCCTGCACCATAATTATAATATATTATATGTACTAAAAATGGGACATGAATAAGAAAAAAGGTACTAATCTTCTAGTACCTCTAAATAAAAGCTAACTGGTCTAAATCCATCATTGCAACTTATCATTGCACTTTTAGGATTTTTCATCCAACCATCATATATATCAAATATATTATTAGCTAGTTTATCAACAAATGGTTTCATAGATTCCCAAGCACTTTGACATAGTCCATCTGGTTTTTTACCATCTTTACTAATAAACACTCTACCTTTAACCATATCACATTGATGAGTTCTTGTTTTCTCATATTTTTCTGAAAGATCTTGATAATAAGTTACTTTCATGACTGTTATTTTTATCTTATTCATACTATT
>DCJD01000026.1:0-24785 GCA_002317215.1 Caryophanales bacterium UBA1709 | reverse complement strand
GATTTATAATGAGAATAAATATCTTTTGTGCTTAGATTAGTTTTGTAATCTACAATTATCCATTTACCATTATTATCTTTATATAATAAATCTATTACACCATAAACAATATTCATACCTTCTTTATATGAGAATGGAATTTCAGTGTATACTTCATCTAAATCTTTAATATGCTCAAATAAATTATTATATGGATACTTATTTACAATTCCATTTTGATCAAAACCTTGAGTTATAAATGTATTACCCATTTGGATTAGTTCCTTTTGATATTTATCAAACATATTATTTACTAGTTCTTCAACATCCATTTGAACTTTAATTTTCTTATTTTTAGTTAGATCAACAATCTTCTTAAGTAAGGCGTGAGTTTTAATTCCTATTTCTGCTCTTTCTTTTTCTTCTTTAGTTCTGTATGTTTGATTAGTTTCTGGATCAACTAGATCAATTGTTTTACTATTCGTGTCGCTAGGTCGGCTTAGATTATAAGTTGGTTTGTTATTAAACTCTGATGGGTCAGTTTCCTTTGAATCTGAATCAACTACAGAAGATGGAGAAAAAGTGTCAGTATCTGTTTCTAATGTTTCTTTCATCGAAGTTTCATCAAACATTTTTATAACTTCTTTAGTAACTAATTCTTTATAAAAATTACTGCTGTGTGGTTTGTCAGGATCATTTTTAGAATATTCATTTACAATAAAAAGATTATTGCGTGCTCTAGTTGCGCCAACATATACAAGTCTAATAAGTTCGGCGTCATTGAACTCATCTTCATTAGTTCTCTCGGTGCTATACATATTTGTTTCGCAGGCATTAAAATTTCCATAACTGCTTAAACTAAATATGTGTCCTATATTACTTATTCTATCAAAACTATTGCTTGGCTCTTTTTTATTATTACCCGTCATTCCATACAAAATAACTATTCTAGATTGAAGTCCTTTAACTTTATGTAAATTAGAAACCGTTACATAGTTTTTATCTGTAGATAATTGAGTAATTCTTTCTACATCAGTATCGAATAATAATTTTTCTAAAAAATCTATTCCATCTTCAAAAGAAATTACAGATCCGTTATTCTCTGCATCCTTTAGCAACTCAATAGCATTATAAAGTTCAGTCAAATAATCATTATTTATCTTCGCAAAAAGATCTAAATCATTTAATAAAACCTCAAGTAAATGTGATGGTTTTGTAAATTTTTCTTTTATAATCGATTCGAGGCTAGAATCGATTTTTTCTTGAAATGAAGCTATATCTCGTTTTTTATTATAAACACTTGCGATGTGGTCAAATGAATACTTATAATAATCAGAAAATATTAATCCGCCCAAGGACTCGTTGTCTCTAATAATTATATATCTATAAAGATAATATAGATAAATTAGTGATTTACAGTTACGGAAAGATATTTCTCCCTCTGCATAACAAGGTATCTTTTTTTCATGTAGTAATCTCGTAATCTTAGAAACTTTATGTTGTTTAGAGTTAGGAACTATCATAATGTCTCCACAAGAAATATCGATAGCATTCTTATCAATAGCATTGCCTAAATCATCAATCTTTACATCAGTAAATTGAATTTTACTATGGACCAGATTGGAAACTAAACTCGAAACAGTTTCTGCTCCTGCATTATATTTAGCGCATACTTCATATACTGGGTTTGAAAGAGTTGACTTGGTTTTTGGGTCACTTTCATTATTAATAGAATCATATTTGCATTGTTTTATTGGAGTAGTTGGTGTTTCAATAAACATGGTATCAAAAGTATTATTGAAATAATTTTTTAATGGAGAACTCGACCTAAAATTGCAGTCTAGAAACTTTATTCCACCAAATGAAGCAAACAAACCTTTAGTAAAATTATAAGAACTTATATCAGCTCCTTGAAATCTGTAAATTGATTGCTTTGGATCTCCGACTATAAATAAAGAGCCTTTATCTGGTTTATTATCATACCACTGAGATTCATAGTTTGTTGTCGTTAAATAGAAAAATATCTCGGATTGCAAAGGATTTGTGTCTTGTGATTCATCGATTAAAAAAGTTTTATATTTTCTCTTGAGTGTGTCAATTAATAAATGATCCTTAACTAAACAAGATTTCTTTAAAGCATCTCTAATCATTAATAAATTTTGATAGAAAGTCATTGTACCATTTTCTACTAAAGATTTATGAATATAAGGGGTTGCTGAAACGAAGAAATCGATAGCATATGAATATCTAATAGAGTCAATTACCTCTTTTAAATTAAGAGATGGGTCAACAGTAAATCCATAATAATCAACTGCAGATTTTCCAAAAACAAAATCATAAAAGTTTGATTTATATGGTGATGAGTCAATAATCTTCATTGAAGAAATGTCTTTTAAAATTTTAATTTTTACTTTATCTTTATCAAAATCTAACGAACTATCATAAACATAAAAAATATCATCAAATGCATGTATGACTTGTTCAAAATCTTTTTCTTGCCAGTCTGATAGAAGGATGCTTTTATTAGACTCAAAATTTTCGCTTTTTGCCAATTCGACTTTTAATCCACTTTTTACAAGAAACTCTAAGATATTTTTTATTTGGCTTTTAATATCATTTAATTTTGAAATTAAACCATTAAAAACCGGATCTTTAAGATCTGGGTGATAATATTGAATGTTGTAGTCTTGATGTGTCAAAAATGTATCAATATTGCGAATAAATACGTTTTTAGCATTTTTGATAACGTTTTTATATTTAAAAAACTTCTCTTGCAAATTGTTAACACCATCATCATATAATCCATTTGCTATATTATCTAATTCCTTACTTAGAACAATATTCTTATCAAAAGCATCAGTTAAAATTGTAGAGTTAGGATCAACACCGCACAAGGATGGATATTCCTTTAAAACCTTATTACAAAAAGCGTCAATCGTTCCTAAAAAACACTTATCAATATTGTTTAAGGCTTCTTTACATTTTTTAATAGTATCTATATTTGCATCGCCAAGAAAGCCATCTAATTCACCCTTAGTTCCAGGGATTAGATTGCTTCTATCATTTAATCTTTTATAAAATCTATTATAAAATTCACTGGCCGCCTTTTTAGTAAAAGTAATTGCGCAAATCTGATCGACGGTGCAACGTCCTTTTTCAATAATTGAAACCATTCTTTCTACTAAAATAGTAGTTTTTCCTGAACCAGCACCGGCAATTACAAAATAGTTACCATATATATTGTCGACTAACTCAAAACGAGTTGAAAAGTCCTTAGGTTTATACATATTAATCGCCATCCTCCGTATCTACTCCTGTTTTTACTGAACAAAGATCTTTTATCTTACAAAATTCACAATATTTTGGAAACAAATATTTTTTTATTTCTCCACGTGTTAAATCAGGGTCTTTTTTTCTTGTATT
Source organism: Caryophanales bacterium UBA1709 (assembly GCA_002317215.1). Lineage (GTDB taxonomy): Bacteria > Bacillota_I > Bacilli_A > RFN20 > UBA1709 > UBA1709. The sequence continues at coordinate 21,383 of DCJD01000026.1, read as the reverse complement.
AATAGTGCTTCTTGGCAGAAAATAATTATTTTCTAAACCAGAAATAAAAGCATTGAGGATGTTATATATTACATCTCTTGTTGCATTATCCCATTTGCAACTAACAATAGCGTTATGTTTTAAATAATGATATTCAACCCTATCAACTTCTGCAGCCTCAGCTTCATGAGTAAGTTCAAAACAATAAGCATAAAATAATGCTTGCATACATGTCTTGGCATCATTATTAATATGTTTGATTTTAGATCCGGTTTTAAAATCGACTATTACGTACTTTCCATTTTCTTCATAAATACAATCGGGTCTTCCTTTAATAATAATTTTAGGGCAAGTTTTAAGGCCTTTATTAGGAAATTTGCCTATAATTTCCTCCTCGACAGATACAATATTCTTATCGTGTAACTTATCAAATCCATTCTCTACACATTTTAAAAATAGATTCTTTGTGTTTGCTGATTGTTTAACTTCATCATCAGAAATGGGAGGGTTCCTTTTGAAAAAATCATCAAACTCCTTTTTGGCGTTTTTCATAAACTCTTCCTTGCTGATTTTATCAATAAGTTTTTCCATGCAAGAATGTATTAATGTTCCGTATTCATTCGCTTTAATTAAATCAAAAGGATCATCTTCATCATCTGGATTGATTCCAAAGAAATAATTAGCAAAGAATTTGAAAGGACATTCAAAATAAGCATGAATTGCGCTAGGACTATAAGATTTTAATGAATCTTTTGGAATAAGTTTATCATTAGAAACAACAACTTCATCAAATTCTTCTTCTTTGCTCTCGTGGATATTCCCCTTTAAACAATCTGAAAAATATTTATCTTGAGGCAAAAGCATGGATTCAAAGCTATCAAATATAATATGTTTGTCATCAATATCAATGTGATCATATATTCCGGGTTTACCAAATATTACACTACTTGGATTTTTATCTTCAACTGCTGCGATATCATAAATAGGATAAGATAAATGCAATATGCTAGAAAAATTAGTTAATATTTTAATTAATTGATCATATCGCTTTTTTTGTTCATCTAAATAATTCTCCTTAACTGGTAAGTATTGTTTTAATGATGGGTCTAATAGTTCAAAATCACTATCCAAGAACAAAGAATTTTCAACGTATTCTCTTGGCAAAACATCGCTCGATAAGCCTAAAATAAATACATACTTTCTAATAGATTGAAAAGCATGGGATATATCTGTAATGCAAATAGATTTTTCTTTACTCATAGTCTTAAGAACGCGAGTATTGTAAAGTTCTTTTACTAGTGGATTTTGCTGACTAATCGATAAATCATATTTTTCTATTTTTTCTAAAAAGCCCTTAATATGTTTAATGGCTTCCTCATCTATACCATCTTCGCCAGAAATTGTATATCTATTTAAAAAATCAATTAGCGGAAGTTCAAGTTGTTTTATAATATTTTTTAAATAGGCTAAATACTCGTGGTTTTGGTCCTTATTAAATGTTTTTAGTCCAAATGTGCTACACAAATTTTTCTCATAATAAACAGAATCAGAAACTAAGTCTTCATAATCTTTAACTTTATAATCGTTTTTGGCTTTATTGGTTGATATTTTTAGATTTCCTAATTCTTTAATAATAAAATCTGCATCTTCAAAGTGATCTTCACCAAATAGTAGCAAACTGTTAAACTGTGATGATTTAATCATTCGTCTTAAAGAATCTATATTATTAAAATTCGTGACATCCCAGTCTCTATACATTTTAAATATTTTAATGGTGTTAGATTCAGATAGCGGCTTTCCAAATAATGATGTATATGAAATATCCAACTGGTGACAAATGTTGTATGTTTCATTTGCATATGTTGGATCCGCAAGTATAATTAAGCATTGATCAAGATTATATCCTTTCGTATTAATAATTTTAAAAGCTTTTAATATCTCTGATTTTTTCGAAATGCAAGTACTGTAAGTTATATTTTCATTATTGTTTTCTTGTTGTGCTAGATATGAAACATCTATTTTATTAACATTAGAAAATACTTGTTTGATCAATTCATCTTCAATAAATGTATGTTCTTCATGTTTAAATAAAACAACCTCGTTATCGATTTTAATTTCTTTATTAATAACCAAATTGATTAATCTATTATCATCATATAATTTATTCATATTTAAATATTCATCATATTTAAAAAACAAATCTGAAAGAGCCTTTTTATCTGTATCAAAATCTTTAACATTTATTATTAGACTTCTTAATGTATTAATGGTATTTGCAATATTAACACAAGTTTGATAGGATTTCTTTCCAAGCTCTTTTTCGTTCCAATTTTGGCTATAAATAAAACTTATTTGTTCTTCCTGACTAATACATTTTGGACTAGTCTCTCCAACTTGATTTAAGCAATACTCTACTAATTCTTTAGTATTTAAAACTCTATAACCAAATAGGTTCTTCCCATACTTAGCTAATGTTCTAAATAATTCTGCTTCATTGTAATTACTATATATTATTATTTCCTTCATATCATCACCTAGATATATTTTAATAAATAAAATATATAATCATAGATTAAAAAGAAAATGTACCAATAAAGGTACATTACTTTTTAATTAAATTTATCTTCTTGGAAAACACAATTATTAGTAATTGCGCTAGTGGATAGAAATGCCATATAGCACTCTCTATATTGCATAAATTATACATATTTAAGAATATCCATATATCAGTAACATAGAATAAAGTTACCCCTAGCATTAATATAATGCTTCTATAACTTTTAATACTAAAACTATAGCTATAATCACATGCAATATGATATCCAATAACTAATGTATATACTGGGACAAATATTACATATAGAATAAATGGCTTAATAGGAGCAATAGTATAAGCAAGTATTAGCATTACTATTAATGGTAATAATGCAACTATAAAACCAATATAAAATCCATTATTAACAAGTTTAGAATTATTATCTTTAACTAATTCTCTAAACATTCCTCCATAACAGATATGACCGCTGATAAATAAACTAGCCCCAATTGCCATTGTAACTAAACTATTAATCTTAAAGATATTAGTCATAAAGAAATCACCTAATGTACATAATATCATCGCAATCATACAAAGTTTTCTAGCTTTAGAATTTTTATCTAGTAAAAATAAAATAATAGCAATAACCGATAATAAAACAGTACTAATCATTTTTAAAAGTAGTGGTGGATTTGGCATATTATAAATCTCCTTTATATATTTATATTAAGTATATCACTATATTATTAAATAATTGTTTTTCTAAATAGTATTTGTTCATAACCCATTCTCAATTGATTAGACAATTCAATAGGATTAACCTTCCCACATTGTCCACCAAATGCTGGGATTACAAGAGATTTAATATTGTTATTTAAGGCACAAATTAATGTAGACCTCATACAATTATAAACGACACTTTCATCTTTAATAATGGATGGTAATAACATTGTTGGGGTATGTATTAAGGATAGATTTGGAATAGTGGTTTTAATAATGAAAGATGTTCCAACTATTTGTTGACCATAATAGTTTTTCTTAATATATTCTTGAACGATTTTTTGAAAATCATCACCTAAAATATTGCTTAATCCTTTATCATATCCTCCATCCATAATCCCATAACTATTACCAGGAGATACTAAACAATCTATCTTATCTTTATTATCTAAATAAAAGTTCTCTATAGTATCGTTTATAACTTCTATATTCGGATATGTTATAAAAGCATATTTCAAACATAAATAAATACTAGGATTACTTTCTACAATATATATTTTTAAATCTTCTATCTCACTCATAATTCCCTCCTTCTAAAAATCAAATTAACTTATTGAATAGAGCTGAAAAGGTTCCATAGAGTTAATGTATGTTTTATAATTTTAAATATATACTCAAATCTTTTATAAACTGCATCAATTGTATAAAATGATAAACCGCTTATTCTTTCTTTAGGAACTATACTTTCAATTCCAAACGCATCTTTATAACTTGCTACTATATAATCGGGACATTCTTTACCTGGTGAAAAACACACCTTAACTTTTACTTCTTTATATTTATATTTCTTAACTAAATCAACCGCTACTTCTCTAGCAATAAATGAACCAATAACATCCACTTTATGAGGATCTTTTCCCCATATTGCTCCTCCACCTATTTCAACCCTAGGACCATAATAATCAATCACCAATTTCTTCCCAGATAGACCATTATCTCCTATTGGCCCTCCTTTGTTAAAGTCTCCACCGCTATTTACCTCTATCAATTTTTCCTCGATATTGCTTAAAGTTTGATATTTTGTTCCATCAAAGAGATCATGTAAACGACTATTAATCTGATTACAAACAAAATTAATCAAAGAGACATTATCATATCCTATCTTATTCAAGATTGAAACTGTAATATGGTCCCATCTATAAACACCATTTGTCTCATCAAGGACGACTAGTAATTTATAATCTAGTCCAATACCGGTATTTTTCTGATCTAAAATTTCACTTCGCAAAGTGTAACCAAGATCAATAGCTATATAATGTTCAATAGGCATATAATTAGTTAGCTCATCATTATAAGCATACCCAATGCAAATGCATTGATCATCGCTAAACACACGTATGTTTCTTTCTTCGTTGCTTAATTTGTCATAACAAATATCATCTATAATTCTTAAGTTTTGATAGAAAGGTTCAAAACCTTTTTCTTTGCAAAACATAGCTTGTTTATAAACGTCTTCTACAATCTCTTTAACCTGTCTTTTATTAATTACGCACTTATTATTTCCAGCTGCAATTCTACCTGTAATATAAACATTATAGTTATTAACTGCACATTCTAAACTACATAGCCCTTTTTCATCTTTGCTAATCACATAATCAACAATCTTTGCAACTATAGTATCTGCTAATCGATCTGGATGACCAGGTCCAACATATTCCGCCATATATTTCATATTATTTTATCTCCCAAAATTCATTAACTATATTTTTTAATTCTTCTTTAGTTGTGTTATCTCCAAACAAAATTACATCCACTTCTATGTTCTTTAATCTATCAATATATTTCTTATAAACTTTCCCAGTAAAACCATCAGTTATAATGATTATTCTTTTTGCATTTCTTTTCTCGTTAAAGAAATGTTCAAAACAACAATTAATCTCTGTACCACCAGTTGTTTTAATTGCTTTTTTATTAAAATCATTAATATCCATCTTATAAACCTTAGTTGAAAAAACATATAGTTCACATAACTTCTTTTTTACTGGTTCTTTAAGCAAACTTAGCATACTGTTAACAAAATTAAATACTGAACCAGAAACATCAACATAAATAAATGATTTGTTTTGTCTATCATCAATCTTATAAATCTTACTAGTATTCATATAAATAAGTGGCTGATAGAATTTTCTTTTTGTATATATTGTTCTATCCCTCATATTAGGTATGAATGAGTTAATAGTAGTATTTGTAAACCCATAATCTTTAACACAATTATTATTTCCAATTAAACCCTTCTTTTTTAAAAACTTATAAAATTCTTGTTTTCTATCTATAAAAAGATTCTCTTCTTTAAATTTTCTTTTTATATCTTGTCCAATAGGATCTCTTCCTTTAATAAACATATTTTCAGGCCAAGATTTGACTATTTTTCTGTATAGTTCATCATAAAGACCATTAACTTCAATCTCTCCATGATTGCCAATAAGAAAATATTGAATAGCATTTCTATCGTTAAGTTCTTTACACATAAGCTCATATAATTCAATATATGTTGTTTTATCACTCTCATATAAAGAGTCTAAATAAGGAATATATTTTTTAGGTGTATCTTTTGATTTAGGGCGAAGAAGACAAGAAGGAAAAGTATTAGAGCTATTTAAGTTTGTAAAAAAGGAACTATATGATTCATCGTTAAAAGTTTTAATTAGTAGGGAATTTATGATTGCATCAAATACAATATTATCTATCTTATTTGCTATTTTAAAAAGCTTTGTATGCCCTAATACAATATGATACATTTCATGCATCACTAGCATAAATAAATGTTCATCAGTTTTGCAATATGTATCAATAAAATTCTTATTCAATAGTAACTTAGAATGGGTATCACAAGTTACACAAGCGGTTTGAATCTTATCACTATATTCAACATCAGTAAGTTTTAAAAACTCACTCATAGTACAGCTAAAAGGATTTAAACAATTAAATATTCTTCTTTTAATATCATTTTCCATATTCTAAATCTTCTTTCTTAATTAAATAAGATTGTTCAAATCTTTCTTTAACTATATTTAATTCTTTGTTAGGAACATATAATCCATTATATGTTTTAAGTAGAATATTGATTATTGTATCTATGTTAGTAATAGGTATATATCTTTTGTTATTATCAGTTTTGATAGTTTTTAAAACAGTATATCTACCAATTAGTTCTGATTTAACTATTTCAGGATGTTTATTAATATAACGTGATATTTTCTTAACTAATCCTTTCATAGAACATCTAAACTTCTTCAAAAGAAGTTTTATAGAAATTAAATAATATTCATTATTATCAATAAACTTATATTCTACTATATGGCTTGGAGGTCCGCCCATATTACTTTACTTCTTTGTTAAATAACTCTTTATAATATTTAACAAAGAAATCCTTTATTTTATATAAATCATCTTCATTATTAATGGAGAGATTTTTATTTCCCATACTAAAATAGTTCAATACATTGTTTAATATAGAATAATATTCCTCATCTTGTAATGATGATAAAACGCTATCTACCATATTTTTAATTTTCTTAGTTTGTAAATATACTTTTTCACTATGAGTTTCTCCATTATATATATCTTTAGATAAGGTATATAATGTATCCATTGTACTGGCATATACATTTGGATTATCTTTTAGTTTAATAAACGCAAATAAAGCCATTATAGTTCTTTCTTTTAAATCATTTATAGATGAGATACATTCAGATACTATCTCATTAATATTTTTATTATCTATTCCAGAATAAAATTTTAATAACTTAACTAATTTATCTATTCCAGGTTCCATTAAAAAGAAATCTTTTTGCTTATTTATCTTACTAATTGAGATTGCTTCTGTAGCTATATTTAATAGCATTGAATCATCGATTTCTTCACTACATCTATTAGGAATAACGTATTTAATATGAGAATATATCGCATCTTCAAAGGTATATTTAGTGTCAATAACTTTTAAAGATGCATAGACATATAATAGAGTGTCATATAACATTGATACTCTTCTTGTTGAGATATAATTATATCTATTCATTAATAACTGTACTAAACATAATATATATTCTCTTGCCATATCACTTGTCGCTTTTTTAATCTCTTTATATTTATTCTTAATTTTCTCTATTAATTTATGAATATCATAATCTAGTTTATGTTTTCCTAAATCATTATCTAAAAGAATATTATTTCTATCTTCGTTACTTAAAGTTCTAAAATCAGGTACTTTAATAATAAATGGAAAACGATCTGCTAAAGCTTTATCTAGTTCAATAGCCCCACTATAATCATCATCAAGAATACTAGGAGGATTCATCGCTGCCCATCGATATTTAAGTTTATCTAAAGATATTCCTTGTACTCTTTTATCATAGATAATAGGGAATAGTTTGTTTTGCAATTCTTCCTTGCATCTATTTATCTCATCCATAAATACTATTTCCCCATCCCAGATAGTTTCTCTTCCTTTTATATAATTAAGTTCAGTATAATCACTATTTGGAATAGGTATCCCAACTAAATCATCATAATTTAATAATGAAGCATTATAGAATCTATAATTCATATTTAATTCTTCTGCTAATCTTTCTAATATAAAACTTTTAGCACATCCATGCTTACCAATTAATAATAATGGATATTCACTAGCTAATGCAGCAAGTAATACTGGTTCAATTTCTTTCCAACCATATAATCCTAATTTCTCTGTAATAATAGACTTTTCCATTTTTTATTTCCTCCTTTAATAATAAAAAACTCCCATTATTCGATGGGAGTAATGCAATACTTAAACCATCGAATCAAGCATTAGCACCTTGCTATAATAGTAGGTTGCTGGTGAGTCATCGAGCTTGTCTCTACTCACACTCTTTATGGTTATTAAAATAATAATAGAATATCTTATATCTAAGATAGACATAATTATTATACATTTAGTGATGTACCAAAATAAGAACATTTGAACATTTTTATTATTTTTTGCAATTATTGTAGCAATGAATATTAAAAAAGAGATGTTCATTTGAACATCTCTTAAATATTATTTGATCGAATTAGTTCTTTGGAGTTAATGTCCAAGTACCATCGCCATTATCAGTAGCACTATAATTAGCACTTAATTCATTGATATTATATGCAACATCATCTTCATCACTTAATTCTTCATCAAGAATACAAGTTGTTATAGATATCGTGCAGCCATCTGCAAAATTAATATATCCAAATGTTCCGCTTGTTATAGTTAATGATGTGCTTGCTTGCTTGCTTAATTGAACTGCTAGAGTAGGATATTCTCCACCATTAATAACACAAGCTGCATTAGTAATTGTTGCTTGATTAGCAAATGTACAATTAGTAAATGTAGCAGTTCCAGTTGACAATACGCTTGCTGCTTTAGCAGTTACATTATTTAAAGTAACATTTCCAGTAGCGGTTGCAGAATCACAAGTTACAATTGTAATTTTTGAAGTATTACATTTTAAATTTGTAACAACTAAGTTTGCATCATTATATAACTTAAATGGAGAAGCATTACTATTAGAAGTTAATAAACCAATTCCTACTGAGTCAGTAACTGTTAAAGTGTTTTGATATAGATAAGCAAAGCTAGTATAAGAACCTAAATTAAATGTATGACCATTTAAATCAAAAGTAACAGGGGCAGTTGGATAATATGTTCCTGGTGTATTAGTAGCTGTATAATCTTTTAACATCTTGATAGTACCACCATTAACAGCTCCTGCAAATGCCTTATTAATATTAGCATAATAAGTTGTTGTTTCACCTACAACTGTACATACTGGAGCATTGTTTGCGTTTACTAATTCAACTTTAGTATATCCTTGTCTTGCTTCAGTATTACCAATATAATCATCAGTAATTTTAATATTAGACATACTAGCGAAATATCCACCATATGCATAAACAGAACCTTTACCACTATTTACTTTAGTTGTTTTTTCAACAGTACCAGCAAAATCAGAGCTAAACGTTACCTTATTACTAGTTCCATCATATATGTAAATAGGGTTGCTGCTAGTTGTTGTTAATATACTTCCTTCTTTACCAGTAATAGTTAGATTTTTACCATAATAAGTCATATAAATAGTACTACCAGTTGAAGACCAAGTATGACCATTTAAGTCAATTGTGATTTCTTTAACTGAATAGTTAAAAGTTATATTTTCACTAACATCATCTAATAAAACAATAGTTTCTTTATATTTAGCAAAACTTACTGCTAATGCTAATGTAGGATATCCTTGTAAGCCAATCCTAGCAACATAAGAAACATCTGGGTTAGTGCTAGTTACTTCTTCATCAATCTTAGTTTGAATAACATCTTTTGAAACAGCACTCTTTTGATCAACACTATATGCTTTTTCACCAGCTTTACTTCCACCATCTAGAACAATTAATCCAAGAACGGAAGAAATTGTTGTATTTTGAAGAGAAGTCTTTTCAGTAGTACCTGCATCGCCATTTACATAAGCATATACTTGTTCAGTACCACCTATAACATTTCCTAGAGTGTCTAATTTTTGAACTTGAACAAGAGGAGTTTTACCACTTGGATCAATAACGTCAACTTGGTCTCTAGAAATAATTTCAGGCATATTTTCTTCTAATACACCACCATCAGCAATGATTGGGTTATTGTAAGTATGGTTATCTGATTTCTTTGAAACGTTAATAATTTCTACATCACTTGTTTTAGTTAATACAATACGTCCAATATTAAATTCAATAAATGATACAACACCGTTCTCATAATAAGAAGTAGTTGCAACTTGAGTAATAGTTACAAGTCCAGCAGTACCATAGTGATTGACATTATCAAGTGGTGCATTAATTGTTAAATCAGTGCTTGCACTATTAGTACGAAGAACAACATCTTTAGCATTTGAATTATTAGTATAAGTAACTGAAGTTAAAGTCTTACAATCTCCAGCATCAAATCCTTTATCTGTAGTAACACTAACATCAGTTGCATCTTTATTAAGATATTGGCTAAAGATACAACTATTATCATATTTTCCAAGAGAAACGAATACATCATAAGCATTCTCCATAGTATAGTTAGTTGGTGCTTCAATTGCTTTAGTACTAGTTAAACTACTTAATAGTACAACTCTATTTTGTTTAACATCATATCCAAGATAATATCCTCTAGTTGATATTTTAGGAGCAGAGATATCAATCCCATATTGTTTAGTTAGAAGCATCTCTTTTGCTTCATACATGTTAGTTGGAACGTTTCCACTTGCTTCTTCATCAATTAAGATATCATTAACTTGTCTAACTAATGTAATATCATTTGATATAGCTGCTTTTTCTTTAAATGAACTATAGCTAATAATTCCTACTGTTGCTAAAACACCAAGAATAGCAATAACAACTAATAATTCGACAAGTGTGAAAGCTTTTTTAAAAATTCTCATAGTCTTATAATCCTTTCTTTTATCTAATATATATATATATATATATTAAGATAACAATCCAACTTATTATAGTACAGTTCTAGTTATAATTAAAATAATTTTTAAATAAAATACAGTTTAATTAAGAAATTATTATGAAAGTGACTATTTTAGTACAAAATATATATTAAACGTATATTTTTAAACATAAAAAATGCCTTGATGTTTTATCAAGGCATTACTTTATTTTTATTAATCAGCGTATCCTGAGATATATTGATTTTCTTTAATAGTTCCAGCTTCTTTAACTGTTCCGGTATATGTGCAATTTGCATTATAAGTAGAAGCTTGAGTAGCTAATCCATAGTATGCACCAGCTCCAGCAAAGCCTGTAATATAATTACCAGCACCATCATCAATAGCATATCTATATAGAGCTGTTATATCGCCATTAACACTACAATTAGTAGCAGTACAATCTTCTTGGGCGTTACCAATTAATCCACCAACCCATCTTTCACCAGAGATATTACCAATTACATTACAATTAGTTAATACACCATATCCAGATCCTAGAATTCCACCAACAGAATTTGAACCAGAGATATTTCCTTTGAATGTACAATTAGTAATAGTAGTATAACCATGTCCAACAATACCACCAACATAATATCTTGCAGTAAAGATGTTACCATTAACTTCAACATTTTTAATTTGTGAAGACATTGATACAGAACCAAATAATCCTACACCATTAGTAGTAGTACCAGATGCGATAGTCATACCAGTTATCTTATGATTATTACCATCGAATATACCAGCAAATTTAACTGAAGTATCATTTGAATCATAATAACCAATTGGAAGCCATTCATAAGATGAGATATCAATATCTGCACTTAATGAAACTGTATAACCAGCATAATTAGTACCACTTCTTACATTTTTAGCAAATAATGCAAGTTCTGCAGCTGTTGAAATTGATATAGTTTTAGCAGATGTATCAATATTAGCAAATGAACTAGCAGTATGAGTTGACCAGTTTTCTTTAGAGGCACATAATGTATATCTAATTCCATTAACATCATAACTAATTGAATAGTTTGCACTAATCTTTAGATTAGATGCAGTATATGCTTGAGCTGATGTTCCTTGTAACTCTATATAAGATTCTTTATTTTTGTTATAAGATTGATCGTTATCTAACCATTGATCTTTTCCAGTATTGATAGTTGTATCTTTAATAATAATCTTTTCTCCGCCTTTAAAGTTGCCAATAAAGTATTCACAAGTAATAGGATTACCAATGATATTACATTTATTAACTTCAAGAGTACAATCGGATACAGAGAACATAATATATTTATTTGATGTACCATAGTTTCTTTGCATAGTTATGTTGTTTAAAACTAAATGTCCATTGGTTTTTTCCATATAGATACGAGCATTACCTGCAAAGATACCATTTTGAATTGTTGATGTACCATTAGCGTTATGAATATCAAACCAAGTCATTGTGAATAACGTATGACCAGATAAATCTAGTACAACATCTTTTCCACTAATACTATCTAAGAATTCGATACCAGTTGTTTGAGTATAATCTTTTAACATATAAATAGTACAGCTAGAATTAATAGTTGAGTTAATTGCTTCAAGAGTATTATAACCAACAGCACCAATTCTAAAATTACAATTCATGTATTCTTGACTACCTAATACTTCTGAGTTGAAAGCTTTAGGAGCATATTGATCTTTAATATTATTAATATCATTTTCAGCATAAGCTTTTTGACCAGCTAATCCTGAATTATCTAACACAATTAAACCAAGAGCAGTTGAAACAGTTGGGTTTTGAACATTAGTCTTTTCAGTAGTACCAGCAGTACCATTAGCATAAGCATAAATTTGTTCAACAGTACCTTCAACAACACCTTTATTATTAACTTTTTGAATTTGAACAAGTTCAGTTTTACCACCAGCAGCAGTAACTTCTACTTGATCTCTAGAAATAATATCTGGCATATTTTCAGGTAATACACCACCATCTGCAATAATTGGGTTATTGTATGAATTAGCATCCTTTTTAGAAACATTAATAATTTCAACATCACTAGTTTTAGTAAGTACAACACGACCAATATTTAATTCAATAAATGAAGTAACACCATATTCATAATATGATGAAGTAGAAACATTATTTAAATTAACAATACCACAAGATCCATAATGATAAATCTCATCTAATGGTGCTGTTACCGATAATACAGTTGCTTCACTATTAGTACGTATTACTACATCTTTAGCACTATTTATATTTGAATAATTTAATGATTGTAAAGTATAACAATCACCAGCATCAACTCCTTTATCAGTTGTAATAGAAGTATCAGTAGCATATTTATTTAAATATTGGCTATAAACGCAATTAGTAGCAAAACTATCTACTGGGACAAATATGTCATAAGCATTTTCCATCTTATAATTAGAAGCTGATTCAATAATTGATACTTTAGTTAAGTTATCAATTAGAACTACTCTATTTTGTCTAACATCATATCCTAAATGATATCCTTTAGTAGAAATTTTAGGAGCTGAGATATCAATACCATATTGATTTGCTAAAAGCATCTCTTTTGCTTCATACATGTTATTTGGTACATTTCCACTTACTTCCTCATCCATTAAGATATCATTAACTTGTCTAACTAATGTAATATCATTTGATATTGCAGCCTTTTGTTTGAATGAACCATAGCTAATAATACCAACTGTTGCTAATACAGCTAAGATTGCAATAACAACTAATAATTCGACTAGTGTAAATGCTTTTTTAATAATTCTCATAATCTTTTAATCCTTTCATTTAATATATATATATATATATTGTTATAAAAACAATCCAATTAATTATAGTATTTATTGTTCGAAAAATAAATGTATTTGTTAATATATGATGTATTTATGCAAAATAAAAGCCTTGATTATTATATCAAGGCTATTTTTTAGTTAACTTCGTACATCTGTTTTTCAGAATTATATGTTATTGTTTTGCCACTTTGGATAAAATCACTATATCTCCAATCTGGATCATAAGTGTAATCGTCCTGTGTTATATCAACATCAAAGAAACCACCAGAAACAACTAGTTCAGTTATTTCATCTGAATAATCATCAAAGAGGTTATCTGCACCAATATAATAAGTTCCGCCATTGATATAAATATAAGTTAGTCCAGGGCAATAACCAAGAAGTTCATTATTGGTTGCGTTCAAATGAATATTGATATCATTAATAATACAATAAGAATGTAATGAAGAAGATGTTATATAGAACGCTGCAGCATTTCCATTTAAATTAACATTAGCATCATTAACTATTAATCTACCACCATGAACTCTAAACATATTGGTTCCTGTGGTTGTTTTAGTTTCATTAAATGATCCACCATTAATAGTAGCGGTGCAATTCTTTCTAACAGTTAATATTGAACCGTGTATATTATAAGTTCCGTCTTCTATTGTTAATGAACAAGTAGTTTCAGAGTTTTCATAATTAAATAAAATTAGAGATGTTTGCCAATCAGTACTATTTGTAGATGTGTTAATAGTACCATTACCTGTAACAACTAAATTGACTCCATTTGCTACATTAAATAGGTTATTTACAATCGGATTCCAATCACCAACTGCAGCAACTTCATTCTCATCAGCTGGATTAGAATTAATGTTGATTGTTTTATTATTTAAATTGAATGTTAATGAATTATTAATATTAATAGAATAGAATACGTTAGTATTTTTTAATAATCGAACAACACAACCATCAGTGGTATTCTTAAATGCTGTTGCTAAACTCGTATATCCAACATCATCAACTCTAACAACATAATCATTTTGATCTAATAATTGTTCATCTAATTTGCTATTTATAGAGTCATTCTTAATCTCTTCTTTTTTAGCTTCACTATATGCTTTTTCACCACCATGACTACCACTATCTAAAACAATTAAACCAAGAAGAGTATCTATATCTTGGTTTTGAGGTTTAATACCTGTGGTTATCTTTTCAGTAGTACCAACTGTATTATTTGAATATGCGTAAACTTGTTCAGAGTTTGCTTCAATAATATTATTGCTATTATCTAATATTTGAATTTGAACAAGCTCAGTTTTACCTCTTGAATCAGTAACTGTGACTTGATCACGAGATATAATCTCAGGCATATTTTCTTCTTCTACTCCACCATCAGCAATGATAGGGTTATTATATGTATTCTCATCTTTTTTCTCTACATTAATAACTTCAACATCACTTGTTTTAGTAAGTACAATTCTACCAACTGCAAATTCAATAAATGCTGCTGAACCATATTCCCAAAATGATGTTGTAGCAATCTTTTGAATATCAATAACTCCTGCATTTCCATAATGAGAAACAGAATCTAAAGAAGCATTAATTGTAATATCGGTAGTTGCACTATTAGTTCTGATTAGAACTTCTTGTTTTAATGATGAATTAGAATAATCTAATGTTTTTAAAGTATTACAATCACCAACACCAAAACCTTTATCAGTTGTAACATTAACATCAGTTGCATATTTATTTAAATATTGGCTAAAAATACAATTATTAGTATATTGATTTACAGGAACAAAAACATCATATGTATGCTCCATCTTATAATCAGTTGGAGCTTCAACTGCTTTAGTACTGGTTAAACTGCTTAATAAAAGAACTCTATTTTGTCTTACATCATATCCAAGATAATATCCTTTTGTTGAAATCTTAGGAGCAGAGATATCAATACCATAATTATTTTCAAGTAACATTTCTTTAGTTTCATACATGTTTTTGACTTTATATCCACTTGCTTCTTCTGCTATTAAAACATCATTAATTTGTCTTACTAATGTTATATCATTTGAAATAGCTGCTTTATTTTTAAAGGAACCATAACTAATAATACCTACTGTTGCTAATACTGCTAATATTGCAATAACAACAAGTAATTCGACTAACGTAAAGGCTTTTTAAATAACTCGCATAATTTAATAATCCTTTCATTTTATTTATTATATTATAACTATAAAATAAATATATTTATTTATTAAATATATTAATATTTGAATCTAGGAAAGGTTTAACCTTTTTACATACATTAAATTCTTCACAACTATTGCATAATTCAATATTCTTACTTAATGCACACTTTCTAACTTCACATAAAATATCACAATAAATACATTTAATACCTTCTATCTTACATCCTAAGCAATTAATATCTTTATAATCAATATTACAGTTATTTAGTTTACTCCATAAATTAGCAACTTCCTTTCTTTTATTATCATCATTATTAATAGTTGCTATATAGGTATCACATTTACTGCAATCTATTCCACAATGTCCAATACATTTCATATTTCAAATTCTCCTTATAATGCTCATTATTATTATACTCTTTAGAATATACAAAAAGATGTGATTTCTCACATCTTTTTAATATTTTATTTATATTATTGAGCTGGATATCTATATGTTTGAACTGACAAGATATCTCCATCTGCATTATAAGCAATAAATGAAGCAAGTGGACAATGGCCAGGTGTAATATATCCAGTATCCGAATAGAATACATAAGAATTACCACTAGTATAATAAGTTGCGCCATATTCATTATGTGTAACTATCTCTTCAGTAGCACTAGTTTTGTTAATCCATTCACCAACGTTAATATCACTTGGTAATGTAGAATCAAATGTTAGTGTATAATTTACATTTCCACCATTATATGGTCTACCACTAGCTGCAAATGAGAACATTAGCTTATAAGTAGTTGCATTATTAACTTCATTTAAGACAAACTTACCATCACTTGTTCCAAGAGTTTGATAATTTGCATTAATGATTGCAACACCTGTAAGACTATCACCACATCCAGTTAGTATTGCATTATACATATCTCCACTATGATCACTACTTGTATAATCAATTGATACACCATTTAACCAAATGCCTCTTCTATATGCATTATTATTAGGTCCATAGTAAGGTTCTCCAACTCCAGATAATAATAAGTTAGAATAGGATTTATTACTGATAATAACTCCATAGTTATGGCAGTTTGTAGTATTAATAAATGCTTTATTTTGAGAACCATATGTTTGATTTGGGTTAGCAAGAATCATAGATGCGCCACTACCTGTTGATCTAATAACTCCATAGTTATCACAATCAACAAAATTAACAGTGATATCATGATTCTTATCGACAAATTTTAAGTTTCCTATATAAACAGCAGTATATCCAGAACCTAAAATATCAGCATAGTTATCACAATCTATAAAATTAATGGTTTGATCAATTCCTGATCCTTCAAAGTATTGTATATATCTAACTGAAGCGTTATTACTTGATCCAGTTGTAGTACCATATGCAATTACTTTATTAAATGTAGCATCTCCTTGTACAGAATAAATAACTGCGTTACCATTAATAACTTTAGCGTTCTTTAAAGTAAAGTTACCAAATGTTCTAACGATTAAATATGGATTATAATCACTAAATGTATTAGTAACACTTGTTTTAATGGTTTTACCATTTCCATCAATAGAAACATCAGTTAGGGTATCTAAATAACCATCATTATCATCATATTCAAAATTTTGAACTTGAGTTGATTTTAATTGAATATCTTTAGTTAATTTAAAATAATAACCATTATTATATTGATTAATCTTAACAAATTGTTCAGCTGTAGAAATTAAGAATGGGAAAGCTTCTACTCCTGCTCCACCATCAAATTCACTTGTGCCAATATTAAGATTACTTGCATCTGCTTTAACATTTAATAAAACACCATCAGTTAAAATTTGATCAAGAGTAATATCATCACCATTAGCATTTATATAAGATGTTCCTGCAGCATTTTTAGCATAGATATTTGTGATTTGTTCTGCTGCTGTTTTAGTTGTATCAATTTTACCCGCTACACCAACTTGGTCAACTGAAACATCTCTATCTTTAGCAACTTCATATGCAACATTATCTTTATCTTTAACTACAACTTGTTCAATAACACCAGCTTTAGTTAAATAAATATATTCGTCAGTTAATACAGAAGTATTTGTTACTCCAGTTTGAACCTCAACAACTAGTACTCCTTTTGTTGGAATAGATACATCTGTTCTATCTAAAGAAGGTATTTTTGCATTAGTTGCTGCTCCGATAACTATTTCATTAAAAGATGATGTATCTTTAGCAACAAGGAATAGATTTTGTAAACCTAATAATTCTCCTTTAGTTTCGTCATCATTATAAACTTCATTAACAACTCTACCAAATGCGATTTGTCCTTGTGGGATATATCCATTTTCATGATAAGAAGCAGTAGCACAACGGACAACATTTAAGAAACCACCAGTTCCATAGTGATCAATTCTTCCATCACTAGATTGGTCGTTAATTGTAATCTTAGTATCTTCTGAATTAGTACGAATAATAATATCTTTAGATACTGAAGCATTTGAATATGTAAACGAAAGTAATGTAGTACAATCTCCAACATCAAAACCTTTATCAGTTGTAACACTAACATCAGTTGCATTTCTATTTAAATATTCACTAAAAATACAATTATCAATATAATGATCAACTCCAACAAAAACATCATAAGTATTTACCATCTTATAATCAGTTGGTGCTTCAACTGCTTTAGTACTAGTTAAACTGTTTAATAAAAGGGCTCTATTTTGTCTAACATCATATCCAAGGTAATATCCTTTTGTAGAAATCTTAGGAGCAGAGATATCAATACCATATCCATTAATAATAAGCATTTGTTTTGCTTCATACATATTATTTGGAACATTTCCTTCGATTTCTTCGGCTTTTAAAACATCATTAATTTGTCTTACTAATGTTATATCATTAGAAATAGTTGCTTTCTTTTTAAATGAACCATAACTAATAACACCTACTGTTGCTAATACAGCTAGAATTGCAATAACAACAAGTAATTCAACAAGCGTAAAGGCTTTTTTAATACGTTTCATTATAAAAATCTCCTTTTTCTTAATTATAACATTATAAATATTTTTGTCTAATTTATATATATATATATATAAAAGGTGGATTTAATCCACCTGATATTATAATAATTACTTGTATTTTTAGCTAAGGTCTCCCCGAATTATTAGAGGATTCATAATATGCGTTGTAATTATATGACTGAAGTCTAAATCAAGATATTCATTAATAAAATCGCATATTTTGTCATGAATATTGGTTGCTAGAAGATCAACATTTTCATCAAATGCTGCTAGCTCGATATTCGCAGTATTTGATGATGCAATTGTAGGAAAAACCCTTAAAATTGAAACGCAATTTTTACCATCGTTTCTTTTAGACATAAGACACTTTAAATCATATTGTAAACTTGATAAATCTGCATTTTCAATATTTTTCATGTCATCTTGTTTTACATAAATAGATGTTATAATCATTCTTAATTTTTTGCTCATTTTTACACCAATTCCTTCTCAAATGTTTTTAATTGTTCAATATCTTCGTGTGATACAGAAGACTTAATTTTATCTTTTATCATTTCAACATCATCCATACCTATAGTTTGTTCTACTCCTTTTTCCAGAGAATCTTTTATTGCGTTCATCTTCAATTTCTCACATACTTCTTTTATGTCTGCCCCGTTTAAACCTTCTGTAATACTAGCTAAATAGCAATAATCCAAATCATCTGAAACAGGAACTTTAGATAATTGAATCTCAAATAGTTTTTTTCTTGCTTCAAAATCCGGAAGAGTAATAAGTATTTTTTCATCAAATCTACCAGGTCTTAAAAATGCCGAATCAATAGACCATGGTTTATTTGTTGCGGCGATTACTAAAATTGTAGATTTAGACTTAGTAGCATTAATGCCTTGCATCTCAGCCAAGATTTCTGGAACTAACCCATTATTTAAATCATTAGGATCATCAGTGCGTTTAGAACCAATCGCTTCAAACTCATCGAAAAATATGATCGCCTTACCAGATTTTCGTGCTTTAGTGAAAATATCTTTAATATTTTTCTCTGATTCTCCATACCATTTAGATTTTATATCTGAACACATTACCGGAATAAATAAAGCATTTAGTTCATTAGAAGCCGCTTCAGCAAACATAGTTTTGCCGGTGCCTGGTAATCCATACAATAATATTCCTCCACCTGCTTTTTTTCCAAACCTTTCGAATAAATCAGGATGTTGATAAGGCAATATTACTTTTTCTTTAAATATTTCTTTTGCGTTCTCAAGCCCTGCTATGTCATCAAATTTGATTCCTTGTTTTTCTTTAACAGAATTATTTTGACTTGAATTGAAAGTTTTTCTATCTGCTACTTTATTCGTTTCTTGAGCTTGCCAATCCATGATTAAATCAACCAAATCATCCTTATTTAACGCTGAAAAACCTTTAATTTCGTTCTCTCTACAAAATTCTTTTAAGGAAGAAAGAGAAAATTCCAATAATGACTCTTTATCGTTTAAACACTCGGTAATATTATTATTGTTGTTGCTGAAAGTATAGTATTTAGTATTTTGTGCAAATACAAAATTATTTTCATTTTTATATTTTTCTATTTCGTCTTCAGATATATATTTATAAAAACGCGTATTAATTAAAACTTTTATTAAATATCCTAATAAGACAAGTATTACAATTCCTAATAAACCACCAGAAACAATAACAAGTGGAACCCAATCAAAAATTGAACCAGCAATATCTTCAATTGAAAATAAAAAATCTAGAATCAGAAGAGGTGTGCATACAGAGGCACCAGCACCAATTAAATCAAATATTTCTTTTAATTCTAAGTCATCTTTAAAGATTATAAATAAAAACAATATTGTAAGTATAGAACATATGACTATAGTTAATATAAACCAGACCTGGTATGATTCCCAAACACTTGAATATGAAACAGCTTCCCAAGCCGATATTCCTACTTTATTTACTTCTCTATTTACGTCAAAAGTATATGAAATGAATTGAGTACTACCGTGTTCAATTAATGGGGAATAATATAATGCTTTTCCTGCTACTTTATCATCATCATAGTAGCAAGCAAATTTAACCTTTATCTGATTAATATCATATATTGTGTCATTTTTTATAGATGTACTCCATGTAACTGTTGTCACTCCAGAAGTTTGATTATAATCACATTGATAAGTAAAATTAGTTCCTGTTGAAATATATGTTTTTTTTATCTGTTGATTGACAAGATGTTAAAACAAAAACAGATAACATCATGTTAAAAATAATTAAAATTCTACTAATTGTTTTCTTCGATATATACGACACATTAGAACGACAAGACATAACTTATTCCTCACTACTCAAAATATAAGTATTATGTTTATATTTTCTCATATACAGCAAGAATAATAAACATGTTTTTATATTAAGAGTTGGTTTATTAATGACAATAATATGTACATCTTCAAATAAAAACAAAAGAAACAAGATTCTTTAAAATATAATGATATAATCAACAAAACTATACATTTTATTAAATACTAGTATTCATAAATCTTATTTCTTGAGTATATTTATAGTTACAACATGTGTTGTCTTAATCAAAATAAACTATTGTTTAATTATTAAACTTACAATAGTTTCCACATG
>DCJD01000002.1:13063-26540 GCA_002317215.1 Caryophanales bacterium UBA1709 | reverse complement strand
AGAAGGTAAACAAGTGCCAAATTTAGTATCTATTTTAGTTTCATTAAAGAAGATATAGTTTTCTTTATTAATTAAATCAATTAAATCTTCATCTTCTTCTTGACCAAAGAAATAGATGTGTTTAGTAGGATCTAAATCTTTTTGTTCTAAATCTTTTCTAAACAAACGGAATATAATCCCATCATTTTCACTATATTCGTCTTTAAAGATGAATATTACTTTATAAGAATAGTTTTTAACATAATCTATAGTATTCTCAATACTACTTAAACTAGCGTTATTTAATAAATATATTAGTTTATCTTTTGCTAACCCCAAATAATCAATAACTCCATCATATAAATCAAAATGTTCATAATCTGAGACAATTACTAATTTATCATATTTATCTTCTTGATGAATTTCTTTAATCTTTAAAGTATCTTTTTCTAATAACTCATTTAGATATTTATTAAAATCTAGATTATCAAAATCAATATCTTTAACATTTCTATTTGTAACTGATTTATATGTTAAAGTTAAATAAGAAGTCTCTAGATTATTAATAGCATTTTTAACTTCTAAATAAGTATCATTAAAATATTTTGTATTAGCATCTAATATCTTTGTTGATCTAGAAACATATCTATTTTTAGTGTCTTCATGAATCTTTTTATATGATAACTTGACATGTTTTCCATCTTCATCACAATCAATAACATAAAAAGTATATGTTTTACCTATTTGTAAGAAATCATCGATCTTTCTTACAAAGCCATCACTAATCTCACTAATATGGACAAGTCCTACACAATCTCCAATTGATACAAATGCCCCATAATTTTGGATACCAGTAATAGTACCCTCCACAATTTGACCTGTTTTATACATAATTGTTACCTTCTCACTAATATTATAATAAAAAGAAAAGGAATATTAAATATTCCTTTACTTAACTTTAATTGATTTAATATAAACTTTGTATGGTACTTTAGCACTAACTTCAATTGGATTTTTAGATACTGGTTTATTTAAAACAGCTTTTGCTAATGCACATTCATTAGAAATTTTTCCATTTAAAGGATCTGCTTCAGTTTCTCCAACGATTTTATATGTTTGAGTTTTAGTTTGTCCTTCTCTTAATATTTCAACATATTGACCTAAGTGAACAACATCAGTATTAGTATCAGTTTCATCAATCATTTGACAATTATTTAAGATAGTTTCGATTTCTCTAATTCTAGCTTCTACTTGTCCTTGTTGATTTCTAGCTGCATCATAATCACTATTTTCACTTAAATCGCCTTGTTCTCTAGCTTCTTTTAATCTTGCTAGTACATCAGGTTTAACTACTTCTTTTAAATTATTTAATTCCTTTAATAAGGCTTCTTTACCTTCTTCGGTAATAACTATTTGTTTAGTATTTTCCATAATTAGTCTCCTTTATAACTTATCTATTCTACCACAAATTAATAATTATTGAACATCATCTTTTTCTTCTTCATCATCACTAGTAAATGATTCAACCATCTGATCAATTACATCCCATTCTTCTTCACTTTCAACTGGATATAAATTGCCACTAGAATCATAAACAGATGCATAAACCGCTACTTCTTGGTTAGTATCATTTGGATCAAAATATACAACATATGATTTTTCATTATAATCAAATGTGAACATTATCTCCATTTCTTTTTCTAATCCATTTTCATCAGTAACTAATAATTTATTTGATTGTTCCATTTTTCTTCCTTTCCATATAATCTTCTAAGATTATAACAGCACTCACTTTATCAACAACTTTCTTTCTTTTAGCTCTACTCATATCTGCTTGAAGCATATAGGAATGAGCTAATACAGTAGTTAATCTTTCATCCATACCAACAACTTTAATATTGCTTCTTTTACTTAATTCTTCTGAAAACTTATTAATAATTTCAATCTTATCAGAAGCATCTCCATTCATATGATATGGCAATCCAATAACAATCTCATCAACGCGATTATTCTTAATGATTTCAACTAAATGATTATAACAAGATTCATAATCGCCTTCTTTATAGGTAAAGTTTTCGAATCCACTAGCAATAATCTTACAATCATCACTTAATGCGATTCCGATGGTTCTAGTACCAAAGTCTAAACCCATTATCTTCATTATTTAACGTTCTCCTTAATATAATTAAGAATATCATTAACTTTACTAATATCTCTTCCACCAGCTTGTGCCATAAAAGGAGATCCTCCTCCATTACCATTAGCTAATTTAGAAGTTTCTTGAATAATCTTACCACAATGGATTCCTTTATTAACAAGAGATGAGGAGCAAGCAGCAAATAATGCTAATTTATCATTTGATTTATTAATAATATAAACAAAGTAATCTTTATTCAAACTTTTCAATTTATCCACTAATTTTAAGGATAAATTCTTATTTGCATTTTCGAATACTTCAACAATTTTAATACATTCATTACTATTATTTGTATTAATTAATTCATTGACTTTATTATCAATTAAATCATCTTCAATCTTCTTTAAAGCTTCTTTTGCTTGGTCTAATTCATTAATTAAAGAATTAGTTTTATTAACAACTTCATTAATAGTTGAACCAACACTATTTGATACACTATTTAAAATATCTTCTTTAGCTTTTAATTCTTTATAAGCATTAAAAGATGTAGTTGCTTCAATTCTTCTAACACCACTACTAATTGATTCTTCAGATAATATAACAAAACATCCAATATTAGAAGTGTTAGTAACATGGCATCCACCACAGAATTCAATACTATAATTATCAAAGTTTACAACTCTAACAACATCGCCATATTTCTCATTGAATAAAGCCATAGCACCAGTTTTTATTGCTTCTTCTTTATTCATTAACTTAATAGTAGATGGTAATCCTTTATTAATTATTTCATTAACTTTATTTTCAATATCTTCTAAGACTTTATTATCAATCTTTTCAAAATGAGTAAAGTCAAATCTTAAACGATATTCATCAACATAACTACCTGCTTGTTTAATATGATCTCCTAAAGTTTCTTGTAAAACCTTTTGTAAGATATGAACAGCACTATGATTACGTGAAATATTTGTTCTTCTTTGAACATTAATATGTGTTGTTAGTTCATCATTAACATTAATCGTAATTCCATTTGTAACTACATAATGTAAATGCTGTTTATTTGGAGCTTTAATAGTATCTTCAACATTAACAATACCATCTTTGAATTCTAAAGTTCCACTATCTCCAACTTCTCCGCCACTCTCGGCATAGAAATTAGTCTTTTCTAGTACAATATATCCTTCATCATTAATGGAATCTACTATGTTACCATCTTTAAATAAACCAATTACTTTAGTTTTAATATCACTTGTATCATAACTAAACTCACTATTCTCATTAAAACTTAATAAATCAAAGGATTGAGAATGCATAGAATTTTCTTTCTTTCTTGATTCTCTTGCTCTTTCCTTTTGAGCATTCATTTCCTTCTTAAATTCTTCTTCATCTATTTCAATATTATTTTCTAAACAGATTTCTTTAGTTAATTCAAATGGGAATCCATAAGTATCATATAGTTTGAAAGCATCTTTACCACTTAATAGTTTATTTCCATTACTAATAATACTATTAAGCATACTTTCACCACTATCTAATGTTTTTTCAAACTTTTCTTCTTCTAACTTAATAAATTTCTTTACATTTTCTTTTCTTTCTAATAAGTAAGGATAAAAATCTTTCATAGTATCTACAACAACATCAACTAAGTTATATAAGAAACTTCCTTCAATACCAATCTTTTTACCATATCTAACAGCTCTTCTTAATATTCTTCTTAAGACATAGCCTCTTCCTTCATTACTAAACATTGCACCGTCTGATAAAGCAAAAGTACATGTTCTAATATGATCGCTAATAACATGATATGCCATATGGGATTCATAAGAATATTTAACTTTAGCCAACTTTTCAGTAGCATTAATCATTGGCATAAATAAGTCTGTTTGGAAGTTGGTTTCAGCTTCTTGCATAATACATGCAAATCTTTCAAGTCCACCACCGGTATCAATATTCTTGTTAGGTAACTCTGGATAATCTTTTCTATCTAATCCTGGTTTAGAATTAAATTGTGAGAAAACTATATTCCATATTTCAATATAACGGTCATTTTCAATATCATCGCTAATTAATCTAACTCCAATATTTTCTGCATCATATTTTTCTCCTCTATCAAAGAATATTTCAGTATCTGGTCCACAAGGGCCTTCGCCAATCTCCCAAAAGTTTCCTTCAACAGGAACAATATGAGAACTTGGCACTCCTAAACTAATCCATAATTTCTTTGTTTCTTCATCATTTGGATGAACAGTAAAATATAATTTCTCAACAGGAATATCAAAATATTCTTTACTAGTTAATAATTCAAATCCCCAAGATACGGCTTCATTTCTAAAGTAATCTCCGATTGAGAAATTGCCAAGCATTTCAAAAAATGTATGATGACGAGCAGTCATACCAACATTATCAATATCATTTGTTCTTAGACATTTTTGAATATTAGAAATTCTTCTATTGCTTGGAACTTCACTACCATCGAAATATTTCTTTAAAGCAGCAACTCCAGCATTAATCCAAAGCAATGTTGGATCATTATTTGGAATTAAAGAAGCTGATGGTTCAATCATATGTCCTTTTGATTTCCAGAAGTTTAACCATGTTTCTCTAATCTCATTACTTGTCATTTTACGCATATTTATATCCTCCTAAATAAAAAACGCTCTTAAATACATTAAAAATGTATTTAGGAACGAATAATCGCGGTACCATCCTAGTTCATAACTATTGTTATGCTCTTAGTTGTTTAGTTATAAAGTAACTATCTAAATCCTTTAAGCAAGTGGCATAATATCATGCGACTTCTTTCACCATCTTCAAGTCTCTCTAATATAGATATCTTAGTTTGCTTAGATTTCTTATAAATTATAATTATATTTAATATAATTATCAAGTATATTTAACTTGGTAATTTTGAATTATCAAATTCATCTAATAATCTTTCTTTTAAAGTGGTTTTCTTGATTCGATTATCAACTCTTTGAATTCCTTTAATTAAACTATTTTTATTTCCAATTATGATTAGTTTCTTTTTAGCTCTACTTAATGCCGTATAAATGAGTTTTCTTCTTAACATCATATTATGTTCTTTTGATGTTATTAATAATACAACATCAAATTCACTACCTTGAGCCTTATGAACACTAATTGCATAAGCATGGGTAATATTAGAAAACTCATTTGGAGTATATCTAACAAGATTATCATCAAAATTAACAATTAAAGATATTTCTCCATCTTCATTATTAATAGTTTCTAAATAACCAATATCCCCGTTAAAAACATTATCATCTACTTGATTCTTTAGTTGTAGTATCTTATCTCCAACACGATATTTAACAGTTCCAATCATTATTTCTTTTTTAGATATTGATGATGGATTAAAGTATTCACGAATTAACTCATTTAAAGAGTTAATTCCACTTACCCCATCGTACATTGGAGCTAAAATTTGTATTTGTTTTTGACTATACCCTTTATCGATTAAATCTTTAACATTATTTAAAATTGTATCCCTAATATTAAAACTATTTGTTTCTAAAAACATTACATCGTCTTTATGAAGATTAGCTTCATTTAATAATCCTACATTAGCATCCATGCATAAAGGAATAATGCCAGAATTATCAGCTTGACGATGATTTTCAAATAATTCATTTACTAGAATCAATTTAGAATCAATTAAATCTTTCAAAACATTACCAGGACATATTGGTTCTAATTGTTTATGATCACCAATTAATAATATCTTACTAAAATTAATAGTTCCTAATAATAAACTATAAAATAACATGCAATCAACCATACTAAATTCATCAACAATAAGAAAACTACCATAAGCGGGATTATGTTGATTAATCTGGAATTTACTAGTTTCCATATCCCACTTTAAAAATCTATGGATAGTACAACTTGGAAATCCACTTATTTCATTCATTCTTTTACTCGCTCTACCAGTAGGAGCAACTAGATTAACACTTTTATTGTTATATAAACGCATGTATATCTTTATAATGGCATTAACAACAGTAGTTTTCCCACTTCCAGGTCCACCCGTAATAATTGATATATTGCTATTTAAAACATTATGAATAGTTTCTACTTGTTCATTACTATATATAATACCTTCTTCATCTTCAATTATTTTAATTTGTTTATTAATAATATCTTTATCTATGCAATTAGGTTCTAAATTAATATAAGGTTTTAATAGTGTTGCTATCCCTTTTTCAGCATAGTAAAAATCTTTATAGAATATTCTAGAATTATCATCAATAATATCATAACTAAACTTTAAAGCTTGATATGCTTCATCAAACTGTTCAATAGTTAAATCATTAACAAAACTTAAACATTCTTTATACAAAATATCAACACTAGTATATGTATCTAATGTTTTATAACAGATATTTTTTAAACAATATATAATTAAACTTTTTAATCTTCTAAAATCGTTTTCTTTGATCCCTAGACTTAAAGCAAGTTTATCAACAGTTTTAAATCCTAACCCATCTATATCTCTAATTAATATATAAGGATCATTTAAAACTGTTGAGACGAGCTTCTCATGATATATTGCATCCATCTTTAATAAATATTTCATTGATATTCCATGTCCAACAAATATTTTGATTGCTTCGTTTAAATTATCAAACTTAGAAATCTCCTTAAAAATAGCATCTTTTATCTCTTCTTTGATATCGATATCATCTAAAACGTGACGATCATTAGCAATCATTTCTAAACAGTTTAATCCTAATGCATCAACAATTTTCTCGCTCGCTTTAACTCCAACTCCATAAAATAATGAGCTCGATAAGAAACGAATTATGGCAACTCTAGAAGATGGCAAAACGATTTCAAAAGATTCCACCTCGAACTGTTTACCATACTTTTTATTTTCAACATAGTTGCCAATATACTTAACTAATTGATCTTTATTAGGCAATGCAAAATAGCCAACAATAGTGATTGACTCATTTTTCTTTTGATCTAATTTAACAGTAATAACGTTATATGAATTACTAGGATTAGTAAATTTAACGCTTTTAAGATATCCAATGATTTCTTCCATTAAAATACTTTATCAATAGTGCCTCCACCAATCATTTCATCACCTAAATAAAATACAGCGACTTGACCCTCGGTAATAGCGCGCACTTTGTTTTTACATTTTACTTCTACTTCATTATCATTAATAAAACGAATTGAAACTAATTCATCATTTGCTCTATATCTAAATTTAGCTTGGCAATCAAACCAAGAAGATGGTTTATCAATTAAAAAATTAACATCTTTTACAATAACATTATCTTTATATAAAACGTCATTCTCATCTTCTTGAGTAACATAGATAATATTATTTTTAACATCCTTAGAACATACATAATAGCTTCCACTCTTATGTCCACTAATTCCTCCAATTCCAAGGCCTTTTCTTTGACCGATGGTGTAATACATGCAGCCAATATGCTTTCCTAATATTTTATTGGTTGATTTTTCAATAATATTCCCTTCTTTTGCTGGAATATAATTTTGTAAGAACTGTCTAAAGTTTCTTTCACCAATAAAACAAACTCCTGTACTATCTTTTTTATCTGCTACTATTAAATCAAGTTCTTTGGCTATCTTTCTTACTTCAGGTTTTGTTATATCGCCAAGTGGAAATAAACAAGAACCAATTTGTTCTTTAGATAATAAAGACAAGAAATAAGTTTGATCTTTATTTAAATCACTTGCTTTATATAGTTTCCCATTTATTTGTTTAGCATAATGCCCAGTAGCAATCATATCTGCTCCGTTTTCTTTAGCAAACTTTAAAAAGCTATCAAACTTTATATATTTATTACATAAAACATCTGGATTAGGTGTTCTTCCTTTACTATATTCATCAATAAAATATTTAAAAACGTTATCCCAATATTCTTTAACAAAATCAATTCTTAATAATTCAATTCCAAGTTTTTCAGCAACTTTGATTGCATCATTATAATCTTCTTCTTGAGGACAAATATCATGACCAACATTATTTGGATTACCTAAAATATCGTTATTAAGCATACTATCCCAATTGCGCATAAATGCTCCAATAACTTCATGTCCTTGTTTCTTTAATAAATAAGCTGCAACAGCGCTATCAACGCCTCCACTTAATCCAACAATAATTTTCATGCTATAATTTTACTATTTATAGGATATATCTTCAATAAAAAGGTGTGGATTAACCACACCTATTTTAGTTCTTTTTAAATTTCTTTTTAAACTTGTCAAATATAGAATCTTCAGAACCAGTTTCTCTTAATTTTTCAAAGAGTTCTTTTTGTTCTTTAGTAAGTTTTGTTGGAGTTCTAACATCAATATGAATTATTTGATCTCCATTAACTCCACCTCTTAATGATTTAAAGCCTTTTCCTTTGATTCTTAGCATTTGTCCATCTTGGATACCAGAAGGAATAGTTACTTCAACATCACCATAAACAGTAGGAACATCAAGTTTAACACCAAGAGCGGCATCGGCAAATGTTAATGGAATTTTTACATGGATATCATTACCTTCTCTAGTAAAGAAAGGATCATCACCAACTATGATTTGAACATATAAATCACCATTAGGTCCACCATTAATTCCTCTTTCGCCTTTACCTTCAATTCGAAGTTGTTGGCCACTAGCAATTCCAGATGGAATATTTACTTCAATAGTGCGTTTATTTGTTTCATAACCATTACCATTACAATGTTGACATTTATTTTTAATGGTTTTACCTGTTCCATGACATTCTGGACAAGTTGTTTGTTGTCTAAATTGTCCCATAATAGTTTGTTGAACAGTATAAACTACTCCACTTCCATTACATCTTGTACAACTACAAACATCATTTGCTTTTTCAGCACCTGTTCCATGACAATGACTGCAAGGCTCGTCAACATTAATAGAAAATTCATTTTTCTTACCATTTACGGAATCCATAAATGATATTTTCATCTTAACAAACTTGTCTTCGCCTTTGATAGGACCATTTGTCCTTCTTTGACGAGTTCCTCCTCCAAAGAAACTAGAGAATATATCGCCAAGATCAACTCCACCATCAAAGCCACCAAAGCCATTAAATCCACCGAATCCACCAGCTCCGCCACCAGCTTGAGGGTCAATTCCAGCAAAACCATATTGGTCATATAAAGATTTCTTTTTCTCATCGCTTAAGATATCATAGCTTTCTTGGACTTCTTTGAATTTTTCCTCAGCGCCAGGCTCATGATTAATATCTGGGTGATATTTTTTAGCTAAAGTACGATATGCTTTTTTAATTTCATCAGCACTAGCACTTTTACTAACTCCTAGCACCTCATATGGATCTCTTTTATCGGCCATAGTATCCTCCTTTCTTTATAGAATTAATTTGTTTATAGTTTTTCTTTAAAATCAGCATCTACAACAGTGTCATCTTTTGACTCATTAGTTGAACCTTGTTGAGCTTGTTGAGAAGCGGCATATTGTTGCATTGCAGCCATAGCTTGTTCAATTTCATCAAGTTTCTTCTTCAAACCATCATAATCTTCTTTTTCAATTAAGCCTTTAACTTCATCCCTTAATTTAGTAACTTCTTCTTTTTGCTTTTCATCGACTTTATCTTTGTTTTCTTCTAAAGATTGGTCTAGAGATGCGATTAATTGTTCAGCTCTATTTTTAAGTTCAACTTGTTCTTTACGTTTTTCATCAGCTTCTTTATTAGCTTCAGCTTCTTTTACCATTCTTTCAATATCGTCTTTATTTAAGCCACTATTTCCAGAAATGGTAATAGATTGTTCTTTATTAGTATCTAAATCTTTTGCTTTAACAGCAACAATACCATTAACGTCAATTGAGAAAGTAACTTCAATTCTTGGTTCGCCTCTTCTAGCTGGTCTAATACCTTCTAGTTTAAATTGACCAAGTAATTTATTATCTCTAGCCATACTACGTTCACCTTGGAATACACCAATGTCAACAGCAGGTTGGTTATCTTCTGCAGTACTAAATACTTGTGATTTAGTAGTAGGAATTGTAGTATTACGAGGAATTAAGACTGTCATAACTCCACCTAAAGTTTCAATACCTAGTGATAATGGAGTAACATCTAGTAATAAAACATCTTTTACATCGCCAGCAATAACACCACCTTGAATAGCAGCACCAATAGCAACAGCTTCATCAGGGTTAATAGATTTATTTGCTTCTTTTCCTAGTAATTTCTTAATTAATTCTTCTACAGCAGGCATTCTAGATGATCCACCAACTAATAATACTTCATTGATTTGAGTAGAATCTAATTTAGCATCTTTTAATGCTTTATTAACTGGTTCAACACATCTGCTTAATAAATGTTTAGTTAAATCTTGGAATTTAGCTCTAGTTAATGTATTTTCATAGTTAACTGGACCAGAAGAAGTCATAGTTAAGAATGGAAGCATAATAGTAGTAGTTAAAGATGCAGATAATTCAATTTTAGCTTTTTCTGATGCATCTCTTAATCTTTGCATTGCCATTTTATCGTTAGTTAAATCAACACCATATTGGCTCTTAACATCACTTGCAATATATTCCATTAAAGCTTCATCCCAATCGTCTCCGCCAAGTTTATTATCTCCAGCAGTTGAGATAACTTCAAAAGTACCATCGCCAATTTCTAGGATAGATACATCGAAAGTACCTCCACCTAAGTCGAATACTAAGATTTTTTCTTCTTTCTTAGATTCCATACCATAAGCAAGAGCGGCTGCTGTTGGTTCGTTGATAATTCTAGCAACTTCTAATCCAGCAATTGTACCAGCATCTTTAGTTGCTTGTCTTTGGGCATCGTTAAAGTAGGCTGGAACTGTAATAACAGCTTTCTTAACTTCACGACCTAAATGTTCTTCAGCATATTTCTTCATATATTGAAGAATTTTTGCAGAAATTTCTTGTGGAGTGAAATCCTTATTTAGTCCTGCTACATGGACTTTTTCATTTGTACCCATCTTTCTTTTAATTGATGAGATTGTATCTGGGTTAGTGATCATTTGTCTTTTTGCAGCATCACCAACAACTTCTTCTCCGTCTTTCTTAAAAGCAACTACACTACTTGTAGTGTTCTTGCCTTCTGGGTTAGGAATTACTTTCCATTTACCATCATCTTGAATGTAACTTACTACTGAGTTTGTTGTACCTAAGTCGATACCAATAATTGTTTCTTTTGCCATAAATTTTTCCTCCTTATATTAATTTATTTTTTCATTTGTGGTTTGAGCTTCTTCATTGTTTTCTTTTTTAAGTGTGTATACTTTAACACCACTTGGTCTAATTAGTCGATCTTTTAATTTATAACCGTTTAACATTACTTGACTAACTTTATTAACCAAGGTTTCATCTAAAGTTTCAATAGCCTCTACAACATGCATAATCTCGCTATCGAATTCATCATTAATCTTTGGAGTAATGATTTCTAATCCTTCATTTACTAATGTATCTATTAGCATTTTATGGAGATATTCAAATCCTACTCGATAACTTTTTGCTTCTTCGCTATTTGGTTCACTTTTAAACGCGAATTCGAAGCTATCTAGAATTGGGAGCAATTCTTCTATAAGTCCTTGCGACTTATATTTAATCATCTTCTCATATTCGTTTTGATAATATTTCGATAAGTTTTGATGATGCGCAGCTGTTGCCATCGCTTTAGTAAACTGATCTTGTAAATCTTGATATTCTTTAAGACTTACTTTCTTTTCTTTAACTTTAGTTTCTTTTTCTTCTTTTTGTTCTTTAAGTTCTTCTTTATTAACTTCTTCCATTATTTATCCTCCTTAAAGAATTTGTTTAACTCTTCTTGTACAATCTCAATTGCACTTAATACTTTATCGTAATCCATTCTCTTTGGTCCTACTAATGAAATAGTACCTTTTTTATCATCATTAATTGAAATAGATGCACTAACTACACTCATATCATCTAAATCAGTCATCTTATTCTCATCTCCTATTTGAACTTTAACTCCTTCTTCACTATTTAAGTATTTTAAGAATTCATTTGATTCAATTAAGTTAACTAACTTTCTCATCTTCTCTAAATCATTAGTAAACTCTTTGTGTTCAAATAATTGATCTCTACCATATACTGAGACATTATCATAAGTAAACTTTAAGAATGCTTCGATGAAACTCTTAAATAATGTTTCAAAGTTAGCAACTCTTTCAGCAAGTAATGGTTTTAAGGCATATACTTTCTCAACTACTTTATTAATAGGTGTATCTATAACGCGATCATTAATTATATTAATAACTGTTTCTAGATCATTATAAGTTACTCCAGAAGGAATTTGGAACGTATGATGTTCAACGTGTCCCTTATCAGTAACAAAGATAATAACTGCACTATGTCCATCAATGTTTACTAGTTGAATTTTTTGCAAATTTTCATTACTACCATCAGGGCCAAGTACAATTGAAGTTAGATTAGTAACTTGACTTATAATTTCACAACTATGTTTGATTGCTTCATCAATCGTAATTGCTTTATTCTTTTCAAAGATCGTTTGAATTTGATTTCTAAGTTTCTTATCATTACTTTCATCTCTTAAGAAATCAACATAATATCTATATCCATGACTAGAAGGCACTCTTCCCGCACTAGTATGTGGTTTTTCTAGATATCCAAGATTTTCAAGTTCATGCATTTCATTACGAATTGTTGCTGAACTAAATGGTAATTTATACTTCTCGATTAAAGTTTCACTACCAACTGGTTCTGCAGTTTTGATAAACTCTTCAACTATGTACTTTAGTATTAGTTCTTTTCTTTTATCTTCTAGCATGTAATTTCACTTCCTTTTAGCACTTCACTTCTATTAGTGCTAACTATATTATAGTGCTAATATTAGCAGAGTCAACTAAAAAGTGCTAAAAATTTTATTAAAATAAAAAAGTCCCTATAAAAGAGACTTTCCTATATATAGTAATATATATCTATTTTACTTTTTCTGCTTTAATAGCAGCTTGAGCAGCACTTAATCTAGCAACAGGAACTCTAAATGGTGAACATGATACATAATCTAATCCAGCATTATAATAGAATTCAATTGATTTTGGATCTCCACCAGTTTCTCCGCAAACACCAACATGTAAGTCTGGTCTTGTTGATCTACCATCTTTAACAGATTTCTTAATTAATTGACCAACACCTTTTTGATCTAATGTCTTAAATGGATCTTCTTCTAAAATCTTAGCTTCATAATAACTTGGTAAGAATTTAGCAGCATCATCTCTACTAAATCCAAATGTCATTTGAGTTAAGTCATTAGTACCAAAGCTAAAGAATTCAGCTTCAGTTGCAATTTCATCACTTAATAATGCTGC
>DCJD01000002.1:0-13034 GCA_002317215.1 Caryophanales bacterium UBA1709 | reverse complement strand
TCATTGTACCAACATGGTAAACAAGATTTAGTCCAGATTCTTTAATTAATTTATCAGCAGTTTCAGTGATAACTTTCTTAACGAATTTAAGTTCTTTAATTTCTAAGACAAGTGGAACCATGATTTCAGGTTCGATTAGTTTACCTGTTTTCTTAGATACATTAATTGCAGCACTAATAATTGCAGTTGTTTGCATCTTACAAATTTCTGGATAAGTAACAGCTAGTCTACATCCTCTATGACCCATCATTGGGTTAGCTTCATGTAATGCATCAATTCTATCTTTTACTTCATCTACACTCTTACCAATAGCTTTTGCTAATTCTTCAATTAACTCAATTTCTTTTGGTAAGAATTCATGTAGAGGTGGATCTAATAATCTAACATTAACATTTAATCCATCCATAATTTCGAATAAGCCTTCGAAATCTTTTTGTTGCATTGGTTCAATTTCAGCTAAAGCA
Source organism: Caryophanales bacterium UBA1709 (assembly GCA_002317215.1). Lineage (GTDB taxonomy): Bacteria > Bacillota_I > Bacilli_A > RFN20 > UBA1709 > UBA1709. Next base: position 12,570 of record DCJD01000002.1, on the reverse strand, counting down.
GCTTCTCTTTGCTCAATAGTATCTGCAAGAATCATCTTTCTCATTGAGAAGATTCTATCTTTTTCAAAGAACATATGTTCTGTTCTACATAAACCAATACCTTCTGCTCCAAATTCTTTTGCTTTTGCAGCATCTTTTGGAGTATCAGCATTAGTTCTAACAGCCATCTTCTTATATTTATCAACCCAATCCATCATTCTAGCATAATATCCACTAGTTAAATCTGGATCAACAGTTGGAATTGGTTCAGCAAAGATTTCACCAGTAGAACCATTTAATGAGAAGACATCTTGATCAGTATAAACTTTATTGTTGATAGTAACTGTTCTGTGTTCTTCATCAATAATAGCATCACTACATCCACAAACACAGCACTTACCCATACCTCTTGCAACAACAGCAGCATGGCTAGTCATACCTCCGCGCATTGTAAGAATACCTTCTGCAGCAACCATACCAACGATATCTTCTGGGCTAGTTTCTTCTCTAACTAAGATAACTTTTTCTTTCTTATCTTTTCTTTCTTTTGCTTCTTCAGCAGTGAAAGCAAGTTTACCAACACCAGCTCCAGGGCCAGCATTTAAGCCTTTAGCAATTGGTGTATGTTTTTTTAATTCTTTTGGATCAAAGATTGGAAGTAATACTTGATCGAATGTAAGAGGATCAATTCTACATACGGCTTCTTTTTCATCAATTAATCCTTCATCAACTAAATCACAAGCAATCTTTAATGCAGCAGTTGGAGTTCTCTTACCGTTTCTTGTTTGTAAGAAGAATAATTTACCATCTTCAACAGTAAATTCCATATCTTGCATATCCTTATAATGATTTTCCATTAACTTAATAGTCTTAATGAATTGATCATATACATCTGGCATTCTTCTTGCTAATTCATCAATATGAAGAGGTGTTCTAATACCAGCAACAACGTCTTCACCTTGAGCATTAGGTAAATATTCAGCACTTACTTTGTTCTCACCGGCAGCAGGATCTCTACTAAAGGCAACACCAGTACCACTAGTTTCACCTTTATTACCAAATGCCATTGATTGAACATTAACTGCAGTACCCCAACTATATGGGATATTATTCATCATTCTATAAACGTTAGCTCTTGGGTTATCCCAGCTTCTAAATACAGCAGTAACTGCTTCAATTAATTGAGCAAATGGATCACTTGGGAATTCTTCATTAAATGTCTTCTTGTAATATTCTTTATATTTTTTTACAAGTTCCTTTAATTCATCACTAGTAACTTCAGTATCTAGTTTATATCCTTTTGTTTTCTTAATATCATCTAACATTTTATCCATATCAGTTCTTGGATGACCTTTAGCAATGTTAGTAAACATTAAAATAAATCTACGATATGAATCGTATGCAAATCTTGGATTATTAGTTTCTTTAGCTAAAACTTCAACAGTCTTATCATTTAAACCAAGATTTAAAATAGTATCCATCATACCAGGCATTGATACTCTTGCCCCGCTTCTAACAGATACAAGTAGTGGATTATTATCTCCACCAAAAACTTTTCCACTCTTCTTCTCAATTTCATGAATGTGATCATAAACCTCATCAATTAAGAATTGTGGAAGTACTTTGTTAGAATCATAGTATAAAGTACAAGCTTCAGTAGAAATGGTAAAACCAAATGGAATAGGAACTCCAATATGAGTCATTTCAGCAAGACCAGCACCTTTTCCGCCTAATAATTCTTTTCCTTTGCCATATGCTTCTTCAAAGTTAAAAATATATTGTTTAGACATATTACGTCCTCCTTTTTTGTTATCAAAATAATTATAGCAAAATCTATCTTAAAATATATATTAAGATATATATTTTCTATTAAAAAATGACTTATAAAAGTCATTTATTTAAGATAGATTTATAAAAAGAAGTATTATTTTTTAATTTTGCGATAAACAGCTTTAGTATTTGTGGTGTAATCAAATAAAGAAACGGTTGATTTGGTATATAATTGGAAGAAGACATTAGCAACAGTTAGAATTAATAAACTTTGCATAAATGCTCTTAAGAATAGATCAATTAGTTCCATGTTTTGATTATTATCTTTTACAATTCGAATATTACATATAATCTTACCAATACTTAGTCCATTCCCAAACATATAGAATAAGAATAAATAAACAAATAAGATAATAGATTGAAAAATAGATAATAATTCAAAATATTTAAAGAAACGAACTTCTATTTGAATATTTAGTAAAGCAAGTAAAAATACACTAGCAATAACTGATAGTGTAATATCAATTAGATATGCAATAACTCTTCTTTTAACACTGATTTTTTCCATATTTCTATTTTAGCATACTCTTAAATTAAAAATAAGTTAATATCCTATTTAATATAAAGAAATTTTCTTCCTTAACATAGAATAAATCATTTTCTAATATACATAGTTTTTGATCTAATAAAGCATCTATTTGAGAGGAATATTTTTCTTTAAAATCAATACTAAAGAGTTTATTAAATTCTTTAATATTGATTCCATCTTTTAAACGAAGATGAAGAATAATATATTCATATTCAATATCATTTAAAAAATTATAAGAACATGAAACGATAGTTTTATGTTCGATATAATTTTTTATCGATTTAGTATAGGTATATCTTGAATGATTTTCATATCCACTACTCCCAGCTCCCAATGCTTTATATTCTTTTCCTTCCCAATAAACAAGGTTATGTTTTGACATATAATTTGGTTTAGAAAAATTAGAAATCTCATAGTGGATGTAGCCTTTTTCTTTTAAGTATTTACAAATATATTCATAATACGTGGCTTGAGTGTCATCATCTAAAGCGTTAGTATTATGAATTGCAAAGTAGGTATTTGGTTCGATTAATAAGGCATAAGTTGAGATGTGAGGAATATCTAAGCTAACCATAATATCTAAATCATTTTTAATATCGTCTTTACTTTGATTGGGGATTCCAAACATTAAGTCTAAATTAATATTAAAAATATTTTTAGAGTGTAATTTATTAATTAAATTAATAACATCATCTTTATTATGATTTCGATTGATTGTTTTTAATAAGTTATCATTAAATGTTTGAACGCCAATACTAACACGGTTAATTTTATTTTTAACAAGAATATCTATTTTCTTATCATCCATGTCTTCAGGGTTTAATTCAATACTAAATTCATAATCTTTATCTAAATGAGTTGATAATGAAGATAATAATAAATTTAGTTGTTCATAATTTAAAGAACTAGGTGATCCTCCCCCAATATATATAGTAGTATATATAGAAGAATCATTATTAATATCTTTAACTAAATCATTAATATATATAGATGCTAATGAAGTATTATAAAAAACTTTGTTAAAATCGCAATAATAACAAAGTTTATTACAGAATGGGATATGAATATATAACGATTTATTAGGCATTGTTAACTTTATAAACTAATTTATTATCTATATAAGTAATATTATAGAGATTATAAGATACTAATTCGTTAAATTCTTTAATTGATTCCTCGTAAGTTAGATTAGAAAATCTCTTATAATCATTTATTGTGTAATTTGAATTAGAATCATGATTAGAAGCATAGAAATAACATTGGGTTTTAGTTAATTTAGGTTCTAATTCTAAAAGTTTAGTAGCAATATCATAGTTATTTTTACTAAGATATTTTTTTATCTGCTTATATAAATCAATCTTAGTAATAGTGGTTTCTTTCTTTAATCTAATCTTAGATTTAGATGAAGAGGATGTAAAAGGATCGTCAATAAAATCGAATTCTGGACGATTATTAACTGGTTTTTGATAATCTTTATCTAAATACGATACTCTTTTTTCTTCTTTTTCTTCTATATCATCAATATTTTCAATATTTAATTTAATCTCTTCTTCAACTTTATTTTGATTATATGTTCCTTTTATTAGTTTAAACTTGTCTAAAGCTTCATCTAAACCAATAATTAAAGTTTGAAGATAAGTAATTAAATAATATGTAAAATCTAAACTATCTAATGTATTAGAGATAGCTTTTTTAAAATCATCACTTCTTTGATATAAATTCTTAATAAATAATGAATAGAATAAAACATTATTATAGCCATTATCCTTTAAATATTTAAAAGTAAGTAATGTTCCAACATAACTAGAATATTTATCAAATGGAATAGAATACAAAAATACAAAATGAATTAAACTAGCAACTAATATTGGATTAGTTTTCTCTTTACAAACATCAACAACATAATCAATATACTCTTCACATTTATATGGATTAGAAATACCAATAGTATTACTACGATAATTAACATCCATATTATTATTTAATAATTTCTCAATATTAAAAATAAACTCTTTACTAATACTTGATTCATAATTCAAAACATATTTATATGCTTTTAATAAACTTGTAATATCATTATTTATCCCAATACTACTATCTAAAACAAGTCTAATATCTTTTACAGTAACATTTAATTTATAATGTTTCCCACCATAATAAACTTCATTACTAATAATATCTTTCTTAATCTCATTAAACTTTAAATCATTAAGTTTCTCTAAATTATTAAAAATATCTTTTAATGTATCTAAATTATCATTAACTACATCAATATATTCATTAATAGAATCATTAATAGTATACGAAAAAGGAATCCCATCACTTCTAGTTAACTTACAAGCTTTCTTATAGGATTCTCTATATTTAACTGTCTCATTCCAAATAGCATCTATCTTAGAACTACCAACAATCTTCTCAATCTCTTTTTTAGATAAATATTCTTCATCAGTATATTTAATCGCTTCTTCAATATAGTTTTTCATATCATTAATATTTTAACAAAATATTAATATTATGTTAATAAATAAAAGAAGCGATTAAATCGCTTCAATTTCTATTTTCCATAAGCCATGAAGATTGCAATATTCATAGACTTCTATTACTTTCTCATCATCTAATAAAGCAAATTTTGCTTTTGGTTCATCAGTAGGTTTTAATTCTTTAATATGTTCTCCATAATTAGTAACTGCTTTAATAAAGACAATGTAATGTTCACTAGTCATTGGGTGAACTACACTGCCAATCACTACATCGACCATATTTTTTGTTACATTAACTAAAGGAACATGTTTTTCTTTAGCGGCATCGACTGAATTAGCAATTAATTCAGTATGCTTACTAACTCCATTAACATATAATTCTTCATTAACACAACATCCATCTTTACACTTAAATATTTTTCCCATAATCTATACCTCCTATCTAACATAATTATTGAAAAATGTAAGTAACTTTTCTTTATGATAACTATTAGTTTGATTTTGATAATCTAGATATGTATCAAATTCTTTCCCAACAATATTACCAGAATCATTATAACTGGTTTGGATTACTTTTATTTTATCATTATTTGTATCTAAAATATCATTAAAATATATAACATAATCTGCTACATTACTATTATTATATTTAATAATAGTAGGTACTTTACCTAAATTAGAATTTATATTCATTAAAGTCATATCTACAAAATTAGACCATTTATTAGTATTATTCCCATCTTTTCTATATTCATCTACATCAAAATAATAATAAGATGAATAAGATGAGTCATAATCAATATTAATCATTTCATGTCTTTCTAAATAACTACAATCTCCACATGCTTTCCATCCATAATATATAACACTATTACTATTAATTAATTCATTTATATCATTAGCATCATTAATTACTATTCGATTAGATTTAATAATATGACTATCTAGATAATTAGTAAAATAAGTTGGATCATTAAACAACTTTTCATCTTGATTAATACTTATCTGATTTACTATATTTCCATTACTAATAAAGACTAATCTAGGATTAGTTTGATAGGAGGAAGGAGAAGGAATTAAATTATTTAATTTCGAATAATCAATCTTATATATATCAACTAAATTACTAGTAATATAAGGATTTAAGCATCTACTTTCAAACATTTCACAACTGCTGCACCCATTAGTATAGATATATAAAATAAAGCTATCGGTAGATATTTTTTCACTTAAAATACTATCATCTATCTCAATAGATTTATTTGCTTTATATGATAGATTTACTTTAATTGATTCAAAATTAGAGAATGTAATTGTTTCTTCTTTATTTTTGCATCCACTAATTAGTACAAGTAATAATCCTAAAACTAGTATTTTCTTCTTCATTATCTATTTTCTAATATTGATTTCGCAATCACTAATCCACTACTAATTGCAAAACTAATATTATACCCTCCACAATTACCATTAATATCAATAACTTCTCCACCACAATATAATTTTTTATTGCGTTTAGATTCTAAAGTATTAGTAATATTTTTAAGATCAATGCCACCACATATAACATGGTACATAGATGGTTTTGAATTTAAATTAATAGTATATGAAAAATCATGAATAATATTATTTAATATCGCTGATCTTGAAGTAATGCGAATTGCTTTATCTAAAGATTTTTGCGATTTATCATATTCATTAGCTCTTCTAATAATTTCTTTACTTAATTTTCTTACAAATATTCCATTTAATGTTTTATAGTCATCTTTTAACTTGTTATATTTATCATCAATATAATTATGTTTTTGATAACTAAACCCATCTTCTGGTAATAAATCAAAATGGATAGTCGCTTTATTAATCTTTCTAGATCGACGAATATTATTTAGAATATGGCTAAGTTCCATAACCATAATCCCACCAACTTCATTCTTTTTAAAGATTAATTCTCCACTATTTTCAAAGCTTTCCTCATCAACATCTAATCTTGCTTTACATTTAACTCTAACTCCATCAATCTCATTATTATTCTTATCAACAACAAGACTCGATAAACTAGGATATGTTTTAGTGTATGTTAAACCAAGTTTAATTAAACATTCTTCTAATTTATTATGTTCATATTTTTCATCAGCCATTGAACCAATAGAAACAATAACATAATCATATTCAGTATTATTAACAATATATTTGTTATCTTTTTTAACAATATTATCAATATAAGTAGAATAAATAATCTTAGTATTCTTCTTATTAATATTATCCATTAAACAATCATATACCGTATTAGAATTATAAGAAATTGGATATACTCTTCCACATTCATCAGGACTTGTTAATAACAATCCAAGATTAGTTAAATAATCATAAATATAGGAATAATCTTTTAATATATAGGATGCAAAAGAAGGATTATTATAAGAATCCTTACTTAAATAACAGTTAGTTATATTACATCTGCCGTTTCCACTTGCTAATAATTTTCTTGCTGCTTTGATATTTTTCTCATAAATATCAATACTAACATCATTACTTTTTCCAAGCTCAATAGCACTAATTAATCCACTAACTCCTGCTCCTATAATACAAACTTTCATCTTATGCTCCAAAATAAATTGCTGCTAATGCTACATAAGTTAAATATGATCCAAGCATTGCAAAACCTTGAACTTTTGAAAACTTTCCTTTAATTAATGTTGGAATAATAGCAATACATAATATGATTGCACAAGCTGGAATATCTAAAATATATGCTTGAGGAGAAACATCTAATTTTCCTTTACTAATAAAACTACAAATAGGTAATATTAAAACTAAATCAATAGTATTAGCTCCAATAATATTTCCGACTCCTAGACTTCCTTGTTTTTTAACAATACTAGTTATTGTTGTAACAAGTTCTGGTAAACTAGTTCCAATTGCTACAATAGTAATTGCAATAATACCTTCACTTACACCAAGGCTTAAAGCAATTACCGTTGAATTATCTACAAGTAATTGAGCACCAATAACAATACCAACAGCCCCACCAATAAACTTAATAATATTAATAATTATTGCTTTTTTATTAACTTCAACATCTTCAAACTTTTCATCATTTCCTTCTTTAGCAAGTTTGATTGTAATATAAATATAAAATCCTAGAATTCCAAATAATATAAAACTTGGAATTAATGTAAACATATGAGTTGTAAATGTTGTAACAAATAAAATTAAGATAGTAGTTAAAATAATAATTGATTTAATACCAAATTCTTTTTTATTAACTGTTCCACTAACAAATATTGCTGATAAAGCAAGAATCAATCCAGTATTAGCTGTAACAGATCCTACAGCATTTCCAATTCCAGTATCAAGTTTACCAGCTGCTACTGCAAAACTAGAAACTAAAAGTTCTGGTAAAGTAGTGGCTAGGCTTACAATAGTAGCCCCAATTAAAAACTTAGGAATCTTTAATACATCAGCAACCCAGACTGCGGCATCAACAAAATAATCTCCACCTTTAATAATTAAGACTAGACCAATAATAAATAAGAATATCGCACCAGCTAATCCTCCAAACGTCCATGCATTTAATACCATAATTTTATCCTCCTATAATACAAGCAACTCGCCAATAGTAGCAAGCATATTGAATAATAATACAGCTATTTGGAATGGTAAACTTCCAAATATACCAATTAATGGACTACTTCCAACTCTTTTTCTAGAGAAATGATAAGCAACAACAATGCCAAGTGCAGCAAATATTTGAATTGCTCCACTTAATACTGTTAACTTAACAAATGGAAGTATCATTATAAACGATAATAATAAACAAGGTAATGTACACAAGATATAACTTGTTCTTAAACCTAAATTAGTTTGTTCATGAATAATATCTCTTAAATCTAAACTGTTTGCCCAATAACTAGTTGCCATAGCAAATATAGTGAAAATAAATCCAACTACACCAACCCATCCACCAATCTGGACAGATATATCACTAATAGCATCACTATCTTCCAAGATAGTGCCTACTGGACAAGTAATAATAGTAATTAAAGTTAAGATAATTACAAGTAGAGTAGTAATTCCTATACCACATATAATTGATAAACGAATTAGTTTCTTATCTCCTTGCAAACCTTTAACAGCTTGAGGGACAGACATAACAGCGGATAAAGCAAAACTAATAGTACCAAATAATCCAAGAGCTTTCTTAGTTTCTAATGGCATATTAGTAACTAAACCATAATGAGAACTTGCTAAACAACAAGCTGTAATTAAAATAACCATTATTATGGCCATAGCGAAAGTACAATACTTCTCGCAAATTCCAACCATCTTCATTCCAAAGAATACTACTAATGCACAAAATACATAAAAGATTATCGAACATACCAAGTCATTTGGTTGCCAATTTCCTTTAGATAAAGCGCTGATTAGTTTGCCAATCGCCGCTCCTCCTCCACTAGTATAAGTACAACAACTTACTAATACATTTAATGTAAGCAAGACGAAACATATTATTGTTAGAATTTGTTTAATTCTTCCACCAAATAAGTTTTGTAGACATCTAACAAACATTGCCCCATTATTGTTATATGATAATTCGGCAATCATTAAATGTAATAGTGTGCTAACAAAATATGCGGTTAAAATAATCCAAGCAAAATTCCACCAATTTACTGAACTAGCAAGATAAGGAACCGCTAATATTCCAGCCCCTACTCCATGTCCAATAATAATCCCAATCGCTTCAAGAAGTGTAAGCTTTGCTTCACTTTCAAATTTATGAGTTTTTTCCATATTATCTCCTTTAATTAAAGTGTTCCGAATATTCTATCACCAGCATCTCCTAAACCTGGTAATATATATCCTTTATCGTTTAACTTCTCATCTAAACTTGCTAAATATATTTCTGTTTCAGGATGAGTTGATAATACTTTATCCACCCCTTCTTTAACACCTACTAAACATAGCAAGCGAATATCTTTATATCCTTTTTCTTTTAATATACTAATAGCTTCCGAGGCACTTCCTCCAGTAGCAAGCATTGGATCACATATTAGAACAAGTGGATTATCTACAGTTGGCATTTTGCAGAAATATTCCACTGGTTTTAATGTTTTTTCATCACGATATAAACCAATATGACCAATTCTAGCGGCAGGTAACATATTAGCAACGCCATTGCTCATTCCAATACCAGCTCTTAATATAGGAACTATAATAATATCTTTTTCTAATCTTAGTTTATCAATTTCACAATTAGTTGGAGTTTTGATAGTTCCTTTATTGACTACTTTTAAATCTTTAAATACTTCATAAGTCATTAAACTAGCTATCTCATCTAATAATTGTTTAAATTGTTTATGATCAGTATTTTCATCTCGCATCATATTAAGTTTTGTTTTAATTAATGGGTGGTCAATTATATGTAGCATAATTATCTCCTATCTAATATTTAATATTGATGTAAAGCCAGTCATTTCTAATATTTCATAGATATCACTATTTACATTAATTAATTCCATACTTCCTTTATTATTCATAATCTTTTGGAATGATAATAATACTCTAAGTCCTGCACTACTTACATATTCTAATTTATTAAAATCTAGAATTAGTTTAGTAATATCATCTAACTCATTACTTAAGAGTTCTAAAGAAGAACTAGTATTGGTATCAAGTCGTCCGTTTAATCTCAATACTAAAGTTTTATCATTTAATTCTTTAATAATTTCCATATTATTCTCCTTTATACTTTTAAGTTATCTACTACATCTAATAATCTAATTATTTCTTCTTTACAATGTTCTATTAGTTCTTTACCCTTTTGACTATTAGGATCTCTTCTAATAGTTCTACGCATTATTCTTGAATATCCAATTAATGCTGATTTATTATATACATCATCAATAATAGATTTATCAGTTGTGTTATAGTATTTTTCTAATGATTTAATAAAGAATTTCTTAGCTAAATCATTTCTAATACCTAAGAATGTTATTTCATCATCTCTTAATCCATAACTAAATCCATCATAAGCATTAAACATTGAGGCAAATTCAAATATTTTATCCCCATAACATAGTGTATCCATATCAATTAATAATACTTCATTATTTTGTAGCATAACATTTTTAATATGATAATCACCATGCATCAATTTATAACAAGTAGGTACATCTTCTACTAACTTAATTAATTTATTTGCTTTAGTGGTTGGTAAATAATCTTTTAAGAAATTAACCCATCCGATAACAACATCTTTCTCATTTGGCATATCATTTGGATTTATAGTAGTACCATGAATCTTTTTTAATAAATCAATTGACATATCAACACATTTATCAAAATTAGATTCATCAGCATTAATTAATTTTGTAAATGATTTAGCATTTAATAATTCAAATACCGAACCATATGTCTCATTAACTTTTACTACATCATAAGGAATAGCAGTTGGAATGCCAAGAACAAAAGCTTTCCTTGCTAACTCTCTTTCTCTTTTAATATCATCTAAACAAGAAGGATTTAAATATACTTTAATGATTGTATCGTTATCTAATCGATATACTTTCCCATTACTTCCTTGTCCAATTACCTCGCACCCTTCGATGCTAATATTACGATATGCTTTAGTAATGTTAATCATCTCATTAAATCCAGTCATTTCAAATATCTCATAGACATCATTATTAACATTACTAATTCTTAAATCATTAACATCTTTTTTAAGTCTTAAGATAATTCTTAATCCTGCACTACTTATATAATTTAAGTTTTTAGCATCTAATTCGATTGATTCATATCTATTAGCATTTCTAATATTATTAATTTTTTCTTCTATATCATTAGCATTAGCACTATCAATTCTTCCATCTAAATATATTATTAAATTAGTATAATCTAATTTATAAGAAGATGAATTAGATGGAGGATATTTAACAAGTCTCAATATATTAAATCCATTACTATATTCATAACTAACTTCATCCATATACTTCTTAACCATATATATACCAAGTCCACCAATACTTCTTTTACTAGCATCACTCGTTAAATCAGGGTTTACTTTCTCTAATGGATTAAACTTAATCCCTTGATCTTTAAATTCAATTACTAGATTAGGTTTATTATCTAAGCCAAGAGTAACATTACCAGTATTTGGATAATAAGCATAATGAGCAATATTAACAAATACTTCTTCTATAGAAATTAGTATTTGCATCTTATCTTTATTAGAAAAGTTTAATGGTACACAAAAACTACTTACTAATTCATTAATCTCATCTAATTTAGAATCGTTTGCTATAAAATCATAGTATTTCATATCATCACCGTCTTTTATTTATTTTATCTTAATTTCTAATTTATATCTATTATATAAATTAGATTATATATAAAAACAACACAATTAAGTGTTGTTTTTACTAATTGCTAAACAAATCGCTATAAGATTCAGTTAAATCTTTAAATGATTCTTTAGTTAAGATATATGTATCTGTAATAGTTGAATAACCAGCATCTGAATTATCTAACTTATAGATTACTGGGTTAGCATTAGATTCTTGTTCAAAATTATATGCTTGTTTGTTATATACACCAGTATTAATTTCGGCTGCTAAGAATTCATATTTATCAGCATAAGTTTGTGTTGGATAGAATGGAGATTGAATTTCTGGAATTTGACTTAGAATTATATTATTAAAGGCAATTCTTAAAGTATCACTACTTGTTATATAATCCCATTTTTCTCCACTAGTA
>DCJD01000024.1 GCA_002317215.1 Caryophanales bacterium UBA1709 | reverse complement strand
ATTGTTTTAGGTTGAGGGATATCATATTTATCTAATTCAATATGCGTAAGCATCTTATCATCACATATCTCAATAGCTTTAGATCTATTAAATATTCTTAAACCACTATTTTCTAATAGTCTTGCTAAATATTTATCCTTATCTAAATATAATCCAAAATCATATTTACTAATATTATTTTTATTTCCAACAAATACTTTTACATCTCCGCTTTTAATAACATCATAGTCAATATTTGCTTTACCAAACTCATCAAAAAATCTCTTACAAGTTAAAGTGTAGGACTTATAAGATGCAAATTCATTGATTATTACAAGACATTTCATACAATCTAATTATAAATAAAAATAAAGGATTGTTAAATACAATCCTTAAATTTCATTCCCTTGGAATTGAGTTTGATATAGCTTATTATAAACTCCATCTTTTTCAATTAGCTGTTTATGGTCGCCCATCTCAACAACTCTTCCTTTATCTAGTACTACAATCAAATCAGCATCTTGAATTGTTGAGAGACGATGGGCGATGATAATGGAAGTTCTATTTTCCATTAATTTGCTCATGGCATCTTGAATCTTTTTCTCAGTTCTTGTGTCAACTGAACTTGTTGCTTCGTCTAATATTAAGATTTTTGGATTTGCAAGTACTGCTCTAGCAATTGTTAATAATTGACGTTGACCTTGAGAGATATTTGTAGCTCCTTCGGTAAGAATTGTTTTCTTTCCGTCGACTAATCTATTTACAAATTTCTTACAGTTAGCAAATTCTAAAGCATTATCAATTTCTTCATCAGTTGCATCTTCTTTAGCATAGCGAATATTATTCTCAATTGAGTCTTGGAATAAGATTGGATCTTGTAAAACAATTGAGATACAACTTCTTAAATCTTTCTTAGAGATATCTTTGATGTCTATATTATCAATAGTTATCTTTCCAGTATCGATATCATAGAATCTTAGTAATAGATTAACTATTGTTGTTTTACCACTTCCGGTTGCGCCAACTAAAGCAATCTTATGACCACTCCATACATCAACATTGAAATCGTTTAATACAACAGTTCCTTTAACATAACTAAACCCAATATGATTAAAATCAATGACGCCTTTAATCATCGAAGGATCAAAGCCCGCTTTGCCAGTAAAGTCTTCTTCTTTTTCATCAAGAATTTCAAATACACGTTCACTAGCAGCCACTGCACTTACTAGTTGGCTTGCAACTTGTGCAACTTCATTAATTGGACGATTAAATTGTTTAACTAAATGTAAGAAAGTTATAATAACTGGAATTGTTAATTCTTTTCCAAATATTCCATTTCCAGTATGCTTATAAGCAAATATTGCACCAAAGATACAAACGGCAAAATATCCTAAATTTCCTACGAAATTCATCATTGGGCCCATTGATCCAGATATAATTTCAGCTTTAGTAGAAACCTTCATTATTTCATCGCTTTTCTTAGAGAATTCTTCAATTGCTTTATCTTGTCTATTATAAGCAATAACTGTTTTAGAACCAGTTACCATTTCTTCAGTTTGACTATTTAATTGACCTAAGATTTTATGAGATTTTTTATGTAATGGTTCCATTATTCTAGCAATACTAGAAGTTGACAATAAAGATATAATTAATACTCCTAAACAAACTAAAGTTAATAAAGGAGAATAATATAACATAATTCCAAAACAACCAACTATAGTAATAACCCCACCAATTAATGAAGTAGTTGAGGCATTAATAGCTGTTGATATAGTTTCAACATCATTAACTGTTCTACTCATTAAATCTCCGTGTTGGTGAGTATCAGTATATGAGATTGGTAATCTTACTAACTTATCAAAAACGCTCTTTCTAAACTTTTTAATAATTCGAGTAGATAGTTTAGCGTTTAATAAATCATTAACACATCTAGTAATTACATATCCAACATATAAACTAATTAAGATAAATAAGTATTTATAGAATTCTTTGCTATCTGGAGCTTTTGTCCAGATGTTCTTATCAATATCATAAGTTCCAAGCGCACTAAATACTTTCTCCATAAATACATTCGCAGTTAAACTACAAATGGTGTAGATTAATACAGATATTAATAAAGGAATTAGAATAGATTTAAATTGGATTATAAAACCAAATAATCTTTTAATAGATTTTTTCAAATCTTTTGGTTTTTCTTTTGTAAAATGTTTTCTTCCAGGACCTGCCATACTATTCCACCTCCTTATTTAATTGAGAATTATAGATATCAATATAAATAGGACATGATTTCATAAGATTTTCATGTGTATCAAATGCTACAATATGTCCTTGATCTAATACTGCAATCTTATCGGCGTTTTTAGCTGTTGCTATTCTTTGAGCAACAACAATCTTAGTTATATGACCTATTTCTTTATTCATTGCTTTATAAAGTTTTGCTTCAGTTACTAAATCAAGAGCACTAGTTGAATCATCAAAGATAATGATTTCTGGTTTTTTAATAATAGCTCTAGCAATAGATAATCTTTGCTTTTGACCACCACTTAAACTAGTACCTTTTTCTTCGACCCATTCATCTAATCCTTTTTCTTTACTATCAATAAATTCTTTTGCTTGGGCTATTTCACTAGCTTTTATGACTTCTATTTCGCTTGCATTTTCATTTCCCCATTTAATATTATCTCTAATGGTTCCAGCAAATAACTCAGCTTTTTGTAAGCAAATAGCAATTAAATCTCTTAATTCATTTTGTTTATAATCTTTAACATTAATTCCATCAACCATTAATTCGCCGTCCGTAACATCATAGAATCTAGTTAATAAGTTAACAAGTGTCGACTTTCCGCTTCCTGTCCCTCCAACAATAGCAATTGTCTCTCCCTTATTAATCTTTAAATTAATCTTATCTAAGACATCATCTTTATCATCAGGATAATGGAAACTAACATCCTTAAACTCAATAGTACCAGTTAACTTTTTATTAGAGATATCAAAATCTCCATCTCTAATCTCTATTTCTGTTTCTAATACTTCTATTATTCTTTTTGATGATGCAATAGATCTAGTTATATAAATAATTAGCATTCCAAACATCATTAAACCAAAACAAATCATTGTTATATAAGTAATGGCTTGGTTAACTTCACCAATCATTAAAGCATTCTCACCAATTAATCCATTCATTAACCAAGAATTATAATTATTAATAATATCTTTACCACCAATACTATATATAGCAGCATTCAATCCATATACAACAAGCATTAATAAAGGCATTAAGAAAGCAAGAATAACATTAACTTTCCACATCGTCTTAACATGATCATCATTTACCTTTTCAAATCTACTTGATTCATAATCTTCTTTATTAAAAGCCTTAACTACTCTTGCTCCAGTTAAGTTTTCATGAACAACAGTATTAACTCTATCAATCTTCTTTTGCATAATTGAAAAATAAGGAGTTGCTTTAAAAGCAAATAATCCCATAATAAGTAAAAGTAGAGGAATAGCAAATAGTAATAACATTCCAAATCTCTTATCAATATTAATAACCATTATAGTTCCAAGAATCATCATCGATAATTGTCTAACCATCATTCTTAAACTCATATTAATCATCTGCTGAATAGATGTTGTATCATTAGTGACTCTAGTAACTAAAGATCCGGTTTGAAACTTGTCAGTTTGATGATATGAAAGATGCATAATCTTACTAAATAAATCTTTTCTTAAATCATTAATTGCTTTATGACTAGTTAGATTAGTAAATATTCCACTCGCAATACCACACACTACCCCAACTAACACAATAAATATCATCTTAACTCCACATTTAATAATAAAATCAATATTACTTGTTTGAATACCAACATCAATCATTTGCTCCATATAACTAGCAAGTATCATATCCATATATACTTCTAGAATCATAAAAATAGGAGCTAAAATAGCTAAATACCAATATTTCTTAACATATTTCCATATAAGTTTTACCATATTATCTCCTTTCTAATGTCTCAACTAACTTAACAGTTATCTTACTAAAACATTCTAACTCATTCTTATCTAAACTATTCGTAAGTTTATCTTCTATAACCATAAATATCTCTTTTATCTTCTTAGATAATTCTTCACCCTTCTTAGTTAACTTAACTAGAGTATTTCGATTATCATTATCATCCTTAACTCTTTCAATCAATCCATCATTTTCCATATTAGATAATGTTATTGATATAGTAGAAGGTTTATATTTAAGAAACTCCGAGATATCTTTTTGATTAATCTTATTCTCATCAATCATTCCAATACAATTAATCACATGGAAATAACTACTAGGTATCCCATTTCTTTCGCTCTCTTCCCTAACAGCCTTCCTAAACTTATGTGCTAACTCATTAATCTTAAATCCAATTAATTCATTCATAATACTACTCCTAATAATTAGTTAGTTTTCTAACTAACTCATATTATAGCGGTATTTATTTACTAAGTAAATAGATATTTTAAAAGAAATAAAAATAGAGAAAAAGTTCTCTATTTTTAAGGATAAATATCGCTATAATATCTAATTATCTATACTAGAAACGACAATATATATTTGCTCACATGTTAATAGATAATTAGCAGATTTTGGTTCTAGTAAATAAGCGTTAGTAGAGTTATATAAAGGGTCTAAATACATTGGGTATTTATCTAAGAAGTCAGTTAATGTTAATGACTTTGCTTCTGTTTCACCTTCATAATAATATTCACCAGCTAAAGCATCTTCATGGTACATGTCACAGACAGATTTTAATGTTGGACAATAACCAATTGCATTAGCATTTTGATAAGCGTGAGTTGGTTCTAACATAAATTCGATAAATTTATTTGCTAAATCATAGTTTTTAGTGGTGGTAGGAATTACCATCCCATCAAAGAATGCAGCGGTGTTAGAAGGAACTGAAACATTAAAGTTAATATTTTCAGCACCATTATCTTGATCATATTTTAAGAATAATACATCAAAGAAATCGCCAAGTTGTGTATAGCACATATCAAGACTACCTAAAGCAACATTTCTCTTTAAAGAGTCATTACCAAATTCATCAAAGTTAACATTTAATAAAGCGTCTTTACAATTATTTACTAACTCACTTGATAAGTCATCATTAATATTATTGTTATAATCGGTAATATTTGGATTTTTATTTTGTGCTAATAAGTAACTAGCAACTACCCATCTAGCAGTATCATACATACCAATCTTAACTGATTCATTATATAAAGATCTATTATATAAAGCTTCAAATCCATTATTTAATACAACATTTTCAACATCACTTTTTTGAGTGGAGTAAATGATTGAATATGCTCCCCAGAAATAAGGCATATAATATGTGTCAAATGGTTTATTTGAACTATCTACCATATATGTATTAGTTAAATCTTTTAAAGAATCAGTAAAGATAGTTTGATATTCGTTTAATACTGGATATTTAATATTATCAACATCTATCTTTCTTAATAATCCTTCATTATATAATTGTGTAATTACATAATCTCCAGGTATTGCAACATCATATGGGGTATTTTTCTCAGTTATCTTTTGATACATTGTTTCGCTACTAGTAACAGTTTCTTCAATAACTTGACAATTATATAACTTACCAAATTCTTCTAATAAATCTGGATCAATATATTCTCCCCAGTTTAATAGATATAAGGTATCCATTGGAGTTAAAATAACAAGACAAGAGAATACTGTAAAAGAAACAAGAACAAATAATAATAGTAATATCTTTTTCATTATTTTTTACCTTCTTTCTTTTTATTAGTAAATAAAGAATATGCGAATACAATAAATAAAGTAACAAAAGTTAATAAAGCATTAAATGCATATGCCCCACTACTAAAGTTCTTCTTAGAATATGAAGAATAGACATAGTTAGAGAAGTTTGAGAAACCATTACCTTGCGTATAGAAACTTATAACAAAGTCATCAATAGATAATGTAAATGCAATTAAAGCTCCCATTAATATAGCCGTTTTTAATGAAGGGATAATAATCTTAAATAAAGATTTTAATGGTGGACAACCAAGATCTACTGCTGCTTCATATAAAGCGTTATCAGTTTGTTCAAGTTTTGGTAGTACCATCAAAATAACATATGGTACAGTAAAGAATACGTGAGCTATAAACATTGTAGTAAAACCAAATATTTCAGGGAATAATGGTTTTAATAACGAGAATAAAATCATAATAGAAATACCAGTAACAATCTCACTATTCATCATTGGTATTTCATTTAAGAAGTCCATTGTTTTACGAGCTTTTTTAGATAGTGCATGTATACCAATACTAGCAAATACACCAAATACAGTAGCAATTACTGTTGACCATAATGAGACAAGTAAACTATCTAATATAGATATATATAATCTTCTATTAGTAAATATCTCAACATAGTTTTTAAATGTAAACCCACCCCAAGATAATGGAACAATTGAGTTTGCTGTTCTATTAAATGATTGATAGAAAATAATTAGAGTTGGAACAAATGTAGCAAATAAGGCTAAAGAAACAAATGCTACTTTAAATATATTCCATAATATAGTTTTAAATGATTTCTTTTCTAGCATGGTTTCTTCTCCTTATTAAATTTTGAGAATAACAAAATAACTAATGTAATAACTAAAGATACTAATACTGAGATTAATGAACCAAAGTTATAATTATTCTTTTCAAATACTGATTGTAATAAGTTACCAATTAATCTAATCTTACCTAAACCAATGGTTTGTGAGATAGCAAAACCAGTTGCAGCTGGTAAAAATACCATAATAATACCACTATATACCCCACTTATTGATAAAGGTAAGGTTACTTTTAAGAATGTTTTAAATTTTGGAACACCTAAGTCATTACTAGCTTCAATTAATCCACGATCTAACTTCTCTAAGATAGTGTAGATTGGGAATATCATAAATGGTAAATATGTCGTAACTGAGACAAAGATAACAGCTTCCATTGATCCAGCAAGATTAAATCCTACAAAATATTTGCTAGTAAATAATCTAAGCCAAGATACAATTCTAAGCATACTATTTGACCACATAGGTAGTATTAATAGTAATAAGATTAATAATTTATTTTTTAATTTACTAAACGAAACAAAATAAGCACATGGATATCCAATTAATACACAAAAGAAAACTGTCCAAAATGCGACTATTAACGAATTCCATATTAGTTTAGCAATAGAAGGATCAATTAATCTATTATATGCTTCAAAACTGAAACTAGCTCCTTCTAAACTAGATCCATTCATACTTAAGAATGTGAAAGCAATCATTACCACAATAGGTAAAAACGCTAATACTATAAGCCATATAAAATATGGAATAGCAAAACCTTTAAATCTATTCATTATTTGTTTGCTTCCTCAATAGCATTTAATCTAGCTTCAACTCTAGCTTTAACAATATAATCAGGTTGTTTTTCATCTTCAACCTTCATTAAATGTATCTCATAGTAATCAATAGATAAACCAATTATTTCCCCAATTTCAACATTTTGGTAATCTTGAACAAGTAAAGTTTTACCATTTACATCCACCCAAATATTAAAGTTAACACCAGTAAATACAGTCTTAATAACTTTACCTTTAATAATGGCTTTATCTGGATTATCTAATACTAAATCAAAATCTTCTGGTCTAATAACAACATCAACAACTTCACCTGGTAAGAATGTAGTAATATATGTTTTCATTACTAATCCCATAAATGAAACGGTTTGATTGCCAAGATAAACTCCTTTGAAGATATTTGGATCTTCATAGTTAGCAAGTAAAGCAGCTTTAGTTTGGTTTAATGATTCACAATAAATATTAGGTGCTGAGAAAGTTAAACCAATCTTATCTCCAACATGAAGTTTTTCTTCACTAGAAATCTTAATATTAGTTCCATCTACATCGACATCAACATAATATTTACCCATATCAAAGTTAACATTTTTAATAACACCAACTAGTTTCGCACTTTCAATATCAGTAATATCAATATCATTTCTTTCAATTAAAACATAGATATCATCATTAACTGTAAAATCATGAGCTGATACTTTAAATTCTTTATCTAGGAATTTACATCTTCTAAGTTCACTATAAACTCCTTCAAGCATATTGGCTTCGCCAATAAAACCTGCAACAAACTTATTAACTGGTTGATTATATATCTCTTCAGGTCTTCCCATTTGTTGGATAACACCATTATTCATAACAACAACAGTATCACTCATAACCATAGCTTCTTCTTGATCATGAGTAACAAAGATAAATGTAATACCTAGTTTTCTTTGCATTTCTTTTAATTCTAAACGCATTGATTTTCTAAGTTTTAAATCAAGAGCACTTAATGGCTCATCTAATAATAGTATTCTAGGTTTATTAACAATAGCTCTAGCAATAGCTATTCTTTGCATTTGCCCACCACTTAAACTAGAGACATCTCTATTTTCATATCCTTCTAGATTAACAAGTTTTAATGATTTAGTTACTTCTTCTTTAATAACCGCTTCCTTAAATCCTTTACTATTTAATCTAATAAGCATCTTATAATAGATATCATTATCACTAATATCTTTTAAAACTATCTCTTTATATTCTTGATATGATGCATCTTGATTATCTATATTAACAACTTTATCTAATCTATCTTTAAAATCTGAATATCTTAAATGTTTAAATTCTTTATCAAAAGCTTCTAAATATTCTTTAGCCATAAAATATTTAGATCTCTCCATAAAATAAGTATTCAAAAACTTTTTAACATCATTTGGTTTTTCTATTAATTGGATCTTTTTATTAAGAAGATCTCTTTCTTCTTCATCTATACCATATTCTTTCATTAAATTAAGTGCACCAATATCATAAACATTGGAATAGATATTATTGCGTAAACCAAATGCAATATTATCAAATACATTTAAATTAGGAAATAATTCATATTTTTGAAAGACAGTATTAATAGGTCTTTTATGAGGTGGTAAATTTGATATCTCTCTACCATCTAGTAATAAAGACCCTTGTTGCATACTTTCAAATCCTGCAATAATTCTTAAACATGTGGTTTTCCCACATCCACTAGGCCCTAAGAATGTAACAAATTCATTCTCATTAATTGATAAGTTAAAGTTGTCTAATATGACCTTATCATCATATACTTTTTTAATATCTTTTAAGATAAGTATTTTCTTTCCCAAAATGCTACCTCCGGATACTTAATATAATCCAAAAATGATTATATAACTATTTTGCAAATATAAAATAGTATTTATATATTTTATATAAATAGCATAATAAAAATGGAGAACAATTTTCTCCATTTTAATATAATCATTTTTGAATTTATTTATCTAATTCTTCTTTAACTATTTTACTTACAAGTCCTGGATTTGCTTTGCCAAGTGATTTCTTAATTACTTGTCCAACTAAGAATCCCATAATATTAGTTTTACCAGCTTTATATTGTTCAATAGCATTAGGATTTGATTCTAATACTTCTTTAACCCATTGTTTAATACTTGAATCATCTGATATTTGAACCATATTTGATTCTTTTGCAATATCACTTGGTTTTTTACCAGTATTATTCATAATATCAAAGATTTCTTTAGCTTGTTTAGTTGATATTTCTTGTTTATCAACCATTATAATTAGATTGCTTAAATCATCACTAGTAAATTTAAGAGATGATAATGAGATATTTTCTTTATTTAAAATACTACTTACATTGCCAATTATCCAGTTAGCTGATTGTTTTGGATTATTTGATTTGCTAGATACATTTTCAAAGTATTCACATAATTCTTTATTATTAATTAATAAAGAAGCATCATATTCACTTAATCCTAACTTATTAATATATCTTTCTTTTCTTTGTTTTGGAAGTTCTGGAAGATTATTAATAATATCATTAACCCAGTTGTGATCTAAAGTGATAGGCATAATGTTAGGTTCAGTAAAATATTTATAGTCAACTGCACCAGTTTTCTTTCTCATTAATACTGTTTGTTTAGTTGCTTCATCAAATCTTCTTGTTTCTTGTTCAACAACTCCACCAGTTAGAATTAATTGTTTTTGTCTTTCTACTTCAAAATCAATTGCTTTCATTACGTTTGCGATACTATTTAAGTTTTTAATTTCAGTTTTAGTTCCTAGTTTACTAGAACCTTTTGGAGCAATAGAGACATTAACATCACATCTCATAGATCCTTCTTCCATCTTACAATCACTAATACCTAGATATAAAAGAATTGATCTTAATGCTTCAACATATAAGCTTGCTTCTTTACCACTATGAATATCTGGTTTAGAAACTATTTCACATAATGGTACTCCACATCTATTGTAGTTAATTAAGGTATAGTCTGGATAATGGAGTTGTTTAGCAGTATCTTCTTCCATATGTAATCTTTCAATACCAATCTTTTTCTCTACTCCATCAACATTAATTTCAACATATCCATTACTACCAATTGGATGGTATTGTTGAGTTATTTGATATCCTTTTGGTAAATCTGGATAGAAATAATTCTTTCTATCAAAAATTAATGTTTCATCAATACTCATGTTTAATGCTTTACAAGCTTTTAATGCATATTCTACAGCTTTCTTATTAACAACAGGCATAATACCTGGAAAAGCCATATCAATAGGATTGACATTAGTATTAGGTAAAGAACCATATACATTAGGACCACCACTAAACATTTTAGTTTTAGTATTAAGTTCTACGTGAATTTCTATTCCAATTGTTGTTACAAATTCCATATTACTTAACCTCCTTTACTAAATCTTTTAATCCTAAAGTATTTTCAATACCACTTGCAATATCTAATACTTTTTGATCATCAAAACATTTACCAGTTATATTAATACCAATAGGCATTTCATTAATAAAACCAGAAGGAATAGTAATTGAAGGGAATCCACCAAAATTAGCAATAGCTAAATGGTTTTCTCCAATTAGATATTTACTAGATAATTTTTCATCATCACTTGCCCCTTTAATTAAAGGCGCAACATCTCCACTAGCTGGGAATATTACACAATCACATTCTTCAAATATTTTATTAAATGTATCAACTATAAGTCTTCTAACTTTTTGAGCTCTAATAAATAGTTTCTCTTGATTTTCAGCTTTTAAGCAATAACTTCCAATAACAAATCTTCTCTTAACTAACTCACTAAATCCTTTGGTTCTAGTATTAATAATAGATTTAATATAAGTTTCGCCTTCTTCTCTAATGCCATATCTAATTCCATCTAGACAAGCATCATTACTTGTTGCTTCGCTACAACTAATAACTAGATATACTGGAAGAATTGCTCTTAATAATCTTTCATCTACATTAAATTCTTTAACTTCACAGCCTTGATTTTTAATCAAAGATATAACTCCACTCATATTATCTTTAACTAAACTATTGCTCATGGAATCATTAATCTCTTTAATAATACCAATCTTCTTACCTTTTAAACTATTATCTAGATTCTTAGAATATTGAGTTTTAATAGTATTTGCACTACTCATATCTTTAGAATCATATCCAGCTAAGTTTTCAAATACATATGCGCAATCTAGTACGTTTCTTGTGAATATACCAACATGGTCTAAAGATGTTGCAAATGGGAATAAACCATATCTAGAAATTAATCCCCAAGTTGGTTTAAATCCAACTACACCATTAAAAGCAGCTGGTTTTCTAGTGCTATCACCAGTATCACTACCAATAGCAAATGGCACAATACCACTGCTAACTGCAACAACACTGCCTCCACTACTTCCCCCGCTTTGTCTATCTAAATTATATGGGTTATGAACAGGGCCATTATGTCCATTCGTTCCAGTACCACCAAGAGCTAATTCATCTAATGCAGTTTTACCAACTAAAATAGCTCCGCTATTTCTTAATTTTTCTACAACAGTAGCATCATAGACTGGTACATAATCTTTTAAGATATTACTAGATCCAGTGGTTAAGATACCTTTGGTAGAAAAATTATCTTTTAGGACATAAGGGATACCAAATAATGGATTAGATTTATCTAAACCATTAAAACTAGGATTATCAATTATAGTTTCGAATAGATTTAAAGTTGGTTGATATTTATGAGCTTTTTCTAAAGCTTCTTTGATTAAATCTTGATAAGTAATCTTATCATTAACTAGTAATTCATGTATTTTACTAATTGGTAAATCTAAATAACTCATATTAACCAACCACCTTCTTAACTTTAATCATATCCATCATGGTGTCTTTAGCATTTTTTAATACATCTTCTTTACTTAAGATGTTATCAACTTCATCTTCTCTTAACTCATGACCCTTGATTAGATATGGGAATACCATTGGCTTAACATCATCAATATTTTCAATCTCACCAATTAAATCCATTTGTTCTAAAATAACTTCAAATTCTTCTTGAAGCGTTTCATATTCTTTTTCACTCATATCAAATAATAAGTTATTTGATAATTCATTTAATTCTTGTTTACTTATTTTCATTTTAATCACCTTTAATATTTTACGCTTAATTGATTGAGTATAAAAGCAAAAGAGAAACTTTATAGATTATAATTAAATTATATTCTATAATTAAAGCGGTGATTAAAATGATATATAAGTCAAAAATTGATGTATTAAATATAGTAATTAGACTAGTTGGACTATTAGCTAGTTTAGTAGCAGTTTATATTTGTTTTTTATTCTATCTTAAAGGATTTAGTAACGGAAATTTAGTTAGTGGAATGATATGGATAATTGCAATGTTTGTAAGTGCATTATTTGGTTGGAAATGCATTGGTATATTATTTAGATGTCGATATGTATTTGAAGATTATAAACTAATTGTTATTATTGGTAAAAAAGAAACTTATATTCAATTTAATAAAGTATTAAGTGTAGAGAAGGTTAATAACATATTTAGACAAAATACATTAGCAATTAATAAACTTAGAATTGAATATATTGGTGATGAAGTTAGAAAAACTATCTTTATCTCACCTAAGGATTTGGATGAAGTAATTAAGGAACTAAAGATCCATTGTAAATCAATGAAAATTATTAAATAATAAAAGGCTCAAATTGAGCCTTTTATTATAATAATTATTTATTTTGAAGAATATCTTTTACTTGATTTTTAAGTGATATTTTATCAATTTTGCCGCTTCCTAATATAGGGAATGATTTTAAACATACATAATAAACCGGCCATTTATATTTAGCGAGTTTAGATTCAACATATTTTCTAATGCTACTTTCATCATACTCATATCCAT
>DCJD01000004.1:62086-62226 GCA_002317215.1 Caryophanales bacterium UBA1709 | reverse complement strand
CAAAATAAGCATCACTACTTCCGCCTCCAAGACCTGCTTGAAGAGGGATATTTTTAGTGATTCTAATATAATATTTAGAATCTAATAATTTAGAAAAGTCTAGTATTTTAAGGAGTTTTTCTATGTTATTATCTGGTATT
>DCJD01000004.1:55612-61980 GCA_002317215.1 Caryophanales bacterium UBA1709 | reverse complement strand
ATGATAATTATTCTTCTTTTCTTTAATCTTTAAGCCAATATTTATTTTTGCGTTTGGGCATACTAAATATCTATCTTTAATTATATTAATTAGATCAATTATTTTATTAATATCTAATTCATCTATTCGTGTATTGACTGTTAGATTTGCTTTATCTAATAAACTAAGTATTTCTTTCTCACTAATCTTATAAGGATCGATAAAATATTTTAAGTTATTATAGATAGTCTTTCTTCTTTGTTTAAATAAACAATCTATAATCTTAACAATATAGTTGATATTCTTAATATCTTTCTTAATAAATTCTAATACAGTTGAGTCAACATTAGGACGAGGGAAGAAATCATTTTTAGATACTTCAGTAATTTTACTAACATCACTAAACAAACTACTGTATAAAACTAAATCATTTATATCATTTTTCTTTAGTAATCTATTTGCTACTTCTTTTTGCATCATGGCGATAATTACAAAGTTATAGGGATATGTTAATAATTTAATTAAGATATCACTTGTTATGTAGTAAGGAAGATTAGATACAATTACAACATTATCATATTTACTATAATCAATATTATCTAAATTAAATTTTAAGAAATCACAATTAATAACTTCTAAATTATCATAATCTTTTAAACTATTTTTTAAGATATTTGCTAATTTAGTATCTATTTCAATTGCAATTACTTTATTTGCTTTTTCTAATAAAAACTGGGTTAATGCACCAACTCCAGGTCCTATTTCTATTACTAAACATTGTTTAGTAATATAAGAAGAAGAGGATATTAAAGAAGGTATCTTATCAGATATCATAAAGTTTTGACCATATCTAATCTTTGGATTAATTTGATTAGATTGTAGAATAGAACTTGTCTTATCTACACTAGCGATTCTTTCTAACATATTTCTTTAATAATCTTTTCTAATTCTTTCTTAGTTATATTTAAACAATTAATTCTTTTTAAGAATTGTTTAGCATTACATTTACCAATATGTAAATATAGTGATACTTTTTCTCTATATATATTACTATTAGGATATCCATTTAATCCTAGATCTAATAAATCATTATTAGTTAAATTATTAGATGAATTAGATAAAGTAATTAAGTTATCTAATACTTCTAATATATATTTACTTGTTGCGTGTTCTACTCCAACTTTTTTACTAGTTCTAGCAAACTTTTTATCTAAGAATCCAACTTTAGCATCAGGGATAATCTCTAATAATTTATTTCTAATCTTATCTCCTGGATAATCAGGATCAGTTAATATAATAAATTTCTTGCCTAGTTTTTGGTATGTTTTTATCTCTTGTATAGTAGAACTTGGCAAACTAGATCCATCGGTTTTAATGAATAATGTATCTATAAAGGAAGATAAGAAACTAATATCATGAGTTCCCTCGACTATAATTATTTCATTTATTTTAATCATAGTTTAAATAACCTCATAAAGTTCTCATATTCTATATCTATTAATTCATTACAATCTATATTTAATAATTTACTAGCCTCATTAATAACATATCTAATATTACTTGGTTTATTAGTAGTTCCTCTTAATGGATGAGGGGAAAGATAAGGTGCATCAGTTTCAAATAATAAATACTCTTTTGGTATAGTTTTAATTACTTCCTTACTAACTTTATTATTAGTAAATGTTAATGGACCACCATAGCTTATATAAAATCCTAGTTTAATACATTCTTTAGCTATCTCACTTGATCCACTATAACAATGCATAATGCCATTGTTTCTAATATATTTAGAATTATCTTTTAATATATCAATCGTATCTCCCATAGCATCTCTTGTATGAATAATGATTGGTAAATTATATTTATCAGCTAACTTAATTTGTTTTATAAAAATGTCTTTTTGAACAATAGAATCAAATGGTTCATAGTGATAATCTAATCCAATTTCTCCTATCCCTATAACACATTTTTCTTTTAATAATTCTTCTATTTCTTTTAAATCTATATCCACATTATCACTTATATTACTTGGGTGAATACCAACTAATGCATAGCAAATATTTGGATATTCTTTGCAAATATCAATTGCTTTCTTACTTGATTTAACATCATATCCAACTACTACTATTTTCTTAACACCATTATTAATAGCATCTTTAATTAATTCTTCTCTAATTGGATATAATTCTTCATCATTTAAATGACAATGTGTATCAACTATCATCTTATTTACCAATACAGAATTTAGAGAATATCTCATCATCTAAATCTTCTTTAGATTTCTTACCTAGTATTTCATTAATAGAATCTAAAGCATTTCTAACATCTACATATACTAAATCAATTGGTATATTAGATATACTTGCTTTATATCCATTATCAATAGCATCTTTTGCTTTCATTAATAAACCAATTTGTCTTTGATTTGAAAGCAACGCAAAATCTTCTAAACTATCAACGTTTACTCCAACGACACTAACTAATTTATCTTTTAATATATCTACATCTTTATTTTTAGCACTAATACTAATATATTTATCATTCTTATATTTATTAGTATCACTCTTATTAATAACAATAATATTAGGTTTATCTACTTTAAATTCAATTAGATCCTTATTAATCTCATTTTCATCTATTGATCCATCTAATAAAGTAATAATTATATCGGCTTTATTAATTGCTTCTTTAGATTTTTCAATACCAATCATTTCAATCTTATCACTTGATTCTCTAATACCTGCAGTATCTAATAAGTTAAAAGTAATTCCTTTATAAATAAATTTACCTTCTACTACATCTCTAGTAGTACCCTCTATCTCAGTAACTATTGCTTTATCTTCTTCTATTAAAGCATTTAATAAAGAAGACTTACCAGCATTAGGTCTACCAATAATAGCAACACTAATTCCATCTTTAATAATTCTACCAACTTCAGCTTTATCTAATACCTCTTTAAGTTTATTAGATAAATCTAATAAAGAAGGAGCTAGTTTATCATTTGTTAATACTTCAACATCTTCATATTCTGGATAATCAATATTAACATCAATTAAAGCAAGAGAGGAAACAATTGATTTCTTAATTTCTTCAATCTTATTAGATATATTTCCATTCATTCCTTCTAGTGCCATCTTAGAAGAAGAATAAGATTTAGACATAATAAAATCATTAATCGACTCTGCTTGAATTAAATCTATCTTATTGTTATAGTATGCTTTCTTACTAAATTCTCCGTGTTCCGCGTTTCTAGCGCCTTTAGAGATAATCAAAGATATTATTCTATTAATATTAATTAATCCACCATGACAATTAATCTCAACAGTATCTTCACCAGTAAAAGAATAAGGCCCTTTATAACATACTAAAACAACCTCATCTATTACTTCATTATTATCTATTATCTTTCCAACAAATGTTTCTCTATTATTTACAATATTAATTTCTTTATTAAATATTGTTCTAATAATAGAGAAAGATTTGCTTCCACTCATCCTAATAACGCCAATTGCACTTGTTAGATAAGCAGTGGATAAAGCAACTATTGTATCGTTAATCATACTTTCTTTATATCGTATACTCTTGCCATAAACTTGGCTTGTTCATATATTGCTTGTCTTACTTCAATAGGACTAATTATTTCAACAAAATTGCAATAATCAATTCCAAATAGTTTTAATGATGATGGTGTAGTTTGGAATTTGGCAAATACTTCATTATTCTTTTTAATTATTTTCATATTGAAACCAAATTCATCATGTAAATATAGAGTACCTTTTTCTTTTAATATTTTAACTTCGCAATCAACAGGTTTTTCACCAACAAACATCTTAGGATTTTCTTCTAAGAATTTAGCTAAGCTAAAACTAGTTGGATTTACTATGGCTGTATTCTTAGGTTTTCTTTTATATTTAGATTTTTCTTTTAAATTTCTAATTAAATCTACTTTATATGCTGTCCATTTGCCTGGATCATCATAATATCTACTACCTAAAACATAATGTTTACCATTTTTCCCCATTACTAAATAATAAGGACTAAAATTAAAGATCTTAGGAGCATTAGTTTTAGGATCTTGAGTTAATACTTCTTTATCATTCTCATCATAGTGATGAAGATAATTAAAAGTAATTTGATTATTATTCTTTAGTGCTTGATTAATTGTATTGTAATTAGTGTATGAATCATAACCTAAAGTTCTTGCAAAATCTCTAGATTGATTGCATCTAGCTTTTAATAATCCATCTGGATCATTAGATAATCTTGATAATTTTTCAATAAAACCAGCACTTACTGGATTGCTTAAAGAAGAATCAGAAAATACTGAATCTGCTAAATATGTTAATTCAGTCATATCAAATAATCTTTCTTTAACATATATACCCTTACCAGTTTTTTCAATCTCAATTAATCCATCATCAAAACAACTATTAATAGTATCAACTGCACTACTAATTGACTTTCTTTCAATCTTCAAACCAAATCTGTCTTCTACTTTTGCAGCAATTTGCATTTGTGTTAGTTTATGATTCTCATCAGTATTATCAAGTAATACTAATAAAATACATAAAATAGACGCTCTTTTTTCTGTAACCATATAAATCCACCTCGTATGAATTATACCATATTCTTTCAAGTTATGCGACAAAAAAAGTACATAATTAGCATTTTTTTGATTTTTAGTGGATATTTCTAAA
Source organism: Caryophanales bacterium UBA1709 (assembly GCA_002317215.1). Classification (GTDB taxonomy): domain Bacteria; phylum Bacillota_I; class Bacilli_A; order RFN20; family UBA1709; genus UBA1709. The sequence goes on along the minus strand of DCJD01000004.1, from coordinate 57,304 downwards.
GAAAAATAAAAGGAGATTAGATCTCCTCGTTATTTTGTTTTGCTTCTTGATGTTTGATATATTCTTCATCAGTTAGGTAATAGATAGAGACTGCTCTTTTTGGTCCTTTTCCACTACTTTCAGTTTTAATATTATGATAATTACTTAAAGCATTATGAACTACTCTTCTTTCATCACTAGTCATAGGATCTAATGTTGCAGTTACATGAGAATTTTGAACATCTCTTGCAACTTTCTTAGCAATTCTTAAAATTTTCTCATATTTCTCATCTTTATAGTCATTAATATCTAATAAGATTTTGTATCTTTCTTGGAAATATGTGAATACTGCACTTCTTACCATGTTATTTAATGCAGTTAATGTCTTGCCATTTTTACCAATTAGTACTGAATTATGAGAAGCATCAATAGTAATTCTAATTACTCCATCATTTAATGTAGTAGTAGCTTTAGCTTCTAATCCATAATCTTTAATAATTTGTAGAATATAGTCTTGAGCATAATCAATAACTTCAGTTATTGTATAACATTCAATAGAAACTCCATCTTTCTCTTCTTTAACTACATGATAATGTAAATATTCTGGATCAATATTAATTTCATCACATGCTTTATCAATTACTTTTTCTAATGTTTCATCTTTATAAATAAACTTCATATACCTTACTTTCCTTTCTTATTTGATAAGTAGTCAAGTACAAAAGTTTGAACAATTGAATATAAACTACTTGATATCCAATAAATAGATAATGCGATTGGTAAAGACCAACCAATGATTAAAATCATAACTAAGAAGAAATACATCATCATATCAGTTTGACTCATACCATTAGTTTTAGGTTGTTTATATGATTTTTGTTTCTTCTTATTCAACCATGTTGTTAATCTCATGGTTACAAATTGGGATAATCCCATTACAATAAATACTACTATTGCAAACCAATGAGGACTTAATACACTTTTACCAAGTTTAGCACCTAGTGATAATCCAAATATCTCTCTATCATAGATTGCTGAAGAATGTTGAACAGCGCTATAAACTGCGATAAATACCGGTAAAGTGATAAATGGAGTAATTAACGAAGCCATTGGATTAACATTATACTTTCGATATAACTTCATGATCTCCATCGACTTCATTTGTTTACTCTTCTCATCAAATTTATTAGCGTATTTTTGATTTATAGCTTCCATTTCTGGTTGCATCTTTTGAATCATTTGTTGTTGTTTTGTAGATTTCATTGTTAATAAAGCAATAACAAATCTTAAAACAAAAGTAACAATAATTAAGGATGCTAAAATAGACTCTCCAGTTAAATTACCATTTCCTAAAAGTTTTGCTCCATTAACATATAAGAAACTAGCTGGCCAAGCAAGTAAAGGAAGTAAACCTTTGTTTGCAGCTTCACGCCATGTTTTCTTAGAAATTGTAGCTCCTGTTGCTTGTTCAGTATAATCTTCAGTGGTTAAACAAGCTTTTGAATGGTAAGTATCATAAATGACAGTTACATAAGCCCATTTATATTCTTCTGCTTTTTCTAAAGTACCAACATATTCCCAAACATCCATAGTTTCTGGTTTAGTTGAGAAATTGATTTGATTTTCAGTAGCAAAATAACTATTCCATTCATCTCCACTGCTTGGTCTATCATATGGATCAATTCCAGTATTGTTTTCTAATCTTTCATAGAT
>DCJD01000004.1:45101-55420 GCA_002317215.1 Caryophanales bacterium UBA1709 | reverse complement strand
TATTAGGAATAATAATAATATCCATATTTAATTTAATTGGGATAATACTTTCTGCCATCATTCTAATTTGTCTTTTTACTTTATTTCTAATAACAGCATTACCAACTTTCTTAGATACACTAACTCCAATTCTTACATAATCTAAATTGTTAGTGATATAAGATAATGAAAATGAAGAATTAACTAATTTCTTTCTTTTATTAATAACGTTTTTAAAATCTTCATTCTTTAATAAACGATTGATCTTCTTCATTTTCTTTCCCAATAATAAAAAACCACAATTAGATGTGGTTTAGGCAGTTAAGACTTTTCTACCTTTTGCTCTTCTTCTAGCAAGAACTTTTCTTCCTGCTGGAGTAGCCATTCTTGCTCTAAAGCCATGGGTCTTAATATGTTTTCTTTTACTTGGTTGATATGTTCTTTTCATAATAACTTCCTCTCATTCTTCCAATGTGCATAAAAATTATAAGAGAATATGCTATTAAAGTCAATAAAATTATAATTTTATTAACTTAATATAATCATAAGCTACTATAAGTAAAACTAATCAAATAATATATGTGGATAAATATTTGTAATAGATTTAATTATAATGTGGAAAATGCGAAACAATTTATATGTTTCACAGTATTATTCACATATGTGTTAAATATTAATTGTGGAAAAGTGGAAAACTATAAAATAACTTGTCCTGCACTAGATATTACATTGTGGATAATTTTTATATTAATACTATTTACCAACATATTAACAGCATTATTTTATATTTTTCCACAATTAATATTTTGTCCACATTTTTAAATTGTGGATAACTTAAAATATTCACTAAATATCAATGTATTATATGTGGATAAGTTGTGGAAAGATTATTTTTGGGTAGTTTTTATATAGTAATATAAAGACTAATTTGCTAATATATTTGCGTGTATTGTAGGTGATAGTATGAATGATAGAAGTAACGAATATCAATCGATATGGGAACAAGCATTAGCATTAATTCAAACACGTATTAATGATAATCAATTATTTAGTAACTTTTTTAATGATACTAAAATTATAAACATTCACGATGATATTATAGAAGTTTCTGCACCTAACAGTTTCGTTGTTCAAGTATTAAATAGAAAATATATTGAATTCATTGTAATGGTTTTAGAAGAAGTAACTAAGACTAATTATAAGGTTGAAATTGTTGACGGGAGCATAGTTAATGAGATAGAGAAAGTTAGCGAAAAACCACATGTTTTTATCTCTAACCTTAATCCTAAATTTACTTTTGAAAACTTTGTAGTTGGAGAATCTAATAGAGAATCTTATATTGCAAGTTTTACTACAGCTACTAGTCCTGGAGAATTCTATAATCCTTTATTTATATATGGGAAAAGTGGACTTGGAAAAACTCATTTAATTCATGCTATTGGCAATTATATAAGAGATAAAAATAGTGGACTAAAAGTATTATATAAATCTGTTGATGATTTTGTAGAAGATGTTGTAAAAGCTTTTAAAGATAGTAGTATTGAACAACTAAAAGATCTATATAGAGAAGTAGATGTATTCTTATTAGATGATGTTCAATTCTTATCAACAAAAGAAAAATCTAAAGAAGTCTTATTCTCTATCTTCAATAATTTAATTAATTCTAGCAAACAAATAGTATTAACAAGCGATAGAAGACCAGAAGAATTAAAGAATCTAGAAGATAGATTAGTAGGAAGATTTAGTTCAGGATTATCAATTGAGATCAAAGAATTAGAATATGATACTGCATATGAAATATTAAAGAAAAAGATTGAATCAATGGATATCAATGAAGGTAAAATTGATGACGAAGTATTAAGATATATTGCTAAAAACTACAGTAGTGATGTAAGAAAATTAGAAGGAGCATTAAATAAAATATTATTCTATGCTGTTAACTTCAATCAAGGCGCTGATATTGATATGAATTTAGTAAATAATACATTCAATATTATTAATAAATCTAATAGAGACGAAGAGATAACTCCAGAAAAGATTAAATTAGCAGTTAGTGAATATTATTCAATTAGTCCTGGACAATTAGAATCTAAATTAAGAACAGCTAATATTGCAACTGCAAGACATATTGCAATGTACTTATGTCGTAATCTAATTCCAGACATATCTTTATCCTTAATAGGTGAAGCATTTGGGGGAAAAGATCATACAACTGTTATTAACGCCATTGAAAAAGTGGATAGAATGTTGAAAATTGATCCAGACTATTTTGGAGCAATATCAGATTTGAAAAAGTTATTGAAAAATAAGTAACTTTCTCAATTGTTAATAGATAGAAAATATATAATATGGTATAATAAATAAGTTGTTAAAAGTGCACTTATCCACATTCTTAACAGCCCTTATTATTACTAATATATTTAAATAAAAATAAATAGAAAAGAGGAACTAAAATGAAATTTACAATTTTAAAAGATAAATTAGAAGCAGCTTTAAATACAGTCGGTAAAGCAATAACAGGTAAAAGTGCTAAACCTATATTAAATGGTGTTAAATTAGAAATGAATCAAAATGGTTTATATCTAACTGCTAGTGATACTATGATTAATATCATTACTAAGATTCCAGTTGAAGATAAAAATCATAAAACATTAATTTCAGTAATAGATGAAGGTGTTGTATTAATCAATGCTAGATCATTAACTGATATCGTTAGAAAATTTGATGGAGAAACATTAGAAGTTGAATTAATTGAAGAAAATTTATTAAAGATTAAAGATAATATTTCAGATTTCTCATTAAATTGTATGGATGTTGAAGAATATCCGATGATTGATGTTAATAGCAATGGTGTTAAATTTAATTTAAAATCAAAAGATTTCTCTGTTGGTGTAAGTCAAACTAGTTATGCCGCTAGTGATAGAGATACTAGACCTATCTTACAAGGTGTTAATGTTGCAGGACATGGTAATACTTTAGAATTTGTTGCTACTGATAGTTTTAGAATTGCTAGAAAAATTATAAATATTGAACAAGAAGCAGATTTTTCAGTAACTATTCCTGCTAAAACTTTAGCTGATGTTGCTAAAATTTGTGAAAGTGATGAAAACGTAGCAATAACAGTTTCAGAAAAAAGAGTTGCTTTTAAATTAGAAAATACATTAGTTATTGTCGGTGTAATTAATGGTACTTTCCCAGAAATAAGTCGTTTAGTTCCTTCATCATTTGAATCAACTTTAATTACTGATCCAATTAAACTTGCTGCATCTATTGATAGAACATCAACTTTATCTAGTGATAGAGGATGTGTTGTTAGATTCTCAATGGATCAAGATAACTTTAAAGTAATTAGTAGAAGTCAAGAAGTTGGTAGTGGAAACGATACTGTTCAAGCTTTTGATTATAGCGGTGAAAGATTAGATATTTCGTTCACAAGTAGATATATTCTAGATGCTTTAAAATCATTAAGCGGTGGAGATGTAAACTTTAAATTTAATGGTGATGCAAAACCAGTTGTTATCACTTCATCAACTGATTCATCAGTCTTAGCTTTAGTCTTACCAGTTAGAACATATTAATTTAATCATTTTGGGACATTTTGGGACAAATTTGAGACTAAGGTGTATCCTTTTATAACAAAATCAAAAATAAAGCGAAATAATGCCTTAAATCGCTTTATTTTTTTATCTCTATGATTTATAATTAAATGGGCAGAATATAAATATATATTTATATTCTAGATAGGAAAGTGATTTTTATGAAGGAAGTTAAGATAATTACCCCATATATTAAACTTGGGCAATTCTTAAAACTTGCTAATCTAATTGATACTGGTGGACAAGAAAAATCCTTCTTATTATCTAAAATAATTTTAGTTAATAATGAAAAAGAGAATAGAAGAGGTCGTAAGTTATATCCATTAGATATAGTTAAAGTTGAAGATGAAGAATTTAAAATTATTTAATGATTAAAAAACTTAAACTTAAAAGCTATCGAAACATTGATGAACTAGAATTAGAATTTGATCCATTTGTAAATATTATTTATGGAGATAATGCTCAAGGTAAAACAAATATAGTTGAAGCTCTTGATTATTTATCTAACTTAAAATCATTTAGAAATGTTGAACAAGAAAATCTGATTAAAGTTAATGAGAAGTTTGCAACAATTAATGCTATTGATGACAAGAATGATTCTTATAATGTAGTAATTACTAAAGAAAGAAGAAACATGTCAATCAATAAAACTACTATTTCTAAGAAAGCAGATTTTATTGGAAATATAATTACAATTACCTTCTCACCAGAAAATGTAGATATGTTTAAAGATAGTCCTAAAATTAGACGTGACTTCCTTGATGATTCCTTATCCTTAATATTCCCATCCTATTCTACGTATTTATTAAATTTTGATAAATATCGTGTGGAAAGAAATAATACTTTAAAAGAAGAAAAGGTAGATAAAGTTTTAATTGATACATATGATTCATTACTATCTAATTATTCTAAAGTTATTGTTAATAGAAGAAATGAATTTATTAAATCAATTAAAACTAACTTAAATAAGTATTATCAAAATTTAACAAATACTAAATCAAACATTGATATAACATATAAATCCGACTTCTTAGATATAGATGAGAAAGAGATATATGAATTATATAAAAAGAATTATGAGTTTGATTTAGAAAGAGGACAAACATTACTTGGTCCTCATAAAGATGATATTGTATTATCTTTAGATAATAATGATATTTCAGTGTTTGGTTCACAAGGACAAAATAGAATAGCTGTTATATCACTTAAGTTAGCAACACTTGATTATATATATGAAGTTATAAACAAGAAAGCGATTGTTATCTTAGATGATGTATTATCTGAATTAGATGAAGATAAACAAAATAGATTATTAAATAATCTTAATTCTTCTTATCAATTGTTTATTACAACAACAAAAGATATCAAGATTGAGAAAGCTAAGAAGATTAGAATTGAAAATGGTTGTGTAAAGGAGAAAGAAAATGGATGATTTATTAAAACCGGTTAATCATGAATATACCGAGGATCAAATTCAAGTTCTAGAAGGACTAGAAGCTGTTAGAAAAAGACCTGGTATGTATATTGCAACTACTAGTGAGAAAGGCTTACACCATTTAGTATGGGAAATCGTTGATAACTCAATTGATGAAGCTTTAGCTGGTATTTGTGATCGTATTATTGTTACAGTTACAAAAGATAATGAAATTATTGTAAAAGATAACGGAAGAGGTATTCCTGTTGGTATTCACCATAAGACTGGAGTATCTACTGTTCAAACAGTTTACACTGTTTTACATGCTGGTGGTAAATTTGGTGGAGATAGTGGATATAAAGTTAGTGGTGGATTACATGGTGTTGGTGGATCTGTTGTTAATGCATTATCAAGTAAATTTGAAGTATGGGTTGGACATGAAGGTAAAATGCACTATATGTCATTTAGTAATGGTGGACATGTAGATGGTCCTTTACATATTATTGGTGATACTGATTATAGAGGTACCACTGTTAAGTTTAAACCTGATCCAACTATCTTTACGGAAACTACAACATTTAACTACAATACTTTAAAAGAAAGATTCAAACAATTAGCATTCTTAAATAAAGGATTAACTATTGAGTTAATTGACGAAAGAGAAGAACCTAACTTACATGATAGTTTCTTATATGAAGGTGGATTAAAACAATATGTTGAATTCTTAAATTCAACTAAGACTGCTATTCATCCAGATATTATTTATTGTGAAGAAACATATAATGAACCTGCAAAAGAAGGCCAAGATGCTTTTGCAATGGAAGTTGAAATTGCTGTTCAATACAATGATACTTATCAACCAAATGTATATGCTTTCTGTAATAATATCTTTACTCCAGAATATGGAACTCATGAGGAAGGTTTTAGATTAGCACTTGTTAGAGAAATTAATAAATATGCTAAAGATAAAAAATTTCTAAAAGAAAATGATGATAACTTAACTGCAGATGATTGTAGAGAAGGTATTACTGCTGTTGTCTCAGTTAAACATCCAAATCCACAATACGAAGGACAAACAAAAACTAAACTTGGTAATAGTGAAGTTAAACCAATAGTTAATAAAATATTTGGAGATTGTTTATCAAGATTCTTACAAGAAAATCCTGATGAAGCAAAAACAATTGTTGAAAAAGCTATGTTAGCAGCAAAAGGAAGAATTGCTGCTAAGAAAGCTCGTGAACAAACTCGTAAATCCGCAATGGGTATTTCAACATTACCTGGTAAACTTGCTGATTGTAGTAATAGAGATCCAGAATTATGTGAAATATTTATCGTTGAGGGTAACTCAGCTGGTGGTTCTGCTAAAGATGGAAGAAATAGACAATTCCAAGCTATCCTTCCATTAAGAGGTAAAATCATTAACGTTGAAAAAGCCCGTCAAGAAAAAGTATTAGATAATAAAGAAATCGGAACAATGATTAGTGCGTTTGGTACAAGTTTTGGACCAGAATTCAATATTGAGAAACTAAGATATCATAAGATAGTTATTATGACTGATGCTGATGTTGATGGTGCTCATATTGCAACACTATTATTAACATTCTTCTATAGATATATGAAACCACTTGTTGAAAATGGCCATGTATATTTAGCACAACCTCCATTATATAAAGTTCAATATAATAAAAACGTTCAATATGCTTATAGTGAACAACAAATGGATGAGATTAGAAAAACAATTCCTGAAAATGCAAAACCTTTAATTCAAAGATATAAAGGTCTTGGTGAAATGGATCCTCAACAACTTTGGGAAACTACTATGGATCCTAATAATAGAGTATTATTAAAAGTTACTTTAGATGATGCTATTGAAGCCGATAGAACATTTGATATGTTAATGGGTGAAGAAGTAGAACCTAGAAAAGAATTTATCTTAACAAACGCAAAATTTGTTAAGAACTTAGATATTTAATAGAAAGGAGTAAACTATGTCAAAAGAATTAGATCACAGCAAAGAAGTGTTTAATAGTGATATCAATGAATCTAATATACAAGAAGTTGATTTAGCTAAGACAATGCGTAGTTCATTCCTAGACTATTCAATGTCAGTTATTGTCGCAAGAGCTTTACCAGAAGTACGTGATGGTTTTAAACCTGTTCATAGAAGAATTGTTTATGCTATGAATGACCTTGGTATGACTTACAATGTTGCGCATAAAAAATCTGCTAGAATCGTCGGTGAAGTTATTGGTAAATACCATCCTCATGGTGATACTGCAGTATATGATGCAATGGCTCGTTTAGCTCAAACATTTAATACAAGATATCCAATTGTAGATGGTCATGGTAACTTTGGTAACATTGATGGTGATGAACCAGCAGCCATGAGATATACTGAAGCAAGACTTAGTAAAATTGCTCAAGAATTAGTTAGAGATATTAATAAAGATACAGTTGATTTTATTCCAAACTATGATGGCGAAGAAAAAGAACCTGTTATCTTACCTTGTCGTATCCCAAATATTTTAATTAATGGGTCAACTGGTATTGCAGTTGGTATGGCAACTAATATTCCACCACATAATTTATGTGAGACAATTGATGCTGCTTTAGCAGTTGCTAACAATCCAGATATTTCCGTAGTTGAATTAATGGATATATTAAAAGGCCCAGATTTCCCAACTGGTGGTATTATTTTAGGAAGAAGCGGTATCAAACAAGCTTATGAAACTGGTAATGGAAGCATTACTATTAGAAGTAAGTGTGAAATAGAAGATGATCCAAATCATGCTGATAAAAAGATAATTGTCGTTAGTGAAATTCCATATGGCGTTAATAAATCTACCATGTGTGAGAAGATTGGTGAACTTGCTACTAATAAAGTTATTGAAGGAATCTCAGATATTAGAGATGAATCTAATAAAGAAGGTATTAGAGTAGTTATTGAAGTTAAAAAAGATGCAATTCCTGAAGTTGTATTAAATCAATTATTTAAATATTCATCATTACAATCTTCTTATTCAATTAACTTACTTGCTATCTATGATGGACAACCAAAAGTATTCTCTATAAAAGAAATATTAGTCCATTATATGAATCACCAAGTTGAAGTTGTTAGAAGAAAGACTAGATTTGATTTAGAAAGAGCAAAAGAAAGAATTCATATTTTAGAAGGATTAAAGATTGCTTCTTTAAATATTGACGAAGTAATTGCTTTAATTAGAGGTTCTAAGTCAAGTGATGATGCATTAAATGGTTTAATGAGTAAGTTTGGTTTAACCGAAAAACAAGCTAAAGCCATTCTAGATATGAAACTTCAAAGATTAACTGGAGTTGAACAAATTAAGATTGAAGCTGAAATTGATCAATTAAATAAAGATATTCTAGAATATAACGAAATCTTAAATAGTCACGCTAAAGTATTAGAAGTTATCAAAGCCGATATGGAAGATATCAAAGAAAAATATGGCGATGAAAGAAAAACAGTTATTTCAAATGAATCTGCTTCATTAGAAGATGAAGATTTAATTCCTCAAGAAGATGTTGTTATAACATTAACTTCTAATGGATATATTAAACGTGTCCCAGTAGATACATATAAAACTATTCATAGAGGCGGAGTTGGTATTAAATCTATCACTACTCATAATGACGATGCAGTGGATAGAATATTAACTACTACAACTCATACTGATATCTTATTCTTTAGTGAATTGGGAAGAGTATTTAGATTAAGAGGATATCAAATCCCTGAATTTAGTAGAGCTGGTAAAGGAACTCCAATTGTAAACTTATTACCAGGTTTACCAAAAGAAGAGAAAATTAAATCTATTATCTCTATAACTGAAGATTATAAAGAAGATAGTTTACTATTTGTTTCAAGATTAGGTATTGTAAAAAGAACAAGTTTAGAAGAGTTTGCTAGAATTAACAAGTCAGGTAAGATTGCTGTTACTTTAAAAGAAAACGACTCTTTACTTGACGTTAAGAAAACAAATGGCCATGAAGAAATCTATATCGCAAGTTCGACCGGTAAATTATGTCGTTTCTTAGAAAGTGATGTAAGAGTCATGGGAAGAAGCGCAAGTGGAGTTAAGGGTATTGAACTTGCTGAAAATGCCTATGCTATCGGTGTAACAACATCAACAGAAGGACAATATATCTTAGTTGTTTCAGAAAATGGTCTTGGTAAAATGACATTAGCTACTGATTATCGTTTAACTAAACGTGGATCAAAAGGTGTAATTACATTAAACGTTACTGAGAAAACTGGTAATATCCAAGCAATTAAAGCAGTAAATGGCGATGAAGATTTATTAGTTACTACTTCTAAAGGAACTTTAATTAGAACTAGTTTAGAAGAAGTTAAAGTTGCTGGAAGAAACACTCAAGGTGTTAAGATTATTAGATTAAATGGCGATTCTAAAGTCGCTACAATAACTACTACTTCTAAAGAAGAAGTAAGTGAAGAAGTTATTGAAGAAAACGAAGAATAAAACAAGAAAGTAATTAGTAGTAGATGAACAGAAAGAATTTGGTTGATGCGAAAATTCCTTCTACTACTAATGAAATTCTACTTGTTTTAAAGAATATGGGTGATTCCAATATAAATCATAGAGTATTGTTTCACGTGAAACAATTAAAGAAGGGTGGCACCACGGTTTATTCCCGTCCCTTATATATAATAAAGGTGTCTTTTTTGTGGGAGGAAATAATATGTTAGATATTAAATTTCTAAGAGAAAACGTTGATGCGGTAAAGGAAAATATTAAAAAGAAGTTTCAAGATCATAAGTTACATTTAGTTGATGAAGTTGTTGAACTTGATGAAAAACTAAGAGCTTGTAAAAATACTGGTGATGAATTAAGGGCAAAAAGAAATTCTGTCTCTAAAAACATTGGTATGTTAATGGGACAAAAGAAATTTGATGAAGCAAATGCAGCAAAAGAAGAAGTAAATTCTATTAATGAAAAACTTTTAGATTTAGAAAAACAAGAAGAAATTCTTGCAAAAGAAGTTAAAGATAGAATGATGGTCATTCCTAATATGATTGATCCTAGCGTTCCTATTGGTGAAGATGATTCAAAAAACGTTGAAGTAGAAAGATTTTTAGAGCCAAAAGTTCCAAGTTTTGAGATTCCTTATCATTTAGATATCATTGAAAAACTTGGTGGTATTGATTTAGATAGTGCAAGAAGAGTTGCAGGTAACGGCTTTTATTATTTAATGGGCGATATTGCAAGACTTCATAGCGCAGTTTTATCATATGCTAGAGATTTCATGATTAATAAAGGTTTTACTTATGTAATTCCACCATTCATGATTAGAAG
>DCJD01000004.1:36470-44888 GCA_002317215.1 Caryophanales bacterium UBA1709 | reverse complement strand
CGTATCCATCAATTTGAAAAACAAGAAATGATTGTAGTATGCGAACCAGAACAATCTAAAGAATGGTTTGAAAAGTTATATCACTATACTGTTGAATTATTTGTAAGTATGCAAATCCCATGTCGTACTTTAGAATGTTGTAGTGGTGATTTAGCTGATTTAAAAGTTAAATCTATTGATGTAGAAGCATGGTCTCCAAGACAAAAGAAATATTTTGAAGTTGGAAGTTGTTCTAACCTTGGTGATGCTCAAGCTAGAAGACTTGGTATTAGAATTAAAGATGAGAAAAAGAATTATTTTGCTCATACTTTAAATAATACTGTTGTCGCTCCTCCAAGAATGTTAATTGCATTACTTGAAAATCATTTACAAGAAGATGGAGCGGTTGTTATTCCAGAAGTTTTAAGACCTTATATGGGCGGAAAAGAAATTATTAAACCAGTTAAATAATGCAAAAAGTTCTTGTTATATGTGGTCCAACATGTGTTGGTAAAACTTCATTAAGTATAAAACTTGCTAAACTATTAAACGGTGAAATTATCAACGGAGATAGTATGCAAGTTTATAAACATATGGATATAGGGACTGCAAAAATAAAAGAAAATGAAAAAGATGGAGTTATCCACCATCTTTTTGATTTTAAAGAACTTGATGAATCTTATTCAGTTGCGGAATATCAAAAACTAGTAAGAGAGAAAATAGAAGAAGTATCCAATAAAAATAAACTTCCTATTTTAGTTGGCGGGACTGGTTTATATCTAAAAGCAGCTTTATATGATTATTCGTTTAAAGAAAAAGAAGATCATGTTAATTATGGTTTAGAAGATAAAAGTAACGAAGAAATATATGCTTTATTATCAAGCTTAGATAATAAAACTGCTAAAACTATTCATATTAACAACCGTAAACGTGTAATCAGAGCTATTGAAATATATTATGAAAACGGAATTGGGAAAGAAGATATCAATAAACTACAAACTCATTCGCCAATTTATGATGTATATTATCTAGGATTAAGAAGAGATAGAAAAGAATTATATAAACTAATTGATGAAAGAGTAGATCAGATGATTAAAGAAGGTTTAATAAATGAAGTTAAATATGTATATGAACATTCTTCATATCCATCTACTTGTATGCAAGCAATAGGATATAAAGAATTCATTGATTATTTTGAAGGTAAAGCAACTTTGGAATATTGTATCCAAAGAGTTAAATTTAATACTCATCAATACGTTAAAAGACAATTTACATGGTTTAATCATCAAATTAATGTAAATTGGGTTGATGTAGATAATTTAAATAGTGATGAAATTGTTCAATCATCACTAGATTTATTAAAGGATTTTATAAATGGAAAATAGATTTGATAGAACTCTTAGTTTAATAGGAATTGATAAGTTTAATAAATTATCTAACTTATCTATTTTAATAGTAGGTGTTGGTGGAGTTGGAGGAAGTGTATTTGAAGGATTAGTTAGAAGTGGATGCAATAATCTAACTATTATTGATAGCGATACTATTAATATTACTAACTTAAATCGACAAATTATTTCTAATGCTAATAATATTGGAAAATCTAAAGTTGAAGTAACTAAAGAATATGGATTAAGTATTAACCCATCATTAAATATTAAAACACATCAAATATTTTTAGATAAAAATAATATTAATGATGTATTTAAAGATAAATATGATTTAATCATTGATTGTATTGATAGTACGACATCAAAACTTGAATTATATAAAAAAGCAATCGAATTAGATATTCCACTTATCTCATCAATGGGTACAGCTAATAAACTAGATCCATCATTAATAGAAATCACTAGATTAGATAAAACAACAATTGACCCATTAGCTAGAAAAATGCGTAATTTGTGCAAAGAGAATAATATTGATATGAAAAAGATAATTGTAAGTTATTCAAAAGAGCCTTCATTAACTTCAATATCAAATCCATTGCCATCTATGATGATGGTTCCAACAACTAATGCAATGATTATTATTAGTTATATAATTAGAAATTTATTGAATTAAATAATATATTAAGTAATATAAGTTAGACAATTAAAGGAGAATAAGATATGAGTGAAGAAAATAAAGAAATAATCCAAAACGAAGAAGTTGAAGAAGTAAGTGATAAAGGTATTGATTCAACATTAATAGTAACTTTAGATAGTTTTAAAGAATATTATGGGAATAATGGTATAAAAGGAGCTTTAAAAACTGCCGCTGTTTATACTGCAATAGTCTCAATATTATTATATTTATTTAGAGGAACTAAAGATGTAGTAGAAGTATTATATTTAATAGGAATATTTGCATGTAGTATATTTGCAGTTAATATTGTCTTTTATTTCATCTCTAAATTATTAGTTATCCCGCAACAATATGAGAAAAATGACATCAATAAACTAGGTATCAAGTTACACATTGATAATAAAGGTATTAAACAATCATTAAATGATAACTCATATACTTTATTATGGGTCCAAGTAGTATTAATGAAAGAAACAGATAAATCATTCTTAATCTTCGCTAACGCTAGAAGTGGAATGGTAATATCAAAAGACCCATTCTCAGCAACTGACATTGAATATATAAGAAGTGTCGCTAGTCAACGTGTAATGCAATATCAAGATAAAAGAAAAATAGGTTAATTCCTATTTTTCTTTTATTGAATATTCACAACCACAATATATTTGATCATACATATTGTATTTATTAACAATTTCTTCTCTTATTTCTTGTCCACCTTTTTTCTTAAAATTAGCTACAAGAAATTTAATATCATACATCTTCTCTAATACTGTTCCAATCTTATTAATAGCTTGTTCATCTTTTTGTCTAGACATACTCATAACAGTTCCACAATATTCAAAATTATGTTCTTTAGCAAACTCAAACGCTTCTTTCATTCTTGTTACGTAACATAACTTACATCTACATCCGTTTTCCTTATCAAACCTTCTAGGATATAGTATTTCTTTATAACCCTCATAATCATAAACTTGTTCGATTATTTTGATATTAGTACTATTTTCTTTATTAAAGATATTTACATAATCGATCAATGTATTTAAACGTTTATTATATTCAGTTTCAGGATAGATGTTGGAGTTATTAAAGAAAATAGTAATATCAAAATAATCCTTTAACAAGGTTAAAGGGTAGGTTGAACAAGGACCACAACAAGAATGTAAAAGAAGAGATGGTTTATAACCAAGTCTTTTAACTTTGTCTAATATTATTTGTTCTTTTTGATAACTATTTATCATAATATCAACATACCATCTCCAAAGGAGAAAAACCTGTATTTTAAGGAGATTGCTTCATTATATGCTTTAAAGATTAAGTCTTTAGTTGCAAATGCTGATACTAACATTACAAGTGTAGATTTAGGTAAGTGGAAATTAGTAACTAGATGATCAATTGCTTTAAATTTATAACCTGGATAAATAAAAATACTAGTTATAGAATGTTCTTCTTTGAACATTCCAAACTTATTATAGTTTGATTCTAAGGTTCTAACGCTAGTAGTTCCAATAGCAGTTATTTTACGACCTTCTTTTTTAGCAAGATTTAATCTATCAGCCGCTTCTTTACTTACTTCATAATATTCTTCATGCATATGATGATTAGTTACATCATTTACTTCAACAGGTCTAAATGTTCCAAGACCAACATGTAAAGTAACATCAACTATTTCTACACCTTTTTCTTTTAATCTATTAAATATCTCATCCGTAAAATGGAAACCAGCTGTTGGAGCAGCGGCGCTGCCTAGTATTTTAGCGTATACTGTTTGATATCTATTTTTATCTTTGATTTGTTGATGAATATAAGGAGGTAAAGGCATTAATCCAATATCATTAATTATTTCTAAGAATATTCCATTATAATGCATCTTAAATATTCTTATTCCTTCATCTTTAACTTCAATACACTCTGCTCTTAATAAATTGTCTTTAAAAGATACAAAAGTACCAACTTTAACAACTCTTGCATTTCCTACTAAACATTCCCAAGTGTCATTTCCTAAATCTTTTAATAATAATAGTTCTACATGAGCATTAGTTTCTTCTTTATTGCCAAGTAATCTAGCTGGTAATACTTTAGTATTATTTCTAACAATTACATCTCCACTATGAAAATAATCAACAATATCACTGAAATGTTTATGTTCAATATTTCCTTTTTCTTTATCAAGAACAAGCATTCTACTACTAGATCTATTTTCTAGTGGAGTTTGTGCTATTAACTCTTGAGGTAAATCAAAATCAAAATCACTTGTCTTCATTTTTCTAAAATCCTCTTGGATTTTTAACATTTAATCCATATTTTTCAAAGAATTCATTCTTAAAATCTAAGAATCTATCTTCTTTAATTGCTTCTCTTATATCTTTCGTTAGTTTTAATAAGAAATTAATATTATGAATACTTAACAATCTCTTCCCAAATCCTTCATCACATTTATATAAATGTCTTAGATATGATTTAGTATAGTTGCGACATGTATAACAATTACACTTTGGATCTAAAGGCGATAAATCATATTCATATTTCTTATCTCTAATATTTACTCTACCTTGACTAGTCATTAAAGCTCCATGTCTAGCAATTCTTGTAGGTAAGACACAATCAAACATATCTACGCCTCTTAATACACCTTCAATAATAGAATCATAACTGCCAACACCCATTAAATATCTAGGTTTATCACTTGGTAAATATTTAATGGCATATTCAATCATTCTATACATCGTCTCTTTATCTTCTCCAACACTAGTACCACCAATTGAATATCCATCAAAATCCATATTAGCAAGCGATGTTGCAGATAATTTTCTTAAATCTTCATAATCTCCACCTTGTACTATACCAAATAAAGCTTGATTTGGATTTTGATGGGCTTTTTTACCTCTTTCGGCCCATCTTAATGTTCTTTCAACGCTATCTTTCATATATTTATAATCACAAGGATAAGGAGGACATTCATCAAAACTCATTATTATGTCTGCTCCAAGCTTGTTTTGTATTTCAATAGATTTCTCTGGTGTTAAAAATAAAGGTGAACCATCTAAATGATTTTTAAAATGTACCCCTTCTTCATCAATTTTTCTTGTTTTAGACATACTAAAAACTTGAAAACCACCAGAATCGGTTAACATCGGTTTCTTATAATTCATAAATTTATGTAAACCGCCTGCATTACTTACGACATCTTCTCCAGGTCTAAGCCATAAGTGATAAGTATTAGCAAGTATTACTTGACTACCCATCTCATATAATTCTTCTGGGGATAAATATTTAACTGTTGCAAGAGTTCCTACTGGCATAAACATAGGCGTTTCAACATCGCCATGTGGTGTATGCAATATACCATATCTAGCACCACTTTGTTTACATACATGTTTAAGTTCAAAATAAAATTTTTCCATAATTACCCATTAATAATAACATAATTTATATAAATTATGTAAAAACTATTGGCAATATATCACTATTGTGCTATTATTTTTGCGATTTAATAGATGGAGGGTAATATTTATGGAGAAAAAAACACCTATTCAAATTGTTATTGATTTTATGAGTAAGAAGAAAAAACCAGTTGCTTTTAGTGAGATTGTTGAACTTTTAAGATCTAAACAACTAGTTAAAGAAGAAGAATTTGATGAATTTATTAATAATTTTTATGATGAAATGTCATTCAATGCTGAATTTGCTTTTCTAGGAGATAATATGTGGGCTTTAGCAAATAAAGTCGATTTTAATGATATCAAAAGAGCAGAATACGATGAAGAAGATGATAATACTGATATGATTGATTCCGAAGAAGAGGAAGAAGAAAATGCTGCATTAAATGCTAATGACGATGCAGATATATATAATGGAGAACAAATTGATATAACTAAACAAGACGATTCTGAAATGGAAGAAGAAGAGGAATATTAATATGGTCAAATTCGAAGATTATAAATATGAAGAATTAGATTTTGATGCCATAACTAAAGAATATGAAACATTAATTGAAGAATTTAAGAATAGCAAAACTGCTAATGAACAAATTCAAACAATGTATAAGATAGAAAAGATTAATGTTCGTGTATCCACCATGGCATCTTTAGTAAGCATTAGATATACCCAAAACGTTAATGATAAATATTATGCTGCTCAACAAGAAATAATGGATGAGAAGATTCCTTTACTTCAAGTCAGTTTTAATAAACTAAATCACGCAATCAATGATTCTAATTTTAAAGAAGAATTAACTAAAGAATTTGGTAAAAGATATGTTAATGATGCAATTAATGCATTAAAGATCTTTGATGAAAAGATCGTACCAGATATGATTGAAGAAAATAAGTTATGTTCTGCTTATGGAAAATTAATTGGTAGTGCTAAGGTCAATTTCAGAGGAGAAGAACTAAATCTTGCCAAACTTGGTAAGTATATGACTGATATTGATAGAGATACTAGAAAAGAAGCCAGTGAAGTTTATTATAAATATTTTGAAGATCATATTAATGAATTAGATGATATATATGATAAATTAGTCCATCTAAGAGACTCTATAGCTAAGAAACTAGGTTTTGAGAATTTTATTGATTTTAGATATCTTCAATTAGGTAGAAGTGATTATAATTCAAAAGACGTTAAGAAATATAGAGATGCTATATATCAATACGTTGTTCCAGTAACTCAAAAGTTATTTGAAAGACAACAAAAAAGAATTGGTATTGATAGTATGTATTATTATGATTACAATCTTGAATTTAAAACCGGAAATCCTAGACCGATAGGAACTCCTGAAGAATTGATTAATAAAGCTGGTACAATGTATAAAGAAATGTCTAAAGAAACTGATGAGTTCTTTACATTTATGAGAGAATCTAACTTATTAGATCTTGTTGCAAGAGATGGTAAGCAAAGCGGTGGTTATACTACTACAATTGCTGCTTACAAAGCTCCATTTATATTCTCTAACTTTAATGGAACTAGTGGCGATGTTGATGTATTAACTCATGAAGCCGGCCATGCCTTTATGGCATTTAGATGTAAAGATGCTAAACTTACTGATTACATTTGGCCAACATTAGAAGCATGTGAAATACATTCAATGTCCATGGAATTCTTTGCATATCCTTGGATGAATTACTTCTTTGGTGATAACCAAGTAGATAAATATAAATTTGCACATTTATCTGGAGCAGTCACGTTCTTACCTTATGGAGTAGCAATAGATGAATTCCAAGAATACGTCTATGCTAATCCAAATATCTCACCTAAAGAAAGAAGAGCTAAATGGAGAGAAATTGAAAAGAAATATTTACCACATATCAACTATGGAGATAATAAATTCTTAGAAGAAGGTGGAAGATTCTTTAGACAATCACATGTAATTCAATCTCCATTCTATTATATTGATTACACAATAGCACAAGTTTGTGCCTTCCAATTCTTTAATCTAATGAATAAAGATAAGAAAGATGCTTGGGATAGATATGTTAATTTATGTAATCTAGGTGGACAAGATACATTCTTAGGTTTACTTGCTAATCCAAGTGTTAGACTAGTAAATCCATTTGTTGAAGGAACAATCCAAAATACAATCAAACCAATCCAAGAATATTTAGATAAGTTTGATGATATGAATATGTAAAAGGCGAACATAAGTTCGCCTTTTTAATTACATATGAATAGGAGCACTTACTCCAATAATCCATAAAGCATTCTTTAATACTATTTTAGTTGCTTCTAGTAATCCAATTCTTTGATTGGTTAGTTCTTTTTGTTCTGGGTCAATTACTTTAATTGCTCCATAGAAACTATGGAAACAACCAGCTAGTTTTTGAATATAATTGCAAATCTTATTAGGAGATCTTGTTTTTGCAGATAATCCAACTTCATTTGGGAATTCTTTTAATAGTTTTAATAAATCTATTTCTTTAGGATCTTTTAATAATTCATAATTATCTAATTTTTCAAACTTTGGAGCATTCTTTAAAATAGAACATATTCTAGCGTGTGCATATTGAGCATAATATACTGGGTTTTCATTAGATTGAGTTTTAGCAAGTGTTAAATCAAAATCTAAATGAGAATCACTTGCTCTACTACATAAGAAGTATCTTGTAGCATCAACACCAATATCGTCAATTAAATCTTTAATAGTAACGGCTTTACCAGTTCTTTTACTCATTTTTACTTCTTCGCCATTTTCAATTAAACGAATCATTTGAATAATATCAACTTCTAAACAATCTTTTGAATATCCAAGAGCATTTAAAGCGGCTTTCATTCTAGCAATATAGCCATGGTGATCAGCACCTAATATATCAACAAGATGAGTGTATCCTCTTTCTAATTTATTAGCATGATAAGCAATATCTGGAGTTAAATAAGTATATAATC
>DCJD01000004.1:34983-36253 GCA_002317215.1 Caryophanales bacterium UBA1709 | reverse complement strand
GTTTAAAGTATTTAAGTTTTTCATCATCACTTAAATCTAATAATTTATTGCCGTTTTGTTCATATAATTCATTAGCAATATCAATAATATCTTTGCCATGATATCCATCTATTGGCATTTCCATTTCAATTCCGCATTTTTGAGAATATCTTGCTAAGATAGAATTAGCTAGATTAGTTATTTGTTGGCCAGCGTCATTAATATAATATTCTCTTAAACAATCGTAATTACTCATTCTTAATAATCTAGTAACACTATCACCCCAAGCAGCAGCTTTAGCATGACCAACATGTAAATCTCCAGTTGGGTTAGCAGAAACATATTCAACTAATATCTTCTCTTTATTGCCTGAGTCATTATAACCATACTTATCTTGCTTTTCTAATATAGTATTAATAACTCCACTAATACTTGCTTCATCTAAAAAGAAATTAATAAATCCAGGACCAGCTATTTGAATATCTTTAATCCCACTAACGTTATTTAATACATATTCTTTAATCTCGTTAGCTAAATCAAAAGGTTTCTTACCTAATTGTTTAGCAAATCTTAAGGCAGTATTGGTAGAATAATCACCCAATTTATTATCTTTTGGTATTTCAAAAACAATTAATGATTCCTCAACATTAATACATTTACTAATAATAGATTTAATTTGTTGTATTGTATCCATACATTAACTCCTTAAAGCACATAAATTATACTTTTAATTAGTAATATTTTCAATATTACTAGTCTTCTTATATTTTCGCATATCCATATACGCCATAAAGACTACTGCAAATATCATTATTAATCCACCAATAATTACTTTAATAGTTAATGGTTCTTTAAGAATTAAAATAGAGAAGATAGTTGCAAATAAGCCTTCTAATGCTAATAGTAATGAAATCTTATATGAATCTAATATTCTTTGACAATAGAATTGACCACCAATTCCAAGTAATCCACTTATTAATGAATAATATAACACTCCCCATAATCCATTTATATTCCCAACTACCTTAGCATTAACAATAATCATACCAAACATTGCTAATATAGCCATTGTGAAAAATTGAACCGCTAATAAAGAAAATAAATTAGTTAGATCTCCTTCATGACCAATAAATGTTAAATGTAAAGCATATATTAAAGATGCAATAAATACTAAAATATCTCCTGGATTAAAGACTAACGTTCCATTATATGAAAGAATAAAAGCCCCACTTAATCCTAAAAAACAAGCTATAAAAGAATACCATTCTGGTTTTCTTTTAAAGATAGCCCA
>DCJD01000004.1:22965-34857 GCA_002317215.1 Caryophanales bacterium UBA1709 | reverse complement strand
ATACCAACATATAATGTTTGTTTATCTTTCCAAAATTTTGTTTTAAAAGAAACTAAAAAACAAACTAAAAATCCAATCCCATTTCTATAAAAAAGAATTGGAAATACATCCCATCCATTAGATAATGCAATCTCAGATGCAATAAAACCAAAACCCCATATAAGGTTAACAATGACCATTATTACATACGCTTGTTTTTCTTGTTTCATAACTTAAAAATTATAGCATCTTTAATCCATTTTTTCACTCATAACTAACCTATATATTATCTTTCTATGTACAAATCATTTAATTTCCAAGTATAATAGAAAACATATTAGAGGTGGTTATATGTATCAAACATTTAGAGAAGGTTGGATTGAAGTTATTTGTGGATGTATGTTCGCAGGTAAATCTGAAGAATTAATTAGAAGAGTAAATGTTTTAAAATATGCTAAAAAAGAAATATTAGTAATAAAACCAGGTATAGATAATAGATATAGTGAAGATGAAGTAGCAAGCCATTCTGGTTTTAGAGTTAAATGTATAAACGCCGATAAATCTTATGAAATATTAGAACACGTAACAAATCAAACACAAGTAGTAGCCATAGATGAAGTTCAATTCTTTGATAAAGATATTGTTAAAGTATGTGATTATCTTGCCGACAAAGGAATTAGAGTTATTTGTGCTGGTCTTGATAAAGATTTTAGAGGAGAACCATTTGGTGTAATGCCAGAACTGATCACAAAAGCTGAATTCGTAACTAAACTTGAAGCGGTATGTGTCAAGTGTGGAGCCCCAGCAACTAGAACTCAAAGAATAATTAACGGTAATCCTGCTAACTATAATGATCCTATTGTATTAGTCGGCGCTAGTGAATGCTATGAACCTAGATGCAGACATTGTCATGAGGTTCCAAATAAACCAACTATTAAATAAGAAAAGCGTCTCAACTGAGACGCTTTTATTTAGATTATTATTTTAAATGTCCAGGTAATTGAGTAATCTTTTTACCAGTAATCTTTTCTAGATTTGCTATATCTTTTGGATCTTTAGCATTTCTTTCTTTAATTTCTTTTTTGATTAATTTATATGTTTCATTATCAATTGGATAGAAACATGAAACTATAAATGATCCTGTTAATAAGACAAATGGTGCAAATGTAGTAAAGTATTTAATACCAATAGCCATATTTTGAGGTACGGCTGCATAGATAGCTATCTTATCTTGATCAGTTAATGCTTTATTATCAATGCCTTTAATTGGGTCAAATCCAAGATTTGTGAATACTCCTTGAATATCATAATCAATAGCATCTAAGTATAAACCAACAATTAATAAAGCAAGAGCTTGGCTTAATTGTCTTATAAAAGTTAAGAAGCCAGAATATATGCCATCTTTTTTCTTACCACTAATTAATTCTTCAACATCCATAGTTTCTGGCAACATTGCCCATGGTAAGTAAGCAACTCCACCTGCTCCAAAGCCCATTAAGACGGCTGGGATAATTAAGAATATAAGTGCTCTATTAGGTGCAGCCATTACAAATAACAATAATGTTGCAATAGACCATAATGCCGTAGAACACATAAAGGCAAATCTTTTACCTTTTATATTTGCTAGTTTAGTATAAACAGGAATTGAACATACTTCAGAAACCATAAATATACCAAGTAGACCGGTGTATGAACCTAAGAATAATATTTTAATACTTTCTAGTCCATATACGCCCATATACCATTTAACATAATAGATGAATATTGCCATAAATATATCCATAGCAGTATAACTTAATAGATATAAACCAAGCATAACTCTAAATGATCTATTACTTAAAACTGTTTTAGCGTTTTTAACAAAAGATTTAAAGATATCGTCATCATTTTTCTCACTTACTTCATTAACAGTATCAATACCTTTAGTTGCTCTAAATACAATAATCCATGGAATTGTATAGAATAAACCAAATGCGATACCCATAAATAAGTGACCACAACCTGGGAATATTGAAGATCCTAAGCTGACTAATATTGCTGGAACTAATCCAGAAATCATTGATGAACAATTAGAGAATATACTTCTAATACTTACTGTTTTATTACGTTTTTGTAAATCATCAGTTAATTCTGGTAACATAGCATGGTATGGAACCATAGTTAATGAGAATGATGTTGCAAATAACATATAAGCAAGAGTGAAGTATAATGCTTTTACAATAACATGAGCATTTACAATTGGTACCCACAAAGCAACAAATGATGCACATATATGGAATATTGCCGCAAAGAAGAATATTCTTCTCTTGCCTAGTTTACTACTAGCTTTCTCAGAAATATTACCAATAAATGGGTCAATGATAGAGTCCCAAATCTTACCGATAAGCATCATAATACCAACAGTGGCACCTGATAAGAACATATTATCGGTTAAGAAATTCATATATAGCATTCCAACTAAAGTGAATGCTCCACCGCCAAAGATATCACCACAGCAATATCCTAGCATTTTCTTTTTTGTTAGTTCTTGTTTTTCCATAGGAAAAATCCCCCTAGTAATTCAATTATAATTGAAAAATGTTATAATTGAAAAGGTGATAATATGAAAAATATAGAAATTTCTAAATATTTAAACGATTTATCTTCAACAAGTTATACTCCAGGTGGCGGAAGTGCTATTTGTGCTGTTGCAAATATTGCTATCTCATTACTTTTAAAATCTATTAATATAACAATGGCTAGAAAATCTTTTAATGACTTAAAAGATAATGAAAAAGAAAACTATTCTAATGTTAAGTTGTTCTTAGAAACATGTGTTGAAAGATTTTATATTTTAGCAGATGAAGATGAGAAAGCATTTGATTCTTTTATGAAAGCTTATAAAGCAAAAGAAGACTTAAAAGCAGTATATATTAATTGTTTTGATGTTCCATTTAAAACATTTAATCAATTAGTTGAAGTATATGATCAATGTAAATACATTAAAGTAGTTGATTCGATAGTCTCTGATTATAAAATCGGATGTAATTTAATATTAGAATGCATGCATTCTTGTCTAGAAACTATGAATGTTAATGTTAATGGTTATAAAGAACTTCAAGAAAAACATTCTAAGTGTTTTGAAAAGTTTGTAGAAAGGTCTTATAGATGATTTTATTTGGCAAACCAGTAGCAGATTATAAAAAACAAGAGATTGCAAAAGAAGTCTCCTTTTTTAGAACTAAAAATATGGTTCCAACACTAGCAATTGTTCAATTAACTAATGACGATTCATTAGAAATATATTTAGGAAGTAGACAAAGAATTGCTAAAGAAATAGGAATTGAGATTATTCCATATAAATTCATTAATCCAACATATGATGAAGTAGAATGTCTTATTGAATCACTAAATAATGATGATGGTATATGGGGTATTATGATAGATAATCCAATTCCATCTTATCTAGATTTTGATAAATTAACCTTATTAATTAATCCTTCAAAAGACGTAGAAGGCTTTAATCATAATAATTCTATTATAGTACCAGTTGCTAAAGCGGTTTTTGAAGTAATGAAATACTACAATATCGATTATAAGAATAATTCTATTAGCGTAATTGGAGATTCTAAAAATGTTGGTCATCCAATTAGTCAATTATTAATTCAAAACGGATGCAAAGTAGATGTTTTTAGCGATCCTAAAATCGATATAGATATCGAAACTAAAACTAATCCAATTGTAATAGTTGCAGCAAATTCTATAGAACATTTCAAAAAGGAAAACTTCCTTAAAAATAGCATAGTTTTCGACATTGGAACTCATTACAAAAACGATGGAACATTATGTGGAGATGTTGATGTAGATGTTCAAAATTATGTTAATTCAATCTGCCCTTCTCCAAAAGGTGTTGGTCCTGTTACTAGTGTTATGTTATTTGATAATTTATTGAGGTTAAAAGATGGAAAATTATAAAGTTGGATCAATAGTAGAGATGAAAAAACCTCATCCATGTTCTCCTACTTCTAAAAATTGGGAAATTATAGAAGTTGGAGCTGATGTTAGAATTAAATGTTGCCATTGTGGACACATATTGCAAATGAAAAGATACGATTTTGATATAAAAATAGTTAAAATCGTGGGGGAGAAATAATATATTTCTCCCTTTTTGTTCTTTTCATTGAATATTCTTAAACAAAAATCTATAATAATAAGGTATAAATTTTTGTTATTAAAGTTATACTTTAATACTCAATAAGAAAGGAAATAAAAATGGGTAAGAAATTTTTCAAAACAATGGATGGAAACGAAGCTGCCGCTTATGGTTCTTATGCTTTCACTGAAGTAGCAGGAATTTATCCTATTACTCCATCATCCCCAATGGCTGAGTATACTGATACTTGGTCAAGCCAAGGCAAACTAAACGTATTTGGTGCGCCTGTCAAAATTATTGAAATGCAATCAGAAGCTGGTGCTGCCGGAACAGTTCATGGCGCATTACAAGCTGGTAGTTTAGCAACTACTTATACTGCATCTCAAGGTTTACTTTTAATGATTCCTAACATGTATAAAATTGTTGGTGAATTATTACCAGGAGTATTCCATGTCTCTGCTAGAAGTTTAGCAACTAGATCATTATCAATCTTTGGTGATCACCAAGATATTTATGCATGTAGACAAACTGGTATTCCAATGTTATGTGCTCATTCAGTACAAGAAGTTGCTGACTTAGCACCAGTTGCTCACTTAATTGCTATTAAAGCACATACTCCAATTATTCACTTCTTTGATGGTTTCAGAACAAGTCATGAAATTCAAAAAGTTGAATTACAAGATTATGAAGATTTAGCTAATTTATTAGACTGGGATGCTGTTAAAGCTTTCAGAAATAATGAATTAAATCCTCACACTAATCCTGTTACTAGAGGTGGAGCAGAAAATGATGATATCTACTTCCAAGGTAGAGAAGCACAAAACAATCATTTTGCTAATGTTGTTGATGTTGCTGCTGATTATTTAGAAAAGATTAGCAAATTAACCGGTAGAGAATATGCTCCATTCACATATTATGGAGATCCAAAAGCAACTAAAGTTATCGTTGCAATGGGTTCAGTTACTGAAACTTGTAAAGAAGTAGTTGATAAACTAGTTAAAAACGGAGAAAAAGTTGGTTTAATTAAAGTACATTTATTTAGACCATTCTCAGCTAAATATTTATTAAAAGTTTTACCAGAAACTGTTGAAAAGATTGCAGTTTTAGATAGAACTAAAGAAATGGGTGCTAGCGGTGAACCATTATACATGGATGTTATTGCTACATTAAATCAAGAAGGCAAAGGCAATATTAAAGTTATCGGTGGTAGATATGGTTTATCAAGTAAAGATACTCAACCTAACCAAATCAAAGCTGTATTCGATCACTTAGATAGTGCTAACCCATTCCATGGATTCACTGTTGGTATCGAAGATGATGTCACTCACTTATCATTAAGTGTTGATCCAAACTTTGAAGTAGAAACTGATTATACTAGTTGCTTATTCTATGGTTTAGGTAGTGATGGTACTGTTGGTGCTAATAAAAACTCTATTAAGATTATTGGTGACCACACTGATTTATATTCACAAGCTTACTTTGCATATGACTCAAAGAAAGCTGGTGGTGCTACTAGATCTAACTTAAGATTTGGTAAGACTCCAATTAGATCAACATACTATATTAATAACGCAGATTTCATTTCTTGCTCACTTGATTCATATATTTTCAAATATGACATGTTAAGAAACTTAAAAGTTGGTGGAACATTCTTATTAAATACTACATTTAATGCTGAAGAAATTGTTGCCCACATGCCAAATAAATTAAAGAAACAATTAGCAGAAAAGAAAGCTAAATTCTATATCATTAACGCAACTGCTATTGCTAAAGAAATTGGTATGGGAAGACATACTAATACAATTCTTCAATCTGCATTCTTCTATTTAAACCCATCTATCATGGATTTCAAATTAGCAGAAGACTATATGAAACAAGCTGCAACTAAAGCTTATTCTAAGAAGGGTGAAGAAGTTGTTAAATTAAATCACACTGCTATTGAAAAAGGATGGCAAAATGTTGTTGAAGTTAAAGTTGATTCAGCATGGGCTAACTTAACTGTTAACGAAGTAAAGAAAGAAAGTAATGATCCATACTTTGATCATTTCGTAAATGCTATTGAAACATTAAATGGTTATGATTTACCAGTTAGTGAATTCTTAAAATATGATATCTTAGATGGTTCAATGCACAACGATATTACTTATAGAGAAAAACGTGATATTGCAACTGAAGTTCCTGCATGGATTAGTGAAAACTGTATCCAATGTGGTAAGTGTGTATTCGTATGTCCACACGCAACTATCAGAGCATTCATGTTAAATGGTGAAGAAGTTAATGCTGCTCCAGAAGTTATTAAACAAGATTTAATGGACGCTATGGGTGGCGCTAACGTTAAAGGATTAAAATTCAGAATCCAAGTTTCTCCATCAAACTGTGTAGGTTGTGGATTATGTGTTAACGAATGTCCAGGAAAATTAGGTAATAAAGCCTTAAAGATGGTTCCAGTTAATACTCAAAGAGATCAAGAAGAAGCTGCTGACTACTTATTCAAACATGTTTCTTATAAGAAAGATTTATTCCCAGCATCAACTGTTAAGGGTGTATCTTTATTAAGACCATACTTTGAAGTTAGTGGAAGCTGTGCTGGTTGTGGTGAAGCTCCATACTATAGATTAGCTTCACAATTATTTGGTGAAGATATGTTAATTGCTAACGCAACTGGATGTTCTTCTATCTATTCAGGTTCAACTCCAGCAACTCCATTTGCTACTGACGAAAAAGGTCAAGGTCCAGCATGGGCTAACTCCTTATTTGAAGATAATGCTGAATTTGGTTTCGGTATGAGAATTGCTACAAACTATAAATTAGCAACTATCAGATTAATCATGGAAAGAAATCATGATGAATTAGAACCAGAATTAAAAGAATTAGTTGATTCATATATTGCAAAACAAAACGATAAAGCATTTACTAGATCAATTGTTGATAGATTAGTTGCTCTAATCGAAGCAAGCAAATGTGAAGGAATTAAAGAAGTATTAAAATACAAGAACGATTTAGTTGATAAATCAATTTGGATCGTTGGTGGTGATGGTTGGAGTTATGATATTGGATACGGTGGTTTAGATCACGTTCTAGCAAATAACGAAAACGTTAACGTTATGATTCTTGATACTGAAGTATATTCAAATACTGGTGGTCAAGCATCAAAATCATCACAAACAGGTGCAATCGCTAAATTCGCTGCAAGTGGTAAAAAGACTGCTAAGAAAGATATGGGAGCAATCGCTATGTCTTACAAGCACGTTTATGTCGCTCAAGTAGCAATGGGAGCAAATCCAGCTCAATTAATCAAAGCAATGCAAGAAGCAGAAGCATATAATGGACCATCTCTATTAATTTGTTATGCTCCATGTGATGCTCATGGTATTAAGGGTGGTTTAGGTAATCATCAACAAACTCAAAGAGAAGCTGTTGAAAGTGGATATGTTGCATTATATAGATACAATCCTACTTTAGCAAAACCATTAACAATCGATTCTAAAGAACCAGATTGGGATAAGTTTGAAGGCTTCATGATGAAAGAAAACCGTTATAATCAATTACCAAAGATTAACCCAGAACACTATGCAGATTTATTTGCATTCACAAAGACTTGTGCTCAATCAAGATACAACAATCTAATTAAGATTAAAGAAGCACAAGATAAAGAATAATTAAAAATTATTATTTAAGCCTTAGCAATATCAGCTAAGGCTTTTCTTTTGTGAAATCTTACAAATATGTAAGAGAAATTGAAGATAAGTAAAGAAAGAGCAAATATTAATAGATAAATAAATGGATTATTCGATAATATTTCTTCTTCAAAAATATTCTCATGAATAAATATATAGTTTGTTAGTTTGATTTCTATAAAACAAAATAGAGAAGCTAATATACTTGTTATTAAAAAGCGATCTAGCGTTATCTTAGAATATATTTTGTTTAGATCTTTATAATCATATCCAAATCCATTCATGATTCTTATTTGATTTGAATAGTTTTCTTTCTCTAATATGAATAATAGGATTAAAGATATTATAGAGAATATTGATAATAAGGTTATTATACATATTGAGATGATCGTTATTTTAGATAAGACGTTATTTAGATTATTTAATGTTTCACCAACATATGAGTTAGCTATATAAGTTGGATATTTATTATTTAATTCTTCACATAATTTTATTGATTCACTAGGTTTTGTTAATAATAAATAATTCGTTGGTTTAAATAAGAATGAATCAGATAGATATGAAGCTGTAAATTCATCAAGGGCCCAAGAGAAATCTTGATAGATATAAAGACTATTCTTCTCATCACTGACCCCAACAATTTTATATGGTTTAGTTACGTTATTATATGTAATATATATATCTTCTTGTAATAACTTCATATTTAACTTATTAAACAAGGCAAGTGAAATAACAATTTCATCATTATTTTCTACGTATCTACCTTTGAGTAGTTTTTTATAATAAGGGGAGTAAAAAATAGAGGAATTTATTTCTTCGCTATCATATTCAAATTTAGTATTTTTAAAATATAAAACATTTTCTAAATAATTAATCCAATATGCATCATTATTTTCATATAAAGGTAATATATTATAGTTATTTTCTAAAATTTTATAATCAATAAAATAATTATTCGATTTATATATTGTTACTAACTTATCATTTTCTTCAAATATATAGTTTGTTGTAGTATTAATAAAACTCTCAAAACTACTATCAAGGTTAGAATTATAAAATCCATAGTAACAAGCTTCGCTAGTATCATGAAAATCTAGATATAGTTTTTTATTACTTGAATTAATATAAAACTCCTCATCTTCAGATAAGAAAAACTCCTTAATTTTATAGGAAAACTCATTATCGTTAACAATAAAAGAAAACTCTAATTCATTAAACAATAAGTAATCTTCAATATCATCTACTTCAAAATAATTCTCTAATTCCTCTTTAAATTCTTCTGATACTGATAAGATTATTTCATCATCATTTAAATTCTCAACATATTTATTTGGCAAATCGATAAATGTTGATGGTAAAGATAATTCTACATATCCAATACTGCAGTCTATTAATTGATTAGTTTGATAATACTTAAATAATTCTTGATTAGGATATAAAGTTTCTAATTCTTCATATTCGCTACTAGATAAACTAGTAAAAGTATTGTTTGTTTTCAAAGTTAAAGTTGTTAATTCGTCGGTTTCATTAATTTGATCTTTGAAAAATTTCTGGCACCCAAAAACAAGAGATGATAATAAACCTACTAGCGATAAAACAACTAAAGCTGCCGAGATTATTAAGTTATTATTTTTCTTTTCTGATTTAACAAACTTTTTAGCGCATCTTTTTGCATCTTTATTTCTTACATTTTGAGCATTTTTAATCTTTAATTCAGAACTTTTAATCTTTCTTTTTTCTTGTTTAGCAATCTTCCCATCTACAATCTCAATAATCTCGTCGGCATATTTCTCGGCAAGC
This sequence comes from Caryophanales bacterium UBA1709, assembly GCA_002317215.1. GTDB lineage: Bacteria > Bacillota_I > Bacilli_A > RFN20 > UBA1709 > UBA1709. The sequence goes on along the minus strand of DCJD01000004.1, from coordinate 25,269 downwards.
TCTTTATTATGAGTAACCATTATTATTATCTTATTAGATGATAAATCTTTAATCTTATTCATAATATTAATTGCATTCTCATTATCTAATGAACTTGTTGGCTCATCTAATAATATAAGTTTAGATTCTTTATATATATTTTGAATAATATTAATTCTTTTTTGCTCCCCTTTAGATAATTTATATACTTTCTTTTTTCCATCATGTTTAATCCCATATTCACTTAAGCTTACTAATGATGGGAGAGATGATATATAAGGGATTTTAACATTATCAAATATAGACAACTTTTCAAAACAAGTAGAAGATTGATGAATATAACTTACATAATTGTGTAAATAGGATTTCTCATCTAAATCTAAAATATTCCTTAAATCTAGACTATTTATATATACATTTCCATTATATTCTTGATCTAATCCAGACAATATATTTAATAGAGTAGTTTTACCTGACCCACTTTTCCCTAAAATTGCATATATTTTCCCTTCTTCAAAACATACATTAATCTTATTTAATATCACTCTATCTTCTTTACTATATGATTTTGTTAAATTCTTAATAACAATATTATTCATTCTTCAAAACCTCCATTATATTTTGTTTGTTTAATTTCTTTGAAATATCAAATGCTGAGATTAATGCACATAGTAAACTTACATAGCATCCACTCATAAGCCCAATACTTTCAAATTCAATCAAATCAAAACAATAGTTAATCTCAAATAATCTATTACTTTCTCTATATCCAATATAATGAATTAGATAATATAGAAGGATTGAAACTATAAGAGAAGTTAAACAAATAAGTAAAGATTGCAATAATAACTCTAAATTAATATCATTTTGTTTTATCCCATAGGCCTTTTTGATTGCGTATTCTATTTTTCTTTTAGATAATAAGTATGCTAAAACATGTGTAAATAAAACTAAAACACAAAGCATAATAATAACTATTAATGTAATAAAGATATATAAAAGTGATTCTAATAAATCTTTAAATGTTGTAGTTAAAATAATATTACTCGAATAATATGTTGTAGTATTCGATAAATCATCTAACGATAAATATGATTGATACTTTCTTTCTTTTTCTAAGAATTTATTAAAACTACTAACATCATTATATATACATATATATGTAGGGATAATTAAATCTTCTTGCTCATTATATATGTAATTAATAAATGAATCAGTAAATAAACTAGTAGCATATTCATAATCAATATATATTTTAGGAGTATTATAAAGCTTTGACTCATTAACTATTCCACACACCCCTATTTCAAAATCTAACTCATCATATGTATTTAAAAAGTTAAATTTATAATCTAAAACAAAATTCTTTTTACTAATCTCTTTTTCAAACAATGAATTTACTAATACTTTAGGATTAGAACTAGCATTAACTCTTGAATAATTGATTGTTTGAAAATCTATGATTGAAAAATCATAGGTAAAAAGAATATTGTTTTGGCGATTAAATTCGTTTTTTAGAAAATTATTAAAAAGATAGTTTAGATTATTATATTCTTTATAATTAACTTTATTTTTATCTAATGGATATAAAATATCTAGATCATCATATATTTCTCCATTTCTAAAACTACTAAATTCATAATATTGACTATCAATTCTCCCTTTAACTTCGTTATCTTGATAATTTTTGATCCCACTATACCCACCAATTAACCCCATTAATAAAGTAAGACATAAAGAAAATAGTAATATTGTTAATAGCGGAAATTTCTTATAGCGTTTAAAGAATGATATATTTCTTTTCGTTTCATCAATTATATTTTTAGATTTATATGGAACGTTATTACTTGCTTTGCAAACATTAAACTTTCTATCAGTTAAAGATTTTTCAATAAGTTTCCCGTCGTGAATCTGAATTATCTTAGTTCCGTATTTATAAGCTAGATTTATATCGTGAGTTGTTATGATTACTAGTTTCCCATCACTATTCTCTTTTAATAAATCCATAACTTTAATAGCATTAACTTCATCTAATGAACTAGTAGGTTCATCGCATAAAATAATTTTTGGATAATTTAATAATGCTCTTGATAACGACACCCTTTGTCTTTCACCCCCTGATAATTCATTTGGATACTTATCTAAAAAATTATCAATCTCTAGTTTCTTTGCGATATTAGTTAAATCTTCTTCATCAATACTTTTATTTGTAATTAAGATATTCTCTTTAATAGTTAAATATGGAATTAGAAAATCATCTTGAAACATATAAGAGAAATAATTGAATTTAGTAAACTGTTTATTACTTTTGTTAATTGTTTTCCC
>DCJD01000004.1:22087-22899 GCA_002317215.1 Caryophanales bacterium UBA1709 | reverse complement strand
AAAGTTGATTTACCAGATCCAGATTCCCCAACAATAAAAACAAACTCATTCAGATTTAATCCTAGATTAATATCATCTAAAACTTTACTGTTTTCATAGCTTTTACATATTCTATTTAGCCTCAATAATTTCATAATATCCCCCTTTATTAATAATTTTAGAAATCTAAAAACATAAATGGTCCCATTTTTGTCTCAAAATTTCCCATAACATATAAAACGGGCAATAAGTTGTATTTATTGCCGGGTTATTCTATAATGTAAGAGGATATGTCATGCTTTGTTTTTTTAAAAGCATGACTTTTTTATTTCCTAGTTTTATCATCTAATAGATAGATTAGAATCAATACTAGAATAATAAGTTCCATATATCCTTTCTTAAAATAACCCTCGTAAATACAACTAATCCATTGCCCATTTTTCTGAGGGATCATAAATTACCTCCCTCTACTAATAATTTTAGAAATCTAAATATGGAAAAGTTCCCGTTTTTGTCTCAAAATTTCCCATAACATATAAAACGGGCAATAAGTTGTATTTATTGCCAGATTATTTTATAATTTAAGAGGTTATGTTATGCTTTCTTGTTTTGAAAGCATATTTTTTTATTTCCTAGTTTTATCATCTAATAGATAGATTAGAATCAATACTAGAATAATAAGTTCCATATACCCTTTCCTAAAATAACCCTTGTAAATACAACTAATCCATTGCCCATTTTTCTGAGGGATCATAAATTACCTCCCTCTACTAATAATTTTAGAAATCTAAATATGGAAAAGTTCCCATTTTTGTCTCAAAATTTCCCATAAC
>DCJD01000004.1:0-22056 GCA_002317215.1 Caryophanales bacterium UBA1709 | reverse complement strand
GGCAATAAGTTGTATTTATTGCCAGGTTATTTTATAATTAATTGACGGTTTGTTTCTCTAATTGGTAAAGCCCAATTAAAGAAACTTTTTTATTATCTTTTATGAGAATCATCCATCAAATATATCAGGATAAGAATCAGAATAATATATTCCATCTATTTCCTTTCCTAAAATAACCCTTGTAAACACAACTAGAACATTGCCCATTTTTCTGAGGGAACATAAAATACCTCCCTCTACTAATAATTCTAGAAATAAAAAGGACCAAGTGGTCCCATTTTAGTCTCATTTTTATTTTTTAATGATTTCTTTTAATATTTTCTCTAGTTCTTCCTTAGAATTATATGATATTTTTATCTCATTCTTAGTTACTTTAACATTGGTTTTTAAAGTATCTTTTAAAACGCATTCCTTGTCTTCCTTATCCTTCTTATCCTTATTTTGTTTAATTGAAGAGATTAAATCTTCTGTTTCTCTTACATTTAGATTATCTTCTTTTATCTTTTTAAGATACTTAATTGCATCATCTTCATCTAATCCAATTAATGTTCTTACGTGTCCAACGCTCAATGATTTATCTTCTAATTCTTTTTGAATAGACTTTGGAAGTTTTATTAAACGTAATATATTAGCAATATAACTTCTAGATTTACCCATTCTTTTTGCTAATTCTTGTTGAGTTAAATTAAAATCTTTTTGATATTTATTCAGTCCTTTTGATATTTCAAGAGGTGATAAATCTTCTCTTTGCATATTCTCAATTAATGCAATCTCACTCATCTCTTGATCGCTAAAATCATTAACAATAACTGGTACTTCTTTTAAGTTAGCAATCTTACTTGCTCTAAACCTTCTCTCTCCAGCTACTATTTGATATTTATCATCTACTTTTCTAACAATAATAGGATTAAATATTCCATATTGTTTAATAGACTTAGCTAAATCATCTAAAGCTTCACTATCAAAATTGGTTCTAGGTTGATAAGGATTTGGAACTATCAAAGATGAATCAAGTTTAATAACCGATCCCTTCTTCTCAAGTATCTCAACTTTAGTCTCTAAATTACTATCTTTTAATAATTCTTCTAAAGACTTATTAAGAATCTTATTTTCCATTCTTAATTACCTCTTTAGCCACCTTTAAATACGCCACTGCTCCACTGGCCTGTATATCATACTCAATAATTGATTGTCCTTTAGCACTAGCTTCGCTTAACTTAATATTTCTTGGTATCCCAACACTAAATACTTTAGATTGGAATGTTTGTCTTACTTCCTTACTAACCTCATTAGCAAATCTTGTTCTAAAATCACACATTGTTAATAATATTCCCTCAATCTTAATATTAGGATTAGAACTAGTTTGTACTTTTCTTATCGAATTTAGTAACATAACCATTCCTTCCATAGAATAATATTCACATTGCATAGGTATTAAAACACTATCACAAGCTACTAAAGCATTTAAACTAAGTAATCCAAGAGAAGGCGGACAATCTATCAAAACAAAATCATATTTTGTTTTTACACTTCCTAAAATATCTTTTAATTGATTGATACTATCAATATTGTTATTTAATTCATAACTAATTAAATCAACTGATCCAGGTAACAAAGATAATTTAGGAAGTGCTGTTTTAACTATACTTTCTTCAATAGAAGAAGAGGATGTTAAAACAGTATATAGATTGTGCGAAAATTGGGTGGAATCAAAACCGATGCCACGAGTTGTATTGGCTTGAGGATCGATATCTAGTAATAATACTTTTTTGTTAAGGTATGCTAAAGAAGCACTTAAGTTAATGGCGGTAGTTGTTTTACCAACACCACCTTTTTGATTAGCAATAGCGATTACTTTACTCATAAATTACTCCTTATAATGGTTTCTTTTTGATTTGACTATATGGGCGAGGGTATTTAGGGTCATGACTTTTAATCTTTCTGAAATAGATGTTACAATGCATACTTTTCTCAAATGGGAGGTAGTATTCTTGAATATTAATTATTTCATATCCAAGTTTATTAATAGCATTTTTAGAATTCTCTAATTCTTCTTTATAATTAGATCCTTTCATTGCGATAAAAATACCATTATCTTTAATTAGATTTGCCACTAATTCTAATAATATATTTAAACTAGCTACTCCTCTTGCACTTACATAATTAAATTTATTAGAACATTCTTCAGCTCTACCAATTATATAAGAACTATCTAGATTTAACTTTTCAGATACCAACTTAATATAATTTATTTTCTTATTATTTGAATCTAGATAAGTTACTTTTAGATTTGGTAAGGCAATTGCTAAAGGAATTCCTGGAAATCCTCCTCCAGATCCAACATCAACTAAAGTTCCTTCTAATGAATTATTAAGAAGAATAGATAAACTATCATAGAAATGTTTTTCATATACCGCTTCTTTATCAAGAATAGTGGTTAAGTTATATTTAGCATTTTCAGCAATTAGAATATTAAATAATTCTTCAAAATTATTCATTTGAAGATCGTTTAATTTATATGTTTCTTTCAAATATAAACTATCCATTATATTTCTCCTGTTTTAAATACATTAATAAAACACTAATATCACTAGGGTTAACTCCACTTATTCTACTGGCTTGTCCAATATTTTCTGGTTTTATCTTATTTAGCTTTTGTCTTGCTTCTAAAGCTAAATTAGCAACTTTAGAATAATCCATATTAATATCTAGTTTTACATCTTCAAGCTTTTTCATTTCTTTAGCTTCTTCTAATTCTTTATTAATATATCCTTCATATTTAATTTGAATTTCGACTTGTTCTAATACTTCATCACTATATTTATTATCAAAATCACAGAATCTAATAACCTCATGAATATCTAAAAATGGTCTTTTAATTAAATCAAAAGCATTGCAACTATCACTAATTCGACTAATATTAAGTTCTTCTAATTTATCATTAATTGGATGTTTAAAAGAGAACATTACATTTTTAAGATTCTCTTTTAATTCATCAATATCTTTTAATTTCTTATTGAATTTCTCTTGCATTTCTTTATCTATCAATCCAAGTTCTATTCCATATTTCATTAATCTAATATCAGCATTATCATGTCTTAATAGTAATCTATATTCACTACGACTAGTTAATAAACGATATGGTTCATTAGTTCCTTTAGTAACTAAATCATCAATCATTAAACCAATATATGCTTCATCTCTTCTTAATACTAAAGGATCTTTTCCTTCTATCTTTAAAGTAGCATTAATACCTGCCATAATACCTTGCCCTGCTGCTTCTTCATATCCACTAGTTCCATTTATTTGTCCAGCGCAAAATAGATTCTCTATCTTCAATGTTTCTAATGAATGTTTTAGTTCTAATGGATTAATACAGTCATATTCAATAGCATAAGCATATTTTAATATCTCACAGTTTTCAAAACCCGGTAAACTATGGACCATCTTTTCTTGTATTTCAATTGGCATTGATGTAGAGAAACCTTGAATATAAACCGTATCTAATTGTAAAGATTCTGGTTCTACAAATAATTGATGTCTCTCTTTATCAGCAAATTTAACAATCTTATCTTCAATACTTGGACAATATCTAGGCCCAATTCCTTCCACCATTCCTCCATACATCGCACTTTCTTTTAAATTATCATTAATAAGTTTATGGGTTAAAGGTGTGGTATGAATTAAATGGCACATAACCTGTTTAGATAGTGGCATATAATGAGTGGTTGAATAACTAAAAGATAGTTTCCCATCTGTTCCAAACTCTTCTTGCATCTTACTAAAATCAACACTACTAGCTTTTACTCGAGGTGGAGTACCGGTTTTAAATCTTCTAACTTCAATATTATTTTCTCTTAAAGAATCACTAAGACCAACAGCTGCTTTTTGGCCATCAGGTCCTTCATAACTAAAAGTATGGCCTCTTAGTATTTTTCCATTTAAGTAAGTTCCAGTAGTTAGAATAGTTGTTTTAGAAAGTATCTCTTTTCCACTTTCTAAAACAACGCCTTTACAAACATTATTTTCTACAATAAGTTTTACAGCCATATCTTCGATTAGTGTAACGTTCTTTTCGTTTTTAAGAACATTAACCATATAACTTGAGTAAGCTAGTTTATCTGATTGGCATCTTAAACATCTAACACCAGGTCCTTTTTTGGTGTTTAGCATCTTAATTTGTAAGTAAGTTTCATCGCTCGTTTTAGCCATTTGTCCACCTAAACAGTCGATTTCTCTTACAACAACTCCTTTAGCAGGTCCACCAATGCTCGGATTACATGGCATTGAACCAATATGGTTAATATCTAAAGATATTAAAGCTGTGCTAAAACATCTTCTAGCACTACTTAATGTGGCTTCAATTCCAGCGTGGCCCCCGCCTACTACTATGACATCAAACATATTATTTCATCATTGAATCGATAAATTCGTATTCTACTTTAGTATCTAAACGAGGGAATAATGGAGATATTTTAGTTACCTTATTATTCTCGATAGTATTTAAATCTAAGATATGGTCATAACTAGTATCTTTAATACCCATTGCTTCATATACTTTAGGAGCACTTTCAACTAATACTGGAGATAAAAGAATAGTTGCTTCCTTAATTAACATAGCAAGATTATTCATAACACTAGCTAATTCTGCTTTCTTATTTTCATCTTTTGCTAATTCCCAAGGTTTAGTATCATCAATATATTTATTACCTTTATTTAATAGATCAAATACTTCTTTAAAAGCATCACTAATATTATATTTATCAAATAACTTCTCATATCTATCTTTACTATTCTTCATTTCTTCAACTAATTCTTTATCAAAGTTAGTAAAGTTACCATAGTTAGTAGGTATAATTCCATCAAAATATTTATCAATCATTGATATAGTTCTTGATACTAAGTTTCCATAGTTATTAACAAGACTAGTATTGATATTATCAACATATAATTCTGGAGTGAATTGACCATCACTACCAAAAGGAACACAACAAGCACTAAAGAATCTTAATGCATCTAATCCATATCTTTCAATTAATGGTTCTGGATAGACAACATTTCCTTTAGATTTACTCATCTTAGCTCCTCTCATTAAGACCCAACCATGTCCAATAATCTTCGTTGGTAATGGTAAATCTAATGCTTTCAACATAATAGGCCAATAAATACAATGGAATCTTGTAATCTCTTTTCCAACAACATGTAAAATCTCATGATCTTCATCATTTTTCCAGTATTTATCAAATAATTCATGATTATCTTGTTTATAACCTAATGCTGTTATGTAGTTGCTTAAAGCATCAATCCAAACATATACAACATGTTTTGGATCTTCTACTACTTTAACTCCCCAATCAAAACTAGTTCTAGATACACATAAATCTTCTAATCCTGGTTTGATAAAGTTACTAACCATTTCATTTTGTCTAGAGATTGGTTCAATAAAACCATTATGTTCCTCATAATATTTAAGTAAGAAATCACTATACTTACTCATTTTAAAGAAATAGCTTTCTTCTGTTTCCTTATGAACAGGTCTATTACAATCTGGACATAAATGTTCTTCTCCTACTTGAGTTTCAGTCCAAAATGACTCACAAGGCGTACAATACCATCCTTCATAACTAGATTTATAAACATCTTCTTGTTTGATATATTCACTAAATATTTTTTGTACAGTAGATTCATGATAATCATCAGTTGTTCTAATAAACTTATCATAATCAATCTTTAATAATTTCCATAATTCTTTACATTTAACAACCAATTCATCAGTATATTGTTTTGGTGTTAAACCCTTCTTTTTAGCTTCTTCTTGAACCTTTTGTCCATGTTCATCACTACCAGTTAAAAAGAAACAATCATATCCTCTATTTTCTTTATATTTCTTAATAACATCACAAATAATAGTGGTATAAGAATGACCAATAGTAAGTCTTCCACTAGTGTAATAAATAGGTGTTGTTATATAAAATGTCTTTGCCATAGAATAATTCCTCCTAAAACATAATTCCGTGAAACATTTTACCACTTGTTTCACTTAAAATCTATTATATAGATTTAAAAGTGAAAAGAAAAAGGAGATTTTAGAAAGCAAAATCTCCTTTAATAAATACTGGTATTTGTTGATTATTATAAGTGATACCAACAATTTCCATATCGCTAGTTCCAACCATAAAATCTACGTGAACTGCGGAATCATTTATACCCATTTTCTTTAATTCTTCTTCGCTTTTACCATCAGTATTTTTAACTGTAGTTTCATATGCTGCTCCAATTGCTAAATGGCAGCTAGCATTCTCATCAAATAAAGTTGAATAGAATAGGATATTAGACATTGAAATTGGTGAATGATAAGGTACTAATGCAACTTCTCCTAAATACTTACTTCCTTCATCACTATCAATGATAGCTTTTAAGTATTCTTTACCTTCTTTTGCGTCATAATCAACGATTTCTCCATTAACAAATTTAATATAGAAATCCTTGATTATATTACCACCGTATACTAAAGGTTTAGAAGCATATACAATACCATTAATTCCATCTCTTTGAGGACAAGTAAATACCTCTTCTGTAGGCATGTTTGGGTTGAAACTAATCTTCTTTTCATTGTTAGTTTCTTCACATCCTCCACACCATATATGACCAACTGGTAATTTAATAATTAAGTTAGTTCCTAGACTATTTTTATAATGCAATTCTTTAAAGTTGTATTCATTGAGTATTGCACAATGTTTTTGAATGGTTTTGTTATGTTGATACCACTCTTCTACAGGATCATTATCAATTGTTACATGACTAGTTTCTAATATCTTTAAAAATAACTTATCAAATGCTTCATCATCACTTAATTCTGGATAGATAAGTTTAGCCCATTTAACATTTGGGAAACCTGCTATACACCATTGACCTTTATTAGAACCAAAATAGTTCATTATATCTCTTCCAGCTTTCTTTTGGAAAGCAACATTACCAGCACGCATTTTCTTAGGATCAATACCCTTCATAGCATCTGGATCAAAGGATGTTATTGATATACTACATATATTATGATTTTGATCATATTTTAGTTCATCAATTCTATAATCTGGTATTTCTTCTAATACTTCATAACTAGAGTTGTTAATGCATATCTTATCAATATATCCATTCATGTATTTTACTTTGACATAGCTAGCACCTCTTTTATAACAATGCTCAACTAAGTATTTAGCAAATTCTAAACATTCTGGATATAAAGGGATACGTATTTGGACTGGTTGATTCTTTTGTATATTAACTCCGCTTTCTACTAATACTTTAGCGTATTTTTCATATAATTCATTTCTATTCATTTTAACTTATTCTCCTTTAAATATTATTTCATTACTTATTAAATCTCTTATTTCATATCCATCATCTTCTATAATCATATAACCATGTTTAGAAGATGATTTTGGCAACGATATAGAACCTGGGGATAGATAGTGAATCTTCTTTCTAGTAAAGTCTTTTTGAACATGGAAGTGTCCCATTACTAGATAATCTGTTTGAATATTATGATTATCGGTATCCTCATTATATAAATGACCATGTGTTAGGAAATAATTTTTAGATTTAGTTGTTAATAAATAAACATCATGGAAATTATTTCCTAGTAACTCTTCATCTATTAATGAATCACAATTACCCCTTATCTTAATTAACTTATCTTGATATTTGTTTAATAATTCTAAACATTTTTGACAATCATAATCTTTAGGTAATGGGTTTCTTGGACCATGGTATAAATAATCACCCAGACAAATTAGTTTATCAAACTTATCATGATCAAAAATATCTAATGCTAATTTTAGATAGTAACTTGATCCATGTATATCACTAATAATCATATATTTCATACATATATATTTTATATTTATAGATTATAAGAGTAAAATATAAATATGGTAAAAATAGGTAATTCAATTGATATTCATCCTTTAGCTAAAGGAGATTATATTAATATTGGTGGAGTTGAGATTCCATCTCATTTTACTAGCGTTTCTTATTCTGATGGAGATGCTTTATTGCATTGTCTAACAGAAGCAATATTAGGATCTCTTGGTAAAGGAGATTTAGGAGATAATTTCCCAGATACTGATCCTAAATATAAAGATATATCTAGTGAATATTTCTTAAAAGAAGCTAAAAAGATGCTAGAAGAAGAAAACTATCATATCAATAATATTGATATGATGATAGTATTAGAATCTGTTAAATTAAAAGACTATAAAAAGATTGTTGAACATAATATAGCAAGAATACTAGAGATCGATTCTAATAAGGTTAATTTAAAAGCCGGGACTAATGAGAAAATAGCAAGTATTGGTAATGATGAAAGTTATTTATGCTGGGCTAGTGTAATTATAGAAGAAGGAGAATAGATTATATGTTAGTTAATATGAATGAAATGTTATTAAAAGCAAAAGAAGGTAAATATGCCATTGGGGCTTTTAATATTAATAATTTAGAATGGACTAAAGCAATACTAGAAGAATGTGAGTCATTAAAAACTCCTGTTATATTAGGTGTTAGTAAAGGAGCAGCTAAATATATGGGTGGTTGGAATGTTGTTAGTAGTATTGTTAATGCTTTAATTAAAGATTTAAATATTAAAGTTCCAGTTGCATTACATGTTGATCATGGAGATAGTTTTGAAACATGTAAAGCTGCTATAGATGCTGGATTTAGTAGTGTAATGATTGATGCTTCACATCATGTATTTGAAGAAAATATTGAGATAGTTAAGAAGGTTGTTGAATATGCTCATGCAAGAAATGTCTCTGTAGAAGCTGAACTTGGTAAGGTGGGCGGACAAGAAGAAGATGTTATTGCAGAACTTATGTATGCTGATCCTAATGAATGCAAGAAAATGATTGAACTAACTAATATTGATACATTAGCACCTGCTTTAGGTAGTGTACATGGACCATATAAAGGTGAACCAAAACTTGGATTTAAAGAAATGGAATATATTAGGGATTTATGTAATATCCCATTAGTATTACATGGAGGTTCTGGAATACCTGATTATCAAATTAAGAAGGCTATTGAATGTGGGACATGCAAGATTAATGTGAATACTGAATGTCAACAATTCTTTACTAAGAACGTTAGAGAAACATTAAATAATGATTCTAAAATGTATGATCCTCGTAAATACTTAACTCCTGGAATGGAAGGAATTAAACAAGTAGTAAGAGACAAAGTAGCAATATTTGGTAGTGCAAATAAAGCATAAAGATTAAGGACTATACTGTCCTTTTCTTTTTAGTTAATTTAATACTAAATATTATAAATATATTTAATAGTAGTATTTTATAATTGTGAAAGCGCTTTCACGCATTCTTTTGAACTTTTTTGAATATTTTTTTGTTCTTTTTATATATATTTGTAAAAATAGTATCAAGTTTTGCGCAAATCATGCAAAACATTTTATTTTAACGGAGGAAAAAATATGAATAAAAAGAGATTAATGTCATTAGCTCTTGCAACATTAGGCGTAGTTTCTTTAGCAGGTTGTGGCAAAGAAGAAAAAGCCGCTGCTGAATTCCACGTAAGCATTGCAAGATCAGATGATGATGCATTGTACAAAACTCACTTCGGTGAATTTGATACCATTGCAAAAGCTGCTAAAGCAATCACTAACGATAGTGAAAGATTCGTTAAATATGCTGAAGCTGAAGCTAATCTTCTAGGTAAGGCTGTTATGATGCCATACTCAACTGAAGGTGGTAACTATGCAGTTACTAGAGTTGCTCCAAGAAGTATTCCATATGCAAAATGGGGTAATGATGATGACAGATTAAAGAATATGGTATTTGCTGTTGGTGATAAGACATCTTTCATCAAGAGCACTGAAAGAGCAGAAATGATTCAATTATGGCAAGCCGCAAGAGAAGGTGGCGAAGCATATGATCCAGCTGCTTACTTAACAGGTAAAGGATACACATTAGGTACTGAATACAAGACCACTTTCCAAACTGGTCCAGTTACTTTAGATATCCTAAACACTTCTGAGCAATCAGATACTGAAGTATTAATTAACTGTTTCGATGGTTTAGTTGAATACGATAACTTAGGTTTCCAACAAATGGCACTTGCCACTGCTGTTGAAACATCACAAGATGGAAAGACAGTTAAATTTACTATTAGAGATGACGCAAAATGGGTTAAATCTGATGGTACTGTTTATGCAGACGTTACTGCAGATGACTTTGTAGCAGGTTTCCAACACATGCTTGATGCTGGTGCTGGTCTAGACTTCTTAGTTGACGGAGTTGTTGTTGGTGTTAGTGAATACTTAAAGAATAAAGTTGCTGCTGATTTCGCAAATGTTGGATGTAAGGCTGAAGGTAATAAAGTTGTATTTACTTTAGTTCAACCAGAATCTTACTTTGTAACTAGATTAACTTATTCTTGTTTCATGCCTATGAATAGACAATTCTTCTTATCAAAAGGTGGAGCATTCGGTATTAAAGAATATGCTACAGCTTCTGAAGATGATGATTACGGTTATGGTTTAGCTAATAAATCTGACTCAATGGTTTACTGTGGCGCATTCATTCCAGATGGTGACTTCACAGAAAATAGCATTAAATTAAAGAAGAACCCACATTACTACTCAACTTGTAGAAATACTAAACTTGAATGGGTATTAGATAATGGTGAAAACCCAAATCAATACTATGCAGATACTTTAACTGGTACTTATTCAGGTATGAGTTTATTAGAATCAACTGGTTTACTACAAAAAGCAAAGAAAGAAACTATTGGTTCAACTAACTTATTTGATGGATATCATTATATTACTGATACAACAACTACTTCTTACCTATTAGGTGTTAACGTAAACAGAGGTACTTATGAATTAAGCAATGGTTCATGTAAATCAGCAAAAACTTCAAATGAACAAGCTATTCAAACACATATGGCTTTACAAAATGTTCACTTCAGAAGAGCAATCTTCAGAGCATGGGATAGAGTTAAATATAATGCTGTTTCAAGAGGTGAAGAAACTGCCGCTAACAACTTAAGAAACTGTTATACTGACCCAGGATTCTTAGTCTTATCAGAAGCTGTTACTTATGCAGGACATACTTTCAGTAAAGGTACTTCATATGGTGACTTAATCCAATACTTCGGTGATCAAGCTGGTTTAGGTGTAAACTTCGCAGATGGTCAAGATGGTTGGTACAATGAAGCTAAAGCAAAAGAAGAAATTGCATTAGCTAAGAAAGAAATGGCACAAGTATTCTCAATTGGTGATGGAAAGATCCACTTAGATATTTGTTACTATGCTGCTAACACAACTCAAGTTAAAAATGCTAACGCATTCAAACAAATCATCGAAAAAACTTTAGGTGATGAAATTGTTATTGATTTAGTAGCTGCTCAAAATAAAGATGACTTCTATGCTAGTGGTTACAGAGCTAAAGATGGTGTTTCTGGAAACTTCGACTTATTCTACGGATCAGGTTGGGGACCAGACTATGGTGATCCATCTTCTTATCTTGATACATTCACAGATGGCGGATATATGAACAAGATTTGTGGTTTACAATAATTATTTTGATAATCAATTAATTTAGTAGACTAAAAATATTATTATAACTAATTATAAGGGAGCCGTTTTGGCTCCCTTATAGTCGGTTTTAAGGAGGTAAAATATGGGAAAATATTTAATTAAACGTATTGCATTTTCCATCGTTTCAATTGTAATTGTTATGTTCTCTGTTATGGCTCTTATTTATGGCTTAATGAATAGAGATGGCATTTTTATCAGAGATGGCAATATGAATAAAAGGTCTGGAAACACACTTGAAATATATAAATACAACAAGTTGGTAACGTATGGTTATTTAGAGTATGTAGATATTTACGATTACGTAAATCCTATTTTAATTGCTCAATACGGTGAACAAGGTTATTCTTCATCAGCAGAATATTCACAATTAGAGACTGATTTAGAGAATTCTAAAACTTATACAAATAATCAATTTATTAAAGATTTTATTGCTGAGTATGAAGCAAAGAATTATGAAATCATTTACTTAAAAAATAGCGGAAAAAGAGCTGACAGTGCTAGATTATTAGCAGTATATGAATACACAACTTTAGAACGTACTTGGAAATACTTCTCTAAAATGATTACAATTGAAAAGACGACAGACGTTGCAGAAACAGAAGATATCGATAGATACATTCGTTTAGAATGGGATGGTTTATCAAACATGCCTGCAATAGTTGGAAGCGGCACAACCCATAAATATCTTGTATATTTTGATGATTTATTCCCATATATTCATCAAAATTTCATTCATATCAATTTAGGAAAATCCACTTCTAAGAAGATGGAATATACTCAATTGATTACAAAAACACAGTCCACATATAGAATGGCAGAAGTTCAAACGCCAGTTCAAGTTGCTGAAGGCAAAGGTGAAACAACCTATACAGCATCTAACTATCACACGGTTACATACTCTTCTGTTATCTCAGCAAATGATTTGACTATATATACTGATAATTACATTAATGCATCTACTAATTCCGAAGATCCAAGTATGTTAGCAACATCATTTATCATCGGATTTATTGCAACAATAATATCTTATCTTTTAGGCTTACCTCTTGGTTTATTAATGGCTAGAAAGAAAGATAAATTAGCTGATAAACTCGGTAATTTATATATCTTGTTTATTATGGCAGTTCCTTCTCTTGCATATATTTATATCTTTGCTGGAATAGGTACTAAGTATTTCAATTTACCATATAAATACGCCAATGCTGAAGTTAAAGTATTAGGTTACATACTTCCAATTATTTCCCTTGCATTGCCATCAGCTGGTGGATTAATGAAATGGATGAGAAGATATATGATCGACCAAATGAACTCTGATTATGTTAAATTTGCAAGATCACAAGGCTTATCGGAAGGCGAAATCTATTCAAAACACATTTTCCCTAATGCCTTAATTTATATTATTCATGGTATTCCAGGCAATATTCTTGGATGTTTAACTGGAGCTATCATTACTGAAAGAGTATATGGCATTGATGGTGTAGGAAGAGTTTTAACTAATGCAATTAATGATTATGATAATCCATTAATTATTGCTTGTACTTTCTTCTTTACCATATTATCAGTTGTTTCTATGATTTTAGGTGACTTATTACTTGCCAAATACGATCCTAGAATTTCATTAGCGGAAGGGGGTAATTAATCATGGCAAAACCAGTAAATAAAATTATTGAAAATGAAGATAAATTATTCCACTTCGTTGATAATAACGCTATAAATAGTGAAAAGATTACTGCTCCTAGATATTCATATTGGAAATCTGTATTCAGAGTATTCTTTAGAAAGAAAGCTAACTGGCTAATATTATTTGTATTAGTTTTGTTATTAGCTGGTGTTATTATCATTCCTGAATTTATTCCTTATGACTTAAATGAAAACACTTTAGTTTTAGGATCTAACCTATTAAATCCAAAAGAAGCACAAGAATTCTTTGGAGAAAAAATAAAATATTGTTTAGGCACCGGTCAACAAGGAGAATCTATCTTTGCAGCTATTTGGGCTGGAGGTAGAACAAGTATTAAATTAAGTACTGTTTGTGCAGCAATTAATATGACAATTGGTGTACTTATTGGTGTTGTTTGGGGATATTCTAAGAGACTAGACAACTTATTAACATTTATTTATAACGTAATTGCAAACGTTCCATATATCTTATTAATTTCAGTATTAGTATTCGTTATTGGAGCAGGTTTCTGGCCATTTGTATTCGCTTTAACAGTAACAGGATGGCTTGGAATTGCATATTTCTTTAGAACACAAGTTATGATTATTAGAAGTAGAGAGTATAACTTAGCATCTAAATGTTTAGGAACACCTCTATATAGAATTATTACAAAAAATATTCTTCCATTTATGACAAGTGTCATTGTTACTGTATTAGCAGCTGAATTACCAGCTTATATCTCTATGGAAGTATTCTTAAGTTATATTGGTGTTGGTCTAGATGCAAGTATCCCATCAATTGGTAGAATGATTTCAGAAGCGCCTAGCTTTACTGAATATCCATGGGCTTTCTGGTCACCTGTTGCTATCTCATCAATTATCACATTCGTTTTATATGTATTAGGTCAAAACTTAGCTGATGCTAGTGACCCAAGAACTCATAGATAGGAGGTAAGAATATGGAAAATAATCAAGAAAAGAAAGTATTACTTGCCTTAAGACACGTTGATGTTGATTTCAATGTTAGAGGTAGAACACTAAGCGCTATTAGAGATGTTACTTTAAATATCTATGATGGTGAATCAATTGCAATTGTTGGAGAATCTGGTTCTGGTAAATCAGTTTTAACTAAGACTTTTGCTGGTATGCTAGATGATAATGGAACTGTAAGCCATGGTTCTATTGTATTTAGTGATGAAGAATTATCTAGAACTACATTAAAATGGAATCCTATTAATAAATTTTTCTATCATATCGCTAAAAAATCATTAACTCATTCAGCATATTTAGGTGCTGGTAGCGAACAATTCAATAAGATTGGTGAAATTAAATCAAAGATGGTTGCTAAAGAGTCTTTGAGTGAAGAAGAAGTAGAAGAATTTAAAAATAGAATTAAAGATGCAGAGTATGATTTAATTGATTCTCATAACTTCTTAATCTCTTTAAATAAAAAGAATAAAGAAGATGCTGAATTATATAAACAAACTACTGAAAAGATTGCTCAACAAGAAGCAGCTTTAGAAGCCATTAAACAAGAGCAACAAGATTTAATTAATCAAAGAATTGCTGATTTTAAGTCAGATGTTGCTGCTATTGAAAAAGCTAAAGCTGATATTGCCGAATTAAAAGTTAAAAGAATTGTAGTAATTGAAGATTATAAAGATAAAGGATTAACTAAGAAAGATGAAGAATTATGCGATGTAATCGCAAAAGAGATCATGCTTTCAATTGGAAGATATCCAATTAAAAATAAAGTAATTTACTTTATTAAACTATTATTAGGATTTAAAAAAGCCTTTATTAAAGGTATTGATATTGCTACTGATAAATATAGAAATAGAGTATTTGATAAAGTAGTATTTAGAGTTATTTATAAAGATACTTTAGAAGATGGAACACTATTAGGCCATGCTATTGTTGACTGTGCTAAAGTAAAATATACTAAAGACTGGCAACAAATTAGAGGCTGTAAGATTGCTACTGTTTTCCAAGACCCTATGACTAGTTTAAACCCAATTGTTACAATTGGTAAACAAATCATGAGTGTTATCTTAAAACACCAAAATTGTTCATATGATGAAGCTAAAGAAAGAGCTTTAGATATGATGGAAAAAGTTGGAATCCCAGATCCAAAGAAGAGATTTAACGATTATCCATTCCAATATTCTGGCGGTATGAGACAAAGAATTGTTATAGCAATTGCTTTATCTTGTAGACCAAAGATATTAATTTGTGATGAACCAACTACTGCTCTTGATGTTACTATTCAAGCTCAAATCTTAAGACTTATTAAGAAGTTACAACAAGAATTAGGATTTACTATTGTATTTATTACTCATGACTTAGGTGTTGTTGCAAATATTGCTGATAGAGTTGCTGTATTATATGGTGGTCAAGTACAAGAGATTGGTACTGCTGAAGATATCTTCTTTAGACCAGCCCACCCATATACTTGGGCATTATTATCATCTTTACCTCAATTATCTGAAAGAGGCAAAGAATTATTCTCAATTCCAGGAACTCCACCATCTCTATATAACAAGATTGTTGGAGATAGTTTTGCACCTAGAAATAAATACTGTATGGCAATTGACCTAGTTAAAGAACCTCCAATGTTCCAAATTAGCGAAACTCATTTTGCTAAGACTTGGTTATTAGATCCAAGAAGTCCAAAAGTTGAGATGCCAGAAAATATTCAAAACTTACATGAAAAGATGATGAAGACTTATGTTCACATTGATTCAAATCAAAAGGAGGGTAAATAATTATGGTTAATAAAGAAAATAAAGAAGTTATATTATCCGTTAAAAACCTAGATATTACCTTCGGTAGAGGCAAAAAAGCCTTTAAAGCTATTAAAGATGTTTCTTTTGATATTTATAAAGGAGAAACAGTATCATTAGTTGGAGAATCAGGTTCTGGTAAAACAACTATTGGTAGAGCAATTGTTAGAATTAACCCATGTGCTGCTGGATCAATTGAATATAAAGGTCAAAAGATTAGTGGCAAAATGAGTCATAGGAAAGAAAAAGATCTTGTTAGAAGAATTCAAATGATATTCCAAGATCCAGCCGCTTCATTAAATGAAAGAGCAACCATTGACTACATCATTTCAGAAGGTTTATATAACTTCCATCATTATAAAGATGAGAAAGATAGAGTTGAAAAAGTTGAAAATATCATTAAAGAAGTAGGATTACTTCCTGAACACTTAACAAGATATCCACACGAATTTAGTGGTGGTCAAAGACAAAGAGTTGGTATTGCAAGATCTATTGTAATGGATCCAGAATTCATCGTTGCTGATGAACCAATCTCTGCTCTTGACGTATCTATTCGTGCACAAGTATTAAACTTATTAAAGAAATTCCAAAAAGAAAGAGGGATTACATACTTATTCATAGCTCATGATTTATCTATCGTAAGATTTATATCAGATAGAATCATGGTTATTTATAAAGGAAGAATTGTTGAGATTGCTGAGACTGAGGAATTATTTGCTCATCCAATGCATCCATATACTAAATCATTATTTAGTGCAATTCCTGTTCCAGATCCTATTATTGAAAAAGAAAAGAAACTATATGTTTATGAACCAGATAAAGTTCATGACTATAGTGTAGAACAACCATCTTTAGTTGATATTGGACATGATCACTTTGTATATGGATCTCCAAGTGAGATTGCTAATTACAAAAAGATTAGAAAATAATGGGTAAAGATATTAAAGTAAGTACAAAAAAAGTAAAGTTAAGAGTAATTTTATTTATTTGTACTTTAATAGTAGCAATTGGTTCAATGTCATATGCTATTACTAATTTATTTAAGAAATCTCCTGGCTTTTATAGCCTTGAGGTTACTGATAATACTGAATTTAGTGGATATGAAGATTTATATCCAGTGAGTTTATATTTTGATGGTAGCAGTGCTGAAATAAAAGAAGATTTAAAAACAGCCAATAATGACTATACAGTAATTATTGGTGATTGTTTAAAAAACTATGAAAGTTATTACAGCAAATCTCTTGACTATGGTATTGGTTCAATTTCTAATCATTTAAATGAAGACATTATTTTAAATCTATATCTCTATGATGATTTAAAAGATGCCTATCAAAAAACATTAAATTCATCATCATATTCCATATTTGCTGAACCATTATATTACTTCTGGTTTCAATTAACTTCTAATGGTTCTATGGAAAATACTCTTAAAGATCCTTTGTTTAATTCAAGCAATAGTACATTTATTAATGAACTAAGCACATATATAAATGATTTAACAAATTTTGAATTAACATTTACTGATTCTACTCATTCTGTTAAGTTTAAAATAAGCGATTCTTATAAACAATTTCTAACTGATAATATGATTGATTGTCCTATTATCTCATTAAATGTTTTGCAAGATGCTTATATATGTAAAAGAGTAAAAACTAGCTTGAAATACAAGGGATATAAAGTTGGAAATATCCAATCTGCTAGTGGAATTATTGATTTAATTGGTAGTTTTGATACTAATATCACAACAACAGGATTAAATAAAGCTTCTCTTGCCTTGTTATCATTTGATCAAGAGGTATCTGTTAAGATTAATGATCGTTTTATTAATAATGATTATTATAAATCCTATGTTGCAAATGATAATTCAATTAAATATTATCGTAATGATCAAATTAATATAATTAATGGATTACCAAATGACTACTATCTAAATACTGTAGTAATAAGTGATGATATAGTAGAAGCAACATATTTAAATAATATGTTAAATACTATAGATGATGAAACACAGTTTAATACTATTAAAGATATGTTTAATGATGTATCTCTAATATATATTAGAAAAGATCAAAGTAATGTTGTATATTACAACAACAAAACATATGTAAAAGATATTACTATTCTTATTAGTGATTCTTATACATTAACTCAAATTTAGGAGGAAATAATTATGTTAAAAGCAAATCAAAGAAGAAAGATTGTATGGACAATCAAATTTAATAAAAGAAATATTGTAAGATTCTCATTCTTCTGTTTCTTTGGAATTCAAATTGTCGCTCTATTTATTTGGGCTTTTGTTTTAGTAGTAACTAACTCTTGGCGCCCAACTAATAGATTCTTAGTTGCATTCCCAATATTCTTATCAATTATTGATTTATTTATTGGTAAAAACATAATTATGTCTTCTCAACCAGAAGATTAATTATTAAATAATAATTATATTGATAAGTATTAGTAAATTTGCTAATATTATTACGCGACTGACTTTAGATATACTTTATATCTAAGGCGATAAGGAGGAAATATATATGAAAGATGGAATTCACCCAACATATAATAAAGTTAAAGTAACTTGTACTAGCTGTGGAGCAGAATTTGAAACTGGTTCAACTTTAGGAAAAGATATTAAAGTTGATACTTGCTCAAACTGCCACCCATTCTATACTGGCAAACAAAGATTTGGCCAAGTACAAGGTAGAGCTGAAACTTTCATGAAAAAATACGGAATGAAAAAGTAATAACTAATCCTGCATTTAACGCAGGATTTTTTATTGATTATATTAATTAAATTAATATATTGTGTTAATATTTATAAGGAATACAAGGGGGTTATTATGAAGAAATTACTAAGAATAATATCGTTATCACTTCTTTTAATCACATACGGTTGTAATACAAAAGAAAATCAAAATGATAATCTAGAAGATACAAGCGAAGAAAGTAGTGATCCAATAGAAAACTATTATAAATTAGTCATTAAAAACCTTACCGGTGATTCTTTGCTAAAATCTATTAATATTGTTATTAAATTAAATGTTAAAGTATTAAGTTATAGTTCTGATTTATACCCAGCTTATAGTAAAACAGATGTTTATCCTAATACAACAACTATTTGGGATTTATATTCTACTAAAAACTATAATTATCCAACTGATGAGAATCATGGTGTTCAAACTGGAACTTATAATAGAGAACATATGATTCCTCAATCTTGGTTTAATGGTATTACCACTCCTATCTATTCTGATTTATTTAATGTCTATCCAACTGATAGTGAAGTTAATGCTAAAAGAGCAAATATGCCTCATGGTGATACTAATAATGGAACAATTGTAACTGGAAGTGATAATTGTAAAATAGGAAGATCTAAATATGGTAATATCTCACAAGTATTTGAAGTAAAAGATGAATATAAAGGTGATATTGCTAGAACATATTTATATGCTGCATGTAGATATTATGGGGATGTTGGAAAATGGAATGCTGAAGCAAGAAGTGTCTTTGTAACAGGCTATCCTTATTTTACAGATTTTGGTTTAACTCAATATCTTTCTTGGCATATCCAAGATCCAGTTAGCGAAAAAGAAATATACCGTAATAATGAAGTATATAAACTACAAAACAATCGTAATCCTTTTATAGACCATCCAGAATGGGTTGAATCTATATGGGGAAGTTATATGTAAAACCCATTTAACATATGGGTTTTTCTTATAAAATTATATTTTATAAGAACATAAATTAGAGTATAATTATTGGGGTGATAATATGAACGAAATCGTATGTAGTAAAGAAGAAATTAAAGAGATTTGTCAAAGAATTGGAAAAGAATTAACTAATAAATTTAAGGATAATGCTATACCTCCTTTATTTATTGGAGTATTAAAAGGTTCTTTACCATTTATGATGGATTTAATTAAAGAAGTTAATTGTGATATTGAATTAGATTTTGTTCAATATTCATCTTATATTAAAACCAAAAGCAGTGGTGTTGTGGTATTAAAGAAAGATATTGAAAAAGATATAACTAATCGAGATGTAGTAGTTATTGAAGATATTATTGATACTGGAAGAACTTTAGATAAGTTTCATAACTATTTATTATCAAGATCTCCTAAATCAATCACAACTGTTGTTTTATTAGATAAGAAATCAAAAAGAGAAGTAGAAACTCCTGTTGATTATGTTGGTAAAGAAATAGAAGATAAGTTTGTAGTTGGATATGGCCTTGATTATCAAGAATATCTAAGAAATATTGATCATGTATTTGTAATAGATGAAGAAACATTACAAAGAATCGATAAAGAAAGTAAGTAGGTAAGAATATGAAACCAATTATTATTGCAATCGCTGGGGGTAGCGCAAGTGGTAAAACCACTGTTGTTAATGAGATAGTTGAAAGATTACCAAATGAATCAATACAAGTTATTAGTTTTGATGATTATTACAATGATTTTAGTAAATTAAGTATGGAAGAAAGAAACGCTTTAAACTTTGACCATCCTGATAACTTTGATAATAATCTATTAAAACAAAACTTATTAGATTTAATTGATGGTAAAACAATTCAAAAACCTTTATATGATTTTGTTATTCATAATCGTAAAAAAGAAATGGAAACCATCTCACCAAGTAAGATAATAATAATTGAAGGAATATTAGCATTACATAATGAAGATGTAAGAGATTTAGCTGATATTAAGATATTTGTTAAATGTGATGAAGACATTAGATTTATTAGAAGATTAAAAAGAGATGTTAAAGAAAGAGGAAGAAGTGTTGATAGTGTTATAAATCAATACTTAGATACTGTTAAACCTAGCTTTAATACCTTTGTAAGACCTAGTAGTAAATATGCCGATTTAATAATTCCAAATGATAACAAACACGATGTTGCATTAGAATTTATTGTTAGTCGAATAAAAGATATTTTAGGAGAAGAATAGATATGGAAAAATATGATGTAATTATTGTTGGCGCAGGAGCCAATGGATATTGTGCTGCTTATGAATTCATTCAAAAAGCACCAGATAAGAAAGTATTAGTTATTGATAAAGGCAAAGAACTATCTAAAAGAACTTGCCCTGTTTTAAAACATCAATTAGATAAATGTCCAGTTGATAGACTTGGCCATATTGGTTGTCACCCATCTTGTTCTATAACTAATGGATTTGGTGGTGCTGGAGCATATAGTGATGGTAAATTTAATATAACTACTGAATTTGGCGGTTGGTTAACTAACTATATGGATGAAGATGAATTATTAGATTTAATTAACTACGTTGATCAAATCAATTTAAAGTTTGGTGCAACAACAACCATAACAGATCCAACCACTCCTAAAGTTAAAGAAATAGAATTAAAAGCCATGAGTTATGGTATTAAATTATTAAGAAGTAAAGTAAGACATTTAGGAACTGAAGAAAACTTAAAAATCTTAGCAAGAATCTATGATTATTTAAAAGAACACGTTGATTTTATGTTTGAAAAAGCGGTAGAAGATTTAATTATTGAAGATAATAAAATCAAAGGTGTTGTTTTAGAAGATGGAACTAAAATATCTAGCGATTATGTAATATTAGGTGTTGGAAGAGAAGGTTCAACTTGGCTTGCTAACACACTTGAAAAATATGGTGTTAAAATGGAAAACAACCGTGTAGATATCGGGGTTAGAGTAGAATGTCCTAACCTAGTAATGGATGAAATTAATAAGAATCTATACGAAGGCAAGTTTATCTATCATACATCAATGGGTAATTCAGTTAGAACATTCTGCTCTAACCCTGGAGGACATGTTGTTGTTGAAAATAATGGTGGAGTAATTAATGTTAATGGGCATAGTTATAGCGATGATAGTTTAAAATCAGAAAATACTAACTTTGCTTTACTTGTTACTCATCATTTTGATGAACCATTCCATGAACCAAATGAATATGCTTTAATGATTAGTCAACTTGCTAATAAGTTAAGTTGTGGATCAGTTATTGTTCAAAGATTTGGAGA
>DCJD01000007.1:9748-10781 GCA_002317215.1 Caryophanales bacterium UBA1709 | reverse complement strand
GCTTAATAAACATATTAAAAGGAGACTCTATGAAGTGAACCCCAAAACGTTCACACAAAATAAAAAAGGTTTAAAGACAGGGATTATTTAAGGTTCCTGTTTTTTATTCGTTTTGTATTATAGAACTCAATCCATTCTTCTACTAATTCTATATAATGATCCAAAGATGTTATATTATTATTGTATAAAGTTTCTTTCTTAAGGATAGAGTGCCAGCTCTCCATAGGAGAATCATCAATAGGTGTGCCTTTTCTGCTCATAGATATGGTTACTCCTTTTGATTCACATAGAACTTTATATTCGAAAGATGTATATTGGAAACCCTGATCGCTGTGAATGATTAGCCCATATACATCTTTTTCTTTTTGAAACGCTTCATTTAAAGTGTCTATTACGAGTTTGTTGTTGTTGAATTTTGAAATTTTATATGCGACTACTCTTCTATCATATAGGTCGATGATTGTTGATAGATATGACCGCTTGTTATTAAAAATTAGGTATGTGATATCTGTACACCATATTTTGTTTTTATAATCGGTATTAAACCTTCTTTTAATTAAGTTAGGTTTAACGTTTTCTTCAATTCTTTTATAAGATAAATTTGGTCTAATACGTCTAATATATTCAGGTTTAATTGAATATTTCTTCATTATACGTAGTATTTTCTTGTGATTATATAAAACTCCATATTTATTTAGTAGGCCTTCTCGAATTCTTCTATATCCATATGTTCCTTTAGATTCATTAAAGATTTCTTTAATTAATACATAATCAAAATAATCCGGATCTTCTTTTGATCTATACTTGTAATATGTCCTTCTTGATAAATTTAAAGCTGCACACATGTTAGAAAGTTTGTATTCATTAATATGAAGATTAATGAATATTACTTTTTCTCTTGTCGAGCTTTCAAGAAGGCCTGGTATTTTTTTACGATTTCATACCTCTCTTTATAATCCTCTAGAGTTAAATCTTTTGTTTTTGGTCTGCCATTATTACCTTTCTTGTAATCAATCAGTACTGATTTGCCTTG
>DCJD01000007.1:0-9597 GCA_002317215.1 Caryophanales bacterium UBA1709 | reverse complement strand
TGTATTTATTAAATGTTTGTCC
Source organism: Caryophanales bacterium UBA1709 (assembly GCA_002317215.1). GTDB lineage: Bacteria > Bacillota_I > Bacilli_A > RFN20 > UBA1709 > UBA1709. The sequence goes on along the minus strand of DCJD01000007.1, from coordinate 9,575 downwards.
TTTTTTTGCCATATAAAAACCTCCCACCACTATTATACGATAGGAGGTCTCTTTTTTTATTTTTGTGAACTAAATGGGGTTCACTTCAATTAACTTCCTTTTTATTATCTTATCTATTTAATAGCTTTAATAATCTTATTTTGCAAATCCATAAATTCTTCTTTGCTTAAGTCTTTAGGATTTGCTCCTTTCATTATAAATTCTTTGTCATCATAACGAGGGACTAAATGAATATGGAAATGCATAATAGATTGTCCACTTACTTCATTGCAATTATTTACAATATTAAATCCTTTTATACCATTAACATTAATTAAAGATTTAGCAATCTTTTGAACTACTTTAGATAAATGGGCTAATACTTCACTATCAATATCTAATATATTATTATAATGAGTTTTTGGTAATACTAATAAATGACCAAGAGTTTGTTGAGAGATATCTAGAAAACTAATACATATATCATCTTCATATACTTTATAACAAGGGATCTCTTTTTTAATAATCTTACAGAATAAACATTCTTCCATATATAAATATTCCTTTCTTTAAATAAAAGGAAGGCTAGGCCTTCCTAATATTATTAATTAATCCTTTTCGCCGTAGCTATAAGTTTCGTTTAAGTATGTATAGATTTCTTTCCAGTTAGTTTCGAATTCCTTAGCTGCTTTTAATTCAGTTAAGTAATAATACCAACAGTTAGAAACGTTAGATGCAATCTTAGCCAAAGCTCTATTTGCTTCAATTAAGCTTTCATCACTAGTAGCAGCACTAGTCCATACATCACTATCATATACTTTTGCTTCGATTACATAACAAGTAGTTCCATCTTTGTAGATTTCATTACCATTCTTATTTGGATCGATATAGCAAGTATTTGAGATGGATGCAGTAGATTTATGTGATAAGTAACTAGAATCTGTTGTATAGTTTTTAATTGCAGTAGTTACACTACTATTAATAACGCTACCACCATCAGTTGTATAAACAACTTTTGAGAAGTATTTAGTATTTAAGATATCTAATTGTTTTAAGTAATATCCTTTATAGATATCATACTTACCTGAATCAGAATAAGTACTTAATTTTTCTTTAGCTTCACTAATCTTTTCTTTAGTTAATGCTTCTCTACCTTCAACTGTATAGATATCTCTATATCCATATTCTTCATCATCTTTATAAGTATTTTCAGCTTGTTGAGCGGCATATAGAACTGCATTATCACTCCAGTTTGCACCAAAGTATGTTTCATAATGATCTGATAATGCATCATGAGCATTTTGGTTAATCATTGCGAAGTCTTTTGCTAAGTCTTCTAATTTCTTAATCTTCCAAACGTTTTCTAGTTTTTCTAGAGCAACTGTTTCTAAATCATCATTAACAGTAAATTCTGCTTCAAACTTATTAGAATATTTTAATCTTTCAGCATTATCTGCTGTTGCTACTGAGAAATATTTAACTTCTCTAATCTTTTTAGCTTCATAATATGATGTCTTAATAGTTCCATCATCATTACTACCTAATTGAGTTCTAATATATTCTTCTTTAAGAATGTCTAATTTGATTGATCTAACTTGATCTTTTTCCCAATCTGCATAGTCGTATGCTAATTTATCTTTTAAATCATCATAACCAAGTAATGCAGTTGCTGTTTCTTTATAAGCGACAGCATTTGTTGGAACAACAACTTCATAGCCTTGTTCTTCTAATGCAGTCTTTAATAAGTCTTCATCAAATAATCCATCTTCTTTATATGCGCTAGCATAGAAATCATTGTATTTTTCAACTAATCTCTTTTCTAATTCTAAAGCATATAATGTTTTAGTTTCGCCAGTTGGAACTTTATTCCAGAAACTGCTTTTTGTTAATACATAGTCTGCAACTGAAACAAGTAATTCTTGTGCAGTAGTATCAACGCCCATTTCATCATATAGTTTGTTGAAAATTTGTTGATATTTTTCGCCTTCATTTGCAGTTAAAGTTTCATTTTTTACTGAGAGTTTTGGATTAGCATTACATCCAACAAGTAAAGTTAAAGATGCTAATATAGGAAGTAATTTAATTGTCTTTTTCATATTCTATTATCCTCCTAAGCTTCAACAGTGACTTTATATAAACGGTTAGCCATTACTCTCCAAGCATTTAAGCCTTCAGCATAGCTTTCCCAACTGTCACTTCTTGATTCTTCAATGTTGTGAACATTAGCGTTTTTAGCAGCACTAATCATATCATTAATTGCTTCGGCGATTTCACTATTACTAATGAAGCTTGCACCAGCTTTATTTAAATAATATTCAAATACTTCATATTCATATAGATTTGCATTTGTTGACTTGCTTTCAAATCCACCTTTGATATAGTTATAAACTCTATCATAGATTTCAGATTTTCTAGATGATTTAGCAACAGATGCAGAAGTATATCCAGTAGTATCAGTATTAGTTACATAAGTATTTTCTTTAGCAGCACTAGTACCATACATAAAGTATTGATATGCAGCTTCAACACCTATTTCAACAGTTGACATATCAATTGTCATGAAATGGAATCCATAATCACTCTTTACAAAGATAATATTTTTACCATTTTCTTGTAAAGTAGTAACTTTACCTTGTTCTAGATTTCCATATTGATCATACAATTTGTTTTCAGTATCAGTTGGTGCTTTAACAAGTGCTTTATACATATCGGAAGCTCTAATACCTTCCATCTTTGCAGAAATATCACTTGCTTCATAACAAGTTTCACCCTTAACAGTTGCAGGATATAACTTATTTAATAAAGCTGTCATATTAGCTTCATATTCTGAAACAGTTTGTGGAATATGAATTGAATGAACTAAATTGTTATTTAAATATTCGTTATATAAAGCATTTCTTGGATAGATTGTTTCATCATAATCAGCTTCTTTTTCATATCCTAATGCTTCTTGATATTTAACAGCCTTATCTTTAGCAACATAATTTAATACTGTTGCAATTGATAAGATATCTAAATCAAGATATTCACTCTTCATTTGACCATAAGCACTATTTACCGATCCAACTTGATCACTAGTTACACCATATGCAGCCATATATTCATCTTTCTTACTAGAATCATTTTGGCTATTAATTTGGTTATAATATAAACCTAATTTGAATGGTTGAACGAATGATGTATAAGTATCGACAATACCGACACTTCCGCCCTTACTTGCACTACCATCTTGGCTTTCTTCAATAGCGATAGTTTTGAATGTATCCTTTTGAAGTGCGAATCTTTGAACGATAGTTGCAAAGTTAGTAATTTCGGATTCAGTGATTACACCTGAAGTATAGATTGTGCTTGAATTGCTTACCTTAGATAAAACATGTCTTACAACCATAGGTTTAGTTTCCTTGACATATCTATATAACATAGAGTCTTGGTAATTAGATGAAGTAGTAGCAATTTCAAACATTTCATCTTCATACATGTCTTCTAAAGCTTCTAATTGCTCTTCAACATAGTATTGTTCTTCAAGATCTGTTTTACTTTCTAAACCTAATTCTTCTAATTTTTGTTTTCTTGCTTTACGTACTGTAATGTTATTTGCAGATGCGTATTCTTCGACTTCTTCATCAAAATCAGCCATCTTATCTTTTACAGCTAATTTGATAACAGCGTCTCTTGTGACATTAGCTTTTGCTAATGATCCATATACGGATTCATATACATGATTTACTCCATCATCTGTTGCTAAGAAATTATATGATGATTCAACGTTAGTTAAACCAAATAAGTCATCAGCAGTATATTGCTTTTCTCCAACAGTGAAGAGTACTCTTTCTTTACCATTATCTGTCTTTTTGTAAGCAGCAGGTGCTTTACATCCAGTTAAGACAATAGCACTTAAAGAGAATAGTAATGAAAACGTTAGTGCAGTTTTCTTCATATTTATACCTCCCTAGAAAAAATGAATGCTTATATATTTTACAAAAATATATATTCTATTTCAATAAATATTTATTTAAATATTTAAGGGAAAATGTTGTAATATTCTTAATTAATTGAGTTTAAGGTTAATTAATAATATAATTAAATGTTGGGATGTGAGACTATGAAATTAGAAATTATAAATCTATGTTGTAGCGTAGAAGATAAAGAAATATTAAAAGGAATTAACCTTGTAATTAATAGTGGAGAAATACATGCTTTACTTGGTCCTAATGGACATGGTAAATCTACTTTACTATCTTGTATTATGGGTCATCCAAAATATAAGGTTACTAATGGATCAATATTATTAGATGGTAAAGATGTATTAAAAATTAGTGTTGATGAAAGAGCCAAAGCTGGTTTATTTTTAGCAATGCAATATCCTCCATCTATTGATGGAGTAAGTGTTTCTGACTTCCTAAAATCTTGTTTAGATGCTAAAAATGATAAGCCAGTTTCACTATATAAATTTGTTAAAGAATTAGAAAATAGTTGTAATGATGTTGGCTTTGATTTAAATATGGTTCATCGACCATTAAATGTTGGATTTAGTGGTGGAGAAAAGAAAAGATGTGAAATCTTACAAATGGAAACTTTAAATCCATCATTTTGTTTCTTAGATGAAATTGATAGTGGTCTTGATGTTGACGCAATTAATTTAGTTGCTAATGTATTAAATAAAATGAATGATGGAAGTAAAGGAATGCTTATTATTTCCCATTACGCTAGAATGTATAATCTTGTTAAACCAACTCATGCCCATGTAATCATTGATGGAAGAATTGTCGTAAGTGGTGGAATTGAGATTATTGAAAAAATAGATTCTAAAGGTTATGAATGGATTAAAGATGAACTTGGAATTGAAATAAAAAAGGAAGAATCTAGCCCAAAAATCATGTTAGGAAGTTGTGGAGCAAAAGTAGTTAAAAATGATTAATATTAATGATGTTAAAAATCAAAAAGTTCCTGGATTTTCAGTAACTTTTAATGATAATAGTACAGTATTAGAATTTGATTCTTCAAAGGAAGAATGTTTTAAGATTGAAACAAATTCTAATATGATTTTTAACATCACTTCAACTTCAATTTCTAATGTCGAGTTTTATCAAGTTATTAATGGTAAAACAGATATTAATATTGAGATTAAAGGAGAAGTTGAAGGTAATTTTAGACATATAATTTTACTTAATAATTCTAATATTAATATTTATTTTATTAATAATATAAAAGTTGATAACTCTGGTAAATATGAAGTTATTATTATTGATTTAAGTCAAGGGAATTGTAATATAACAAATCATATTGATGCCTATAATTTTAGTAATGCTAATTTACTATGTGCTTCTGTTGTTAATAAAGAATATATTAAAAATATAAATAATTATCTAACTAATAAATCACATAATACTATTTGTAATATGGATAACTATGGAGTTAGTTTTGATAAGGGATATATAAAGATTAAGGGTGTTGGAGCAATTGAAAAGAATTGTTATAAATCAATTAATGAACAAAAAGATACCATGTTTGTACTAGATAAAGATAGTAAAGTTAAATGTGAACCTTTGTTATTTATTGATGAAGATGATGTAGTAGCAAGTCATGCCAATGCTTTAGGACAAATTGATACAGAAGCTTTATTCTACTTATGTAGTAGAGGTATTAAAGAAGATGTTGCTAAGAAGATGGTAGTTCTTGGATATTTTAAGAAGTTTGTGGAAATAATCCACTTTCTTGATATCAAAAATGAACTATATAATGCTATTGAAGAGGTGACTAAAAATGTTTAATGTTAATGATATTAAAAAAGATTTTCCTTTTATAGTTAAAAATCCTCATATTGTTTATTTAGATAATGCCGCAACAACTCAAAAACCAAGATGTGTTGTTGATGCTATTAGTGATCTATATGAAAACTATAATGCAAATCCACATAGTTATGATTATTCTTTAGCAGTATTAAGTGAGAAAGCATATGAAGGCGCTAGAAAGAAAGTTGCTAAATTTATTAATGCGAATAGCAATGAAATAGTATTTAATAGTGGAGATACTGCTGGACTTAATTTTCTTGCTAGTTCTTTATCTAAGAAACTGAAAGAGGGAGATCAAATATTATTATCTCAAGCCGAACATGCTTCAAATGTTTTACCATGGTTTAAAGTTAAAGAAGAAAAACAAATAGATATTGGTTATATTCCTTTAGATGATGAAGGAAGAATTCAATTAGATGCAGTAGAAAAAGCAATTACTCCTAATACTAAGATTATTAGTTTAGCGCAAGTTACTAATGTTTTAGGATATAAAGTTGATATTAAAGGAATATGTGAGATTGCTCATAAACACAATATTATTGTTATAGTAGATGGAGCTCAATCTATCCCACATATGAAAGTTGATGTTAAGGATTTAGATTGTGATTTCTTAGTCTTTAGTGGACATAAATTATATGGGCCAACTGGAATTGGTGTTATATATGGTAAGTTTGATATTTTAGATACCCTAGATCCTATTAATATGGGTGGGGGAATGAATGGTAGATTTGATATGTGTGGAAACTATACCTTAATTAAAACACCAAATAGATTTGAAAGTGGAACTGTTAATCTAGAAGGAGCAGTTGGACTTGGCGCTGCTATTGATTATCTAGAAAGTATTGGTATGGATAATATTGAAAAATATGAGAAGCAACTTCACGATTATGCTATTAGTAAGATGGAAAAGATTGATGGAGTTAAGATATACAATAAGAATAGTGATACTGGAATTATTACATTTAACTTTAAAGATATATTTGCTCAAGATTTAGCAACTCATTTAGCTAGTTATAATGTTTGTGTTAGAAGTGGACAACATTGTGCGAAAATATTAATGGATTTCTTAAAAGCAGATGCTACTGTTAGAGCAAGTTTTGGTATATATAATACATTTGAAGATGTAGATAAGTTTGTCGATGCATTATCTAAAGGAGATGAATATTTAGATGTCTATTTTAAATGATCCTAATATGATTCGAAGTATCATTATGGATCACTATCAATATCCTAGAAATAAAGTTGATAGTGAACCTAAAGGTTATGAATCAATTCATATGGATAGTGATAGTTGTGTAGATGATTTCTACATCTATTTAAAATACGATAATACCTCTAATAAGATTATTGATGTAAAGTTTATGGGAACTGGATGCACAATATCAACTGCATCTATATCAATAATGAGTGAGTTATTAATTAATAAAACTAAAGATGAAGCATTTAATATAATCAATAATTATAAAAATATGGCAATGCATGAAGGAAGTTATGATGAAGAATTATTAGAAGAAGCTAATGTATTCTCCAATGTTTATAAACAAGCCAATAGAATTAAATGTGCTACTATTGGATATAATGGAATTGAAGAGTTATTAAAGGATAAATAAAATGAGTGAAGATTATAAATATGGGTTTAAGGATAAGGATGTCTCGGTATTTAAAACTAATAAAGGTTTAAATGAAGATGTAATTAAAGAGATATCTAAAGCTAAAAATGAACCAAGTTGGATGTTAGAATTTAGACTTAAATGTTTAAAACACTTTTTGAATTCTCCTGATCCTTCTTTTGGTCCTTCTTTAGAATTCTTAAATTATCAAGATTATACATATTATATTAAACCTAGTGATAAACAAGCTAATAAATGGGAAGATGTCCCTGATACTATTAAAGAAACCTTTAATAAAATAGGTATCCCTGAAGCAGAACACAAATTTTTAGCGGGTGTATCTACACAATATGAATCTGAAGTTGTTTACCATAATATGCTAGATGAAGTAACTAGTAAAGGAGTAATATTCCTAGATACCGATAGTGCATTAAGACAATATCCAGATTTATTTAAAGAATATTTTAATACTGTTATTAAATATGATGATAATAAATTTAGCGCATTAAATGGTGCTGTATGGAGTGGAGGAAGCTTTATATATGTTCCTAAAGGAGTTAAATTAGAGAAACCTCTTCAATCATATTTTAGAATTAATTCTGAAAAGATGGGTCAATTTGAAAGAACCTTGATCATTGTTGATGAAGGTGCTGATGTCCATTATGTTGAAGGTTGTACTGCTCCAATTTATTCTAGTGAATCTTTACATGCAGCAGTTGTAGAAATAATCGTTAAGAAGAACGCAAAATGTCGCTATTCTACCATTCAAAACTGGTCCAATAATATTGTCAATTTAGTTACTAAAAGAGCATTAGTATTAGAGAATGGACTAATGGATTGGGTTGATGGAAATATTGGATCTAAATTAAATATGAAGTATCCAGCATGTATCTTAGCTGGTCCTTATGCAAAAGGCAATTGTATTAGTATAGCTGTAGCAAGTAATGATCAATATCAAGATGCTGGAGCTAAAATGATTCATTTAGCACCTAACACATCTTCTATGATTATCTCTAAATCTATTTGTAAGAATGGTGGAGTTGTTAATTATAGAGGTAAAGTATATATCGATCCTAGTGCATCTAATTCTAAATCTCATGTTGAATGTGACACATTGATTTTAGATAACGTTTCTAAAACAGATACTATTCCTACTAATATAGTTCAAAACAATACAAGCAACATTGAACATGAGGCTACAGTATCAAAAGTAAGTGAGGAACAATTATTCTATTTAATGAGTAGAGGTATTTCAGAAAAGGATGCTACTCAAATGATTGTAATGGGATTTATTGAACCATTCTCAAAAGAATTACCAATGGAATATGCTGTTGAATTAAACAGATTATTAAAACTTTCTATGGAAGGAAGTATTGGATAAAAAGAAAAACTGAGATTAATTCTCAGTTTTTATTTTTTAATCCAATTTATTAAAGCATTTTTCTAATAAGAACTTTTTAATTTTCTCATTTTTACTCTCATAATAGTCAACTAGATAATCTTTATATGTATTATCATACTTTGGTGGTATTGCTATAAAACCATATCCTTGGATTAATAAATATAGATTTGCAAATATTACAGCAATTCTTTTATTGCCATCCCCAAAAATTTGGGCTTTAGAAATATAGCATAATAAATCTATTGCTTTATTGATTATAGTATCTTCGTTATTGATTATTGCATCTATATTATTAATAACATCTTCTTTAACTGGTAAAGGTGGTTTATATGTAGAACCACTAATATAGGCATTATAACTTCTTAGTTCAGAAGGATATGAGATTAAACGATCGTTAATAAAACCTGCGATATTGCATAAAACATAGAATGAAATTCCTCTTCGTATTGTATTTTCATCTAAGATATATTGCCAAGCATTTTTGAGATTTAATACTTTTAAAGTATCATCAAAACTAACATTCACGCAAGAACCTTTATCAAGAATTTCTTTCGTATCTAAAAATGTTACACTAATCCCTTCTACCATAGCTTGACCGTATATGATACTGTTTATATTACATCTAATATAATCCATGTTTAATAATGTTTTAGGACTTAGCTCATCAATAGTTACTCCAAGCTTTGCTAGTTTAGTTTTACAACTTCTTAATTTATAATTGAGTTCACGTATCGTATTAGATATATCTTTTAGCTCTTTATATAGTTGTTCGTTATATATTCCTGCATATGT
>DCJD01000021.1 GCA_002317215.1 Caryophanales bacterium UBA1709 | reverse complement strand
GGCGGAAGTAGTGATGCTTATTTTGTAATAAATAAGCTATCTAATAATTTAGAAAAAAATGATGCTATATATAAAGAAATTGGACAAGATGTTAGTTTCTTTAAATATAACTCAAAAGCTATTCTAAGAGATTTAGAAAGATACGAATTAATAAATGATTTATATAATGGATATTATGCAATTTTAGTTATTGATGATAGACCAATATCGACTAAAGAATGCTTTGAATTATTTGATAAGAAATTTAAGATTCATAATGATGAATTAGATTATAATTCAAATCATATCTTTAATGATTTATTAGGACCAGCTTCTTTGCTTAATCCAAACGTTACTAACATCATCAAAGAATTAGAATCATATGATTTAGATTTAGTTAGTATGAGCGGGAGTGGGAATGGTGTATATGGATTAAGTAAAGATAAGAAATATTTAGAATTAATTTTAAATAAAATTAAAGATAAATATAAATTTGTTAGAGTAGTTGAATTACTTTAATTGAATAAATATATTATTGATATAGAATAGATATGTTATTAAGGAGAATAGAGTATGAAAGAAAAACCAGTAGTATTTAGTTTATCTAGTAGCGTTAGTGTTGCTGATGAAGTTATTAAAATATTAAATTTAGATAAAAACGAAACTATCGTAAGGCATTTTGCTGATGGAGAGATATTAGCAAAACCTAGCGAGACTGTTAGAGGAAAACATTGTTATATTATTCAATCAACATGTGCTCCTGTTACAGAAAATTTAATGGAAATATTAGTTTTCTGCGATGCTTTAAAAAGAGCAAGCGCTAAAGAAATTACTGCAATAATTCCTTATTTTGGTTATGCTAGACAAGATAGAAAGTCTAAACCTAGAGAGCCAATTAGTGCTAGACTTGTAGCGGATTTATTAAAAACTAGTGGTGTTGATAGAGTAGTTACATTTGATTTACATGCTGCTCAAATTCAAGGTTTCTTCTCTTGCCCTGTTGATGATTTAACATTTATTAATGTATTAGGAAATTATTTTAAAGATAAACTTGGTACTAAAGATATTGTTGTTGTTTCTCCAGATCATGGTGGTGTGGTTAGAGCAAGAAATCTAGCTAGTCATTTAGATGCAACTATTGCTATATTTGATAAAAGAAGACCGAAACCAAATGTTGCCGAGATGTGTGATATTATTGGTGATGTAAAAGATAAAACTTGTATATTAGTTGATGATATGATCGATACTGGTGGTACTATTGTTGCTGCTAGTAATGAATTGATTAAAAGAGGAGCTAAAAAAATATATGTTGGATGTACTCATCCAGTATTAAGTAATGATGCTATTGATAAATTAGAAAATGCTCCTATTGAAGAGATTATTACAAGTAATACTATTAAACTAAAAAGAGAATCTAGTAAGATTAAAGTCATTTCAATTGCTCCAATGATTGCACAAGCAATTGATTGTATTGAAGAAGGAGTATCAATCGCACCTTTATATGAAGTATAAAAATTCCAGAATTAATAAACCAAGTAAGTTTTGGACATATCTTCCAACTATTTTTGCTTGGCCTATTATGAAACTAATAGGTAATGTTCATGTTGATAAGAAAAGAATTAAAGGTATCAAAGGGCCATTTATATTAATTTGCAATCACGGAGCAAGAATAGATCCAGTTTATGTTTACACAACTATGTTTCCAAGAGTTTTAAACTTCGTTGGAAGTTATGGATTCTTTAAGAATAAATTCTTAAATTGGTATTTTACTAAGTTAGGTTCAATTCCAAAATTCCAATACCAGACCGACTTATCAGCTATGAAAGATATGATTAGTGTTACTAGAAATAATGGTATTTTAGCAATGCATCCAGCTGGAAGAATGCCAAGTTGTGGTAGAGGATTTATGATTCCAGAAGGATTATCTAAATTAATAAAGATATGTAAAGTACCTGTTGTATGTTGTTTATTACATGGAACATACTTAACTAAACCTAAATGGGCAATTAATAAAAGAAGAGGAAGAATTGAAATAGAATATTATCCGTTATTATCTAAAGAAGATGTAGAAAATTTAGATACTGATGCTATTAATAAGATAGTTAATGAAGCATTAGATTTTAATGATTATGAATGGAATAGAACTAAACAATATAAGTTTGGTAAGAAAGATTTAGCAATTGGATTAGAAACCACATTATATAGATGTCCAAGATGTCATAAAGAATTCAATATGAAGACATATGATAATACTATTGAATGTGATTCTTGTCATACTAAATTTGAAATAACACCAACTGGTTATTTCAAATCAAATATGTATTATGAACATCCAGATCAATGGTTTGAAGGACAAAGAGAATCTATTGATGAATTCATTAAGAATAATGAATTATTAATGCAAGATAATACAAAAGTTATCCTAACTGGAGTTAATAATCTATTAGATCAATATGGATATGGAAAAGTTAGTTTATATTCAGATCATCTAAATTATATAGGCACCATTAATAATGAAAACGTTGATATTAATATTGATCTAACTAACTTATTCTCCTTGCCATATAAAGCTGGTAATAACTTTGAAATTAGTGATGGTCCTAATATCTATAAATTTGAATTAGATAACGGATTACATGCTGCTAAATATTGCCAAGTTGTTGAAGAATTATATAAATTAAGAAATAAATAATATTTGAAATATATACTTATATTTCATATACTAAATATGCCAATACAATATTCATCCACGAACCTGGTCAGGACAGGAATGTAGCAGCCATAAGTGATCTTGGTATGTGTGTTGGCGTTTTTATTACTAATATATGGATAAATTTTTAGAAATAGCTTATAAAGAAGCACAAAAAGCCTATAAAAAAGATGAGGTTCCAGTTGGAGCTGTTTTAGTTTTAAATAATAAGATAATCTCTAAAGCGCATAATACTAAACAACATAAACACGATATTAGTGGTCATGCTGAGATTAATTGTATTAGAAAAGCTAGCAATAAACTAAAATCTTATATATTAGAAAACACTGTTTTATATGTTACTTTAGAACCATGTATTATGTGTGCTTCTGCTATTCAACAAGCACGAATTTCAAAGATATATTATGGGTGCAAAGATGATAAAAATGGTGGAGTTGAAGGTTTGTTTCATACCCTAGATATTCAAGGATTAAATCATAATGTTAAATATGAAAATCTATATAGTATAGAATGTAAAAATATTCTAAAAGAATATTTTAAAAATAAAAGAAAATAAGTATAATTTAAGTGGGTGATTTTATGGCATATAAAGCATTATATAGAGAATATCGACCAGAGACATTTGATGAAGTAGCTGGACAATCTTATATTGTTCAAACTTTAAAAAATGCTATTCAAAATAATAAATTAGCACATGCTTATTTATTTTGTGGTCCAAGAGGAACAGGTAAAACAACTATTGCAAAATTATTAGCAAAAGCAGTTAATTGTACAAGTGAATCTAATAAACCATGTGGTGTTTGTGAACATTGTAAAGCAATATCAAACGGAAGTTATCAAGATGTTATTGAGATAGATGCTGCAAGTAATAATAGTGTAGATGAAGTAAGAGATCTTATTGAAAAAGTAAGATATGCTCCACTTGAAGGAAAATATAAAGTTTATATTATTGATGAAGTTCATATGATGACTACATCAGCTTTTAACGCTTTGCTTAAAACATTAGAAGAACCACCTGCACATGTTATATTTATACTAGCAACTACTGAAG
>DCJD01000006.1:25312-27268 GCA_002317215.1 Caryophanales bacterium UBA1709 | reverse complement strand
GTTCGTTATATATTCCTGCATATGTTGAGGATAAACGACCATATTTCTTATATCTTAAATAAATATATTTTTTATCATTTCTTTCTTTAATTTCAGGATAACCCTTAAAAGGAAGATCACTAATTTGATCTTCTAACATTTTTTTCTCATACAATAATACATTTATTAATACTTCTTTATCTTTCATGTAGGGTGAATTATCCTTAATAATATTATAATGAATTCACCCTACAAGTAAACATAAAACAATAAAAACCGGATTAATATCCGTTATCTTAATGGCGGAGGATTAGGGATTTGAACCCTAGCGCCCTGTTACAGGCCTACTAGCTTTCCAAGCCAGCCCCTTCAACCACTTGGGTAATCCTCCATAACTTTAATATTTTAATATAAATATTACGAAATATAAATAAGTATTTTGACAATAAAATAGAATAAGTTTATTATACTTGATATGGAAGAATATAAGATAACTAGTAAAGATAGTAATCAAAAGATTGAGAAGTATATTAAGAAAACATTAAATAATACTCCTCTATCTTTAATATACAAATTATTTAGAAAAAAAGATATTAAAGTTAATGGTAAATGGGTTAATAAAGATTATATTGTTAAAGAAGATGATATAGTAAGAGTTTATTTACCAAATAATAGTTATAATCTAAGTGTTATTAAAGAATTACCAAAACTAAAGATTACTTTTGATGTATTATATGAAGATAAAAATATTTTAGTAGTTAATAAACCAACTGGTTTATTAGTTCATGATGATAATTCAACTATATATAATACTTTAACTAATCAAGTTTTATATTATTTAAATCAAAAAAATGAATATAATTCAAAAGATACATTTACCCCAGGTCCTTGTCATAGACTAGATAGGAATACAAGTGGGATAGTTATATTCGGTAAAACAAATGATGCTTTACGTATTATTAATGATTGTCTTAAAAATAGAGTAGGTTTAGAAAAATATTATAAGACATTAGTTAAAGGTACTATTAATAAAGATATTGTTATAGAGAAAAGATTGTTAAAGGATGAGAAAAATAATAAAGTTATCGTTAATAGTAATGGATTAGAAGCTATTACTGAAGTACATCCTTTATTAAGCAATGATAAATATAGTTTATTAGAAGTTCATTTAAAAACTGGCCGTACCCATCAAATCAGAGTCCATTTAGCAAGTATTGGACATGAAGTAATTGGGGATAAAAAATATGGCGATTTTAGTTTAAATAGTGAATTCAAAAAGAAATATAATTATGAGAATCAATTCCTTCATGCTTATAAAATATCTTTTACTAAATTACCATTCCCATTAGATTATCTAAATGGAACAAGTATAGAATCGATATTACCTAGTGATAAACAAAAGATAATAGATGATATATTTAAATAACAAAAATCACTCCTAGAGAGTGATTTTTAATTTTTGCATGCCTCATACATTTTATAGTAATAACCCTTTTTATTCATTAACTCATTATGGCTTCCTTGTTCAATGATTCCTTCTTTGCCAAGAACAATTATCTTATCAGCGTTTTGAACGGTAGTTAAACGATGAGCAATTAGGATAGTAGTTTTACCTTTTGATAATTCATCAAAACTTTGTTGAATTAGTTTTTCTGTAATATTATCAAGGGCACTAGTTGCTTCATCTAAAATTAATATTTCAGGATTTTTTAAGAAGATTCTAGCAATACTTATTCTTTGCTTTTGTCCTCCACTTAACATAATACCTCTTTCACCACATAATGTATCATAGCCTTGAGGCAATGATTCAATAAAATCAGATATATTAGCTTTCTTAGCAGCCATTCTTACTTCTTCATCACTAGCACTTGGATTACCATATAATATATTTTCTTTTATTGATCCATAGAATATAAATACATCTTGTTGAACATGACCAATATGATCTCTTAATGATTTAAGTTCATAATCTTTAAC
>DCJD01000006.1:13873-25215 GCA_002317215.1 Caryophanales bacterium UBA1709 | reverse complement strand
GTTTCTCCAACAATAGCTACTTTACTTCCTTCTTTAATCTCTAGATTAAAATTATTTAAGACTTCTTCAGTATTAACTTTATATCTAAAGGAGACATTATTAAACTTAATATTTCCTTTTAATTTATTAACAAATATAGGATTAAATGAATTTGTTATAGTGTTATTTGTTGTTATAACTGTATAGAATCTTTCATATCCACTCCAAGCTTGTTGCAAAGCTTCAAATGTATTGGCTAATTGTTTGATAGGATTAATTAAAAATGTTACATATAAGAAAAACATAATTAACTCATCTAAAAACTCAGGACCTAATTTTAAATACATTAGTCCACCACTTATTAATAATAATAAGTTAGTTATATTAACTAAGAAGTCAGTAGTAGAATGAAATATAGATAATTCTTTTATTGTTACCATTCTACTATCATAGTAACCTTGATTTATTTTTTTAAAGTTTTTAATCTCATAATCTTCATTATTAAATGCTTTAGTTAATTGAATACCAGCTAAAGAATTATTTATTTTAGCTCCCAACTCACCTTGTTCTTTACGCATATTTCTAAATGACTTTGCTAATCTTTTTCTTCTAATCATTGTCCATAAGAAAACTAAAATAATACCCATAAATACAATTAAAGTTAACTTATAGTTAACAATCATACAGACACTAAAACTACCGAGTATTATTAATGAACAAGATAACCAATCTTCAATTACATGATGGCTAGCTTCACTAATATCAAATAAATGGCTAGTAAGATTAGTTAATAATTCTCCACTTTTCTTATCATCAAAATAGCTATAATCTAAGGATTCAAATTTCTCAAATAAATCTTGACGCATATCAGTCTCAATATTAATACCTAAGACATGGCCATAATATGTGACTATGTATCTAAAAAGATATCTTAAAGAATATAAAATAAGTAAGGATGCACCTAAAAATAATAATTTAGATGTAGTTTCAAACTTGCCATTAATAATTTGTTTAGTGACTAATGGATAGACAATATCAATTGCACTATATATAACGACAGCAACTAAATCTAAAATCATTACTTTCTTATGCTTAGAATAATAACTTAAAAATCTTTTAATCATATTTAATATTATATATTAATAATGTTATTAAAAAAGACCTATTTAATAGGTCTTTTAATTAATCTTTCTTAAAATTGAATCCAACTCTTTTATATACTTTTCTTAATGTTTTCATAGCAATATAACTTGCTTTTTGTCTTCCTTCTTCTAATACTTTTTCAACAGTTCCATCATTAATAACTTGATTATATTTAGTTTGTATTTCGATTAGTTTATTTTTAACCACTTCTCCTACTTCATTTTTAAAAGTAGCATAGTTACTATCTTTAAACTTTTCTTCAATATCATTAATAGACATACTAGTTAGACAAGAATATATCTCCATTAGATTAGAGATGCCAGGTTTATTAGTCTCATCATATTTAATCAAAGTATCATTATCAGTAACTGCTGACATAATCTTCTTTTTAGCAAGATTTGGATCTTCTAATAAATAGATACATCCTTTATCTCCACTTTCATCTGATTTACTCATCTTCTTACTAGGATCACTTAAACTCATAATTCTAGAACCTATTTTTGCAACAACAGGAGTTGGGACAATAAATGTATCACCAAACTTATGATTAAATCTTTCGGCTATATCTCTAGTTAATTCAACGTGTTGTTTTTGATCATCACCTACTGGAACAAATTTAGGATTATATAGTAATATATCAGCTGCCATTAATGTAGGATAAGTAAATATACCTGCTCCAATATTGCTTTCTTTCTTTAACTTGTCTTTATATTGAGTCATTCTATTTAGTTCGCCCATATATGTTTGACAAGTAAGTATAAAACCAAGAGTTGCATGTTCTAAAACTTCTGATTGAACAAAGATAGTTGCTTTACTTGGATCTAATCCGCATGCTAAATATAATGCAACTAAATCAATTGTATTCTTTCTTAATTCAGCTGGATTGTTATCAATTGTTAAAGCATGAAGATTAGCAACAAATACCATCATCTCATATTCATTTTGATAATTAACAAAGTTTCTAATTGCACCTAGATAATTACCAAGTGTTACTTTACCTGTTGGTTTAATTCCACTTAACATTAAATCCATATTTATATCCTCCTTATAGATAATAAAAAAACACCATTTCAAGGGACGAATATATCGTGGTGCCACCCTAATTCATTAATATATAATTTTATATATTAAACTCATTAAATACATTAGTTATATAGGAACTACCTATTAATATCTAAGCCCCAATTCATTATTAATTATTATTGATTTTCACCATCCATCAATTCTCTAATATAAATAATTTAATAACTACTTTGCTTCGCTAATATTATAAATATTTATATTTATATAATCAAGATTAGATTAGGGCACTTGATTCAATATATATATATATATAAAACATAAAGGAGAATTAATATGGAGGTAAAATTTTTCAAAAATAGATATTCGAAGAATCAACAAGATAATTACAGATTCATGGCAGCGTTATTATGCAAAATATTAAATGTTGCAAATAAAATTTATGATGTTTTAATATACGTATGTATTTTTACTGGACTAATGTTGGCGTTGTTTCTCGGCAGCGGAATTATATTTCTAATATTCATATGCGTTGCTTTACAATTATTCATCTTTATTATTCTAAATTGTTTAATTGCAACACATATTAAAGTCAAGTTTACATATAAGGCTGATATATATGGATTTTTAAAAACAATTGCTGAAAATTCCACACAAAAACCAGAAGAAATAGAAACAAAATAACGCCAGTTGGCGTTATTTTTGTATCTCTTTTAATAATTTATCTAATTTAATAGTTGGTAAACCAATAACAGTAGTTTCATCGCCTTTTACTTTAGATATTAGTTTATTTCCTAATCCTTGATATCCATAAGCTCCAGCTTTATCCATTGGTTCTTTAGTTTTAATATAATCATTAATATCTTTGAAAGATAATTTCTTAAATGTTACTTTTGCTATATCAATAAAACTATACATAATATCATCTTTTATTATTGCGACTGCTGTAGCAACTTTATGAGTTTTATTAGATAACTTATTTAGCATATAATAAGCATCTTTTTCATCTATTGGTTTCTCATATATTTTATTATGGAGAATAACAATAGTATCACTACCAATGACAATATCATCTTTATGATCTTTATAAATATCTAATGCCTTTAATCTAGCAAGTTTAAGACATCTATTCTTTCTAATTAATGGTGTTTTAACTTTTGACTCATCAACATTACTAACTATAGTATCAAACTTATATCCAAGATTAGTTAGTAGTTCTTTTCTTCTAGGAGATGAACTTGCTAATATGAGCATTATCTTTTCTTCTCCTTAGTCATATAGTTAATAACTTCTTCTAATGATTCTCTTTTATTTAATATAACTGGAATTATTAAAGGTGAACGATGGGTTTTCTCATATAAGAATGCTGATAAAGAAGTTTTAATAGTATTCTTAACGCTTTGGAAAGTTACTTTACCTTTAAATAATTCATTTAAATCATTATTAACTACATTACTTGCTTCCTCTAAGATATTGTATGAATCATTTAATAATGTAAATCCTCTACTTACTATATATGGTTTAGTAGTTAATGTATTAGTATGAGAATCAATATTAACCGTACAAATAATAACTCCATTATTAGACATTATCTTTCTATCTCTAATAACATTAGCTGATAAACCAGTAGTATCTTTACCATCAACATAAATATCTTCTACATCAATTCTACTACCTTGTCTAACGGTTCCATTATCTAATAATAATCTATCCCCGTTTTCTAATACGAATGTATTTTGTTTTTCTATACCAACTTGTTGTGCTAATTCAGTATGTATTTTAAGCATTCTATATTCTCCATGTATTGGCATAAAATATTTTGGTTTAATAATAGAAAGAATATATTTTAACTCTTCTTGGTTAGCATGACCTGAAGCATGAATATTATTTAAAATAGAATTAGTAATTACACTAGCTCCTTGACGATATAGTTTATTAACTACTTTATTTATATCTGCTCCATTACCAGGAATTGCTGAAGAAGAGAAAACTACTGTATCTCCTGGAATAATCTTAATATATTTATGCGTATCATTAGCAATTCTAGATAAAGCGGCAAGAGGTTCTCCTTGTGATCCAGTACAAATAATTACTAGTTCATTAGAAGGATAAAACTTAACTTCTTCTTCTTGAATAATACTAGAATCTGGACAAGATATGTATCCATATTTACGACCTATTTGGATAGTCTTTTCCATACTTCTTCCAATAATACATATCTTTCTTTTAAATTTAACGGCAGTTTCTACCAATTGTTGGATACGATGGATATTAGATGCAAAAGTAGCAACTAATAATCTACCTTCAGTATTTTTAAAAACATCATTAATAGATTTAACAACACTACTTTCCGAAAGTGATAAACCAGGAGCTTCAGCATTAGTTGAATCACTCATAAATAAAGTAACTCCACTTTCTCCGATTTTAGCAATCTTTTGTAAATCAATATGTTGATTGCCAACAGGAGTTAAATCTATTTTAAAGTCACCACTAGTAACAATCTTACCATTTGGTGTATCAATACATATCCCAACACTATCTGGAATTGAGTGAGTTGTATCAAAGAAATCTATTTTTAATTTATCAATATTAACGCTAGTACTACCATCTACTTCTACAATATTAATTTTTTGTCTGATATGATTTTCTTCTAACTTATTTTTAATAAGTGCACTTGCTAATTTAGTAGCATAAATAGTAGGTATATTTACTTTCTGTAATAAGAAAGGAATACCTCCAATATGATCTTCATGACCATGTGTTATTAATAATGCTTTTATCTTATATTGATTAAAAATAAGATATGAAAAATCTGGAATTACATAATCAACTCCAAGTAATTCATTTTCTGGAAACATAACACCAGCATCAATTAAAATTAACGTTTCCTCATGTTCGATACAATATAAATTCTTGCCAACTTCGCCAAGTCCACCTAATGCAAAGACAGCAGTTTCACTACGACTTTGATTTATCATATAGCCTCCGATTATAAAAATATGTAATAAGCGTTAGATATATTTTAGCATGTTTAAAATAAAAAAGAATAAATAATTATTCTTTCTTATATCTCTAAAGCTCCTTCAATCTTCTTAAATGGATCTTTCTTATCTATATGGTCATAGAATAGTATCCCATCTAAATGATCTAATTCATGTTGCATGACAATTGCTTCATATCCTCTTAACTTAATTGTCTCATTTTTGTTAGTTAGAATATTAAATCCAGTAACTGTAATATTAGCATACCTAATAACATATCCTTCATGATTATTATCTACTGATAAACACCCTTCTCCACCAAGTAAATATGCTTTTCTTTCGCTATGACTAATTAATCTTGGATTAATTAAAGCATACTTAGTTATCTTACTTTCTTTACTATCTTCACTAGGATATTCAATATAAACCGCAAGCATTCTTTTATTAATTCCTATTTGAGGACAAGCAAGTCCTACTCCTGGTCTTAAATTATATTTTTCAGCATTCTCATCATTGCTTGCAAATACTAAATAATCTAATAGATATTTACAAGTATCTAAATCAATCTTACTATAAGGTTCTTTAACACTTTCACAAACTTGTCTTAAAGATTTATTAGTATCCTTAACTATTTTCTTAATTTCCATATCTAATAGTATAGCATATTTACTTAATTAAATTGAGATAATTACTATATAATAGTAATATTTATAATATGGATAGTAATTTAATTAGTAAATTATATGATTTAGTAGATTTAATTAAAGATACTAAAGAATATAAAAACTTAAAAGATATTGAGAAGAAGATGGAAAACGATGATACATTTATCATTCTTTCTAATTCTTTTGTTAATACTCAAAATGAGTATAAAAGATTAGATTCTTTAAACTTATCTTTAGATAAGATAACAAAAGAATTATCAACTGTTAAAGAAAAACTATATAACTTAGAGATAGTTAAAGAATATAACAAGGCTTATGAGATTGTTAAAGAAATGCTAAATAAGATTTCAAGTAAATTATTAGAAGGAGTATTTAATAATGAAGGTAAGTAGTGGAATATATGGATCTAGAAAACTAGTTAGTAAAGAAGGATTAACTACTAGACCTACTTTAGATAAAGTAAAGCAAGCTATTTTTAATATAATTGGAAATAGTATTATTGATGCTACTTTTCTAGACTTATTTAGCGGGAGTGGACAAATTGGAATAGAAGCGATATCTAGATCATCTAAAAAAGTATATTTTAATGATTCAAATTATGAAGCATATAAAATTATCCAAACTAATATTAATAATTTAGGTATTGAGAAAGAAAAATACGAACTAACTAAAAAAGATTATAAGAAATGTCTAAAAGAAATTAATGATAAGTTAGATATTATTTTTCTAGATCCCCCATATAAAAAAATAGAATTCTATAAAGAATCTCTTGCGTTATTAAAACAATGTTCTTTATTAAAACCATCTAGTATTATTATTTGCGAAGCAAATAAGGATATGGAAAATATCCAAATAGATGGTTTTAACCTAAAAGAATATAAATATGGGAACTGTAAGGTTTTAGTTTTTAAACCTATATCTTAGTTGGATCAATATAGATTAATTTATATTCTTTTAGAATAACTTTACCAGGTTTACCTCCTGGTATTTTTTTAACATTTTTAACTTGTGTATATTGAACGGGTACTGAACTTGAATAGCGAGCTTGAGAATTATAACTAGCAAGATTTGCGGCATAGCGAATTATTTCCTCGTTTAACTGATTAGCATGAACTATAACATGAGCACCACTATAATCTTGAACGTGGAAAAAATAATCATTATATTTAGCAACTTTAAAGGTTAGATATTCATTTTGAAGATTATTTTTTCCAACACTTATTTTTATACCATCTATCTCATATTCACTAAGTTTCATTTCTTTATTAGATTTTTGTTTTGGTAAAGAAATATTTAATATCTTTTGATTTATTAATTCTTGTTTTATTTGAATAATATCTTCGTTATTACTATTTTGAATTTGGAATAACAAACTAGAGAAGTATTCTATGTTTTGAATACATATATCAATTTGTTCTTTAATAAAGATTAATGAGTTTTTATATTTTTTATATTTCTTATAAAAGTTTAAAGCATTTTCTTTTAGACTAATCTTATTATCTAATTTAATTAATATATTAGAATTGGTAGAGTAGGAGAGGATATTTACTTCGCTATATGATTTAGATAAATCATATTGTGAACTAAATATTAAATCTCCGTATTCCATATATTTCTCATAATCAAACGCTTTATTTAATTCGTTTTCTAGTTTAGTTTTTTTAGAAGTATAGTGCTTTAATTGCTTATTAACTACTTTTATTAAATCTGAATTAGTATTATTAGTAGCTTCTTTAATTTTAGATTTATAGAATTTATTAATTCCTTCAAATATATCCATTTTCTCATATTCACTATTAAAAGATTTAAAAGGAATTATATGGAAATCACTAGGATATAAGTAAACATAGTTACTATCTTTAATCTCATTTACTATATCATTAAAAGCTTCTTTATTTTCTAATCGATAATTAATCTCATTAACTAGATTTATACTCATCCCACCAAATTGCTCTTTTATAGATAATAAAGGATCATATTCATCATTATAAATATTCTTTAATTTCTTAACTAAAGGTGACATATATATGCCACTAGTCTCAATAGTTCTAGAGGCAGTGATACCTATCTTATGGAGACAATCAATAATTACATTATTGTCTTTAGTTAAGATCATATTAGTAAGTTTTCCAGTTAATTCAATATATAGATAGGATACTTTAGATATCCCTATCTCATTAGTTTTATCTATTGTTAATTTAACTATTCTATCGTTATTAATTTGTTCAATATCAATAATCTTCCCGTTTACTAGATGGTAAAACATAGTATTAGTAAAATGAGATTGTTCAATTTTAGGATTAGATATAGATGAATCTAAACTAATATAACTGCTAGTATTATTAACAGATACTACTAGACAAGTATTAATAGTTTTAGAGAATAATACAAAAGCAAAATCAGTTAAGGATAATTGATATATCTTATTGATTTTAGAATTAATAATTTTATTTTTTAGTAAGTATACTACTTTACTAAAAACTACACCATCAAAGCTCATGTTTTTATTATAGCATGTATCTTGAATTATACTTGTATAATTCTTATAATATATGAAATGAAAAAAGGATTATTAATTATTTATTCAGGACCTAGTGGAGTTGGAAAAGGAACAGTACGTTCTAAACTTTTTGAATATCCTGAATTAAATTTAGAATATTCTATATCTATGACTACTAGATCTATTAGACCTGGAGAAATTGATGGGAAAGATTATTTCTTTGTTAGCCAAGAAAGATTTGATGAAGCAATTAGAAATGATGAACTATTAGAACATGCTAGTTTTGTTAATCATAGTTATGGAACACCAAAAAGCTATGTTGAGAAACTTAGAAATGAAGGTAAGAATGTTGTATTAGAGATTGAAGTTAATGGTAGTATGCAAGTAATGGAGAAGTGTAAAGATGCTATCTCAATTTTTATTCTCCCACCATCATTAGAAGAATTAGAAAATAGAATTAGACATAGAGGAACTGAAGAAGAAAAATCTATTCAAGGAAGATTAGAAAAGGCTCGAATTGAAGTGGGTTATGCCTCTAAATATACTAAAGCATTTATTAATGATGATGTTGATAAATGTGCGAAAGAAATCAGAGATTTCTTATATGAATTAATTAATAAATAAGCAGTTTTCTGCTTATTTTAATTCAAGGTGAAGATATGAAGATAGCTAAGATATATACCGAGAGAAGTAATCTTAAAATAGATCGTCCCTTTTCGTATTTTATTTCAGATGAATTAAATGTATTAGTTGGTACTAGAGTTAATATCAATTTTAATGGTAGTGATATTGTTGGTTATGTAGAAGATATTGAATATAGTGATTTAAGTAAGAAAGAATATGAAGATATTCAAGGTTTTGAACTAAAAGAAATAAGTGATGTTATTGATGATAAACCATTATTAAATAAGGAGTTAGTTGATCTTACTCATTATTTAGCTAAGACTACTTTATCTAGTTTAATATCATGTTATCAAACAATTTTACCACCTTCATTAAGACCGAATAGTTATAAGAAAGTAAATATTAAAACTAATAAAGCAGTTAGATTAATTAATAATAATCATGATGATACTAAACTAAACGAGAAAGATTTAGAACTTATTTCTATATTAGATAAAGAACCTTATTTAGTTGATTTAAAATCTTATCTTTCAAATATAAAAAGATTAGAGAAACTTAATATAGTAGAGAAGTTTGATAAGGAAGTATTAAGAAATCCTTTAGATAAAAATTATACTAAGATTAAAGATTATGATTTAACTAATGAGCAAAAAGAAGTTATTGATGAGATTAATAATTCAAATGATCAAGTATATCTATTAGAGGGAGTTACGGGAAGTGGGAAAACTGAAGTTTATATTAGACTTTCTAAAGAAGTATTAGAACAAGGAAAGAATGTTTTAGTATTAATTCCAGAAGTATCTTTAACTAGTCAAATGGTTCAAAGATATATGGAAAGATTTGATTATGAGATTGCTATTTTCCATTCTAAATTAAGTAGTGGAGAAAAATATGATGAATATAGAAGAATTAGAGATGATAAAGTAAGAATTGTTATTGGAGCAAGAAGTGCTTGTTTTGCACCATTAAATAATATTGGACTAATTATTGTTGATGAGGAACATAGTGAGACTTATAAACAAGATGATAATCCAAGTTATAACATGATAGATGTTATTTTAGAAAGAGCAAAATATCATAACGCAAAAGTTATTTTAGGTAGTGCAACTCCATCTATTGAGTCTAAAACTTATGCCATTAAAGGGATATACCATCAATTATATTTAAACACAAGAATTAATAATTTAGGCTTACCTAGTGTTAGCATTGTAGATATGAAAGAAGAGATAAAACATAAGAACTATTCTATGTTTTCCCTTGCTTTAAAAGATGCGATTAATAAGACTTTAGATAATAATAAACAAGTTATATTATTGCTTAATCGTAGAGGCTATAGTACTAATATTCAATGTGTATCTTGTGGATATGTTTTTAAATGTGATAAGTGTGATATTCCTTTACGTTATCATCAAAAAGACAATAAGCTTAAATGCCATTATTGTGGTAGAAATATTATTAAACCTGATACTTGTCCAAAATGTGGAAGTGATTTAATTAGATTTATTGGTAAAGGATCTGAAAAACTAGAAGAAGAAGTAATTAAAACATTTAAAAATGCTAAAGTTGCTCGTTTAGATCTAGATTCTACCAAATATAAAGGAAGTCTAGATAAAACATTAATAGAGTTTAAAAATCATCAATATAATGTTTTAGTAGGAACACAAATAATATCTAAAGGATTAGATTTTAGCGATGTTGATTTAGTTGGTATTATTAATGCTGATGAATCACTATATTATAGTGATTTTAGATCCAATGAGAAAGCATACCAATTATTTACTCAAGTAGTTGGAAGAAGTGGAAGAGGGGAAAATTTAGGACAAGCGATAATTCAAACATATTCTCCTTTAAATAAAACTATCTTGTATGCTGCTAGCCAAGATTATAAATCTTTCTATAATGATGAGATGAAATACCGTTATGAAATGTCATATCCTCCTTATTATTATCTAGCTAGTTTTACAATATCTTCATCTTCTAAAGATGCTTTATATAAATATGCTTATTATCTTAAAAATGAGATTATTAAGAATATGAGTAATGATCAAAAATTACTAGGTCCTACTATTCCTTATCTATCTAAATTTAATAATAAATATAAATATCGCTTTATATTAAAATATAAAGATAAAAATAAAGCGAATAGTTTGCTACAATATATAAGGGATTTAGTCTTAACTAGTAATATAGATATTAGTTTTGATACTTCACCTTATCAAAATCTATGAACGTAAGAAGTATTGCATATGATTTACTTGACTCAATATATAAGAATTCATCATTCTCAAATATTGAGTTAAATAATGCTTTAAATGAGAATAACTTATCTAAATTAGATAAGCTATTTTTAACGCGTTTAGTATATGGAACTATTAAAGATACTATCATTCTTGATTATGAGATTAATAGAGTTAATAAAGTAAAAGATGT
>DCJD01000006.1:8595-13751 GCA_002317215.1 Caryophanales bacterium UBA1709 | reverse complement strand
TTACTTGCTAGTAAATATGTTAATGGAATGCTTCATACTTTAGCATCTTCATCTTATAAACCAGATATTAAAGATTTTAAAGATGAGTTTGAATATTATTCATTACTTTTTGGCGTTCCTTCTTGGGTATTAAAAATGATTAATAGTCATCATGGTGAAAAAGCATATAAAGATTATATGAGTAGTTTTAAGTTACCATCTACGATGAGTTTAAGAGTTAATACTTTAAAAACTGATATGGATTATATCTTATCTAAACCATATTTTACTAAATCTAAATTTAGTGAATATGGAGTTATATATACTGGGGAAAAATCTCTTAATACATTAAAAGAATTTTTAGATGGTAAAGTAATGGTACAAGGAGAATCTAGTCAATTAGTTGCTCCTTTATTAGATCCTAAAGAAAATGAAACTATATTAGATATGTGTGCGGCTCCGGGTGGTAAAACATACCATATAGCAGCTCTTATGCATAATACTGGACATATTCATTCTATTGATTTATATGAACATAGAATTAAATTACTTGTTCAAAACTTACCTCGCCTTGGAATAAGTAACGTTACTGCACTTGCATATGATTCAACAAGATTAACTGATAAATATTCTAAAGAATATTTTGATAGAATACTATTAGATGCTCCTTGTAGTGGACTAGGGGTCGCTAGAAGAAAACCAGATATCTTCTTAAATCTAAGACCAAATGATATTGATAAGTTAGTTAATTTACAAAGAGAACTAATTGATCAAGCGATTATATTATTAAAAGAAAAAGGAACTTTAGTTTATAGTACTTGTACTATTGATAAAAAAGAAAACGAATCACAGATTAAATATATTTTGGAGAAATATCCAAATATGAAATTAATTGAACAAAAAACAATACTTCCAAGTAAAGATATTGTTGATGGATTCTATTTTGCAAAGTTAGTAAAGGAATAAATATGAAGAATATATTAGGAATTGAATTATCTAAATTAGAAGAAGAAATGGTAGCACTTGGTCAAAAGAAGTATCGTGCTACGCAACTTTTTATATGGCTATATGAGAAAAATGTTTATAATTTTGATGAAATGAGTGATATCTCATTATCTTTTAGAGAGACCTTAAAAGAGCTTTATAGTATTGATTTACCTAAGATTCATACTAAACAAGAGGCTAGTGATGGAACCATTAAACTTTTACTTGAAATGAGTGATGGTGCTAAAGTTGAAACAGTATTAATGCGTTATGATTATGGAAATGCATTATGTGTATCTAGTCAAGTTGGATGTAATATGGGATGTGCTTTTTGTGCATCTGGTTTATTAAAGAAACAAAGAGATTTAAGTAGTGGAGAAATGATTGGGGAATTAATTGTTATGAACCAATTATTAAAGAAAGAAAATACTAAGATTAGTCATATTGTTGTTATGGGAACTGGTGAACCATTTGATAATTATGATAATGTTTTAGATTTTGTTAAGATTTGTAATAATCCAAAAGGATTTGAAATTGGAGCAAGACATATCACAGTATCAACGTGCGGTATTCCAGAAGGGATTAGAAAATATGCTAATGAAGGATTACAAGTAAACTTAGCTATTTCTTTACATGCTCCAAATGATCAAATAAGAAATACTTTAATGCCAATATCAAAAGCATTTCATATGGATGAATTAATGGATGCAATTAGATATTATGAGAAAGTAGCTAATAGAAGAGTTACTTTTGAATATATAATGTTAAAAGATATTAATGATTCTATTGCTTGTGCTAAAGAATTAAAGAATTTATTAAAAGGATTAACAAGTTATGTTAATTTGATCCCATATAATGAAGTAAGCAGTTTAGAATATAAAAGAAGTCCTAAGGAGAATGTTAGAGCATTTGCTGATTATCTTAAAAATAATGGCGTTAATGTAACAGTTCGTAAAGAATTTGGGAAAGATATTGATGCAGCGTGTGGTCAATTAAGAGCAAAGGTTAATAAATAATGAAAGAAGGATTTATTATTAGAGCTAATGCTGGTTTATATGATGTCTTTAATGGAAATGATATTGTATCAACTAGAGCAAGAGGTAAGTTTAGAATAGGAAAGTATTCTCCTAGTGTAGGAGATTTTGTTTTATATGATGAAAAACAAAACTATTTAATGGATATTAAACAAAGAACTAATGAGTTAATGCGTCCTAGTATTGTTAATGTTGAAAATGTTTATGTAATAGCTAGTTTAGATAATCCTCGCATTCAATTATCTTTAATGTATCGATATATATTAATTAGTGAGATTATCCATGTTAAACCTAAAATCATATTAACTAAATATGATTTATGTAATGATGATTATGCTAGTGTTGTAAAAGAAAAACTTAACAAGCTTGGATATGAAGTCTTTATTTACTCTTCTAAAACAAGTTATGGATTAGAAGAGATTAAGAAAGAATTAAAAGATAAGAAAGTAGTATTCTTTGGGCAAAGTGGCGTTGGTAAATCTAGTTTAATTAATTTATTAATCCCAGGTTCAAAACAAAAAACTAATGAGATAAGTCAAGCTTTAGGGAGAGGAAAACACACTACTAGAGTGGTTGAATATCTAAGATATAATGAGGGATGGATTTGTGATACCCCAGGATTTAGTAGTATTGAATTTGATATAGATCCTGTTGATGTAGCAAGTTTTTATCCTGGTTTAGATAAGTTATATGATAAATGTAAATACAATGATTGTACTCATGATCACGAATCTAAATGTGCTGTTAAAGATGCAGTTAAAAACGGATTATTAGATAAAGAGTTATATGAAGATTATTTATTATTATTAAATGATATAAAATTAAATAAGAAGGTATTTTAAATGATTAAAGTTTGTCCATCTTTATTAAATGTTGATGAATCTAGATTTCTAGATATCTTTAATATTCTTCATTCTCATCCTTGTTTTTCTAGAGTTCATTTAGATGTGATGGATGGGAAATATGTATTAAATACTTCTTTTTGCTCATCTACTTTAAAGTATATAAAAGAATTAACTAATAAAGATGTTGATGTCCATCTAATGACTTATGATTTAATTAAACATATTAATGATTATTGTAAGTATAATCCTAGTAGTATTATTATTCATAAAGATGCTATAGAGAATAATAAATTAGAAGATTTAATATCTTTAATTAAATCAAAAAAAGTAAGAGTAGGGTTAGCAATTAAGCCTAGTGAAGATATAGAAGAATACAAAGAATATCTTAAAGATATTGATATAGTTTTAGTAATGAGTGTTGAACCGGGGAAAGGTGGACAAGAGTTTATAGAAGAATCAATATTTAAGATAGGATATCTAGATAAATTAAGAAGTCAAAATGATTATAAATATAGCATTATGGTAGATGGTGGAATAAATGAATTAATCGCTTTAGATTGTATAGATGAAGGAGCAGATTATTTTGTCGTAGGAAGCTATTTATTTAAAAATGATTTAGATAATACGCTTAAGAAATTTGATTAATATGGAAAGAAGAAATTCTAATACTAAGGCTAATAAACCTATATATACTTATCAATTTAATGTTACAAAAGAGGGAACTCTTTTAGATTTTTTGTTAGAACATTTAACTAAATTATCTAGAAATAATGTTAAGGCTATTTTATCTAGTAAATGTGTATTAGTAGATGGAGTAGTAACTAGTAGGCATGATTACTATTTAACTAAGAAAAGTATTGTTCAAATATCTAAATATCCTATTCGTAATTCAATAACAAATACTTCTTCTTATCATCTTGATATTATATATGAAGATGATGAATTTATTGTTATTAATAAACCAAGTGGATTATTAAGCATTGCGAGTGACTCGGAGAATGAGAAAACAGCATACCATTATATTTTAGAGTATGTAAGAAAGAAAAATCCTAAAAATCAGATCTTTGTAGTTCATAGAATTGATAAAGATACAAGTGGAGTATTAATGGTGGCTAAAAATAAAGAAATTAGAGATGCTTTACAAGATAAATGGAATGATATTGTTACAAATAGAGAATATATTGCATTAGTTAATGGAAGATTTAATGAAAAATCTGGAACTTATAAATCATATCTAACTGAAACTAAAACTCATATGGTTTATTCATCAAAAGGTAAAGAAGGAAAGTTAGCTACTACTAACTATAAAGTAATTAAAGAATACCCTTACTACACCTTACTTCAGGTTAATATTGATAGCGGAAGAAAGAACCAAATAAGAGTTCAAATGGCAGAACATAATCATAGTGTAGTTGGGGATGAGAAATATGGAGAAAAGAAATCTGTTATTGGTCGTCTTGGATTACATGCTTCTAAACTAGAATTTATCCATCCTATTAATCATAAAGAATATAAATTCTTTGCCAAGTTACCAAAAGAATTTAATAAAGTATAAAGATAGTTATCTAACTATCTTT
This sequence comes from Caryophanales bacterium UBA1709, assembly GCA_002317215.1. Lineage (GTDB taxonomy): Bacteria > Bacillota_I > Bacilli_A > RFN20 > UBA1709 > UBA1709. Next base: position 9,332 of record DCJD01000006.1, on the reverse strand, counting down.
TATTATGTTCTACTTAAAGTTAACTTTAATATTGTCTAATTATCTTTACTTATTGTTATTTTCCTTTATTATTTATAAAAGACTTATTATAAAATAAGTCTATTAAAATAAGGGAGGCATTGATTATGTTAGAACTAAAAAGAATAACTAAAAGATATGTTTCAAGTGATACATATGTTGATGCATTAAAGGGAATAAGTTTAACTTTTAGAAACAATGAGTTTGTTTCTATTTTAGGTCCTAGTGGATGTGGGAAAACCACATTACTAAATATTATTGGTGGACTTGATAAATATACTACTGGAGATTTAATTATCGATGGAGTATCAACTAAAGAATATAGTAGTAATGATTGGGATAATTATCGTAATCATAAGATTGGTTTTGTTTTCCAATCTTATAATTTAATCCCACATCAAACTATATTAAAGAATGTTGAACTTGCTTTAACAATAAGTGGAGTTAAGAAGAAAGAAAGATTTGAAAGAGCGTATAAAGCCTTAGAAAAAGTAGGACTTAAAGATTTATATAAGAAAAAACCTAATCAATTAAGTGGGGGGCAGATGCAAAGAGTTGCTATTGCTAGAGCTCTTGTTAATAATCCTTCTATCTTGCTTGCTGATGAACCAACAGGTGCATTAGATAGTGAGACTAGTATTCAAGTAATGGATTTATTAAAAGAAGTTGCTAGTGATCGCCTAGTTATCATGGTTACTCATAATCCTGATTTAGCTTAT
>DCJD01000006.1:5885-8530 GCA_002317215.1 Caryophanales bacterium UBA1709 | reverse complement strand
TGTAAAGAACATGATAAGTTACTAAAAAAGGAAGAGATTGTTAGAGAAAAACAATCGGCAATGAAATTAAAAACAGCTACTGGACTATCTTTTTCGAATTTAATATCTAAATTAAAAAGAACAGTATTAATTACAATAGCTGGTTCAATTGGTATTGTTGGAGTAAGTAGTGTACTTGCTGTATCAACTGGAGTTAAAGGATATATTAAGAATATGCAAGAAGATATGCTTTCTAGTTATCCTTTAACTATTGCAGAAGAATCAGTAGATTTAACAAGTTTAACTACAGGATTATCTGGTTATCAAGCTAAAGATGTTTTAGAGTTTGATACTTCTAGTCAAGTTGGAATGGATTCAATGATTGATTATCTAATGACTACATATAAGAATTTAACTAATGTTAAGACTAATGATATAAATGAGAACTTCCTAAAATATTTAGAAGGCTTAGACTATCAAAATGATGTTGCAGCAACTAATTATAATTATGGTATTGATGTTACTAATAATATCTATACATCCTGGAATAAGGATTATTTAGATCCTAGTGAAAAAGAAATAATTAGTTTAAATGGATTAACTCAAAGATATATTGCGGAATTAAAAACAGTAGATGGATTTAGTAGTTATGCTCAATATGTCTCATTATTTACTGATTTTATGAAACAGTTACCAGGAGGAGAAGATTATATATTATCTCAATATGATTTACTTGGTAATTCAACATACGCTAATGATGTTGATGAAGTTATGTTAGTAGTTAATGATGATACAACATTTACAGATTTATATTTAGCTCAACTTGGTTTCTATGATCATGATGAGTTCTTACATATTGCTAAGAAAGCTATTGAAATTAATAAGTTAGATAAACAAGCTGATGATTATAATGCTAAATTAAAAGCTATTAATGAAGATCCCCAATATGAATATAGAAAGATATTTAATTATACAGATTTAATTGGTAAAGAAATGTATTATTTCCCTCATGATTCAATATATCAATATGGGGAATATACTAGTGAACCTGAGATTAATGTAGTTGCAAACTTAACTGATGTTTCTAATAATGAATACAAATTAGTATTTAATCAAATCGATGTATCTACTTTACCTGCAGCATATCAAGCAATGATTCCTAATGGACATAGTATTAAATGTTATGTTGGAGATGATGAAATAACATTTGTAAGACCATCTGCTATAACTACATCCTATACTAGTTCAGATAAAGAAATAATGTGTGGTAGTTGGATGGGACAAAATGAAAATGCTGATACATTCTATTTATTAAATATACCAAACGATGTATTTACTAATGGTGGTATTACTATTCAATCATCTACATCGCAAGTTGATTTAATGAGTGCAACTCCTAGTGTATTAACTGGATATCCAGAAGAAATTTCTTCTACTGCAGCTTATTATTCAAATGCAGTTGTAGAACAAAGCTTTATAGATAATCCATCTAATAAATGTACTAAATTAAAAATAACTGGAATATTAAGAACTAAGAATGGTAAAAACTTTGGTAGTTTAAGTGCTGGTGTTTATTACACTAAAGAATTAGCTAAGAAATATATGGATGATGCATTAAATAGTCAAATCATATCTAATCCTACTAATGGTATGAAAGCATATATTGGTAGTAATAATGAAAAGACTGGAGCATTTGAATGTTATGTACTATATAACTATTTAGATTATAGTGATACTTCAAATCCATCTCCTACTATTGAAAGTAGTGGATATGTTAGTGCTATCAATTCAGATTTATCAAATTCAATGGCGTCCTTATTTATGGGTGGCAGTATGAATTATTATGATGCAGATACTACTGCACTTCGTAGTTTTGCTGGATTAAAGACTATTGAATTATATAATGATGCTAATGATGAAAATAAGATTACTGGATATGATTTTAAAGAATATCCAGTTGAGATATCAATCTATCCAACTAGTTTTGAAGCAAAAGATAATATAACTCAATATCTAGATAAGTGGAATCAAGAAGATCTAGATATTAATGTTGATAATCAAAACTTAAAATATGAGGATAGAACAGAGATTACTTATTCTGATACTATTGGAATGATTATTGGAGTTATTGATGTATTGATTAATACTATCACTATTGCTCTAGTGGCCTTTACTAGCTTATCATTACTTGTTTCTTGCTTTATGATTGCTGTTATTACTTATATATCAGTAATGGAAAGAGTAAAAGAAATAGGTGTAATTAGAAGCTTAGGTGGTAGAAAGAAAGATATATCAAGATTATTTATCTCGGAAACATTTATGACAGGCTTATTTAGTGGATTATTTGGAGTTGGATTTACATATATCTTATGTCTAATAACAAATCTAGCTACAAAAGATTTAGTAGCAACTAAGATTGCTGTATTACCAATTAAAACTGCAATTATTATGATTACATTATCAATTGTATTAAGCGTAGTTAGTGGAATTATTCCATCAATGAAATCAGCTAAACAAGACCCTGTTACAGCATTAAGAAGTGAATAATAATAAGGAGGATAAATTATGAAGATAAGAAAATTATTAGGAATTGTATTTGGATTAGTTTTATTAACTAGTTGTGGTATTGTCTTACCAAATCAAACTAATACCACAACTAGTTCCCC
>DCJD01000006.1:0-5731 GCA_002317215.1 Caryophanales bacterium UBA1709 | reverse complement strand
GTTGAAATATTAGTTGAAATAGTAGAAACAGATAGAAGATATGGAACTACTATTAGTCAAGGAGCAGGAAGTGGAGTTATTGTCGATAGCGCTGGCTATATTATTACTAATAACCATGTTATTGAAGGAGCAACTAATATCTATATTAAATTACGTAATGGTGATGAATATGAGGCAAGTCTAGTTGCGACTGATGCTGAAGCAGATATTGCCGCATTATATATCACTCCAAATCCTTCTAAACCATTAACTTACGCAGTATTTGGAGATAGCGATAATCTAAGAGTAGCACAAGATATTTTAGTTATTGGTAATCCTCTTGGTAGTTTAGGAGGAAGTGTTACTAAAGGAATTATAAGTGCATTAGATAGAGCAATTCAAATTGATGATTATGTTATGAATTTATTACAAGTTGATGCTGCTGTTAACCCTGGTAATAGTGGTGGAGCATTATTTGATATGACTGGTCATTTAGTTGGTATTGTTAATGCTAAATCAGTCGGAGAAGATATTGATGGAATCGGCTTTGCAATCCCATCTAATGATGCTAAAGATGTATTTAATAAGTTATGTACTTATGGTTATGTTAACGGAAGAACTGCTTTAGATATTGAAGTTGCTTATACTACATATTCAACAAGTAGTGGTATGTGGAGACAAAATTATACTGGAGTATTTGTAACTAAAACTAATTCAACTTATGGAGTACAAGAAAAAGACTATATCTATAAGATTGATGATGTAGAAGTAAGCAGTATGGCTGATATCTATAGTGTTATTAGAAATAAACAAATAGGTGAAACAGTTACAATCTATTATTACCGCAACTTTAGTAGTAGTAATGCTCATAGTGTAGTAGTATCTTTAATTGAAGATATTCCTGCATAGAATTGCATATATCAATATTATCTATTAGAATATTTAAGGTGATTAATATATGAATAAAATGTTTATGACAATGAGTGGATCTGAAGTTGGAGTAGTTATTGTACTAGTTATTGTTTTAGTTTGTTGTGGTGTATTCTTTACTAAGATGATTATCAAACAAAGAAAAGAGATTAAAGAACTAGAAGCAACTGCTAAAGCAAGAAGTGAAGCAAGAAGAGAAAGAAGAAGAAAATAATATTAATAAAGGGATGATTAATCATCCCTTTTGTTTGATATTATTTCTTACTATAGTAGAAGATATTTTACGATATTTAAATCTAGCTAGATAGAAGATTGTTTTAATACTTTTATCTAGTTTTTTATTATATCTTTTTTGATATAATTCATATTTTAAATCTTTAATATTTCTTATTCCTTTAACAATATATTTACAGTCTTTAGATTTAGCAAATTCAACTGTTAGATTAGAATAAGAATATACTTCAACATTACTAATATCTTTTGTCATTTCTTTAATCTTTTCTATTCTTTCATTAACGCTAAACATATAGGTTTTAGAAGGATTAATACCAATACCAACTATGACTTTATCATAGTTCTTACTAGCTCTTTTAATGATATCTAAATGACCAATAGTTATTGGATCAAAACTACCTGGAATTAAACAATATTTTTTCATATATTCATTTTACCACATTTCTTATTTTGAAACTTAAAAATTATATTATATAATTTTAAGGATGGAAGAGATTAAGGAATTATTCGATTACAAGGAAGAAGAATTATTAGAAGCATTATCTAAAAGAGATATTAAAAAAATAAGATATATCTTTGAAGAATGTAACCTTGTAGATATAGCAAATACTTTTAACTCATTAGAAAATATTAATGAGTATATTTTTATATTCAAAATTGTTAATCCAGAATACACTGCTATCTTATTTACTTATTTAGATAGTGATGTTCAAGAAAAGATTGTTTTAAAATTAACAAGTGATCAATTAGGAGATATCTTAGAAAATTTATATACTGATGATGTAGTTGATTTTATTCAAGAAATGCCAGCTAATCTAAGCAGTAGAATTATTCAAGCATGTTCTAAAGAACAACGTAATATGGTAAATCAATTATTATCTTATAAAGAAGATAGTGCTGGATCTATCATGACTACGGAATATATCATTTTAAGAGAAAATGATAGTATGGATGATGCTTTAAATAAGATTAAAAAGAATGCTCAAGAAGCCGAATCTTTATCATATTTATTCGTAACAGATAGTCAAAGAATCTTAAAGGGTACTATTACATTAAGAGATGTTTTGGCCATGAAAGATGATGAGAAGATTAATGATGTAATGACTAAAGATATTGTTAGTGTTTATACATATACTGACCAAGAAGAAGTTGCTCATAAGATGAGTGATTATGATATTAGTGTTATTCCAGTTATTACAAATGATAATCGATTAGTAGGTATTATTACTGGTGATGATATTATTGATATCATCCAAGAAGAAACTACAGAAGATATTCATTTAATGGCTAATGTTAATCCATTAGAAGATGAATATTCTAAGACTAATGCTTTTACACTTGCTAAAAATGGTGTTGGATGGATTGTTTTATTAATGGTCTTATCAACATTTACTAGTGTAATTATGAATAGTTTTGAAGAAGCAATGGTTGCTATTTCCTCATTATCTATATTTGTTCCAATGTTAATTGGAACAGCTGGTAATGCTGGTAATCAAAGTAGTGCAGTTATTATTAGAGCTTTAGGACTTGGTGATATCACAACAAAAGATTATATTAAAATAGCCACTAAAGAATTATTAAGTGCTTTAATGGTTGGGTTAGTTGTAGCAATATTTGATTTTGGTTGGATATTATTTATAAGTAAAGTTGGTATAATTGAAGTTGATAGTGTTTATTTATATAAGATGGCATTATTAGTAGGATGTAGTATCTTATTATGTATCTTATTTGCTAAGTTTGTTGGTAGTTCTTTACCAATACTATTCCAAGCATTACATCTAGATCCTGCATTATTAGCTGGTCCTACTACTACAACTTTAGTAGATGCTTGTAGCTTAATTATTTATTTTATGGTTGCTAAACTTATATTTAAGTTTTAATTGAAGGAAATGAAATATGGAAGATTGTAAGATTAAATATCGTTTATATAGTATATTTGTTGATAGTATTATTGTAGTAGGTGGTTTATTTGTACTTTTTTATGCTACTGGAACTAATACTTTTTGGAAGGATGTATTATATACTAAAGATATCTCAGTAACATCCATTGAGTTACTATATATTATTAGAGTTTTTATAATTCAATTATTATTTATTATTGGATATATCGCAGGAATCCCTGCTATTACTAAAGGACAAACTTTAGGAATGTATATCTTTAAGATTGCCTATATAAATGAAGATGGTAGTAAATGTGAATTTGGTAGTTTATTTGTTAGGAACTTCTTAGGTATATTATTACTAGGTGTATATTCAATGGGATTTACTATCATATTATCTTGGATTATTAGTATGTATAGAAGAGATAAAAGAAGTTTATCAGATATTATTAGTAAGACTAGAGTTGTTGATAAATTAGATTATTAGGAGGATATTATATGTCTACACCACATAATAGTGCAAAAGTTGGAGATTTTGCTAAAACAGTTTTAATGCCAGGAGATCCATTAAGAGCAAAGCATATTGCAGAAACATATTTAAGCGATGTTAAGTTAGTTAATAGTGTTAGAAATATGTTTGGATATACTGGTAAATATAAAGGAAAAGAAGTATCCGTAATGGGAAGTGGCATGGGAATGCCTAGTATTGGGATATATTGCAATGAATTATATAATCAATATGGTGTTGAGAAGATTATAAGAATTGGAAGTTGTGGATCTTATCAAGAAGATATTGATGTATATGATATTATTATTGCCGAGGGTGCTTGTACTAATTCAAGCTTTGGAAAACAGTTTCTACCATATGGAGGGACTTATAGTGCAATAGCAGATTTTAATTTGTTAAAGAAAGCATACGATACTGCTAATAGCCTAAATAAGAAAGTTCATGTTGGAAATATATTAAGTAGTGATACATTCTATAGTGCTAATGTTAATGAATGGAAACAATGGAAAGATTTAGGAGTATTAGCAGTAGAGATGGAATCATATGCTTTGTACAGTACTGCTGCTTATTATCATAAACAAGCTTTATGTATCTTAACTGTTAGTGATAGTATTGTTAAACATATTGAAACTAGTAGTGAAGAAAGAGAAAAGAATTTCAATGATATGGTAGAGATTGCTTTAGAATTAGCATAGGAAAGGAATTAAGTAAAGTTATGTTAGAATACAAATTTGATACCCAATTATTAATTGAGGGAACTAATCTAGATGAAGATGAGATTAATGAATATATTACTAAAAATATTGAAGGAGATTGCTTATTAGCAGTTGGTGATGATACTTTAATTAAAGTACATTTCCATACTAATACTCCTTGGAAAGTTTTAGAATATGCTGCAACTAAGGGCGAATTATTTGATGTTGTAGTTGAAAATATGGAAAGACAAGAAAAAGGATTAAAAGGATAATAAAATGAATATAAAGAATATACTTAAAGAAACCACTTATCACTTTAAAAAGGATATTAAAACTTTAATATTTTTTAGTATTGCAAGTAGTGTAATAGTTTCTAGTATATTAACTTTACAAAACATAATTACTAGTCCTTTTTTACTAGTATTACTAACAATAGCATTAGCTATTGTTGTAGTACTATTAATTGGTACTAGTAAATATGTATCTTTTAAGATAACAAATGGAGATAAGCTAGATAATGATGATTTCTATTTTGGTTTTAAGAATTCATCTCTTACATTGTTATTACTAACCAGTGAGATAACGGGACCATTTTTATGCTTAATGATAGGACTTAGCATTGGTATTGTTATTAGTGGGATTGGGTTATTCTATTATCTTATTAATACTAATCCATCTATTATTAATAGTATTATTAGTAATGCTAATATGGATGAAGTAACAAAACTAATATATGATCTTCCTTATATTCAAACTATTGCTTATATAGTAACAGCTTTAACCACTATTATTGCTTTATTATTTACTGCAATATTCTCTTTAAAGAGAATATATAGTTTTAATATTAAACTAGAAACTATATTCTCTTTAGATAACTGTAATAAGATGAGTGAAGATTTTGTTAAGAAGAATAGATCTAAATCTATTGTTATTAACATGATATTAGCCCTTGGTATATTTGTTATATTTGCCTTTGATACTATAGTAAATGAATTATTACTATTAACTGGTTTAAATATCTTATTTGCTAATCTAATAACAGATTTATTAAGATTTTTCTTATTATCTCTATTTATCTTTTATTTTGAACTATTAATTACTAATACTTATATTATTTATCTACAAACTAAAGTTAGAGATGATAATGCTAAACTTATTGAAAAGTTAGAAAAGATATCAAAGAGATAATATATCAATATTATTTAACTTGAAATTATGCTTTTATATTGGTATTATATAAAAGCAATTGGAGTAGTACTCAAGTTGGTGAAGAGGTATCCCTGCTAAGGATATAGGTCGGGTAACTGGCGCGCGAGTTCGAGTCTCGCCTACTCCGCCAATTTCTTTAACTAACTTATATACATGGCGAATTGGAGAAGCGGCTTAACTCATATGCCTTTCACGCATACACTCACGGGTTCGAATCCCGTATTCGTCACCATTCTTAATGTATTAGCCCCTAATAGTTAATCTATAGGGGCTTTTATTATATGTACTAAAAAGCG
>DCJD01000025.1 GCA_002317215.1 Caryophanales bacterium UBA1709 | reverse complement strand
TTGGCAAATGCGTAGAAGGAAAAGAACATCCTTATGTTGCTATACTAGGTGGTGCTAAAGTTAGCGATAAGATTAAGATGATTGAAGGTTTACTAAATAAAGCTGATAAAGTTTTAATTGGGGGAGCTATGGCTTATACCATCTTAAAAGCAAAAGGCGTTAATGTCGGTAAGAGTCTAGTTGAAGATGATCGTATTGAATATGCCAAGGAATTACTAGCAAAGCAAGGACATAAATTAGTCTTACCAGTTGATCATTTAGTTGTTGATAATATCGAAAATGTTGATGGTGCTAAATATACAAGTGATGTTAATATTGATGATAATTATATTGGTGTTGACGTAGGTCCTAAGACTATTGAATTATTTAGAAAAGAATTAGAAGGATCTAAGATTGTTTTCTGGAATGGACCAATGGGAATATTTGAGACTGAACAATATTCAAAAGGTACTGTTGAAGTTTGTAAATTAGTTGCCTCATTAGAAAATTGCTTTGTAGCAGTTGGTGGTGGTGATAGTGCTAGTGCAGTTATTAAGTTTAAATATGAAGATAAGATTAGTCATGTTTCAACTGGTGGAGGTGCTAGTGCTGAACTAATTGAAAACGAAGGTCATTTACCAGGCATTGATATTATTGATGAGGTTAAATAATATGCGTAATAAAGTTATTATTGGAAACTGGAAAATGCATAAGAATATTGATGAAGCAGTAACTTTCTGTAAATCATTTAAAAAATATTCTAATGAAATGAAAAAACATAATGTCTTAGTTGGTGTTTGTGCTCCATATATTGACTTAGCATCTATAGCTAAATATTCTAAGGATATGATTATAGGTGCACAAAATTGTCATTATGAAGATCGTGGAGCATTTACTGGTGAGATTAGTCATTCTATGCTTAAAAATATCGGTATTAAATATTGTATTATTGGGCATAGTGAAAGAAGAAAATATTTTAATGAAACTAGTAATGAATGCAATAAGAAAATTAAAGTTTTATTAGAAGATAATATTATTCCAGTATATTGTGTTGGTGAAACATTAGAAGAATACGAAGCAAACAACACTAAAAAGGTTGTTGAAAAACAAATCAAAGAAGGTTTAAAAGATCTAACCACAAAAGATTTTGATAATTTTGTTATCGCATATGAACCAGTATGGTCAATTGGAACTGGCAAATCAGCTTCTACTGAAATTGCTGAAAGTGTATGTAAATATATTAGAGATTTAGTTGCAAAACTAATTTCTAAAGAAGCCAGTGACAAAGTAATCATTCAATATGGCGGATCCGTTAAAACGAATAATGCTTATGATTATCTTCATCTACCAGATGTTGATGGAGTATTAGTCGGTGGAGCTAGTTTAGAAGTTGATTCTTTTAAAGAATTAGCATCAAAAGCATTATAGTTATTTATTATATTTCCCATATATAGTAATATATATGGGTTAATATGCGCGAATGGCGGAATTGGTAGACGCACATCTTTGAGGGGGATGCGAGTAAAATCGTGTGAGTTCAAGTCTCATTTCGCGCACCACTACTAAAAATTTATCCCTATTAGATAGTTAAAACTGACTAATAGGGACTTTTCTTTATAAATATATGTAAAGAACGTGCCCAAAAACGAAAATTTTGGGCACGAATCAATCATATATAACAATTTGTTAATTTATTAATATATAGTTAATGAAAGAGCGGTAAAGACTCAATAATTTTAGTTTTTATTTTATTTGTTGTATAATTAAAACAATATAAAGCTAAGAATAATTTAATTGAAAGGAGATCAATATATGATTTATGTTTTAGCAAATCCAAAGTCTAATAATGGTAGAGGAAAAGAAGACGCCAAAGCTTGGGCAGAAACTAATTTAAAGAAAAAATACGAGATTAAAAGTGTTATTAAATTAGATTACAAGAAGTTTTTTGATGGATTAGAGAAAAATGATGAAGTTGTATTATGTGGTGGAGATGGAACTGTAAACTATTTTGTAAATGAGATTTATGGTTATGAGTTTAAGAATCCATTATATTATGCAAAATGTGGCTCTGGTAATGACTTTTATAGAGATGTAGAGAAGTATGAAAAAGATGGTAAAGTTGAATTAACTCAATTTATTACTAATCTTCCATTAGTTACTGTAAATGGAATTAAGAAAAGATTCTTAAACGGTATTGGATATGGTATTGATGGAGATACTTGTTTAGTTGGTGATAAGATTAGAGAACTAGATGCAAGTGCAACTATTAACTATACTGCTATTGCAATTGGTTTATTATTAAAACCTAATGGTTTTAAAACTAAGAAAGCAACTGTAACTGTTGATGGTGTTACTCATACTTATGAAAATGTATGGTTAAGTAGTGCAATGTATGGAAGATATTATGGTGGTGGTATGAATGCTGCACCAGATCAAGATAGAAAGAAAGCTAAAGGCAAAGTTACAGTTACAACATTTGCATCTAAAGGAAGATTAAAAACTTTCTTAAGATTCCCTTCATTTAGTGGAGGTAAACACGAAGGAAAAACTTATCTTCATCATGATATAGGTAAAGTAATTGAAGTAACATTTGATGAACCTTGTGCCTTACAAATAGATGGTGATGTAGTACCAAATGTAACTACATATAAAGTAGAATTCACTAAATAATAATATAAGTCCATCGTAATGATGGACTTTTTATTGGATTATTATCTTAAATAGATAATAATAAAGAAACAAATATGCTAAAATATAACGGGTGATTAATATGGGATTAACAGCAGGAATTATTGGATTACCAAATGTTGGTAAATCAACTTTATTTAATGCGATTACAGAAAGTGATGTAATAGCAGAGAACTATCCTTTTGCAACTATTGAACCAAATACTGGTACAGTTGCGGTAAATGATGAGAGATTAGATGTCTTAACTAAAATGTTTAATAGTGCTAAAACTATTCCAGCAACATTTGAATTTAAAGATATTGCAGGTTTAGTTAAGGGAGCTAGTAAAGGAGAAGGATTAGGCAATCAGTTTTTAAGTCATATTAGAGAAACTGATGCTATTTGTCATGTTGTAAGATGTTTTGATGATCCTGATGTTATTCATGTTGATGGATCTATTAATCCTATAAGAGATGTAGAAACTATTAATTTAGAATTAATCTTAGCGGATTTAGAAGTAGTTGAGAAAAGATTAGATAGAATTGAAAATAAAGCAAGAGTATCTAAAGATGCTGAGGCTGTTGCAGAAGTAAATGTTCTAAAAATGATTCAAGAAGTATTGATGAATGAAAAACCAGCCAGAAGCTTAGAATTTAGTGATGCTCAATTAGCTATTGTTAAATCATTTAATCTACTAACTTTAAAACCTATTATTTATATTGCAAATATTACTGAATCAGATTTAGCAAATCCTACAGCTAATAAATATTATTTAGAATTAAAAGAATTAGCAGATAAGGAACATAGTCAAGTAGTTGAGATATGTGCTAAAGTTGAGATGGAACTTGTTGGTTTATCTAAAGAAGAAAAGAAAGAATTCTTAAATGATCTAGGAATTAATGAAGGTGGACTTGATAAAGTAGTTAAGGCTGCTTATTCTATACTTGGTTTAAGAACATTCTTTACAGCAGGTGAAAAAGAATCTAGAGCTTGGACTTTTAAACAAGGTCAAAAAGCTCCTCAATGTGCTGGTATTATACATACTGATTTTGAGAAAGGATTTATTAAAGCTGAAATCTATTCATATGATGATCTAATTAAATTTGGCTCAGAAAATGGAGTTAAAGATAATGGAAGGTTTAGAATAGAAGGAAAAGATTATGTAGTAAATGATGGAGATATTGTCCATTTTAGATTTAATTTATAAATATGATACAAGATGATTCATTAATTGAGCCTATTGATATATATACTAATGAATTAAAAGAAAAGGTTAAAGAAAATGCCTCTTCTTTTTTGGATGAGTTGATTAAGAAAAGCAAAGTTGATGAAAATGATAATATATTATTGAATAAAAGAATTGAGAAACATCAAAAAGAAAAAGATGATAATAAGAAATTATTAAATAAAGTAAGAGCTAGCAAAGCAATATTAATAATAGATATTATATTGTTAATAATTGCTTATGTTGTTCTTTTATATAAAGCATATCTATTAGAGACATGGATAATAGTAGTTCTTGGTGTTATAACTGCTAGTCTAGTAATCTTTATGATATTAGGGATTAAAAATAAAATACAACCTAAGATAGAGAAGTTTAAAACTATAATTAGTGATTTAGATAATAAAATTAATCGCGATAAAAATGATGG
>DCJD01000018.1 GCA_002317215.1 Caryophanales bacterium UBA1709 | reverse complement strand
TAATAAATAAAGATTGATATTTTATTATCAATCTTTTTAATATATAAGATAAGTAGTATAATTTTTAAGTTATGAAAAATGTTAGTAAAAAAGAGATATTCGAATCTTTACCAATTCCAAAAGCCATTGCAATAATGGCAATTCCAACAATTATTAGTCAATTAATTAATCTAATTTACAATATTGTTGATACTATTTTCATTGGTCGAACTGGTAATCCTTTTATGGTTAGTGCTTTAACCATCTCTTTTACGGTATATATGTTTACAGTAACTTTCGGAAACCTATTTGGAATAGGAGGAGGAAGTTTAATTGCTCGATTAATTGGTAGAAAAGAAGACAAATATGCTAAAAATGTTTCCAGTTTTTCTTTCTATGGAGCATTAGCTACTAGTTTAATATATTCTTTAATAGTACTTATATTCTTAGATCCAATTCTTACTTGGCTAGGGGCCAGTAGTAATACATTAATATATGCTAAACAATATGTTACTTATGTTGTTATTTTAGGAGGAGTACCGATTGTTTTATGTATGGTACTTGCCCATATCTTACGTAATAATGGTTATTCTACACATGCAAGTTTTGGTTTATCAATGGGTGGAATATTAAATATTGCCTTAGATCCTTTATTTATGTTTGTCTTATTGCCAAAAGGAAGCGAGGTAATAGGGGCTGGAATGGCAACTTTGATAGCTAATTGCATCTCTTTAATTTTCTTATTGATTGTTGTTATTAAGAAATCAAAAGTATCATCGTTATCTTTAGTTCCTAGATTAATTAAAGATGTTAGAAAGATAGATTACTTAGAATTATTTAGTGTTGGATTACCAAGTGCAGCATTAACTTTAATGTTTGATATTGGCAATATTGTTTTAAATCAATTAGCAAGTAGCCATGGAGATTTAGAATTAGCAGCTATAGGAATTGTTATGAAATCAGAAAGATTACCTAATGCTATTAATATGGGTTTATGTCAAGGAATGTTACCAATAGTGGCTTATAATTATGCTTCTAAGAATGAACAAAGGAGAAAGAAAACTATTAATCTAGTTAGATTATATGGTTTATCATTTGCAGCTTGTGGAGTTCTATTATATTGTTTATTTGCTACTTCTATATGTGAACTATTTTTAGCAACAGATACTGGTAATGTAGAAGATAGCTTAGTTGTAGTTAATTATGCCGCTTTATATTTAGCAATACGTTGTTTTGCTTCTCCATTCCAGTTTATTAATTTCCATTCTTCATATAGCATGCAAGCAATGGGAGATGGAAAAGGAACTTTTATTCATGCTGGTATAAGAATATTACTAATATATATCCCTATGATGTATATATTAGATTCTTTATTTGGTATAAACGGTCTAGTATTAAGTATTGTTGTTTCAGAAGCTTTAAGTGATATCCCTGCTATTCTTTTATTAAATGGGTTTCAAAGAAAGATAGATTTAGTTTAATATGACTAATAAAACTAATAAGTGGTTTAATAAAAATATTACTTATTCTTTAAAGAATAAGAATATTTTAGTTACTGGTGCAAGTAGTGGAATTGGACTTGAATTTAGTAAGATTGCTTTATCTAAAGGAGCTAATATCATAATGGCAATTAGAAACTTAGATAAAGGGAATAAAATTAAAGATGAATTATTAAAAATTAATCCTTCTTATAATATTAAAATCTATAAGTTAGATATAAGTGATTTTAATAGCATAGAAGAATTTGTCCAGAGCATTCAAAATGACCATTTAGATATTGATGTATTTTATAATAATGCTGGTATATTTAGAATCAAAAACAAGTTAACAAAACAAGGTTATGATCTTGTATTTGGGACTAATTATATTGGTACTTATTACTTAACAAATATCATTATTAATTATCTACAATCATTAAATCATAAAGTTGATTTAGTACTTACAAGTTCAGTAACTGGATTAGTTTTTAGAGTTAGAAAAGATAAATTAATGGATGATAAATGTAGTATGATGAAGATGTATGGAAGAAGCAAAAACGCTCTCCTACATTACTATTTCTATTTATTAGATAATTTAAGTAATTCTAATATTAAAGTCTCTTTGGTTCATCCCGGAGCTTGCTATACTTACATTATTGAGAATGGATATAAATATAAATGGTTTAAGAAATTAGCTAAGATATTTATGAATGTTTTCTTAAATAGTTTAGAAGTTGGAAGTTTGTCTTGTTTTATGGCTTTATCAAACGAATCTGGGTTTTATGGACCATCTAGATTTATTAAATTAAAGGGATATCCAAGAAAAATGAAAATTATTAATAGATGTATTAGAAATTATAAAAACACCATTAATCTAACGAATGAATTATTAAATGGAAAATAGTATAAAAATGGAGTAAGATATTTATATGGAAGAAATTATTAAACAAATTAACGAAACACTAGATAAAATAAGACCATTTATCCAAAAAGATGGTGGAGATATTGAACTTGTTGATTACAAGGATGGTGTTGTAACAATAAGAATGCATGGAGCATGTCAAGATTGCTTATTTTTAGATGATACAATAAGCAATGGAGTTGAAATGCTACTTCAAGAAGAAGTACCTGGAGTTGTTAAAGTAGAGGTAGTTAAATAACTGCCTTTTTTATTGCATGTATATATAAAATATGCTAATATTTTATAGCAAAGGTGGTTTTTTAGATGCGTGAAAAAGTAATATTAGTATGTAGCGAATGTTTATCAAGAAACTATGTAACTACTAGAATAAAGTTCCAATCTAATAAGCGACTTGAGTTAAAAAAGTTTTGCAAAAAATGCAATACTTATACAATTCATAAAGAAAGCAAATAGGTGATTGTTATGAAATTTAAAAGATATATCAAAGGAGTTATTTCCGAAGGAAAAAGAGTAAGATGGTGTAAGGGAGAAGAATTAAGATCTTCAATCTTTGTTGTTTTAGCTTATACTATTTTCTTTGCATTATTCTTAATGCTATCTGATGCATTAGTAATTAGATTATTACAAGCTCTAGAATTTCATTAATGTAGGTGATTAAAATGGAAGCAATAGAAATTAAAAACTTAGCTAATAAGAGAGCAAGATGGTATGTTGTAACTACTCAATCCGGACAAGAAAAGAGTGTTGCAGAAAACATTATTACTCGTATTAACTCAATGAACCAACAAAACAAAATCTTTGATGCAATTGTTGTTGAAGAGGAAGTTCCTGTTCTTAAAAAAGGTGAACCAACTGGTGAAACTAAAACCAAAAATAAATATCCAAGATTTATTTTCGTATTAATGGAAATGGATGATGATTCTTGGTTCGTTGTTAGAAATACTCCAGGAGTTACTGGTATTGTTGGTAGTAGTGGTAAGGGTACAAAACCTACTCCAGTACCTGATAAAGAGATGTCTAGAATCTTAAGAATGGCCGGTAGATACGTTGATGATTGTATCTATAGCGTTAAAGATGAAGTTAAGATTGTTAAAGGCGTTTATCAAGGGCAAAGAGGTGTTGTTATTGAAGTATTTAAGGATACTAATCAAGTTAAAGTTGAACTATTAATGATGGGTACACTTGCATCAATGACATTCCCTTATGAAGACGTTGAAAAACTAACTTATTAGATTATTTATTAGCAGGAATATAATTCCTGCTTTTTATTTAAAAACAGTTGAATATATATTTATATAAATATATAATATATAGCGTATGAAAGCGTGGGAGGATAGATTCAATCCGTTATCACCACTGCTTGACAAACATTTTTATAAGGAGGAAAGTCAAGTGTCAAAGAGAATCGCAAAAGTAGTTAAACTTGAAATTCTAGGCGGACAAGCTAAACCTGGTTCAGCATTAGCTAGTGCTGGTATCAATATGCCAAAGTTCTGCTCAGCTTTCAATGATGCTACAAAAGACAGAATGGGTGATGTTGTCCCTGTTATTATTACTGCATATGAAGATAAATCATGTGACTTCGTAATCAAAACAACACCAGCTGCAAACTTATTAAAGAAAGCAGCACATATTGAAACTGCTAGTGGCCAACCTAACAAAGTTAAAGTTGCTACACTAACAAAAGATGATATCAAAAAGATTGCTGAGTATAAGATGCCAGATTTAAATGCTAATGATATCGAAGCCGCAATGAAAATCATTGAAGGTACAGCCCGTCAAATGGGAATCGAGGTCAAGTAATTATGGCAAAATTAACTAAAAACATGAAAAAAGCTGTTGAACAAATCGAAGAAGGAAAAGTTTACAGCATTAGTGAAGCAGTTGAATTATTAAAGAAAATCAAATTTGCAAAATTCAATGAAACAGTTACTGTTACAATGAATCTAGCAATTGATCCAAAGCAAGCTGATCAACAAATCAGAGGTGCTATGGTTCTTCCAAATGGAACTGGTAAGAGCGTTAAAGTATTAGCAATTACTAGAAGAGAAGAAGAAGCTAAGAATGCCGGAGCAGATTATGCTGGTGGTACTGAATTATTAGAAAAGATCAAAAATCAAAACTGGTTTGACTTCGATGTTATCGTAGCAACTCCAGATATGATGGGTGAACTTGGAAAATTAGGTAAAGTCTTAGGTCCAAAAGGTTTAATGCCTAACCCAAAGACTGGTACAGTTTCTCCAGATATTGCTAAAGCAATTCAAGAACAAAAAGCTGGTAAAGTTAACTACAGAGTTGACAAGGATAGCAACATTGCTGTTACTTGTGGCTTAATTGACTTTGAAGCAAGTAAATTAGTAGAAAACGTAGAAGCAGTTTGCCAAACTTTATTAAAAGTTAAACCAACAGCTGTTAAAGGTAACTACGTAAATAGTTGTTTCTTAACAACTACAATGGGTCCATCAGTTAGATTAGATCCAACAACTAAATAGTTAATTAATCTTTATACCAAAGAAAGTAACTGGGAAACCTTAATTTGTTACCGAGGTGTGATCAAATATTTTTAAGTATTGACCCACAACCTCATTGTGGGTTTTTATTTAGGTATAATGATTGGTTATATAAAATTCAATTACAAGGAGGAAGAGATTTATGAATAAAGAGATTTTATCTTTAAAACAAAATCAAGTTAGCGAAATTAGCGAATCCTTCAAAAATGCTAAATCAGTATCAGTAGTCGAATATAGAGGCTTAAGTGTTAGTGATTTAGAACAATTAAGAAGAGCATTAAGAGAAGCTAATAGTTCAATCAAAGTATTCAAAAACACTTTAGTTGAAAAAGCCGCTAAAGATCTTGGTTATGAAGATTTATCAGCTCATCTTCAAGGTCCAAACGCACTTGTATTCTCTAACGGAGATGAAGTAAGTGCACCAAAAGCATTAGTAAAATTTGCTAAAGAAAACGAAGCACTCGTTTTAAAAGCAGGAATTGTTGAAGGAAAAGTACTTGATGCAAATGGCATTAAAGAAATCGCACAATTACCAGGCAGAGATGGATTATTAAGCATGTTCTTATCTTGCTTAAATGCTCCAATTCAAAAATTTGCCGCTACAATTAAAGCTGTAGCAGATAAACAAAATTAATTTAAACAAAATATTTATATAGGAGGAAATTATCATGGCAAAATTAACAAAAGAAGAAATTGTTGCAAGTTTAAAAGAATATACAATGTTAGAACTAAACGAACTTGTAAAAGCAGTTGAAGAAGAATTTGGTGTTACTGCAGCAGTTGCAGCAGCTCCAGCAGCAGGTGCTGCACAAGCAGAAGACGCTGGTGCTAAAGGACCAAGCGAAGTTAGCGTTTTCTTAACTAATGCAGGACAAACTAAAGTAGCAGTTATTAAAGCAGTTCAAGCTATTACTGGACTAGGCTTATTAGATGCTAAGAAGATGGTAGATACTTTACCAGCAGCTATTAAAGAACATATCTCAACTAGCGAAGCAGACGAAATCAAGGCAAAACTTGTTGAAGCTGGCGCAGAAGTTGAAGTTAAGTAATTAAGTAATTGAATTTAAATAAGCCCACTTCATTTTAAAGTGGGCTTTTCTTAATATTATGGGAATGTATTTTGACAATGATCCTAATATCAAAAGTGAAACACGTATTATTGATTATTATATCAATAATACTAAGTTAACTTTTGTAAGTGATAATGGTGTATTTTGTAAAGATTATATCGACTTCGGAACTAGTCTATTAATCAAGTGTGCATTAACACAAAATCTCAAAGGTCAAGGAATCGATTTAGGATGTGGAATTGGTGTTATAGGAATTACTATAATGCATTTTAATAGTGCAACTAAATTTGATTTTATTGATGTTAATAAAAGAGCATTAGAACTTACAAAAATTAACTTAGAAAATAATAAATTAAATGGTTTAGTTTTAGAAAATAATGGATTAGAAAATATTAATGAAGATAGTAAAGATTTTATTATTACTAACCCACCAATTAGAGCTGGTAAAAAAGTAATTTATAAGTTTTATGAAGATAGTTATAAAGTATTGAAAAATCAGGGAGTTTTGCTTCTTGTTATTCAAAAGAAACAAGGTGCAGAATCCACGATTTCTAAGTTAAATGAAATATTTGGAAATTGTGAGACAATAGAAAAATCTAAGGGTTATTATATTTTAAAAGCTACAAAATAGTATATTTATTTATAAAATAAATAAAAAGACTTGATTTTAAGTCTTTTTTCATATAGTATAATAAATTGCTATGTCTTTTAGTTTTTCATCTATTCATATATTATATATGAATAAAACTAAACGACATTAATATAATGGAGGAAATAATATGGAAAGTCAAAAGAAAATTTTAAAAAGAGTTGACTATTCAAAGGTATCTGGTTCATTAGAATTACCTAATTTAGTTGCAATTCAAACAGAATCATTCAATGAATTTGTTACTAAAGGATACGATGAAGTATTAAGAGAAATATTCCCTATTGAATCTAATAACCATGTTTTAAGACTAAGTTATGTTTCAAGTACTTTTGCTGAACCTGATGCTAATGTTGAAAAATGCAAGGATCATAACAGAACCTATAAGAAAAGATTACTTGCTAAATTAAAACTTGAGAATTTATCAACAGGCAACATTGTTATGCAAGAAGCCTTATTAGGTGAATTCCCTTGGATGACAGATAGTGGAACTTTTATTATCAAAGGTGTTGAAAGAGTTGTTGTATCACAAATCATCAGATCTCCTGGTGCATACTATAGCAAAGTAAGAGATAAATCAGGTTTATACACTTATAACTGTGATATGCTTCCACAACGTGGCACTTGGTTACAATTTGAAGTAGATGCTAAAAATGTTGTTTACGTTAGAATTGATAGATCTAAGAAAGTAAATGCTTGTGCTTTCTTTAGAGCACTTGGTATTACTGACAAAGAAATGTTCTTTGATCTATTTGGTCATAGCGATAAATTATATGAAACTATCAAAAAGGATACTGAGTGGAAAGATAACACTTCTCACCAATCTTTAATTGATAGTGGTATCAAAGAAATCTACGATAAGATTAAACCAGGTGAACCATTTAGTATTGATGGAGCAACCAATGTTTTATATGATAAATTCTTCAATGATAGAAAATATGATTTAGGTAAAGCTGGACGTTATAAATTTAAGAAGAAACTTTCCATTTACGATAGATTATTAGACTTAACAATTGCTCAAAACTTAGATGACCCAGAAACTGGTGTTACAGTTTATGAAAAAGGTACTAAGATTGGAGTTAATGAATTAGCTCATTTAAGAGAAATCCAATACTTTGAAAAAGGCGGATGCTTAAATACTTATGATTGTTTTAACCCTAAGATTGAAAAGAGTAATTTCAGTATGGCAGTTGTTGAAGTTTATAAAGATGAAACAAGAACTGAAACAATCAAGATTGTTGGCACCGATTTATCAATTAATAAATTAGCCTTAACAATCCCAGATGTAATTGCTGGATTTAACTACTATATGACATTCATCGATGGTATTGGTCATAAAGATGATATCGACCATTTATCAAATAGAAGAATTAAAACAGTAGGTGAATTATTACAAAATCAATTCAGAGCTGGACTTGTAAAACTTGAAAAGAATATCAAAGATAAGATGTCTATTCAAAAAGATGATACTAACCAATCTGAATCAATTATGAGATTCTTACAAGCTAACGTTTTAACTAGCTCAATTAATGAATTCTTCAGTCAATCTCAATTATCTCAATTCATGGATCAAACTAATCCACTTGCAGAACTTGCAAATAAGAGAAGATTATCTGCTTTAGGTCCTGGTGGTTTAAGTAAGAATAGAGCCAGTATTGAAGTTCGTGACGTTCACCCAAGTCATTATGGAAGAATCTGTCCAATTGAAACTCCTGAAGGTCCAAACATCGGTTTAATTAATAACTTATGTACATATGCTAAGATTAACGAATATGGTTTTATTGAAACTCCATATAGAAAAGTTAATAAAGAAACATTTGAAATCACAGATACTATTGAATACCTAGACGCTGCTACTGAATATGAAAAGTATATTGCACAAGCTGACGTTGAAACTAAAATAGTTGATGGTAAAAAGATTATTAGTGGTAAGAAAGTTGTTTGTAGATTCCATAGCGAACCTGCTGAAGTAGCTAAAGAATTAATTGATTATGTCGACGTTTCTCCAAAACAAATTGTTTCTGCTCCTTCAGCGTGTATTCCATTCTTAGAAAACGATGATGGAAAAAGAGCTCTTATGGGTGCTAACATGCAAAGACAAGCTGTTCCTTTAATTAATCCAGAATCACCTTATGTTGGTACTGGTATGGAAAACAAGGTTGCTAAAGACTCTGGTTTAGCAGTTGTTGCTAGCGAAGAAGGTGTTGTTAATTATGTTGACTGTAAGAAGATTCAAATCACAAATAATAAAGGTGTAGAAAAAGAATACGACTTATCTAAATTTACAAGATCAAACCAAGGAACTTGTATTAACCAAAAACCAATAGTAAAAGTTGGTCAAAAAATTAAGAAAGGCGAGATTATTGCTGATGGTCCTTCTATGGATAATGGCGAACTTGCTTTAGGTCAAAACGTAACTGTTGCTTTCATGACTTGGGATGGCTATAACTTTGAAGATGCTGTCATCATGAGTGAAAGAATGGTTAAGGATGATGTCTATACTTCTATTCATATTGAAGAATATGATGTTGATTGCCGTGTTACTAAAAATGGTGAAGAATCAATTACTAGAGATATTCAATATGCTAAAGAATCAAGAAAAGCTCACTTAGATGCTAATGGTATTATTATACCTGGTACTAAAGTTAAAGAAGGAGATTACCTTGTTGGTAAAGTAACTCCAAAAGGTTCAACTGATCCAAGCGCTGATGACCGTATCTTAAGAGCTATCTTTAATGAAAAGAGTAGTGAAGGAAAAGATACTTCCTTAAAAGTCCCACATGGTGGTGGCGGTATTGTTATTGACGTTAAAACATTAACAAGAGAAGATGGGGATGAATTAAATCCTGGCATTATTAAAACCATCAAAGTCTTCGTTGCTCAAAAACGTAAGATTTCTGAAGGTGATAAGATGGCTGGAAGACATGGTAACAAAGGTGTTATCAGTAGAATTGTTCCTGTTGAAGATATGCCTTATTTAGCAGATGGTACTCCTGTTGATATCATCTTAAACCCAATTGGTGTTCCTGCTCGTATGAACATCGGTCAAGTTCTAGAATTACACTTAGGTATGGCTGCTAAAAACTTAGGATTCAAAGTTGCAACTCCAGTATTTGATGGTGTAAGTAACTTAGAATTACAAGATTTAATGAAGAAAGCTAATATTGACCCAGATGGTAAAACAGTTCTATACGATGGAAGAACTGGTGAACCATTTGAAGAAAGAATTGCTGTTGGCGTTATGTATATGATCAAGTTAAGCCACATGGTTGACGATAAATTACATGCCAGAGCAACTGGTCCTTATAGTTTAGTAACTCAACAACCTCTTGGTGGTAAGGCACAAAACGGTGGTCAAAGATGTGGTGAAATGGAAGTATGGGCTCTAGAAGGTTATGGAGCAGCTCACATTTTACAAGAAGTTTTAACTATTAAATCTGATGATATTATTGGTAGAAGATTAACTTATAAATCTATCTTAGATGGTAAGATTATTCCAAACCCAGGATTACCAGAAGCATTCAAAGTAATGATTAAGGAATTACAAGGTTTAGGTATTGCTGCTACTGTCTTAGATAACGAAGGTAAAGAAATCGATATGCAACAAATATCTAAAGAAGATGAGGAAGAAATTACTAAGAAAGCTCGTGCTAGCGAAGGCAATACTTTCTCACAATCTTATAGTGGATTTAATGGTGAAGAAGAAGTTGAAGATTTATATGGAAACGCTATTGAAGATATCAATGGATTTGAAGTTTCCGATGAAGAATAAGGAGGTAAGAATATATGTTTGATACTAATAAATTAGCAGCTATTCATTTAGGTCTAGCCTCTCCTGCTATGATTGAATCATGGGCAGATAAAGATGCAAATGGTAACCCATTAGAAGTTACTCGTGCAGAAACAGTTAACTATCGTAGCCAAAAGCCTGAAAAAGACGGATTATTCTGTGAAAAAATCTTTGGTCCTACTAAAGATTATGAATGTGCTTGTGGCAAATATAAAAAGAAAGTATATGCTGGTACTAGATGTGAAAAATGTGGAGTATTATGTACTACTAAATCAGTAAGAAGAGAAAAGATGTCTTTTATCAAACTTGCTGCTCCAGTTACTCATATTTGGTATTTAAAAGGTTCTCCTTCTAGAATTGCTGAAGTTTTAGGAGCTGGTCCTAAGTCTATTGAAGAAGTTGTTTATTTCGTTTCACATATTGTATTAAATACTGGTGGTTGTCCTGATATTACATACAAAGAAGTATTAAATGAAACAGAAGCAACTACTAGATTCCAAATCATCTTAGTTAATGCAATTAATAATGGATTAATTGTCAAAGGAACTGCTGATTATGATACAGCTCTTGGTCACTTAGATGATTTAGAAAATTTACATGCTCTAGATTTTGATACTATTGCAGAATTCTTATCAAAATTCTATGTTGGATTAGAATTTGGTATTGGTGCAGAAGCTATTGAAAAATTATTAAGTGAAGTTGATCTTGAAAAAGAAATTGCTGGTGTTAATGAAGAATTAAATGCTTGCAAAGAAGCAAGCAATAAGAAAGAAGGCACTAATGCAACTATTTCTCAAAAAGAAAAACAACTTGCTAAACGTTTAGAAATTCTTGAAGCATTCAAAAGTAGTGGTAATAAACCAGAATGGATGGTATTAACTAATCTTCCAGTTATACCTCCTGATTTAAGACCAATGCTTCCTTTGGATGGTTCTAGATTTGCTAGTGCTGACTTAAATGAATTATATAGAAGAGTTATTCAAAGAAATAACGCTTTAAAACAATTCATGCAAACATTTGGTACTACTGTTCAATTAATCAACCAAAAGAGATTATTACAAGAAGCTGTTGATGCTTTAATTGATAACGGTAAGAGACAAAAATCTGTTGTTTCTCAAAATAATAGACCACTTAAATCCTTAAGTGCGGCTTTAAAAGGAAAACAAGGTAGATTTAGACAAAACTTACTTGGTAAGAGAGTTGACTACTCTGGACGTAGCGTTATCGCAGTTGGTCCAACTTTAAGAATGGATGAATGTGGTATTCCTCGTGAAATGGCTGTTCAATTATTTAAACCATTTATTGCTAGAAGACTTGTTGATAAAGGATTCGCAAGTTCTGTAAAGATTGCTGAATCTGAACATATTGAAAACAATACCCCACAAATGTGGACTTGTCTTGAAGAAATCGTTAAAGAACACCCAGTATTATTAAATCGTAACCCAACTTTACATAGACTTGGTATTCAAGCTTTCCACCCACGTTTAGTTGATGGAAGAGCAATTCGTTTGTTCCCATTAGCAACAACAGCATACAACGCTGACTTCGATGGAGACCAAATGAACGTTCACGTTCCATTATCAAACGAAGCTATTTGGGAAGCTGAAAACTTAATGCTTGGTTCTAAGAATATTTTAGGACCTAAAGATGGTCAACCAATTGTTACTCCATCAAAAGATATGTTACTTGGTAACTATTATCTAACAATGGAAGAAACTGTTGAAGATTATTTAGCAAAAGCAAAAGAAGCTCGTGAACAAAATAATATTGATAAAGCTGAAAAGATGGAATTATATGCTAAGTGCGAAGGCAAAGTATTCACTTGTGAAGAAGAAGTTTTAGTTGCTTATCAAACTAACCAAATCCATTTACACAATAGAATTGCTGTAAGAGGAAGCGGTATGCATAATAAGACATTTACAGATAAACAAAATGAATCTTATTTAGTAACTACTGCAGGCAAGATTATCTTTAACCAAATTTTTGATAAATCATTCCCATATCTAAACTATACTGGTGATGACAATTATATTGCTACACCAGATAAGTTCTTCTTAGGTAAAGGAACTAACATCAAAGAAGCAATTAAAGAAATGCCTGTAAATAAACCATTTACTAAGAAAAACTTAACAACAATCATTGATAATTTCTTAAAGATGTTTGGTGTTGAAGAAACTAGTGAAATGTTAAATAAGTTAAAAGATCAAGGCTTTATGTATTCAACTAAAGCTGCTGTTACAGTTTCACTATTTGATATTGTTGATGTTGAAGAAAAAGATAAACTTATTCAAGAAGCTGAAGATGAAGTCGATAAATATCAAGAAGCATACGAAGAAGGTTTATTAACTGACGCAGAAAGACATAATTTAGTTCTTAAGAAATGGGATGGAACCACTAAAGAAATCGGTAAAAGAGTTGCTGAGAAATTCACAAGCAATCCAAGAAACCCATTCTTCATGATGAGTGAATCTGGTGCTGGTGGTAAGACTGAACACTTAAACCAATTAGCTGGTATGAAGGGATCAATGTCTACTCCTAGTGGTGAAATTATCGAATTACCTATTAAATCATGTTACAAGAATGGTTTAACTGTTACTGAATTCTTTAACTCAACTCACGGTACTAGAAAAGGTGGTGCTGATACTGCCTTAAAGACTGCTGACTCTGGTTATTTAACAAGACGTCTTGTCGATGTTGGTCAAGATATTATTGTAAGAGAAGAAGATTGTGGATGTAAGAAAGGTATTGTCATCAAAACTATCATTGATACTAATGAATTTAGAGAAGGTAGTGCAAGTGATGATATTATCGAACCATTTAGAGCAAGAATTGTTGGTAGATTTACAATGACTGATGTCTTAGATGAAGATGGAAAAGTTATTGTTCCTGCTAACACATTAATTACTGAAACATTAGCTGACGCTATTGAAGCTGCTCATGTTGACCAAGTAGAAATTAGATCAACATTTACTTGTAAGACTAAAAATGGCGTATGTCAAAAATGTTATGGTACTAACTTAGCTACATCAAAACTTGTTGCTATCGGAGATGCTGTTGGTATTATGGCAGCTCAATCAATTGGAGAACCTGGTACTCAATTAACTATGCGTAACTTCAATACTGGTGGTGTTGCTGGTGGTACTGATATTACTGAAGGTTTACCAAGAATTCAAGAATTGTTTGAATGCCGTCCACCAAAAGGACAAGCCAAGATTAGTGAAATTACTGGTACAATTACTGAAATCACCCAAAAAGATGGTAAATATACTATTGTTGTTGATGATGGTAAGAATACTAAAGCATACGATACAGTATATAATGCTAAATTAGCTCCAGCTCTAATTGACAATAAAGAATTCGTCTTACCAAAGAGAGAATTACAAGTTGGAGATAAAGTACTTGCTG
The DNA here is from genome assembly GCA_002317215.1 of Caryophanales bacterium UBA1709. GTDB lineage: Bacteria > Bacillota_I > Bacilli_A > RFN20 > UBA1709 > UBA1709. The sequence goes on along the minus strand of DCJD01000018.1, from coordinate 33,050 downwards.
GTCAAAGATTAACAGTTGGTTCTATCAATCCTAGAGATTTATTATCAATCACTAAAGATAGACAAATTGTTGAGAATTACATCTTAAGTGAAATTCAAAAGGTTTACTTAAAGAATCAAAAGATTTCAATTAGTGACAAACACATTGAAATCATGGTTAGACAAATGTTCAAGAAAGCTCAAGTTCTTGACAATGGTTCAACTAACTTAGAAATTGGTTCAAAGATTCCATTTGAAAAATACGAAGAAGAAAAATCTAAGATTAAGCTATCTGAAGGACAAAAGATGCCAGTTGTTGCACCAATTGTTCTTGGTATTTCTAAAGCTGCTCTTGATTCTGATTCATTCTTAAGTGCTGCTTCATTCCAAGAAACTACTAAAGTTTTAACTGATGCAACTATCAAAGGAAAGATTGATAAGTTAATGGGATTAAAAGAAAACGTTATCGTTGGAAAACTAATTCCATGTGGTACTGGTCTATATGAAAATCCTAGATTTGCAACAGATGATGAAGATTTAAAATAAGAATAAATAACCAGCCCATTAGGGCTGGTTTATTCTATAATGTTATTTATGAAATTAATTAAATTAGATAAGTCTTATCAAAGACAATTAACAGAAATGCTTGATGAATGGACAAGTTATAATAAACAATATAACACTAACCATTCGCCATATGCTATCTTTAAAAATGATTATCATGATTTTGATTATTATTTAGATAATCTTGATATAACTAATCCAAAAGAAGGTTTTGTTCCAGATTCAACCTATTTCTTATATGATGAAGAAAGAGATATCTTTATTGGAGCAGCTAATATTAGGCATTATCTTAATAAAGGATTATTAGAAACTGGTGGTCATATTGGAGATGGTATTAGGCCAAGTGAAAGAAAGAAAGGTTATGGAACCTTAATATTAAAACTTGCATTAGAAAAATGTAAGGAACTTGGGATAGATAGAGTATTAGTTACATGTCTAAAATCTAATATTGGATCTGCTAAATGCATTCAAAATAATCATGGTATTAAAGAAAATGAAGTTTTAGAAGATGGCGAAGTATTAGAAAGATATTGGATTGATAATAAATAAGGTGTTTAAAAACACCTTTTTATATAAAATAAAAACCTCTATTTATGATAGAGGTGATTTATTAACTGGTGGGAGCTAGGGGAATCGAACCCATGACCTTCTGTACGTCAAACAGATGCTCTCCCAACTGAGCTAAACTCCCAGTTGATAATGGTGCCGGCTATTGGATTTGAACCAATGACCTCTTGCTTACGAAGCAATTGCTCTACCAGCTGAGCTAAGCCGGCGAGTTAAGCAATATTATTTTATATAAAATGGTACTTATATTCAAGTTTTTGAATGATTTTTATTATTGTTTATTTATTAATAAACAAAAATAAATTATTATATATAGGAGGGGTGATATTATGTTTGATCATATTACTATTAATTATTTAATTGATTTAGGAATTGGGGTTATAGTTGGGATATTTTGTTTATTCTTTATTTATAAGTGTTCTCAAAGAAAATCCTATTTCTATAGTTTCTTAATCGGATACATTGTTATGATGTTTTTATTTAGTATCAAATATAATATTAGTGCTTTATTATTCGGACTATTCTTATTCTCTAGTTTTACATATTTTTGTGTTAATCACGCTAATAAAGTTTATGATGTACTTGGTTTATATAATGGTAAAAAGAAGAATAAGACTGCTAATGAAAGTGAAAGAAATGAATTCTATAATGCAATTGAAGAAGCCGTAATTGAATTATCTAAAACAAAAACTGGTGCCTTACTTACATTTGAGAAAGGTGAAGATTTAACTGATTATATTGAAAAAGGAAAACCAATTCATTGTAAAGTTAATGCTGATTTATTAAGAACAATATTCTATGTTGGAACACCTCTTCATGATGGTGCAGTAATTATTAGAGGAAATATTATTGAAGCAGCAAGTGTTTATTATACTCCAACTACTAAAGCAATGCCTGGAAAATTTGGAGCAAGACATAGAGCGGCTATTGGTTTTAGTGAACAACATAGTAGTGTTACAGTTATTATTAGCGAAGAAACAGGAAGAATTAGTTTTGCAGTTGGTGGGGAATTAATTCCTGCTAACCACGAAAACTTTGTTAATAGATTCCAAGATATATTAAGAAAATAAAAAAAGAAGTAGATTATTCTACTTCTTTTCTTTAACAACTTCAGATAATGCTGTTAATGATCCAGCAAGACCAGCTAATTCATTTGGAACAATAATCTTAGTTGATTGTCCATCGCTCATCTTTTCTAATGCTTTATAACCTTCTAAAGTAATATATTCTTTAGATGGTTTAGATCTATTGATACATTCAATACCTTCAGCTTGAGCATTATACATTCTCTTTAATGCTTCTGCTTTACCAGTAGCCTCAGCAATTAATGCTTCTCTTTGAGCTTCAGCTTTTAAAATGGTTGATTCTTTGAAACCTTCTGCTTCTAATACAGCAGCTTTCTTATCACCTTCAGCCTTAAGAATTTGTTCTCTTCTTTCTCTTTCAGCTCTCATTTGTTTTTCCATAGCATCTTGAATGTCTTTTGGAGGAAGGATGTTTTTAACTTCAACTCTTAAAACTTTAATACCCCATGGATCAGTTGCTTCATCTAAGCTCTTAGTTAATTTAGAGTTAATGACATCTCTACTTGTTAATGTTTCATCAAGATCAAGTTCACCAATTAAGTTACGTAATGTAGTTGCACATAATGTCTCAATAGCGAATTTAGGATTTTGAATTGAATAACAATATAGTTTTGGATCGAATACCTTATAGAATACTACACTATCAATTCTCATTGTAACGTTATCTTTAGTAATAACTGGTTGAGGAGGATAGTCACAAATTTGTTCTTTTAATTCAACTATAATTCCTCTTTCAATAACTGGAATCATTAAATGTAGTCCCTTGTAATGAATTCTATTAAATTTTCCAAGTCTTTCAATGACTAATGCTTGAGTTTCAGTAACAATTCTAATACTGCCTAAAAATAAAATAAAAGCAAAAATCAAAAATATTATAAATCCGATCATATTTATCACCTCATTTAAATTATATTGAAATTATATTTTTCTTTCAATATTTAATATAATTTAATTATAATTATATTAAGAGGTGATAAATATGATAATTAGTAGTATTGATTTAGAGATATTAAGATTATTAGAGGGAATTAGAAATGATGTTTTTAATAAAGTATTTAAGTATATTACATTTTTAGGAGAAGGACCTTTTGCATTTTGTATTATAGCTTTATTTTATTTTCTATTTTCTAAAACTTTTGGAAAGAAATTATTATGTGTTTATAGTAGTGGAGCTTGTTTAAATAATGCGGTTAAAATAATGTTTAATAGAACAAGACCTTTTAGAGTAGATAATGGAATAAGTTGTGTCTATCCAGACACTGCTACTGGTTATTCATTCCCAAGTGGACATAGTGAATCTATTGGTAGTATTTCATTTCTAATAGCAGATAAGTTTAAGAAAGTAATTGGATATGTTATAGCAGCAATTCTTACTGCAGCAGTGGCTTTTTCTAGATGCTATTTAGGTTGTCATTATGTTAGCGATGTTATTGTTGGAGTTGGAATTGGATTATTATGTGCGTTTTTATTAACAAAGGTTTATGATAAGATCGGGGAAAGAAAATTATATGTTTATAGTATTTTAGTTTTCTTACCATTTATAGTTTTTGCTTTAATTAAAAAAGATATTCATCATCTAGATTTATTCAAAACTTATGCGTTAGTAATTGGCTGTTTTGTAGGATCAATTATTGAGGATAAATATGTTAAGTTTGAATTAGAAGATAAGTTTATTAAAAGAATACCAAGATTTTTAATTAGTTTAGTTAGTGGAGTTATATTCTATTTTGGAATTAAACTAGTTATTAAGAATATAGAACTTGGATTCTATCTACAAGTATTATTCGCTACATTAAGATATGGATTACTTGGTTTATTCGCAGTTGGAGTAGGACCATTAATTTATAAGAAGTTATTTTGCAAATAAATTGAAAATTAAGCAGTAAAATAGTATATTATTATTGCTTAGGAATTATCTAAGCACCTATTAATAGGTGCTTTTATTATAGGAGATAGTTATGGTAAAAATATTTAATAGTTTAACAAATAAGTTAGAAGAATTTAAACCTTTAGAAGAAGGTAAGGTATCATTATATGTTTGTGGACCAACTGTTTATTCATATCCTCATGTTGGTAATTTTAGACCAGTTATTACATTTGATGTATTGGTTAGATTATTTAGAAAATTAGGATATGAAGTTACTTATATTTCAAATATTACAGATATTGATGATAAGATTATTAATCAAGCTATAAAAGAAAATGTTAGTGAAAAAGAAATTGCTACTAAATATGAAACTAATTTCTTTGATGTTCAAAAGGAATTAAATTGTGTTAGACCAACCTATACCCCTCATGCTACAACCACTATCCCACATATGATTAAGTTTATTGAACAATTAATTAAAGAAGGATATGCTTATGAAGTTGATGGAGATGTATTTTTTAGAGTTAAAAAGATTAATGATTATGGTATTTTAAATCATTTTAATCCTGATGATTTACAAAGTGGGGCTAGAATTGAAGAAAATAATAAAAAGGAAGACCCTTTAGATTTTGCTTTATGGAAAAATACCGATGTGGGTATTAAATTTGATGCACCATTTGGACTTGGTAGACCAGGATGGCATACCGAATGTGTCTGTATGATTCAAGATTATTATCCAGATGCAAGAATAGATATTCATGGGGGAGGATTTGATTTAAAATTCCCTCATCATGAAAATGAAATAGCACAAGCTAATGCTATCTATCATCATCATATTGCAAATTATTGGATGCATAATGGCTTTATTAATTTAGGCGATGAGAAAATGTCTAAATCTTTAGGTAATGTTATATATGGAAAAGATTTAGTTAAACAATATGGCGGTAATGTGGTTAGAATGGTAATGTTAGAAGGACATTATAGAGCCCCATTAAATTTTGCTAGTGACCAATTAGTTAATGCTCAAAACGATCTTAACAAGATCTTTAGTGCATTAAAGAATGCTTCAATTAATTTACAAATTAATAGTATTGATTCTAAAGAATCATCTAAAGATTTAATTAATAAGTTTTTAGATGAATTAAGTGTTGATTTAAATACTAGTAATGGATTAACTATTATTTATGGAGCAATTAAGGATATGAATAATGCTTTAAGAAGTAAAGATTATAATACTTTAAGTGTTTTATTTAATAGTGTTTTAGAGATGATTGATGTATTAGGACTTAAATATGAAGACGTTAAGTTAAGTAATGAAGATAAAGAATTATTTAATAAATGGAATGAATATAGATTAAATAAAGATTTTGCTAATGCAGATATTATAAGAAATAAATTAAGCGAAAAAGGATTAATATAATGGCTTATTATATATATGGGAAAAATACAGTATTAGAAAGATTAAGTAATAATACTGATATTGAAGAGATATATGTTCAAGAAGGATTAAAAGATCGTCGTATTTTAGATGCTTTAAAAGATAAAGAATATAAGATTGTTAGTAAAAAGAAATTGGATACTTTATCTAATTCAATATATCATCAAGGTCTAGTTGCTAAAGTTAAGACTTATGATTATGTTAGTTTAGATGAAGTATTAAAGATTGCTGAAACTAAAAAGTATCCAACTATTGTTATGTTAGATGGAATAGAAGATGTTCACAACATTGGTGCTATTATGCGTACAATGGATGCTTTAGATATGTATGCAATGATTGTTCCAACCCATAATAGTGCTCCATTAACTAGCGCAGTTGCTAAAGTTAGTACAGGGGCTATTGAATATGTTAAGGTGGCTAATGTTACCAATTTAACTAATACTATTAATAAATTAAAAGAAAAAGGATATTGGATAGTTGGAGCAGAAGCAAGTGGAACTATTGGATATGATGAAGTAGATTATAAGACTAAGATATGTTTAATAGTCGGTAGTGAATCAAAAGGAATATCCAGACTTGTTTTAAAACAATGTGATTATGTTGTTTCAATTCCTTTATTAGGACATGTTAATAGTTTAAATGTTAGCAATGCCACAGCCGTAATGTTATATCAGATTTTAAGAAATAGAACTAAGTAGTATATGTATTAAAGTATTATTTTTATAGAAAGGAAATAATTATAATGCATATTGATGATGATGAATTAGTTTATGTAGCAAAAAGAAACAATCCATTAGCATTTAAGTTATTAGAAGAAAGATATTTATACCACATATTATATTGGTGTAGTGTTGTTTATTTAGATAAAGGCATTAAGAAATATGCTATAAGCATGTGCTATCAATTACTATATCGTTGTATTGATCGTTATCAATTTGATAAAGGTGTTTTCTATGCTTTCTATCGAGAATCATGTTTAAATTATTTAAAAAGTTTATATAACGAGCAAAAACTTAGAAGAAGAAACGAGATAACTAGTGATGATTTATCAAATTATAGCTTTACTTATATATTAAATGATTCTGATAGTTTTGATTTATCCTTTATGGATGAGTTAAATATGCTAGAGAAAAGAATAATTGATTTAAGAATAGATGGTTATACTTATAATGAAATAACAAAACAGTTAGATATAGATAATAAGAAAATTGATAATACTTTAACAAAAGTTAGAAAAATATATAAAAATAAAGCTCCATAGAGCTTTATTTTATTTTCTTTCTTCTAACAAGATAAATAACAAAATTGTATCCAACAAATAATAGTATTAGTAAGATAAATGATATCCAAGTATTTAACAGAGATTTAGGCGCAAATGATAATAGTAATAATACTGGAAAACCAAAGGCAATTGCTGGTACTTGTTGATAGACTAAATTATCACTGGCTGGAGTTTGATAATCTTCATCAATTTCTCTAAGTAAGATCATTCCAGTACTTGCAGTTCCAGTTAACATACCAAACATTGACATAATGCCTTGATATTCATAACCTTTCCATAATACTTTTGACATAATTTTAACATATATAAATGTAACTATAGTACCAAATAATCCCATTAATATTAATGGTAGCCATAAGTTTTCAAGAGCGGATATATTAATTGCGGCAACACCAGCAACAATCATAATATCAAAGAACATTCCGGATAATCTTTTTAATAAATAATCATTAGTAGGTTTGTATTTTAAGAATTTCTTATTTCTTAATACTTTAATAATCTTTTTAAACAAAACTGCGAATACTGTACCAAATAAGAAGTTAAATCCCCATATTAATGGTATTAAAGTATTATATCCAAAATCGCCTAATTTTTTAGATAATTCACCTAATCCAAACATAACTAGATATGTTACAAAATAAACCATCATAACTAGCATTAGATTAGTTGTTAATTTATCAATAGCTTCTGTTGAAGGGGCTTCATCTTTTTCACATACAAGTTCATTACACGCTTTAGACTCAATGGTTCCTTTTACTAATCCTTTTTTCTTTAGATAAGTTAGATATGATACACCAACAATACAAGCAACAATAAATCCAAGAGCAGCAATTGATAATCCAAATGTAGTACCACCTACAAAACCTCTTTGAGTTTCATATATATTACCCCAGTTTAAAGCTTGACCAGTTCCTTGACCAAAACCCATTGGAAGTAATAAACCAGCAGCTGGAATTAAATTAGTAATAAAATATGATAATGGTATTGTAACAATTAAACCAACAATGCCTTGGATTATATAAGAACTTACTGTGACAATACCAGTACAGAATATAACGCCTTTTTCAGACTTCTTCTTATCATCATTTCCTTTTAATGAACTAGCAATAAAACCAAGTGCTAACATATGGTAAGTTAATACTGACATGAAAGATTCATCTAATTGATTATCAAACCAAGGCCATAATGTTTTAACTATTAAAAGCAATATTCCAGCAATTACACTAGTAGGAAGTAAACTTCTTTTAACAAAAGGAATCTTTTTAATTCCTTCGGCAATTAGCATAAATAACATTAAGATAAATATACCAATTAAAATACTCCAAACACTAAATTCCCAAAAATTCGTCATTTTTATTGCCTCCTTTAATGTTTCTTATATGATAATAAAGATACATATATTTAATTGCATTAAATGTAGTATCTCCAATGAATTGATAAATGGTATTTCCAGGTAGATAGACATTGAATTTATGCTTACCTAAAACTGAAATTGAAATAATATCATTAAGTTTAATGGTATATGTATGATGTTCAGTAGTTATTTCTAAGAATTCATTATTCATTTTAAGAGGACCATGTCCAATTAAAACTTTTCTTTTGCCAATAATTGTTTGTTTCATTGTTACGCAGTCGTCTTTAAATAAGAAACGATCAAAATATTCAAGAGGTTTTTCTTTAATCCATTTTTCTTGTTCATAATACCATGTATCTATTTTCTTATTATTTAATAATTCTAAATTAGAAGAGAATGTTAAATCTTTATTATAAGTTGCCTCAAAATCACATTTATCACAACTAATAGAATTATTTAATGAATGCAATGAACTAATAGATCCACACTTAGGACAAACAAAGAATAATCTTTCCATATATAAAGCTCTATCTTTGTTTTGATCAACATAAGTATTAGTTTCTTTATTAGATACATCTAATGCTTTGCATATCTTATTATGCAATGTTTCTAGATCTAATTTTTCGACATCTTCTTTACTAATCTTATCAACAATTCTAACATCTACAGGGCATTTTCTTACTTTATCTCCCCATCTAGGTTGATAACCATAACCATTAGTTATATTAACTAAATACACATCAACATTAAACATCTTAACCATCTTAGCAATACTTATATCAATATTGCATTGCTTAGAAGAATATGTTCTATTTCCCTCTGGGAATATTCCAACAATTCCGTTTTCTTTCATTATATTAGAACAATTTCTAATAGTTGAAATATCAGGAATTGATTTAATCTTCATTACAGGAGCAGATAAATATCTTATACATTTAGAAGTAAAGCCTAAACTAAAGATATCTTCAGTTGCGACAAAATTAACAAAAGGTTTAAAAATACGATCAACAAAGAATTGATCATTGCTAGTTTGATGATTTGAAAGTACTAAACAAGGACCTTTAATAGTTTTATCTTTAACAACATTAACCTTATTACATTTATGAATGATATCTAAAACTGGGCCAATAATGGTCTTTAGAAATCTATGTCTAGGTAAAACAAATTTCTTTTTCATATTCTATTTAACTTCCTTTTTAATTATTGGTGTTATCCCGACAATAATAAAACTATAAATAACACCCATTATTAATGAAGTTATTAGTCTAGTTATAATTGATGCAAATATATAAGAATAATCATAATGAAGCAAAATACCATCTAATATACTTGCTACTGTATTAACTCCTAAACATACAAAAGATGTTAAAAAGACAATAATAACAATATCAATATGATCATTTTTCTTAAATATAAGTCTCAATAATCCACTTCCTACCCCCCAACAAATTGGTGCTAACATCCAAATAGGAGTAGTTAATGATAAACCATATACAATAACTTGACTAATAAACCCTTCTACAAACCCCGCTAAAAATCCATATTTATAGCCAAATATTATCCCACATAATAACAAAGGCAATGGATAAAAGGTATATTTTACAAAAATATTATCTAATCTTATGCTTACTAAATCGATGACAATACTTAAAGCTGCCATCATTCCGCATATACAAATCTTCTTTATTTTGCTATTCATAATACATTACTATTTTAGATTATAAAGTTTAAGTTTCAATTTATTTTTACAATTTATCATATAAATTGAGTATAATTTATGTATGAATTGGGATGAGATTATTGCTAAAGAATCTTCTAAAGATTATTTTGTAGCATTAAATACATTTTTAGAAAAAGAATATTCTTTTAAGAATATTTATCCTCCTAAAGAGGATGTTTTTAATGCCTTCAAATATTGTAAATTTGAGGATGTGAAAGTAATTATTTTAGGGCAAGATCCTTACCATGAGAAAGGCCAAGCAACAGGGCTTTCTTTTAGTGTTCCAAGTTATATTACTTTACCTCCTTCTTTAAAGAATATTTTTAAAGAATTAGAAAACGATCTAGGTATTCACAAGGAAAATGGAGATTTAAGTTGTTGGGCTAAACAAGGAGTTTTTCTTTTGAATATAACATTAACTGTAGAAGAACATCTGCCTTTATCACATTTTAATAAAGGATGGGAGATTTTTACAAATAAAATACTAAGATATTTAAATGATGATGATAAGCCAAAAGTCTTTATTTTATGGGGTAAAAATGCTATTAACAAGAAAAAGATTATCACTAATTCTAAACACTTAATTTTAGAATCAGTTCACCCATCTCCATTAAGTGCATACCATGGATTTTTTAATAATCATCATTTTAGTAAAACAAATGAGTTTTTAATTAAAAATAATATAAAACCAATTGAGTGGTAATTTAAAAGATATATAATAATAGTTGGGAGTTTACTGAAGTAAACTGAGAGTATTCTTGTTTAAGAATAGACCGTACCTGATCTAGGTAATGCTAGCGGAGGGAAAATATTTGTTAAATGTTTTTCCTTTCACTTATAAGAAAGGACTTTTTATTTATATGAATAAGAAAATTAGATGTATTTGTGAGACTGGAGTATTTGTTGGATTGGCAATTGTTTTAGATCTTACTTTTAAGATGTTTGGTTTTTTAAAAATGCCAAATGGAGGAAGTATTAGCATTGCTATGCTTCCAATTATATTAAATGGATATAGAAATAATGTTAAATACGGGGTAATTGGTGGAGTATGTTATGCTGTAATTAACTTTATTTTAGATGGTTTTTTCTGGCATATTGGTTCAATATTTTTTGATTATTTGTTTGCTTTTTCTTGTCTTGGATTAACAGGATTATTTAAGAAGAAAGCTAATAAATTATCCTGGTATATTATTGGAATAATTGTAGTATGTTTTATTAGATATATGATGCATGGATTAAGTGGAGTATTATTTTTCCAAGAATACGCTGCTGAGTATTTTGAAAAAGATAGTGTAGGAGTAGGTTTTGTCTTATTATATAGTTTTATATTATATAATGGTCCATGGATGCTTGGATCAACTATTTTATCGATTATAGTTGCTATCCCATTGCATAAAAAGATTATTCTAAAAAACTAATCAATATATAATATATTGATTTAGTTTATCTAAAAGAATAAAATATTATAGTCTTATTAAGGAGAATAAATATGGGAAGAGCACATGAAGTTAGAGCAGCTAGTATGGCTAAAACTGCTGCCGCAAAAACAAAATTATATAGTAAATATGGTAAAGAGATTCTATTAGCAGCCAAGAACGGTGTTCCTGATCCTAATATGAACCTTGAATTAAGAAGAATTATTGAAAGAGCAAAGAAAGCACAAGTTCCTGCTGATTTAATTAAAAGATGTATTGATAAAGCAAAATCTGGAACTGCTGCTGATTATACTACTTTAATATATGAAGGATTTGGCCCTGGTGCATCAACTTTAATTGTTGAATGTATGACTGATAATGTTAATAGAGCAGTATCAGAAGTAAGAGCAGTATTCACTAAAAACCATGGTAAGATGGGAATTGGCGGATCTGTTATGCATAGCTATAACCATGTTGCTATTGTATCAGCAACTGGTATTAACGAGGACAATGCCTTAGAAACCTTATTAATGAGCGAAATTGATGTTAGCAGTGTTGAAACAGTTGATAATGAAGTTATTGTTATGGGACAACCTGGTGATGTTGATGTTATCAAAGAAGCATTAGAAACTATAGAAGGTGCTAATGTCACTAGTGCTGAAGTTACTTATATTCCAGAAAATGATGAATATGTAACTCTAAACGAAGAAGATAAGATGTATTTTGATAGAATGCTTGCAATGTTTGAAGAAATTGAAGATGTTGACACAGTCTATCACAATGTAGAACTTTAGTTCTAGAAAGGAAAAAGACCGGTAAGGTCTTTTTGAATATATGATTAAATTACTTGCAAAAATATTTATTAAAGATTTTAAAAATTATAGCGATAGTAAAGTTAGAGAACAATATTCAATTATTACAGGATTTTTTGGGATATTTTTGAATATTATTGCTTCTAGTTTAAAGATTACCATTGGGGCAATATCAGGAAGTATTGCTATTGTTTCTGATGGTTTAAATAATATTGCAGATATTTCTAGTAGTGTAGTTGCAATTCTTGGAGCTAAGTTATCTAATATGAAGCCAGATAAGGAACATCCTTTTGGACATGGAAGATTCGAATATATTGCTTCACTAGTCGTTAGTTTTTTAATAATGTTTATGGGTGTTGAATTAGGCATTGAATCAGTTAAAAAGATTCTTAACCCTACACCAGTAGATTTTAGTTATACCATCATTATTGTTTTATGTATTTCAATTCTAATTAAAGTTTATATGTTTATCTATAATAAGATTTATGGTAAAAAGACTCACTCAATGGTTTTAAATGCTACTGCAATGGACTCTTTATATGATTCAATTACTAGTAGTGTTATTCTGCTTGCTACTATTTTAGGAACATTTATCAATCTTCCTCTTGATGGAATTAGCGGATGTTTTGTTGCTTTACTAATTTGTTATGGTGGATTTAATATTGCTAAAGAATCCATTGGAACAATACTTGGTATCCCTCCTACTAATGAAACAGTTAATAAATTATCTAGTCTAGTATTAAGTGGAGAAGGAATACTTGGAATTCATGATTTAATGATTCATGATTATGGTCCAACAAGACAATTTGCAAGCGTTCATGCCGAAGTTGATGAAAAATGTAATATAGTAAAAGCCCATGAAGTAATTGATGCTGTAGAAGCTAAGATATTTAATGAGATGGGAATTATTACCACAATCCATATGGATCCAATTTCTACTTCTAAAAAAGTTTTAGAACATAAAACTATTGTAGAAGAAGCTATTAAATCAATTGATCCAGATTTTTCAATTCATGATTTTAGAATGGTTGATGGTGAAAAACAAATTAATATTATTTTTGATTTAGTTATTCCACATCATTATTTAAAACATACTAAAGAAGAGATAATGAATCTTGTTAAAAATTCTTTAAAGAAGATTAATAAGATTTATTATCCAGTAATACAAATTGAAACAGCATATATTTAACAAATATATGAGATATGATAAAATAACACTGATAGTGTGATAAATATGAATAAGTTAAGTCAAATAGAACCTATTTCATTTACTAGAAAAGTAAAAGAAGAAATATGCACTCTAGCATTTGAAAATGAATTAGCAAAGAAAGCGATGCTTTCTGGTTTTATGAAGATCAACTCAACTTTATCAATTAGAAATACTGGATGGGTTATTCAAATTAGAACTGAGAATATTAAGATAGCTAAACTCATCTTAAGTATTATTAAAGACTTATATGATGTTGAACCAAGAATCTCTATTAGTGAACAAAAAAGATTCAGAACAACTAGTCTTGGTAAGATTGTTCATATTGATATCTTAAATAAGGCTAAATTAATCTTAGAAGATCTAGGAATATATGATATATCTAGTAATTTTAATAAATTACCAGATTTTATAACTCATGACATTGAACTTATTAAGTATTATTTAAAAGGGTGTTTTTTAGCAAGCGGATCAGTTAATAGTCCAACTACTAAGAATTACCATTTTGAAATAGCAACCCAAAATTATACTATTGCTAATTTTATAATTAAACTATTAAAGAAGTTTTATATAGAAGGTAAAACTATAGATCGTAGAAATCAAGTTATTGTATATGTTAAGAAAAGTGATTCTATTAGCGATTTATTAAGAATATTCCAAACTATGGATTCATTATTATATTTTGAAGATACTAGAATTCAAAGAGATCAATTAAATAGTATGAATAGAGTATTAAATTGCGAAGTTAGCAATGAAAAGAAAGCCATTGAAAATGGTAATTACCAAGCGGAAGCTATTAGATGGTATAAAGATATGTTTAGTTTTGATGATTTAGATGGGAAACTTAAGATTGTTGCGGAAGTAAGACTTGCTAGCCCTGATGCTAGTTATGTTGAATTGTGTAAAGACTGTAAAGATTTATTTAATCTAGAATTAAGTAAATCTGGCTTCTCATATCGAATGAGTAAACTTATGAAGATTATTGAAAAGTTAAGGAAGTTGTAGCAATGGATATCGAAATTAAATTTGGAAATAGAATAAAACAACTAAGAAAAGAAAAACATCTTAGTCAAGAAAGATTATCTTTTAAGAGTGGACTTCATAGAAATTATATCTGTGACGTTGAAAGAGGAAAAAGAAACATCTCATTAAAAGGAATTGAAAAAATAGCCATAGGACTAGAAGTTCCTATTGAAGAATTATTTAAATAAGGAGTTAAATATTATGCTTGAACAAACATTAAAAGAAAGATTAGATACCATTGAACAAAGATGCGAATATCTAGAACATATGATGACATTACCAAATGTTGCTAGTGATTATAATAGATATAAACAATACGCTAAAGAAAAGTCTAATCTAGACGAAGTAACTGAATTATATAAGAAATATAAAACAGCTATCCAAACCATTGAAGACAGTATGATACTTGCTAAAGATGAAGATAAAGAAATATCAGAACTTGCTAAAATGGAATTAGAAGAAGCTACTAAACAAGAAGAATTAATTTTAAATCAAATCAAAATAGCTTTGTTACCTCGTGATCCAAACGATGAGAAAAATATCATTATGGAAATAAGAGGAGCAGCTGGCGGAGATGAGGGTAATATTTTTGCTGGTGATCTTCTTAGAATGTACATGAAGTTTTGTGATCAAAAAGGTTGGAGTTATGAAGTAAATGAAGCAAACGAATCTGAAGCGGGCGGATTTAGTATGGTTTCTATAATGATTAAAGGTAAAAGAGTTTACAGTGAATTAAAATATGAATCAGGAGCCCATCGTGTTCAACGCGTTCCAAAGACTGAAGCTAGTGGTAGAATTCATACTTCAACTGCTACAGTTTTAGTAATGCCAGAAGCTGATGAAGTAGATGTTCAAATCAATCCAAATGAAGTACAAATTGATACTTATAGAGCAAGTGGAGCAGGTGGACAACATATCAATAAAACAGATAGTGCTGTTAGATTAACTCACATCCCAACTGGAATAGTTGTAACTTGCCAAGATGGTAGAAGCCAAATTGAAAATAGAGAAAAAGCATTTGCTATCTTAAGAACTAAAGTATATGATCAAATGCGTGCGGAAGCTGATATTGCAAGAGGTCAAGAAAGAAGAAGTAAGATTGGAACAGGAGATAGAAGTGAGAAAATTAGAACTTACAACTATCCTCAAAATAGAGTGACAGACCATCGTATTGATTTTACTATCCAACAATTAGACCGTGTAATGGAAGGGAATCTCCAACAAGTTATTGATGCTTTAATTAATGAAGATCAAAAATTAAAACTTAAAGGTAGTGGAATTTAATGTCTAATCTATTAAATCTATATAATAAATATACTCAAATTGCTAAAAGATCTAGTTTAAATACTAGATCTATTTTAGATATATTTGAGTATGTTTTAGATATTAAAATAGGAATATTAAAGGATGAATTAAAAAGAGATATAAACTTTTTTAAATATCTTAAACTTAAATATTTATTAGATAGATTTATAAACGAGAAACCTGTGGAATATATTACCCATAAAGCATATTTCTATGGTTTAGAATTATATGTTAATAAAAATGTTTTAATTCCAGAAGATGAAACAGAAGAACTAGTAAATTGGGTTTTAAGTGATTTTCCAAATCAAAAGATTAATGTTATTGATTTATGTAGTGGATCTGGGTGTATTGGGTTAAGTCTTAAAAAGAAATGTGATAAGTTTAATGTAACTTGTATTGATATATCAAAGAAAGCAAATAGGGTTGCTAAGTATAATGCCAATCTAAATAACCTAGATATTAATATTATTCAAAATGATTTATTAGAAAATTATGATAAAGATTTTGATATCTTAGTTTCTAATCCACCATATATTTATTATAAAGATAATGATGTTAGTAAAAGTGTTAGAAAATATGAACCTTCTATTGCATTGTTTGTTAAAGATAAAGAAGGCATTAGTATTTATAAAAGAATCTTTGATGAATTAGATAAAAAACATTTTAAGGCAGCTTATTTTGAGATTGGGTATAATCAAAAAGAACCTTTAACAAATTTACTTGCTAACTATAAATTTAAGTTTGAATTTAGAAAAGATATCAATAATAAAGATAGAATGTTAAAGATAGAAAAACTCCTGTAAATCAGGAGTTTTTAATTAACAATCTTTAAAACAACTTCCACCAATAAATTCTCTTAATAACGAATTACAAGGAACTAGATCGTCTTCAATATCTTCATAATATTTTAAGAATTTAATTAAATGGAGAGCTTTATTATATTGTGGTGAATCTTCTTCTATTTTCTTTAATAGTGGTAAGGCATGTTTCTTTAGAACATTAACTTCATAAATTAAGTCACTATTATAAACATAATCAGCACCTTCTTCATTTGGATAAATCCATTTGAATTCTCCTCTTCTTACATTGTCCCATAGTGAGATGGTGGTTTCAGCACTATATCCTCTATATTTATTATCTCTTACAATTCTTCTAAGCATTCTTAAGTCAGTAGATTGGATAGGAGATAAGTTATCAATATTAACTTGAACATGAGGACCAATATAAATTTTATATTTATTAGCACGAGGAATAGAAACGGTTAATAAATCATTTAAGGCATGTATTCCTTCAATAATGATTGGTTGATTTGGTTTTATTTGGAATGATTGGCCAACTTTCCTAGTCCCTGTTTTAAAATCAAAGACTGGTAATGTTACTTTCTTTCCGTTTAATAAATCATTTAAGTCTTTATTAAATAATTCAATATCAATAATATTAATATCTTCTAAATCAACTTTCCCATCTTTTCCAGGTTTTACTTTATCACGAGGTAAATAATAATCATCAATACTTAATTTAACCGGATTAATTCCAAGAGTCATAAGTTGAATTCTAAGTCTATTGGAAAATGTTGTTTTACCACTACTACTAGGTCCAGCAATAGCGATTAATTTAATATCATCAATTTTATCGCTAATTTGTTCAGCAATATCAACAAGATCTTGATTATGTCTTGCCTCACAGACATGAACGAAGTTTACTTTATCATAATAATTAGTTACATGAGAGTTAATATCAGCAATGGTTTCAGCGCTAATCATTCTAGCCCATTTATAAGCTTTATTTAAAGTATTTTGATAAGTATTTTCTATGATTAGATTTGGTATATTTCCTTTTTCTTCGGCTCTTGGATATCTTAATAATATGCCTTTTTCATACATTGTTAGCTCAAACTTATCTAAGTATTTAGTATTGGTTACAATCTTGCCATAAACATAGTTCATATATTCATTGCATGTATACATATAAACTGTTTTTTCTGGACGATATTTTAAGATATCAATTTTATCTTTATATTCTAGTTTTTCAAAAATACTAACTGCATCATTATTAGCCATCTTACTTACATTAATATCAAGCTTAGATTCAACTAAACGATGCATCTCATTATCAATCTCTTTGCGCATTTTCTCATTGAATTTAATATCACTATTTATAGTTCTAATCAAAGATCCTTGTGAGATTGAATATGAAAATTTAACTGATAAATGAGGATATAAATTATGTGTTGCCATAGCAAATAAATATCTTAAAGAATTGTAATATGTATTGCAGGCATAATGATTATCTAATCTTAATAATTCTACCTTTGAATTATGTCTTAACTCAAAATCTAAACGTTGAGTAACATTATTAACAAGACAACAAATAATAGATAAATCATCTTTATCTTCAATTAGATCTATAACTCTAGTTGGACGGGACAAAAAAACGTCCTTTCCTTCGAAATTAACCTTAATCATGGATTATCACTCTTCTTCTAAAAGGTAAGAATATTATAGAAAAAAATATACTTATTATCAAATATTTTTTGTATAATTTATAAGATATGAAATACGATTATATAGTTTGGGATTTTAATGGAACTATCTTAGATGATCTAGACTTATGTCTAGATATTTTGAATACCATGCTAGAAAAAAGAAATCTAAAAACTGTTACCATAGAACAATATCGTGATGTCTTTAGATTCCCAGTAATAGATTATTATAAAGATGTTGGTTTTGATTTTAAAAAAGAATCATTTGAAGTATTATCAAAAGAATTTGTGAAATATTATCAAACGGCCAGTTTTAATTGTGGATTTTGTGAAACGGTAATCGATACTATTCACACTATAAAGAATACTTATAATATTTCACAAATTGTTTTGTCAGCTTCTAAAAAAGAGAATTTAGATGAGCAATTAAATGTACTTGGTATTAAAGATTTATTTGATCATGTATACGGTATTAGCAATATATATGCTGAATCAAAAGTTCATATTGCTGAAAGATTTAGAGAAAGAGTTGGAAAAGATAAGAAAATATTATTTATTGGTGATTCAACTCATGATGCGGAGGTAGCTGATGCTATTAATGCTGATTGTATTTTAGTTTGCCAAGGCCATCAATCTAAAAAAAGACTACTTGAATCTAAACATCAAGTAGTCGATTATGCGAGTCAAATACTAAAGGAACTAGATTAGAGTTTGTTCAATAGTTCCTTTTTTATTTTTATAAGTTACTTTAGCATAACTGCCTTGAACTATTGTTAATACTGGATCGATATGACCGATATCAACATCATATATAACTGGTATATTTAATGAATCAAAACACTCATGGAGCATTTTCTCATAAGTAATTCCAAATACTTCATCTTTATTTTTTGTTCTTCCAATTAATATTCCTTTGCAATTATTTAGCCAAGAAGAATCGATAAAATGTTTATAACTTCTTAACTGATCAATCACATTAATTTCACACGCTTCAAAGAAGAATATTATGCCATCTTTTTTATATTTTTTAGTGAAGTTATAAACATTATCATATTTACTTCCAACAATAGAATTTAAGACTTCAACACAGCCACCAATTATTCTTCCTTTAATCTCAATTTCTTTTGATTTATCAAGGGTTTTCCAGTGCGATGGTGTATCTAAATTAAATCCATCAGTAGCGTGATTTGGAGTTTTGGAAATATCAATTAATTGACATTTATCAAAGCTCTTTTGAATAATCTTTTTCCCACTTAATATATCTATTGTATTATATAATGATTCATGCCATTTCTTTTGACCATAACTAGTAAAATTATTAGCATAAACACTACCAATATCGCATAAAGTTGGTAATAAAAAATTCATCCATGTATTATCACTAAAGCCAACGAATAATTTAGGTTTTGCTTTCTTTATTTTAATAAAATCTATATGATCAATGGTATTACACATTATTTCTCCACCAGCTATTGAGATTAATGCTGAAATATTATCATCAAGATACATATCCATAAATTCTTTAGCTTTTAATTTATAATCATCACTTAATATATCTTCAATATTTAACTTAAAAGCATTTGGAACATATTGAATATTATATCCTTCATTAAAAAACTTAAATTCAGCATATTTAGCTTTTTCTTCATATGGATATCCACTACACCCAAAAGAAGGAGCAACAATTCCAATGGTATCGCCTTTCTTAATATACTTTCCATATCTCATATTAATCACCCACTTATATTTTATAAAAAAATAGAGATAATTTCTCTACTTTTTATTATTGATTTTCGGCCTTCTTTAGAGTTCTTAATTCTCTAGCACTTACTTTAACTACTTGTTCCTTACCATCAATAGTCATTTTAACCTTGTGTAAGTTAACATTCCATTTTCTTTTAGTTGCTACTAGAGAGTGAGATCTATTGTTACCACTTAATGGACCTTTTCCAGATAATTCACATTTTCTTGCCATAGAGATAATCCTCCTTTAGTTTTTATGCTTAATTATATTAGCATTTTATATGTTTTTATTCAATAGAAACTTAAAAAAATTGACAAGTGGACCATTTAATTATTATAATTAAATGCGAGGTTTTTATAATGTTAACAATTCATAGTAAAACAAATGGCGATATTAGTGTATCTTTAAAAGCAATAGCATCAATTGCAGGCAATGCTGCTTGTGAGTGCTATGGCGTTTTAGGTCTTGCTAGTAAAAATCCTTTAAAAGATCATGTTAATGATATTTTAGGTATTAATGATTCTATTAATGGCGTTAGTGTTAAATATACTAATAAGGGTTTTGAATTGAATATGTATATTATTGTTGCATATGGAGTAAAAATTACTGAAGTTGTTAGCGAAGTACAAAAGAAAGTACGATATGTATTAAAAAAGGCTTTAGATATTAACTTCACACAAGCTAATATCTATGTTCAAGGCATTAGAAGCTTATAGGGGAATTATATGAAAAGAGTAGATAAAATAGTAAATGGCGACCTGCTAAGAGAGATGATAATCTCTGGAGCAAACAACTTATTTAATCATTATCCAGAAATTGATGCATTAAATGTTTTCCCAGTTCCAGATGGTGATACTGGTACCAACATGAATTTAACAATGACTAGTGGTTGTAAGGAAATTGAAAATATTAGAAATGATAATATTTCTGAAGTAGCTAAGTTATTCTCAAGAGGATTACTTATGGGAGCAAGAGGCAACAGTGGTGTTATCTTATCTCAAATATTTAGAGGATTTTCAAAAGGATTAGCTGATTTAACTGAAGTTAGTGTTGATCAATTCGCTGATGGTTTTGTAAAAGGTGCTGAAGGTGCTTATAAAGCCGTTATGAAACCAACAGAAGGTACTATTTTAACTGTAATTAGAGAAAGCAGTGCTGCTTTAAAAGAAGTTTCATCTACTAATTTAACTATAACTGATGCTTTGGAAATATTATTAGAAAAAGCACAAGTTTCATTAGAACATACCCCGGAATTATTACCAGTTTTAAAAGAAGTTGGTGTAGTTGATAGTGGTGGTGCTGGACTTGTTAGAATTATTGAAGGAATGTATAAATGCTGTTTAGGAGAATCTGTAAAAAGAGGAAACTTAAGCACTGATTTACCTAAAGAAGAAGCTAAGAAAGAAGCAAAAGATACTAAATATATTTATACTTGTAACTTTGTATTAAAGATTGTTAGTGCTGTTGGCAAGAAACGTTTTGATAAAGAAAAGTTTGAAGAAATATTAAAAGGTTTAGGAGAAAATCCTACTATTAACTATAAAGATAATTACATTAATGTAATTATTAAAACAAGTAGACCTGGAACTATCTTAAACAGCGTTCAAAACTTTGGAGAATTCGCTGCATTAGATATCAGTAGTTCTAATGAAGAAAAGTTTGAAGAAGATTTCTTTAAGAAAGAAGAACCTTGGAATGATTTTGCTATTATTGCAACTTCACTTGGCCAAGGGTTAGATGAATTATTTAAAGGCCTTGGCGTTAGTTATTTAGTAAGTGGAGGACAAACTATGAATCCTTCTACTGAAGATTTCGCTATCGCAATTGAAAAAGTTCACGCTAAAAACGTTATCTTATTACCAAATAACAAGAATATTATAATGGCCGCTCAACAAGCTGCTGAACTTGCTAATGAGTGCAACGTTGAAGTTGTTCCAACTAAAACTCTTCCACAAGGTTTAGAAGCTTGTATGTTCGCAAGTTTTAATGGAAATATTAAAGATAGCGTTAAAGAAATGAATAGCGCAATTAAAAATGTAAAAAGTGGATCTGTAACATTCTCAATTAAAGATACCAAGATTGATGGAATAGATATTAAAAAGGATCATTTCATGGGTATTGGAGAAGGAAAAATCTTATGCTGCAAAGAGTCTAAACAAGATGCTGCAAAAGAATTATTAAGAAAATTATGTGATAAGAACACTTCAATTGTCACTATTATCTATGGTGAAGATATTGATGAAAATAGTGCTAATGATATCGCAAAATTTGTCACAGATACATATAGATGTGATGTTGAAGTTCATAAAGGAGATCAACCAGTATACTCTTACTTATTCGGAGTAGAATAATTATATAATATAGCCATCAAATGATGGCTTTTTATTTAATTATTTATTTAATTAAATAAATTATATAAAATATATAAAGAGGTGATTAATATGATTAAAATCGCAATTGATGCAATGGGTGGCGATAATGGCGCTAGTATTGTAGTTGAGGCAGTAAAAAAGTTTCTAAAAGATCATGACGATGTAGAATTTTACGTCGTTGGAAAAAAAGAGGAATTAAGTGACTTAGGTAGTGCCGCAACCATAATCGATGCTAAAGATGTTATGGGCATGGAAGAAGGAGCACTGGATGTTTTAAGAAAGAAAGAATCTAGTATGATTAAGGCTATTGATTTAGTTAGCAATAATACTTGTGATGGTGTTGTTAGTTGTGGAGGTACTGGAGCTTTTTTAACTGGTGCAACTATTAAACTAAAACTAATTCCTGGGGTATTAAGAGCAGCTTTGGTTTCTCCATTCCCAACATTAGATGGTAAAGGAGTTACTATGCTTGATATTGGAGCAAATAACGAAAATAAACCCGAACATTTAGTTCAATTTGCTCATATGGGAGCAATTTATAGTAAATGTGCTATGGGAGTTAAGGATCCTAAAGTTTATTTATTAAGTAATGGGGCCGAGGATAAAAAAGGAAGTCCTGTTGGAAAAGAAGCAAATCATTTGCTAAGAGAAGAAAAAGATATCTGTTTTGAAGGAAATATTGAAGCAAGATATGTTTTAACTGGACAAGCTGATGTTGTTGTATGTGAGGGATATCCTGGCAATGTAATGTTAAAGACAATTGAAGGAACAGCAAATTTATTTAATGCTAAAATTAAAGGAGCATTTAAAAAGAATTTCTTTACTAAGATTGGCTATTTATTTGCAAAACCTGGTTTTGATGATTTCAAGAAGGATTTAGATTATAAAAAATATGGTGGAGCAATGCTTGCTGGAATAAATGGTATTGCCGTTAAAGCTCATGGTAATTCCAATAGTTATAGTTTTTATCATGCTATTAGAGTTTGTTATAACATGATTAAAAACGATATGGTAAATAAGATAAAAGAGGCGTTTGTAAGTGAATAAGGATATTAAAGAGTTTTTAAATAAACTAAATATTCCATATAAATCTTTAGATTTATATCTAAGAGCTTTTACTCACCCTTCATATGAAAATGAAACCAAAAATAAAAACGGTAATTACCAAAGATTAGAATTTGTTGGTGATGCTATACTAGAACATATAATTACTGATTATATCTATACCACATACAATAATATGCAAGAAGGAGATATGTCTTTACTTAGAAGCAATCTAGTAAGAATGGAAACTTTATATGAGTTATCTAAGATGATTGATTTAGAAGATTATATCTTACTTGGCAATGGTGAAGATAAGGCAAATGGAAGATCTAAACCATCTTTAGTTAGCGATGTATTTGAAGCTTTTATTGCCGCTATTTATTTAGATCATGGATTTAATAAAGCCAAAGATTTTGTTATGGGTTTATATAATATTTATGTATCTAAAAAAGGAATTAAAAATCTTTTATTAGAATTAAAAGACCCAAAAACTACTTTGCAAGAATATGTTGCTAGTGAATCTAAAAGAACAGTTACTTATAAGCAAGTTAGTCAATCAGGACCTTCAAATAATCCTGAATTTATAGTTGAAGTTTATAATGAAGAAGTTTTACTTGGCAGAGGAAAAGGATCTAATAAACAAGCCGCTGAACAAGCTGCCGCTAAAGATGCATTAAATAAAATGGTGAAATAGAAATGGCTATTAGTGATAAATTAGATAAAACTAAAAGATCATTTAAAGAAAAGGTTGCACTACTTTTAAATAAGTTTAGTAAAGTAGATGAATCTTATTTTGAATCCTTAGAAGATTTATTAATTAGTAATGATGTTGGAGCAAAATTATCTTTAAAGATAATTGATGAATTAAAAGATGATTGCAAGATAAATAAAATCACTTTCCCAAATCAAATCACTGATTTATTATTTGATAAATTAAAAACTTTATATTCTAAACAAGAATATGATAGTCAGATTAATTTATCAAATAAAACTAATATAATATTAGTTTTTGGGGTAAATGGTGTTGGAAAGACAACAAGTATTGCTAAACTTGCTAATATTTATAAGAATAAGGGATTAAAAGTTTTATTAGTTGGTGCAGATACATTTAGAATGGGAGCTATCGAACAATTAGATGTATGGGCAAAAAGAGTTAATGTGGATATAGTAAGTGGGCATGATAATAGTGATCCTAGTAGTGTTATTTATGATGGAGTAAGTAAAGGCGTAAAAGAAGGATATGATTTAGTTATTGTTGATACGGCTGGAAGACTTCAAACAAAAGATAATTTGATGAATGAAGCAAATAAGATGTATCGAGTTATATCTAAGATATTACCAGAGCAATATGTTGAATCTTTATTAGTGCTTGATTCAACTATTGGTCAAAATGGGATATATCAAGCTAAAGCTTTCTTGGATAACTGTAATATTACTGGGATTATTCTAACTAAGATGGATGGAACTAGTAAGGGTGGAATTGTACTTGGTATTAAAGATCAATTAAATATACCAGTTAAGTATATTGGAGTTGGTGAAGGAATTAACGATTTAATGGAATTTGATTTAGATGAATATTTAAAAGGAATATTAGATTGAGGTGAATGGTATGAATTTAGGAAGATTATTATTAGGATTTATAATTATTATAATTTGTGATGTTATAAGTAGTTTAATTTGTGGGGCACTAGGAATTAGTGGGATACTTAGTATCTGTATTAGCAATTTAATATTATCTTTTGTATTTGCGTATATTTATTTTCCAATTAAAGAAAATATGTTAAAGAATCCTTACTTCTATCGTAATTGGTCAGGTACTTTTATTATTTTATTTTTAATTGATTTAGTTTTTAGTATTAGGATTATTTAGATATGGAATTGATTAAGAAAGAAAGATTAAATCAATTGTTTGATTTATATAGTAATTTATTAACTAAATATCAAATAGAAGTATTTGAGATGTATTATTATGATGATTTAAGTTTAAATGAGATTAGCGAATATTATAAAGTTAGTCGTAATGCTATTTTCAATCTATTAAAAAGAGTAGAAACTATACTAGAAGATTATGAAACTAAATTAGGATTACTTAAAAAATATAATCAAATAATTAAGATTTGTGAAGAGAATAAAAATGCTATAACAAATAAGATTATTCAAATTATTGAGGATTAGATTATGGGTTTTGAAATGATTAGTGATAGTTTCCAAAGATTATTTAAAAAGATTAAAGGAACTAGTCGATTAAGCGAAGAAAATATTGAAGATATCTTAAAAGAAATCAAGATAGCTTTATTAGATGCGGATTGTAATAACGATGTTATTAAGGCTTTTTTAGAATCCAGTAAAGAGAAGATGATTGGAGAAAAAGTTGCTACAAAACTTAACCCTAGTCAACTAGTTATCAAGATTATTAATGATGAAATCATTAATTTACTTGGTAAAGATGTTGAAGGATTAAAATTTGCTAAACAAGGAGTTACTAATATTATGCTTGTTGGTTTACAAGGCAGTGGTAAAACTACTATGGCAGCAAAATTAGCTAATTTTCTTAAAAATAAACAAGATAAAAAAGTAATGTTAGTTGGTCTTGATGTATATAGACCAGGTGCAATTGATCAATTGGAAGGACTTGGTAAAACTATTGGAGTATTTACTTATTATGATAGATCAAGTAAAGATGTTATAAAGATTGCTAAAGATGCTTATTCTTATGCTTCATATAACGGATATGATGTTTGTATTTTTGATACAGCAGGTAGATTATCTATTGATGAAGAAATGATGAATGAATTAAAGAATTTAAAGAAGACTTTAAATCCTTTTGAAACTTTAATTGTAGTCGACTCTTTAAGTGGTCAAGAAGCAGTTAATGTTACTAAAATGTTCAATGACGCAATCGGATTAAGTGGTGTAATGATGACTAAACTTGATGGTGATGCTAGAGGAGGAGCGGCATTATCTATTGCTTATTTAACTTCTTTACATGTTAAATTTAGTGGCACAGGAGAAAGATTAAAAGATTTTGAAGTATTTAACCCTTCTCAAATGGCAAGTAGAATTCTTGGTATGGGGGATGTTGTAAAACTTGTCGAAACTGTCCAAGAAGAGATTGATGAAAAGGAAGCTAAAAGATTAGTAAACAAGATGCTATCTGGTAAATTTGATTTAAATGATATGTTAAAGCAGATTGAATCCACTAGAAAATTAGGACCTCTTGGTGCAATTGCAAAATTAATCCCAGGTATGCCTAAGATTACTAAAGAGCAAACTGATCAAGCTGAAAAAACGATTAAAAAGACGAGATGTATTATTCAATCAATGACTTTAAAAGAAAGAAAAAATCCTGATATTTTAAAAGCTGAAAGAAAGATAAGAATTGCTAAAGGATCTGGGATGAATGTTAGTGATGTTAATAATGTATTGAAGCAATTTGAAAATATGAAACTTCAAATGAAACAAATGAAGTCAATGTTTGGTGGAATGTTAAAATTTTAAATGGTGTTAACTAAAAATGGTTGACACCATTTTAATATTATGTATAATATTATTGTCATTTAGGAGGATTATTAAAAATGTCAGTAAAAATTAGATTAAAAAGAACTGGTAGACATAAAGATGCTAGTTATAGAATCGTTGTAGCAGACTCAAGATTTCCACGTGATGGAAGATTCATTGAAGAAATTGGTACTTACCAACCATTAAAGAATTCTACTGTTGTTATCAACAAAGAATCAGCTAAAAAATGGATTAAAGAAGGTGCCCAACCAACAGATACTGTTAAAAATATCTTAGATAAACAAGGCATCTACAAAGAACTAAGAGAAGAAAAGAAAGCTGGTAAATAATGGATTATTGCAAGTTAGTAAAAGACATCATCAGCTCTCTTGTTACTAATCCAGATGATTTAAAAATCGAACTTGTCGAAGAATCAAATACTAAAATCGTTTATGTTACCGCTAACAATCTAGATACTGCTAGATTAATTGGACGTGGAGGCAATAATGCTAACGATATTAGAGAATGTGTTTCAGTTGCAAGCAAGCTTAACAATGAAAGAGTTTTAGTAAAATTCAATTCATTTGATGAAAATAAATAAGATGGTTTTCCATCTTATTTTCTAATTATTATGGAAGAAGTAGTATTACTTGGTGAAATCGTTAATGTAAGAGGATTAAAAGGTGAAGTCAAAATTATGTCTTCATCTTCTTTTGGATCTTATAGATATTCTAAAGATGCTTTAGTGATTCTAAAAAAAGATGAAGACACTAAAGAGTTGACTTGTAAATCTTATTGTAAGTCAAATAATTTTGACTTCGTTATTTTTAATGAGATTAATTGTGTTGAGCAAGCTAATTTACTAAGAGGGTATAAAGTATATGCAAAGATATCTTCTTTACATAAACTAGATAATGATTCTTATTATTTCTATGAATTAATTGATATGGAAGTATATGATCAAGATTCTAGATTTATTGGAAAAGTAAGTGAAGTTATTGATAATCCAGGTAATCAAATTTTACGCATAAAATCAGAAGATTTAGAGATTTTAGTTCCTTTTGTTAAAGCGTTTATTAAAAACGTTAATAAGGATGAAAAAAGAATAGATATTTTTATGATGGAGGGATTAATATGAAGATAACATTTTTAACTTTATTCCCAGATATGTTTGAAAACTTTCTAAATACTTCAATTATTAAAAGAGCATTAGCTAAGAAAGCTTTTGAAGTTGAAGTTGTTGATATGCGTAAATATACTCTAGATAAAAATAATCGAGTTGATGATTATCCTATTGGGGGTGGAGCTGGACTTGTTTTAAAAGCTCAAGTTGGTATTGATAGTATTAAAGCGGTTAAGAAAGAAAATTCTAAAGTTTTATATATGTCACCTAAAGGAATTAAATTTGATCAAAAACAAGCTATTAGATTATCAAAAGAAGAACATCTAATATTCTTGTGTGGTCATTATGAGGGTATTGATGAGAGAATACTTGATTATGTTGATGAACAAATAAGTATTGGAGATTATATATTAACTGGTGGGGAACTTGCTAGCCAAGTGATTAGTGATTCAATCATTAGATTATTAGATGGTGCGATTACTAGTGAATCATTAGATATAGAAAGTTTTGATGATAATTTATTAGAATATCCCCAATATACTTTCCCTCGTGAGTATGATTCTAAAAAGATTCCAGATATATTATTTTGTGGAGATCATAAAATTGTAAATAAATATCGTTTAAAAGAAAGACTTAGAATAACTTTAGAGAATCGACCAGATTTATTAGAAAATAGAAAATTCACTAAAGAAGAACTCGAATTATTAGATGAGATTAAAAACAACATTACTAATCCTAAATGGATGAGTGATGCTATAGAGAAAGCAAAAAAGTTTATTAAGTAAATTGATTTCTATTATCATAAATGATAATATAAATAGGCGTTAACGCTGCAGATGCTCCGCTAGAATGTCACAGTCTATGAACATCCAAGAATTATAAGGAGGATGATTTACATGAACATGGAATTAGTTAAAAAGGTTGCAGAAACCCAAATTAAAAAAGATTTGCCAGAAATTAGTGTTGGCGATACAGTGAAAGTTCACGTAAGAATTGTTGAAGGAACAAAAGAAAGAATTCAAATGTTCCAAGGAAGTGTTATTGCTATCAAAGGTGCTGGAGTTGCTAAAGCAATTACAGTAAGAAAGATTAGTGGTGCTGTTGGTGTTGAAAGAATATTTAATGTTAACTCTCCATTAATTGCTAAAATTGAAGTAATTAAACACGCAAAAGTTAGAAGAGCAAAACTTCACTATCTACGTAATAGAACAGGTAAAGCTGCTAGAGTATAGTTGTGACAAATAGACCGTGAATATCACGGTCTTTTATTTATTTAAATAAAAAAGTAAAATATCTATATGAAAATTCTAAGAACAATTATTATTTATTTATTAATGTTTGTAACGATAAGTACTACTTATCCTATTTTTATTATGAATATAGAAGTAGTTGGGGATAGTATGAATCCAACTTATAAAGATGGACAAGAAGGATATTGTTCGAAAATAATATATAGATTAGAAAGATTTGATGTAATTATTGTTGATAGAGACGAGAAAGATGTTATTAAAAGAGTTATTGGATTACCAAATGAAACAATAAGATATGATAACAATACTTTATATATCGATGATAAGATTATTGGTGAAGATTTCATTACTAACGAAATTAAACAATATACTTTATGTGTAAATTCTACTTATTGCAATCAATTAAGTGATGGAATTAAACTAGATAATGACGAATATTTTATTATGGGTGATAACCGTAGGTTTAGTGTTGATTCAAGAACTTATGGACCTATTAAAAAAGATATGATTATTGGAGAAGTCTTCGGAATTAAATAATATGAAACAAATACAATGGTTCCCTGGCCACATGGCAAAAGCAATCAATGAAATAAATGAGCTTGTTAATAGTGTTGATATAGTAATTGAAATTATTGATGCTAGAGCTCCTTTTTCGTCTTCTAATCCTTTAATTAAAGAATTAGAAAATAAGAAACCATTAATCAAGGTTATGTCAAAAACTGATTTAGCAAATCCTCTCATTACTAAGGATTTTATAGAATATTATAAAAATAATAATATTCTTTGCTTAGGTAGCGATATCCATCAGTTAGAATTTAAAGAACTTAAAAAATTATGTCTAGAAAGATTAAAAGAGAAGATTGAAAAAAATAAAAGTAGAGGAATTAGATTAACAGCTATTAAAGCTTTAATTGTAGGTATTCCTAATGTTGGTAAATCAACTCTTATTAATCGACTTGCTAAAAGAGCTAGTTGTAAAGTTGAAAATAAACCAGGTGTTACTAAATCAAGACAATATATAAATGTTGATAATGAATTCATTTTACTTGATACTCCAGGGATCTTATGGCCTAGTTTTGATGATGAGATAACAGGAATTAATCTCGCTTTAATTGGTTCAATTAAACAAGATATCTTACCAATAGAAAAATTGACTGATCATTTAATCAATCTATTAACTAATTCTTATAAAGGACTATTAAAAGATAGATATGATATAGATGAATTTGAAACTAATTCAAGTTTAGATTGTTATAAAATCTTAGAAATGATTGCTAAATCTAGAGGTTTTATTATCAGTCAAGACAAATTAGATATTAATAGAGCAATGATTCATTTATTAAATGAATTTAAAAACGGCAAGTTAGGACATATTAGTTTGGAGAGAGTTCATGGCTAATAGAGATTATGAGAATCAATGCTCTAAACAAGGTTATAAATTAATAGCTGGGTGTGATGAAGCAGGAAGAGGACCACTTGCAGGACCATTAGTTGCTAGCGCTGTAATTTTCCCATTAGACTATAATAATCCTTTGATTAATGATTCTAAGAAACTATCCTCAAAAGTAAGGGAAGAACTATATGATGAAATAATTAATAATGCTATTAGTTATGAAATTGTTGTTTTATCTAATGAGGATGTAGATAAATTAAATCCATATAGAGCAAGTCAGATTGCTATGACTAAATGCATTGAAAATATTCAAATTAAACCCGATGTAATATTAACCGATGCAATGCCATTACCAAAATTAGATATACCAGTTATAGATATTATTAAAGGTGATGCTAAATCTATTACCATTGCCGCAGCAAGTATTTTATCTAAAGTTACTAGAGATCGTTTAATGATAGAACTAGATAGTCAATATCCAAATTATGATTTTAAAAATAATAAAGGATATGGAACTAAGAAACATTTAAATGCTTTAGAAGAATACGGATATTGCTTAATTCATCGAAAAACATATGAGCCAATTAAGTCAATGATACAAAAACAACTATCTTTTGACCTCTATAATACCTTAAAAAATAAAAAATGAGACTAAAATGGGACCACTTGGTCCTTTTTATTTCTAAGATTATTATAGGAGGATAAAATATGCGTGAAATTTTACTTTATTTTAGTTTGAAGTATCACGGCAGTTGGGAGAAGATTTATTCAGCAATACTTAATAAAGAGGAGGTTAATTATGAAGAAGCAAGGAAAGTATTTGAATCCTATAAAGGGAGTAATTTCATCACTATACTTGATGAAAACTTCCCAGATTACTTAAAGAATATTAATTCCCCACCATTTGTATTGTTCTATAAAGGAGATTTAAATATTTTAAATGATCCAAAAAGAATTGCGGTAATTGGTTCTAGAGAATGTAGTAATTATGGTATTAGAGCATGTAAGGAACTAGTAGAAGAATTAGTAGAGAATAACTTCACTATTATTAGTGGCCTTGCTAAAGGAATTGATAAACAAGCCCATTTATCCGCGTTAGAAAAGCAAGGCCACACTATAGCGGTTATGCCGTGTGGCCTTAATAACCGCTATCCTATTTCTAATTCCTTATTATTTGATGAGATTATTAATTTAGGAGGGCTTGTTATTTCAGAATATCCTGATGATGTATTAGCAACCAAAGATAAGTTTGGAATTAGAAATAGATTAATCAGTGGACTTGCTAGTAAAGTATTAGTTATTGAAGCAAAAAGTAAAAGTGGAACATTAGTTACGGTAACCCATGCTTTATATCAAAATAGAGATGTGTATTGTGTGCCAAATACGATATATTCGGATAGTATTTGTAATAATTTAATTAAGCAAGGAGCAAAGCTTGTGGAGAATGTTGAGGATATAATTGAAGATTTTTAGAAAATATTTATGTTATATATAACATATAGTAATATATATAGATTTTAGATTTGACTTACTTATTTTAATGATTAATATAAATAAGGCAGGAGGATAATAAAATGAAATTAGTTATTGTTGAATCACCAAATAAAAAACGTACTATCCAAAAGTATCTTGGAGACGATTATAAGGTAGAGGCTAGTGTTGGACATATTACGATATTAGCAATGGATGGAAAATATAACATGGGTGTTGATGAAGATAATGGATTATTTACACCACATTTTATTATCGATCCAAAGAAAGTTAAGGTTGCTGAGAAACTAAAAGCATTAGCTAGTGAAGCAGAAGAGATTTATATTGCAACTGACCCAGATAGAGAAGGGGAAGGAATTGCAATGCATTTATGCAATTTACTAGATATTGATCCAAATAATGCCAATAGATTAGAGTTTCATGAGATTACTAAATACGCCATTAATAATGCACTAGATAATGTAAGACATATTGATTTAAAACTATATGATTCTCAAGAAGCAAGAAGAATCCTAGATAGAATTATTGGATTTAAGACTAGTTATATTGTTAATCGTGATATTCAATCTAATAGTGCTGGTAGAGTTCAATCAGTAGTACTTGGATTTTTATATGATAGAGACGAAGAAATTAAGAATTTTAAACCAACTTCTTACTATTTTATTAATTCAATCTTAGATGAGAATACAAGTTTATATTATTCAAAAGAAAATGATGAAAAATATAAATTTGTTGATAAAGAAGAAGCATTAAATGTTTTAAACTCTTTATCTAATAAGCAAGTTTTAAAAGATATTAGAAAAGAAAATAAGGAAACTAAATCATTTGCTCCTTATATTCTTTCTACTTTACAACAAGCTTGTTCTATAACTCATCATTATAAGATTGGTGCAACTTTAGAAGCAGCAAAAACATTATTTGAAGACGGATATATAACTTATCCTAGAACTGATTCCATAAGACTTGCGCCAGAATTTATTAATAAAGTTAAAGCATATATTACAGATAATTATGGTTTAGAATATGTTGGTGTAGC
>DCJD01000005.1 GCA_002317215.1 Caryophanales bacterium UBA1709 | reverse complement strand
CTTTTATTATATGTACTAAAAAGCGAACATGTATTTATTTAATCTAATATTTTGTTTAAAATAAACATAAATATAAAAGAGGTTAAATATGGCAAAAATAGGTGAAGACTTTCCACAAACAAGAGAAGCGAGAAAAAAATATTAAAAAAGATTAAAGATGAATCTAAACCAGTTAGCACTTTTAAGGTACCTGGTTGTGGCAGAATGAATGTTTATAGAATACCATTAACGGCAGTTTCTTATAATCCTTATAACACAAGGTTTTTAGCTCAAGCTAAAACCTTAGAAAAAAGACTAGGGAGAAAACTTAATGATGAAATAGCTGATGATATATTAGAGATTGAAAAATTTATTTGGGACGAAAAGCCTGATAAAAATGTAGAAACAATAAATTCATTATGCAAAAATGGACAGTTAGAACCTGGGGTTGTTAGTATTGACGGCGTTATTCTTTCTGGAAATCGCAGATTTAGAATGATTAATGAAATCGCAAGAAATTATGATAAATATGGTAATAATGACGAGCTAAATTATTTTGAAGCCGTTATTATGGACAGCCAATTAACAGAAAAAGAAATTGTAAGATTTGAATCTTTTTTTACATACGGTATGGGAGAAAAGGTGGATTACGATCCTATACAGAAATATATTGCTGTGGAAGAGCAACACAATCTAGGGCTTACATATAAAGAGATAGCGGATAATTTTTCTCAACTAACTCAAGGTGATGATAAGATTGTTAAAAAATGGCTCAATATATTTAAATTAATGAAAGAATACCTTATATATATATAGAAGAACCTGAGATTTTTACTGCATTAAAAGGAACTGAAGAATCGTTTATAAAATTACACGATAATATGAAATCTTTAAATACCGGTAAGGCTGGTAAATCGATTTGGGCTTTTGATGATGATTTAGATGATTTAAAATGTGTTTTCTTTGATTACATTAGGTTGGCTATCGGCACTCATGATTTTAGAGATTTTCTTGAGGTTTTTTCGGATAAAAACAGATGGGACAGATTTAATTCTGATGTTAAAAAAGTAGTTGAGGAGAATAAAATTGATTCTTTTGATACATATAGGGAAAAACATCCAAATATGGAAGAAAAAACTATCTCAGAAATGCGTCATAACGACTACATTGAGAAAAATAAAGAATTAAAAGATATTTATGGTACACAAAAAGCAATTAATATTAATCAGAAAATTAATGAAACACCTTTGAAATTGATTGAAGGAATTCAACAAAAATTGTCAAAGTTAGAAGAAGACTTAAATTCTAATAAAAATAAAGAAGTGTTTTCGTCTCAAGAATTTTTTGATGCAGTAAAAGATGTAATAAAGAGAATCGGAAAAATTAAACAAATTATTGATTGATTATGATAATAAACGTTATACTTAATGAAGAAAAACAGTCATTTGAGTTGATTCCTCAAAAAGGCTCTTTTAATGAATTTCCGAGAGTTTTTATACGTCTTAATAACTTAAACAATCTTATATACGAATCTAACAGTATTTCGATTAATTATATTGATAATTCGATCAATGCTATATGGAATAAATTAAATAAGGTGTTTTTAAACGATTCTAATTTTGAATTGGTATTTGATGAACAATCAAAAAAAGCTTTTAAAAAATCGCAACAAGAGGAACAAAATTTTACAATTTTTTCAAAGAAAGCTTTAGATGTTCGAAATAACATTATAGAACCTGCTGAGTTAGAAGAATTTTCGAATTTATTATCAACTTCAAGATTTAAACGAACACTAATGTCTTATCAATTGTTGTCAAGTTATCATCTTGCTCTGTCTCAAAATGAATGCAATTTTTCTGTTCCTGGCTCGGGAAAGACTACTACCGTTCTTGCTGCTTATGAATATTTGAGGAAATGCAAAGATATAAATAAAAGGGTAACGAATCTGCTTGTTGTTGGACCGTTGTCAAGCTTTATTTCTTGGAAGGACGAGTATAAAGAATGTTTTGGTTTTTATCCTAAAACATTGGAGATAAGAGGAGGAGTTAAAGAAGAGATTGTTAAACATGCTTTGATTTCTGATATTGTTGATTTAGACCTAATCCTGATTTCTTATGGAAGCTTAGCTTCAAAGATAGATATAATTAAAGAATTTTTGTTAGATAAGAGAACGATGGTTGTTTTGGATGAGGCACATAGAATTAAAAATACTGATGGAGGCGTTCAAAGTAGCAATGCCTTATTTTTAGCTCCATTAGCAGCCTCTAGAGTAATATTAACTGGAACTCCAGCAGCTAATAGTTATGTCGATTTATACAATTTGTTTAAGTTTATTTGGCCTTCTAAGAATATAATTGGCTATTCGATTGGTGCTTTAAATAATATGTCTAATAACAAAGATGACGATAGAGTTAAAGATTTAATTAATAAAATATCTCCATATTTTATAAGAATTAAAAAGAGTGATTTAAAACTTCCGGAGCCAGTTTATCATAAACCAATAGACGTTTCTATGGGTTCGGTACAGCAAATAATATATGATGCAATATTGCAAATGACAATAAAACACTTTGAAAATGACACTTTATCTTTGGTTTTCAAAAAGTCAGCTGCGATTCGTTTAAGACAAGCGTCTAGTAATCCATCTTTATTAAAAAAGCCACTAAAAGATTTATTTACTTATGATGAGTATGAAGATGCTTTTAAAGAATGTTATTTAGATGAAATCGATGTAGAAAACAATATTATTGATTTAATTAATAATTACGATTCATTAGAAACACCTCCAAGACTCAATGCTCTTTTAACGTTAACAAAATCAATAATTGATAAAAAACAAAAGGTAATAATATGGTTTGAATTTATCGGAACTTGCGAAAGTGTCTCTTTATTCTTAGACAAGGAAGGAATTAAAAATGAAGTTTTATATGGCAAAACCACGCAAGAAGATAGGGAGAAGATCATTTCCTTATTCAAAAACCCTTTAAATAACGAATTTTATGTAGTTATTGCAAATCCTCATGCTGTTGGTGAATCTATTTCTTTACATAAAGCATGTCATAATGCTATATATTATGAAATAGGATTTAATGCGGGTGTTTATATGCAATCAAAGGATAGAATTCATCGTGTAGGCTTGCCGCAAAACACTGAAACAAATTATTATTATCTCCAATCATCAAATTCTGTTGATTTAAATATATATGATAGAGTCATGAAAAAAGAAGAACAAATGATAAATATAATTGAAAATGAAGAGATTCCTTTAATAAAGAATAATTTAGAATCAGAAAATGATCCAGATGAAGATGATATAAGTTTAATTATTAAATCATATTATGAACGAAGAAATAAAATTTAATCTATTACTTTCGAAATCGGAACTTTATAAAATGTATAGTCAACTCGGCATATCTATTATGAATAAAACCGATTTTATAAATTATTCTCACAATGAAGAGTCAAATAATAATGCTTTGTTTCTTTTAATAACTTTAGGTTTTGTTTCTATAGAGAATAATAATTTTGTAAAGATTTTGGTTATAAATGACAGTGCCTCTTTTTATGGACAACTGATTGATAAAATTTATGATAAACTAAATGATACGCTTAAAAACATATTTAATTGTCATATATTTTTAGATGTGTTTAAAAAAACTTTTTATATTAATAGGAATTCAATCAAACTTGAATTTTCCGGATTAATAATGCTATTGACTGATTTAGGTATTTTAAATTCATCATCTAATAGATTATATATTCTTGATGAAAAATTATTAGATATTTTAACGCTTACTTTTTCTGATGATAGTAAAAATATAAAGGGGTTTATGTCCCCGGATTTACTAGATAGCATTTTAGCTTTAGAAAAAAAGTTTGGTGAAGATGCTGAAAACCAGGCTTTGTTATATGAAAGTCAGAGGTTAAAAACCGTTGGAATTAATGACAATCCAATTAAAGTTTCTTCAATTGACTGCAAAGCAGGATTTGATATTTTGTCATATGACAGAAATAATAAAATAATAACTAATAGATATATAGAGGTAAAAAGCGTTAATGAATCAATGCGTTTTTATATATCTAAAAACGAGATAGAGTGTTCAAAAATATATGGTGAAGCATATTTTATTTATCTTTTTAATAGAACCAAACGCGAATTTGTTATTATAAAGAACCCTTACAAAGAGATTTTTTCAGATAATAAGTGGATAAAGACTCCTGAATTATTTAGCTGCGAGATTAACGAAAATTGATTAGTCTTCTTTATCAATTATATAGCTTAAATTATTCGAAATTTGTTTAATAATTCCGCATACCAACGCATTACCCATCATAAAATAACGTCTTTTTTCTGGCATGCCAGTATTCGTCCAATTATCTGGAAATTCATCAAGTCTTTCGCATTCAATAGGAGTCAATATTCTATATTTATTAGTAACAGGATCTAAAATTAAATGAGATGAACGGTTCACTGTTCCTTCACTAGTTAACATTGTTCTCGCTGGAGCATCTAGTTTATCAGGAAATGGTATCGCTCCTTCAGAATAGATATATTTATGGCCATCGTTTGATGTCCTTTGAATTTTTTTGGATCCTTTTAGATATTTAAATTTATTAACATCTGTTTTGTAGCAATATTCAGGAACATTATCACAATCCAAAATAGACCCCAACGTCTTGGCTTTATTAGTTGAACTTCCAGCGAGTTTAGCAGTAATTGCTTTGTAATTCAACATATAACCTGCATTTTCAAAATTATAAGTGAATCTATCAGATATATCAGCTATTGTTTTGTATTGTTTTTTAGATATGTTAGTAGTTTTATTATCTTTATCATATATTAAACTACAGTTGAAAGGGAAAATCATTGCTTCTTGTACATCCTCTTGTGTAAAGTTTATATTCTTAGCAAAATTATCATAATATTTTGTTGACTTATGGAAGGCAAATATAAAAATTCTTCTTCTTTTTTGTGGATGTCCAAAATCAGCAGCATTAATGACTTGCCATTGTACTCCATATCCTAAATCAGCAAAACAACGGAGGATAATTCCAAATGCTTGACCTCTTTGCTTTGCTGGAGATTTTAACAATCTATCAACATTTTCTAATAAAACAAATTTAGGTCGTTTGACTTTTAAAATCTCATTGATATCCCACCAAAGAACACCCTTCTTGCCTTCGATTCCTTTTTCATTTTTTAGAGATCTTGCTACAGAATAATCTTGACAAGGGAATCCTCCACAAAGAACGGTATGGTCTGGTATGCTTTTCTTATCAACTTTAGTAATATCAACATTAGAATTTCTATCTTTATCTGGAAATCTTAAATTATAACAGTCGAAAGCATGTTGAGTTTTTGTGGCTGGTTCCCATTGATTAGCCCATACGAAATCCCATGGACCATTCTCAATGGCCTTACCGTTTTTATCAAATTTTTTAATGTTGTTAAATCCAACGCGAAATCCCCCAACACCTGCGAATAATTCTATTACTGTTTTTTCCATAAGATACCTCTTTTGATATTATAGCAATTTGATTTTACAAGATCAACATTAAAATGTAAAGATCAATAAGAAAATATTGTCATAAAATAGTACATTTACATTATATTTACCTTATATGACTTTTATATTTTATTCTTTTTATTCTATAATACAAAAAAGGTATTATTTATGGATGATAAAAATAGACATTTAACTGAAGAAGAAATATTGAGAATATCAAATGCAGCATTACATAAGAAATTTGGTGATTATGGTTTAGGCGAGAACTATAAATCAAACAATAAAGGTGGTTTAGGTGGCTTTGTTGAGCAAAACATTTTTGGATATAAAGCAAATTCAGATGATAATCCCGATTTTATAGACGCAGAATTAGAGCTTAAGGTTACTCCAATTAAAAGAAATCATGATGGTTCATTTTCTTCAAAAGAAAGATTAGTTTTAAATGTAATTAATTATAAAGAAGAAGCAACAAAGACATTTAAAACTAGTTCATTTTACAAAAAGAATAAAAGATTATTAATTTGGTTTTATTTATACTCAAAAGGTGTTCATCCATCTCTTTTTGAAATTACCGATATTAATATTTTTGAATTTGAAAAATCTTTAGAAGCTAAAGTTATCGAAAGAGACTGGAATATTATTCATGATAAAATAGTAAAAGGCAAAGCGCACGAAATATCTGAATCTGATACCGAATTTTTAGCTGCTTGTACAAAAGGAGCGGATAGTTCAGAAGTAACTGAACAATATAATTCATCCATTAAAGCAAAAAGAAGAGCCTATTCTTTTAAAAGCTCATTTATGACTTATATTTATAGATCTCATATTCACAATATTGCCCCGTACACACCTTCAATTCCAGAAGATGAGTGGATGAAAAATCCTTTAGAAGAAATATATAAAGCTAAAACGATTCCTTTTAAAGGATTGAAGCAAAAAGATTTATGTAGAAAGTTAAGAATCTACTATTCACCTAAAAATAAATCTATTAACTATTCTATTGCAAAATCAATGCTAGGAATTCAAAAAGGCAGGCAAACTCCTGAGATGGAAATTGCAGGAATCGTTTTAAGAACTATTACAATCGATAAAAACGGATATCCAACAGAGGGTATGCCTTTTGATTATTTCGACTTTGAAGAATTAATCAATACGCCATGGGAAGAATCCTATATCAGAGAGCAATTCGTTGATTTAAAAATGATGATTTTTGTATTTAAAGAAGAAAACGGAATTATCACTTTTGATAGACTTCATTTTTGGAACTGTCCGAATTCTGTAGTTGATGGAGAAATCAAGGAAATGCATGAAAAATGTGCGAAAATGGTTAGGGAAGGTAAGGCACTTTATTATGACGCTAAAAAGCATATTAAAGATAGATTTCCAAAAGAAAAAAGAGATTCAAATGGAGTCTGTCACGTAAGACCTCACGCTCAAACTGTTGATGATACTTTTGATTTACCTGTACCTGATATCAAAACAGGAAGAACTTTCTATACAAAGCAAAGCTTTTGGTTTAATAAATCTTATATCAAAAAGATAATTCAAAAAGAATATTAGTATTATGGAGTTTTATTATGAAAAAGATATTCAAGTATATATTATTAACATTACCTATATTATTAACATCATGTAAGAAAACAACTATAAAGATAGTATATTTACCTGATGAAGATAATACTAATTTAATATCTACTGAATATAAGAAAGTATTTATATTAGCTGGTCAAAGTAATGCTAGTGGTATGTCACATAATAGTGAATTAGAAAAATATGTTAGTAATGAACAATATAATGAATATAAAGATGGTTATAATAATGTTTTAATATCTTATAATACTGATACTATCTCATCAATTGATTTTGTACCAGTTAGTTTAGATCAAGGATGTGCTAAAGGATATTTTGGACCAGAAGTAGGATTTGGAGAATACTTTAGTAAGTATAGTAATGAAACAATATATGTAATTAAATATGCTAGAGGTGGAACAAGATTAGAAGGTCAATGGCTTGAAGATAATAGAGATAGAGGCTATTTATATAATGAACTAATTGATTTTGTTAATACTCAAATGCAAAAACTTGATAATGCTAAAATAGTAGGATGTATGTGGATGCAAGGAGAATCTGATTGTATCGCAAGAATTAAATATCATTATTATGATAATGAATTAAGTTTTATATCATATTTAAGAGAAGATTTAAAAGATTATATTATAGATGAAGGTATGGTATTTGCTGATGCTGGTATTGCAGATAATTGGGATAAATATTATCTAATTAATAATGCTAAAGTTGATATCTCTAATTTATCTAACTTAAATGTTTATTTCTCTACTTCTGAGAATGGACTTAGAAATGATAATGAACCTACTAATAATATAGACCGAGCTCATTATGATTCTTTAAGTGAGATAAGACTTGGTAAGTCATTTGGATTGGTATTAAAACTTAAGTTAAATGAAATAATAAAATAGCATCACCATGATGCTTTTTATTTGACTTTTATTCACTTAAATACTTATTGACTTTTATTAATATAATATTTATATATAATATATATGAATATTAAACCCAAAAGGAGGGTTATATATGAAATTAATAAATAAAATATTTAGTAGTTTATGTATTCTATTTGCGATGTTTGTTGGTGTTTGTACTTTTAATTCTATAAACTCTAACAAAGTTGAAGCAATATCCTTTGAATATGATGAGGCAATTAATTTAAATGCAATTGATTTAAATTATGGTGAAGAATTTGATTCTAGCAAAATTTCTTTTACAACAACTGCACAAGCTGATGAATTAGAAATTTGTGGCGCATTTTTATACAGTACTGGTTCTTCGACTGCTAATGTAACTACTATAACAAAAGGCGGTAATTATGATTTATATGTTGTAATTACTTCTAATGAAATGGGCGTTTATACGTTTCCAAATGATTACGCATCAACATATGCTCAATCAAAACTTGGGAATATAACTTGTTCACTTGCTGTAGGATGTGATGATTATAGTTCAAACAGCATATCATTTAATTATTCAGGTAACAGTTTGTGTGATTATTTAGTCTTAAAATTCTCTCTTACTCTTGGATATACTGTAGAATATGATATGAATTCAGGTACTGATCCTATTTTTGATTCTCCTGCTGAAGATTCTACTTTATACTTAGTTGGTCAAAGTGTTTCTTTACCTACTAAGACACCAATTAGAGCTGGATATAAATTTTTAGGTTGGGAACTTGGAACTAATGGTAGTGGTAAAATACCTAGTCCATTTATGTTTACTAGTTCAAATGTTGCAAGCAATAAAGTAACAGTAATAGCAACTTGGAATGCAAAATTTACTCCTGATATTTCTACTTTACCAACTGCTAAAACAGATTTAGTTTATACTGGTAATCCTATTGCTTTAGTAAATGGTGGTACTACTAGTACAAATGGAGATGTTTATTATGCTTTAGGTACTATAAGCGAAGCAACTAGTGAATATTCAACTACTATTCCTACTGCTACTAATGCTGGAACATATTATGTTTGGTATAAGGTAATAGAAACTGATGATTATCAAGCATCTACTCCTGCATGTGTTAGTGTAACAATTGCAAAACAAAAGGTTGCTCTTCCTACTAATAAACAAAATGTTAGATATACTGGTAGTCTAGTAGATGGTATTGATTTACCAGATGGATATACTACTTATTATTCTATTACAAATAATAAAGCTCTTACTCCTGGAGATTATTCTGCCATAGCTACTTTATCTGATACTACTAATTATCAATGGGATGATGAAGATTTCAAAGATGATAATTGTGTAACAATTGGATATACAATAAAGAAAAAGATTATTGATATTAATTGGGGTACTAGTGAGTTTGTATATGATGGACAACCAAAACTAACTACTGCTACATATAAAGATGTTAATAATATTGAGAAGTCATTATCTATTTCATATGATAATACAATGTTATATCCAAATACTTATACTGCTACTGCAAGTTTATTTGCATTTGAAAAAAATAATTATGAACTTCCTGAAGATCCAACTAAACAAATTAAAGTAATCTATCAATATGGAACTAAAGGAACTGATGGTTATATTGAATTTGATAAGACATTAGATAGTAGTTTTACTGGAGGTATATTATCTACCGGAAATTATTATATTGCTAGTGATATTACACTTACTGAGAATGTATGGATTGGGTTACCATATAATGGAGAACAAGATGTCACTGTTAAATTATACTTAGATGGTCATATTATTAACCTAAATGGTGATAATCAAATTATGACTCTAGGTAATCTATATATTTATAATACTAATACTACTGCAACACATAAGTTTAGTGTTGATAATACAACTAAATCAGCAGTATTAGATGAAGATGGAAGTTATGTTGTTAATGGTGGAGTTATTACTGGATTTAATGCATCTAGTGTTAAAGGAATCATTAGTAGATATTCTAATGAGAATACAGTATATTCTGTTATTCCATATCAACAACTCTATATAGAAAATGTTTCAATTATTGGTAATAAAATTGATATAGAAGATTCAACATTAACTTCAAAATATATCTGTGGATTAATTGAGATAGATAACGCTACATTTAAGAATGTTGATGTTGTTT
The DNA here is from genome assembly GCA_002317215.1 of Caryophanales bacterium UBA1709. Lineage (GTDB taxonomy): Bacteria > Bacillota_I > Bacilli_A > RFN20 > UBA1709 > UBA1709. The sequence goes on along the minus strand of DCJD01000005.1, from coordinate 7,744 downwards.
ATAACATTGTACATATGAATTTTACAGGAAAAGATGTTTATGTTCTTGTGGATGGTGCATTACTTGATTGTGGTACATATAAATTAAATAACTGTAATTTTAATAATAACTTTGTTAAGTTTGAGAAATGTACTTATTGCTATGGAGTATTAGTTGAAGGAAGACATTCAAATAAAGAGAATAGTTCTATTGATTGTAACTATTCTAATAACATTATTTATGTTGGAGATACATATAATGGATTGGTTTATTCAGCTCAACCTTTAGTATCATCTAATAATAAATTCTTAGATAATACTATATCAGCTAAAGGCTATTATGGTGGTATTTTATCTGGTAATTATGAATTAACTTTAACAAGTGCAACTATTAAGAATAATACATTTAATTCAATTGGTAATAATGTAAGTTTAGGTGGAATTATATATTTAAATGTTGATGGTAATAATTCATCTAAAATTAAAGATACAGTTATTACTTTGAATACTTTTGCATTAACTCAAGATATGCAAGGAACAATTGTATATGGACAAAAATGTGATTATGAAAATGTTGAGATTTCTTATAACACAATTACAAATACCGGTACTGAATCTGCATATTTAATAAGGGGTGGATTATTATATTGTTCTAAGGTTACAACAACTAAAGATTGTGTATTTACATACAATACTATTACTTCTTCAACCACTATTGCTTATCCTAATATGAATACTGAAGGTGGAGTTATTTATTGTTGTGCTCTTTATACTTCAACTAATGATAAATTTACTTATAATACACTTACTGGTGAAAGATTTAGTGGGGGTATTTTAAGAGTTCTTGCTAATTCAACTATTGATAATGCTTTATTTGATCACAATACAATAACACAAAATAAATCCGAATTCTTAAGTGGTGGAATAATAGAATGTGTTTCATCTAATGAAGATTATTTACAAGTAAAAAATACAACTATTCAATATAACTCTATTAGCAATATTAATATTATTAATGGTGGTCTTATTAATGCAAATAAAGTAGATTTTAAAACTTGTAAGATTTTATACAACACTATTTTAAATCCTGTTGAAACTAATTCTAGTTGTGATGGAATTATTATTAATGCTGGTAGTGTACATATTGATAATTTAGTAGTAGATCACAATACTATCACTCAAACTGTTGATTATACTAATACTGACAATTATGGCATGATTAGAGGCTCTATTGCTATTTCTGGTGATTACACTATTGATAATTTAGTTATCACTAATAATATAGTAACTGCATCACAATTAAATGGTGGATTATTATATAGTAATGCAAATGGAACAATCATTAATTTAGAGATATCTAATAACACTTTAACAGCAAATAAAGTAAGTAATGGTTGTAGTGGAATTGATGGTGGTATTATTTGTTATTGGGGTAATACAGCACTAACTTTAGAAGATTCAACTATTAAGAATAATACATTAACTGGACATGCTAATATTAGTGGTGCTATTATCGCATCATATCGTGGATTACATCTAGATAATGTTGATATATTAAATAACACTATTACTAATGATAGTGGTGACTATAAACATTCTATAATTGGTACTATTTTATATATTACTCAAGAGTTTATAGTAGATGATGTAAATATTAATTCTAATACTATTACTTGTAATAGTGTTACTGAAGCAAAAGGATGTATTATCCATATAGTTGGAAACTCTCAAGAAATAACATTAGATACATTAAATATATATTCAAATACTATATCTTTATCTATTAAGCCAAGAACAAGTGCAGATGCTGATATTGTATATTATGGATATGGATTAATCTTTAATGATACTTTATATGATGCATCACAAACCTTATCTTATAAGAACGTTAAGATATACGAAAATAACATTACTAATGACTTAGATTTAAATGTTGGTCTAGTTCGTATATATGGTGGAGATTTTGAAAACGTTGAGATTAGAGATAATGTAGTTACTAATACTTCTAGTACATTTAATGAAATAGAAAGCAATGCTGGATTATATTTAAATCGTAGAGATGTAAGTATTAAAGGTAAAGTTATTATTTATAATAACTTACTAAATAGTAAGATTAGTAATATTAAGTTAAGCACTGATTATTATACTTCTACTAATCCAAAACTTGTTGTTAGTGATTCTAGCTTAATTGATAATACTTCTCGTATGACATTTACTTATCAACAACACAATAAGAATACCCATTATGTTGTTGTAGATGGTGGAAAAGAATTGTTTGATTTAGGTATATTTGAAGTAGAAAACTATTGTTATTACATTAGTGTCGATAATGATAATAATAAGATTTACTATAATGGTAGAGTAGATGAAGAACCAACCAATACTAATTCATACAAATTTGTATTAAATACTACTAGATATAATGGAACTTATAGTTATCAATGGTATAGATTTGTTAGCGGTAATAAGATTTTATTAGAAGGACAAACTAGTTTAACTCTAGATATTAGTCATATTGTATTTGGTAAATATTATTGTGTTGCTACATTGAAAAACGGCGATATTAATGATGGAACAATTGAATCTAATATTGCTTCAATTTATCCTTCAATAGTAACAAATCCAAGCGAAAATAATCAATATAAATTTGAAGTAGATCAAGATAGATGTAAAGAAAGTAATACAAGTATTACTTATGCATGGAATAAGGTTATCAAGAGTGATACTAAATTAGATTATATTGATGATACATTAGCACCAGAAAGTTCAATTATAGACTCAGAAACTATTGATGAATTCTTTGAAGGTGCAATGCATGAAACGGCTACTTATTCAACAGAAGACAATGTTTGGAATCTAGCGTCAGATAGCGTATTCTTTAGATTAATCTCATTTAAAGCAAACGATATCATTTCAATAAGTGGATATGGTGAAGATGCAACTGTTTTAGGCTGTTGTATATTTGATACTGAACTAGAAATGGTTTCTTATGCCGTTGCTGGATTAAGTCATTCTTATAAATTTATAGAAGATGGCGATTATTATGTTGTTTTCTATCTATCTGATTCAGATGAAAATAGCGTTGCTGGAACAGTTTCTATGGGATTAATGAAAGAGACAGAAGATGTTGATATTACTACATTTACAGAATTAACTGATGAAGATATAACATTTATTAATAGTGAGATTGGCAATATTAGTTCATATCTAACAGATTTAGAAGCTTTAGATAATGGAAAATATAAGTTTACTACTGCAACAGCCTTTAGAGTTGTACTAGATAAAAACCAAACTATTTACTTTGATTTTGGAAATGATGAAGGAGAAACAAATATGTTCTACCAATTAGTTGCATTCTTCCAAAATGGCGATTCTTATGCTCTTGGTAGTTATGGCTTGATGAGTTCACAATTTGCTTTTACTGCATTCGAAACACAAGAATATGGCATTCTATTATTACTAGGTGGTGAAGGTGAAGAAACCCTTGAAATTAAAGGCGTTGGTGGTTCAGAATCAAATCCATATAATAATACTCGTGGTAATAAGTTAATTGGAGATGAAGATGGTTATTATAATTGTGTTGCAACATATAATGATGGAGTTGAAACATATTCTATTACTAGTGCATTAGCTTATTATGAAGTTAATAAAGATGTTATTAGTAGTGGAGAGATTAGTAAGAAAGATGTTAATGAAGAAGTTAAGACTAATACTAATGATAAAGTAGAAATTATTAGTGGAAGTGTTGGAACTAATGTAGTTGTTGTAATTCAAAAAGATCTAAGCGAAACTATTAAACAAATTAATAAGAATATTAAGAAAGCAGTAAGTAAGAAATCGGAATTAATTGCTAAATTTGAGATTCACTTAGAAGATGATAACGGTATTAAAGTTGAGAATATTGACGGTAACACATATAGAGTTACATTAACTATTCCTACTGAATTAAGAAATAGAACTAATTATGCAATTATTTGTATTAATGATGATGGAAGTATTACTAAATATGATAGTAGTACAGCTAATAATGAAATCACATTTACTACAACTCACTTCTCTAGTTGGGCAATTGTTGCTGATGAAGAAAAAACAACTTCACCTGCAATCGTTATTCTATTTATTATTCTAGCTATATTAGTATTAGCTGTTATATTATTTATCATTTGGAAAATTGAATATGATAACGCTTATAATACTGATACTTTAAAAGATAGAAAACTTAAACTATTTGATATCGTATTCCTACCAATTAATAATTTATTATTTGATAGAGAATAAAATATATAAGACCTAGTAAATTACTAGGTCTTTTTAATATTTTCTTTACTTTTAAAAGTTTTGTTATTAAATATAGATAATGAAAAATAAAACTGTAAAAAAGATATTATTATTGATATCAATTCCTTGTATAGTTTATTCAACTATCTATTTTTCATTATCTATATTTAAACCTAATAGATATGAATATAATAATGAAGATATAAGTACAAAAGAAGGAAAAGTAATATATGTTAATGATTCTTCTACATCTATTCCTTATTTAGCTAAAGTAGATGATAATGATAATATTCTTGATGTAGATTTTAAAATATTATGTACATCAGATCTTCATCTAAGAGATGATAATGCTTTATTTACACTTACTGTATTAGAAAGATTTATTGATAAACAAAATCCTGATTTAGTGATAATAAACGGGGATATTATTCATGATAGATTAGATACAATAATGCAAGAAAAATTAATAAGTTTATTTGAATCTAAGCAAACTTATTTTGCTATTACTTTAGGCAATCATGATGGAGCATATTATGAAGGATCCTATATAGAGGCAAGAGAAAACTTCTATAATACATTTTCTTCTCCTTATTTAATAACATATCATGATTCTTCTAGTATTGATGGATATGGAAATTGTGTTATTAATATAAAAACTAGTTCAACAAAGATCTCACAGACATTATTTTTTATGGATACGATGCAAGAAGATTATACTTCTAATCAGATATCTTGGTATGAAAATAAAATAAATACTATTAAAGAAATGAATAATAATGTAGTAACTAATAGTATAGTTTTTAGTCATATTCAGTTATATGAATATAAGACATGTTATGAGTTATGTAAAAACAAAAGTAGTGAGTGTAAATTATTATATGGTAATAGAAAAGAACCAATAGATGGACCAGATTCATCTAATGGATTCTTTGATAAGATGGTAGAACTTAATAGTACTAAGATGTTTGTAAGTGGGCATGATCATAATAATGATTTATCATTTATGTATAAAGGAATTAATCTATTATATAATCAACCTTTATCTTATCAAACATACACCAGGAGAGGGTTTTTATATAATCTTGGGTATATTATTAATCGTAAGTTTGATTACTTTAATGATGGTGTTAATATACTTATGATTAGGAATAGTGGTAGTGTAGATAATATCCCATTATATGCTCAACATGAGAATGTATTTGATGGTTTAAATAAGTATTATAAGAAGTTTAAAATTGTATATTTTGAGAAGGAATAATATAGAAAGAAAATGATATATATGAAACGATAAAAATATCGTTTCTTTTTATTTATGTACGTAATAAGGGACATATAATACATTAATATAAAAATAGTAAGGAACTATAAAATTATGAATGATAGTGAAATTAGAGAATATAATGAGAAGATAATTACGCATTTTATTGATTTACCAATTGATACAAAGACAAGTGTTTTTAAGTTATTAAGAAATACATTATCAAAGAAAGAATTTGATAAGATTGAACTTGAAGATTTTTGGATAATTTTTGAGTTGTTTGTTAGTGAATGCAAAAATAGAAAAATTGGTTTATTAATTGAACCATGTTATCGCATTGAGATGGGATTCCCTTATGAACAAGAGATCATTAGAGTCAAATATCCACTAGTTAAAAGAGTCACTTTTCATTATCATAATGAATGTTGTAATGAATGTTATGAAATACAATCACAAGTTCGTGATAGAAGCATCTCTTTTAATAGAGAAAGAGTGTCGTTAATTACAAAACCATATAACTCAAGAACTTCTAAAGAAAACTGTTATATCAATGTATCTTATAATCCATATGAAGAGGATAATTTTACTGATTACTCTTTATATCAAATAGGTACAGTTGCTGAATCTATTATTAATAATCATAAAATCAAAAGAAGATTATTAGATGAAGAATCATATTCTATTAGTATTCTTTATTCAAACGGAAATAGAAGAAAAGCAAGGAATTTATATAAGGAAGATATACCAAATTTATTCTATGATTATTTAGAAAAGTACGCTCCAAAAGTAAGAATTGAAAAAGAAGAAGTTAAAGAAAGACATTATTAAAAGTCCCTGAATTATCAGGGACTTTTAATTATTTATTCTCTTCTTTCTTTTTAGCTAATTCCATTATCTCATTATATTTAGATAAGATATAGAAATAGGATTTAGGATTGTGTGGTAATAAGCAATCACTACAATCTTTAATACCACCTTCAATATATTTAAAATTACCACCACATTTATCACCTAATGCATATAAAGGGCAATAACAGAACAAACAATTAAAGTTATCCTCATCAGCATTTTTGTGACAAGGGAAATATTGACAATCTCTATTGCAGAAATATTTAAAACTATTTGGTTCTTTACTCATACTTTTACCTTCTTTTAGATTTAGTATATACCACTTTCTTCCTTTTATAAATAAATTTATAAAAAGATAAAAATAAATAGATTTATTATTATATCTTAGATATAATAGAAAAAATTGATTAAAGGAAGTAGGTATTAAATATGTTAAAACATCATGACTTAATATTTAGTTTATCTCTTAAAGAAAGATTATCTTTAATAACAACAAGAGAGAAATATCATTTTAAAAATGGCGTTAAATTTGATTTAGATACTTTTAGTATTGAGAAAGAACCTGGAGTAATTAATTCTAGTGATCATAAGTTAACTTATTATCCTAGTGATAAATTATTAGCATCTTCTTTTGATTTTCCTTTAATTAATAAAATCTATAAATACAAAGCAATTGAATCCAAAGGATTAGATAAGACTGTTTTCTATAATGTTTCAACTTCCTTAAAGAAAGAAAACATTAGTGAAGATTATCTAGTTAGTGGATTATTTTTAAATTCTAAGATTAGTGGTTTAAAAGAAGGAGATGGAATTGTTAATGTTGAGAAAACATTTGCAGTAACTAAAACTTCTTTTGAAAATGAGATTAGAGATGAAGTTATTGATATTGGATTAAAAGGTGAGACACCTGATTGTATGATGGTTGAATCAGTTGATGATTTAATTGATGCTAAAAATAAATATAAATTTGATAGATTGTTTATTGCAACCGCTCATACAATGGAAGAAGCTGTTAATCTTATTAATAATGGTGTTACTTTAATTAATGTTGAATTTAATAATAGTGATGAAGAATTTGTCTCTTTTATAATGGATAAGATTTTAGGATATAGAAGAGCAAGCAGAGATATTAAAGATAAACGTATTGATCAATCTAAATTTGTTCAAATGTTTGATGAAGGATTTATTGTTAATGAAGATAATATCAACCAAGCGGTCGATAACATCATTAACTTACTTGAATATCTAAAAGATAATAGTTTGGTTCAAAGAATAGAAAAACCAAGATCAATTGATTTTAGTGATGCAGAAGCAAACTTTGATGAAGTATTACATGATAACTATGCTTATTTAGCAGCTAAAGAAGGTATCGTATTATTAA
>DCJD01000023.1:1199-5214 GCA_002317215.1 Caryophanales bacterium UBA1709 | reverse complement strand
TCTGCTATATCTCTATAGTTTTGCAAGGGATGTCAAGGCCTGGTAAGGTTGTTCGCGTTGCGTCGAATTAAACCACATGCTCCACCGCTTGTGCGGGGACCCGTCAATTCCTTTAAGTTTCATTCTTGCGAACGTACTTCCCAGGCGGAGTACTTAATGTGTTAACTTCAGCACCGAGATCCCCCGATACTTAGTACTCAACGTTTACAGCGTGGACTACTAGGGTATCTAATCCTATTTGCTCCCCACGCTTTCGTGACTGAGCGTCAGTAATTGGCTAGCAAGTCGCCTTCGCCACTGGTGTTCCTTCATATATCTACGCATTTCACCGCTACACATGAAATTCCACTTGCCCCTCCAACACTCTAGCTTACCAGTATCCAAAGCGAACAGTTGTTAAGCAACTGCATTTGACTTCAGACTTAATAAGCCGCCTGCTCACGCTTTACGCCCAATAAATCCGGATAACGCTTGCCACCTATGTATTACCGCGGCTGCTGGCACATAGTTAGCCGTGGCTTTCTAATAAAATACCATCACTCACTGGTCATTCCCTACCAATGACGTTTTTCTTTTATCACAGAGTTTTACAACCCGAAGGCCGTCATCACTCACGCGGCATTGCTCGGTCAGGGTTTCCCCCATTGCCGAAAATTCCTTACTGCTGCCTCCCGTAGGAGTCTGGGCCGTGTCTCAGTCCCAATGTGGCCGTTCACCCTCTCAGGCCGGCTACGCATCATAACCTTGGTGGGCCGTTACCTCACCAACTAGCTAATGCGCCACAGGTCCATCTTCAAGTGTTGTAACCCAACTTTTATTCCCCTAAGATGCCTTAGGGATTTTATGCGGTATTAGCAAGACTTTCATCTTGTTATCCCCCTCTTGAAGGCAGGTTGCCTATGTATTACTCACCCGTTCGCGACTGGTGTATTGCTACACCCGTTTCACTTGCATGTATTAAGCATGCCGCCAGCGTTAATCCTGAGCCAGGATCAAACTCTCTAAATGTTTTTATACAGGTAACCCCTGTTAACTTTAAAAGTTTAAATCCTTAGCTTTTGATTATTTGTTTTGTGTTTTAAATAATTGACTATATTTAATTCTGTTTAGTTTTCAAAGATCAATCCACGGTTTTTGCCGTGCTTGTATATTCTACTATAAAAGCAAAATAAATGTCAACCATGATTTATCATTTTTTACTTATTTATATATAAATAATTATCGATAAAAGACAATTGCTTAAATATTTTATACTTTTGATATTATAAAATCAATAGAAAATACACATTTTTTTGCATTATTTTTTATTATATTTAAAAAGGGATATTTTTACCCCTTATATATTATTATATATATAACCTTTATATATAATTTAGTTCATTTCCATAATAATAGTGCATGGACCATCATTGACTAAACTTATCTTCATATCAGCTTGGAAAATACCGGTTTTTAAATCATTCTTATATTTTTTTACGACATTAACAAATTCATCATAGTATCTTTTTGCATCATTAGCATTTAAAGCGTTTGTAAATGATGGTCTATTCCCTTCACTAGTATCACCATATAAAGTAAATTGTGAGACTAATAATATCTCTCCATTAACATCATTAACACTTAAATTCATTTTATTATTACTATCTTCAAATATTCTTAAATTAACTAGTTTTTTAGCTATTTTATCAAAATTAACATTCGTATCATTAACATTAAAACCAACAAAAACAAGTAATCCCTTATCTATCTTAGAGATTAATTTATTATCTATGGTTATTGATGCATTTAAGACCTTTTGTATTACCAATTTCATATTCTTATTATAATACATTTATATTATAATTATTATATGAATAAACCATTAGCATTTAGACTCCGTCCAACCACTATTGATGATGTTGTAGGACAAGATCATCTAGTTGGAAAAGACGGATTTATTAGAAAAATGATTGAGAATAATAAAATATTCTCAATGATTTTTTATGGACCACCAGGAACTGGAAAAACCACTACTGCAAAGATATTAGCATCTTCTTTGAATATTCCTTGTACACTATTAAACGCAACTATTAATAATAAGAAAGATATTGAAGAAGCGATATTAGAAGCTAAATTTAGTGGCCATATGATCATCATAATGGATGAAGTTCATAGACTTAATAAAGATAAACAAGATGTCTTATTAGATTATATTGAATCAGGTTTAATAACATTAATAGGAGCAACCACTTCTAACCCATATCATTCAATAAATCCTGCGATTAGAAGTAGATGTCATATTGTTGAATTTAAATCTATTGAAGATAAAGATATTGTTAAAATATTAGAAAAAGCATTAGAAAATAAAGATGGCTTAAATAATGAATTTAAAGCCGATAAAGAAGCCTTAGAAATCATTGCTAGATTATCTAATGGCGATGTTAGATTTGCTTTAAATGCCTTAGAAATAGCATCTATTAGTTGTAAGAATAATCATATAACTAAAGATGATATATCTAATAATATTAATGTTCCTCAATATATGATTGATAATGATGAAGATGGTCATTATGATGCAGTTAGTGCATTACAAAAATCTATAAGAGGGAGTGATGTAGATGCGAGTTTATATTATTTAGCAAGACTAATTGCGGCAAATGATATAGACAGTATTGAAAGAAGATTATTAGTAACGGCTTATGAAGATATCGGTCTTGCTAATCCTAACGCTATATTAAGAACATATAATGCTATTGAAACCGCTAAAAAGGTTGGCTTTCCAGAAGGATGTATTCCTTTAGGTGTAGCAGTAGTAGATCTTGCTTTATCACCTAAATCAAAATCAGCATGTCTTGGAATTGAGAAAGCTTTAGAATTTGTAAATAATAACCCATTACCAGTCCCAGAATATCTTCGTTTAACACCAATAGGTTTAAATAAAGACGAAAAATATCCATATGATAGACCTGATTTATGGGAGAAAATCCAATATTTACCAGAAAAAATTAAGGATTTGAAGTTTTATGAAGGATGGTCTACTAGTAGTTACGAAAGAGCATTAAACGATAATAATATTCGTTTAAAACAAATTAAGAAAACTTCAAATTTAAAAGATTTAAAATAAAAAGGCTATTTAGCCTTTTTGTTTTCCTTAATTTTGTCTGTTTCAATAATTTCACAATGACCAACGTATTTACGTTGCTTGCGGATTTTCTCCCCAACAGATTTACAAACAATTTTACCACCAATAGGATTTTTAATTGAATCAATAGAAGAATTAATAGTGGCTTCTACAAAACTAAATTCAAATGAAAGATCGCAATTCTCCATTTCACAATCAATTAATTTAAGGTGTTTGCAATAACATAAAGGTTGGGTACCAATTATTTTACAGTTAATAAAGGTTAAATTATCACTGTACCAGCCAAGATATTCGCCTTTTATTGTGCAATTTTTAATAGTAACGTTGTTAGCGTGCCATAAGAAATCTTTAGTATCTAAAGTACAATCTTCAATTATGGCATTTTCAACATATTGGAAAGAGTATTTTCCTTTAAAATTAGTTTTAGACATATTAATGTCTTTTGATTCAAAACATAGATAAGTTGAATCTAAATCAGAATTAACAATATTTACTTTATTACATCTCCAAATAGCTTCTGCTGATTTCATTACAAGATTATCTAATGTTATATTCTCACATTCTCTAAAAGCTTTTACGGATTCAATAGTAGAGTTTCTAAATACTAAGTTTTTAGAATACCACATTGGAGCTCTTGATGGTTCAGCAAATAAGGTTGCTCTAATTTGAGCATCATTAACATGCCACAAAGGATATCTTAAATAGAATTTGCAACTATTAACACTAATATTGCTTGCTTCTTTTAATGGAGATTCTCCATCATTTTCACCCATAAACTTACATAGTAAAAGACGAGCATTTTTTAGATTATATAATGCTCTTTCTTCACTATAAGTCTTAGATGTAATTCTTTTAATCATTGGTGTAATTATCAAAATATCCTTGTACTAATAT
>DCJD01000023.1:0-1146 GCA_002317215.1 Caryophanales bacterium UBA1709 | reverse complement strand
ATTAAATCAGTTAATTGACGAGGAGTGGTTCCTTGTGTTGCCATTGTTCCTTTTAAGTCTTTTTGTTTATTAGAAATAGAATTTTTAATAGCAGTTTTTAATTCTTCTCCTCTTAAATCTTTAAAGTCATTATCAGCTAAATATTTAAGTTTTAATTCATTAGGTGTTCCAATTAAACCGTTAGTAAAGAATGGGGAAACTACAGGATCTGCTAATTCCCAAATATGTCCTTTTGGATCTTTAAATGCTCCATCTCCATATACCATTACTTCAACATGTGAATTAGTTAACTTTAAGATATCATCTTGGATTCCTTCTACTAAACCTTGGGCATCACGAGGGAATAATTTGATTTTTTCTTCAGTAGATTTATTAGATCCAAGTAATCCATATTTTTCGTTATAACCAGAATTATTAATTGGACTATTTAAGATATCATCTAATCCTAAAACAATACTAGCTCCCGCTTCTTTTAAAATACGTTTAGTTCTATTTCTAGAATGAATATCACAAGTTAATACTTTAGAAGTATAGTTTAAAATAGTTTTAGCTTGATTAGCAAAGATAATTTCTGCTTCACAACCCTCATTTTCAATTAATGTTTTATAGTAGTCAACATAATCTACCCCAGTAAATTCATGTTTATGATAGCCAAATAATTCTCTATATTTATCTAAACTTAAAACATCACTATATGGATTAATATTAGCATTATCAACATCGTCTAAACTAATTAGTTCATTACCAACTTCATCACTTGGATAACTAAGCATTAAAACAATCTTTTTAGATCCTCTTGCTATACCTTTTAATAGAATAGCAAATCTATTTCTAGATAGTATTGGAAATATTACTCCAATAGTATCTTTTCCAAATTTCTTAGATATATCAAAAGCAATATCATCTACACTAGCATAGTTACCTTGACTTCTAGCAACAACACTTTCAGTAATTGCGATAACATCTTTATCTTTTATTTCAAAATTATCCGTTTTAGATGCTTCTAATACACTATCAACAACAATCTTCCTTAAATCATCATTTTCTTTTATTATAGGACATCTAATTCCCATACTTTTTGTCCCGACATTTCTAGACATATTATTTGCCTTCTTTCTCTAATATATTTCTAGCAATATAAATACC
>DCJD01000027.1:48675-52432 GCA_002317215.1 Caryophanales bacterium UBA1709 | reverse complement strand
CCTTTACCATCATGTGTATAATCAATACAAATTCCTTCTACAATTCTTTCCATCTTTAATATTTCTCTTTACTATATTTACGAGTTTCTTTAGCCATAGATTTTTGTTTACTATCTTCTCTCTTATCATAGTTTTTCTTGCCTTTAGCAATAGCAAACTCTAGTTTAGCTTTACCATTACTTAAATATATTTTCGTAGGTATTAATGTATAACCATCTTCTTTAATCTTTTTATGAAGTTTATTAATCTCATGTTTATGTAATAAAAGTTTTCTACTTCTTAAAGGATCATGATTAAAGATAGAACCCTCTTTATAAGGTGCTATATTCATATTTATAACATAAGCTTCATTATTTCTAATTGTTACATAACTATCACTAATAGAAACACTATGTTTTCTTATTGATTTAATCTCAGTTCCAACTAAAACAATCCCAGCTTCATATCTATCATCTAAAAAATAGTCAAAACTGGCTTTTCTATTCTCTGATATCAATATAACCTTTTTATCCATATTAACTATTCCTTACAAATCTTAAAATCAATATTTCCTTTATAAATGTTAACATTTATAAGCTTAACTTTCACTATATCACCCATTTTATATTCATTATGATGTCTTTGACCAATAGCTTTATTATTTATCTCATCATATATATAAAAATCATCCATAGTATTATATTTTACTAATCCTTCTACTAGATTATCTAACGTTATAAAAAGACCAAATTCAGTTACTGAACTAATATATCCTTGATATAAACTACCTAATTTATTAGACATATATTCTGCTATTTTTATATCTACCACTTTTCTTTCTAAATCTAATGCTTTAATCTCATTATCGCTACTTAATTCTGCTATATAACTAATCTCATCGATTAGATTATTACGATTATATTTTTCTTGATGGATATACATCTTAATAAGTCTATGAACTAATAAATCAGGATATCTTCTAATTGGACTAGTAAAATGAGTATAACAACTACTAGCTAAACCAAAATGTCCTAGATTAGATGAAGAATATTTTGCTTTACTCATTGCTCTTAGCATATAAATAGAGACTATCTTTTTAATTTTCTCATCACTAATCTTATTTAAAACATTTTGGTAGCTAAGAGGATATATCTCATTTTCATTACAAACTAAATTATATCCAAGAGAATGGACTAAACTAGCAAAGTTATCATGTTTAGATGAAGTAGGTTTTTCATGTATACGGTATATAAAAGGAAGATCTAGATAAAAGAAGTGGTTTGCTACTGTTTCATTTGCTACAATCATGAAATCTTCGATAAGTCTTTCTGCTTTATCATGATTTCTTTTTCTTACATCAATTACTTCTTCTTTCTCATTTAAAATAAGTTCGGGTTCTTCAATATTTAGTTCTATTTCTCCTCTTTTAATCTTATTTAATTTAATAATGTTAGATAATTCTAAAGCATTATCTAACATTTCGTTAAGTTTAGAATCAAAACTATATGAATTATTGAAATAACTATTAACATCATCGTAATTTAAACGATATTTAGATTTAATATAAGATTCATAGATATCATAATTAATAACATTACCATCTTTATCTATATCCATATCTACTGTCATTGTTAGTTTTAATTCATTAGGATTTAATGAACATAAATTATTAGATAACTCAAATGGAAGCATAGGGATAACAAAACTAGTTAGATAAATACTAGTTCCTCTTTTTAAAGCTTCACTATCTATTTTGGAATATTTACGAACATAATGAGATACATCAGCGATAGAAACTTTTAGATTATATGTATCTTTATTTTTAGATACACAAATCGAATCATCTAAATCTTTTGCATCTTTTCCATCTATTGTGACAAATAGTTCATTAGTTAAATCTTTACGATATTCTAATTCATCATTTATATCTTCATTAACTAAATCGTTTGCTTCTTTTAATACTTCTTCATCAAATCTTAGATTAACTTTACTATCTCTTGCTAATCCTTTAATTCTTGTGGAAGATGAATGTTGATTGCCTAATACTTCACTAACAAGACCTATCAATCTTGGTTCTCTTTCAACAATATTAATTGCTACTACACTATCTATTTCATATTTACCTTCAATATCTATTAAAGGATAGTTTTCATTTATAGGGATAATGTATTGTCCATATTTTCCATTCTTAACATTGCCCACAATAACATCATCATATTCTTTTATTATATTTTCTATAAAAGCATTGTTTCTTCTAAACCCTACTAATACTTTATCGTTATATATGGCCCCTAAACTATATTCTACAGGTATAAAATATTTTATTGTTTGATCTAATAAACTAGTTGCTTCCATACCTTTAGAATTGGCATATGTTATAAGACATGGAATTAGATGATAAAAAGAACAAAGCATATACTCTTTGCTAGAATTAATAGTTAATATTCCTTCTTTAACAAGATTATCTAATATTCTCCCAACGCCTTTAGGATTACCTAAAGCATTTTTAATATAGTTTAAACTTGCTTTCTTATATTCTAAGGAATTAATAATTTCTAATATCTTTTCTTTCATAATAACGAAAATAAAAAGGCTTTGTAGCCTTTTAATTATACTAATACTCTAACAGCTATTGCTAAGAAAAAGAATAAACCAGCCATTACGAATGTAATCTTACTTAATACCTTTTCTGGTCCTCTTTCTTTTAAAGTGACAAATGAATGACTTGATGCCATACCACCCATGATAGAACTACTTGCTCCATCACTCTTACCACCTTGCATTAATGTTATAATGATAATTAATACTGCTAAAACTAAAAATACCCAATCTAGAACCTTCATAGTGTTTCCTCACTTTCATGAATTCAGCATATATATTTTACAAATATTATATATTTGTTTCAAGTAAAATAGTCTTATAAATCCCTAATCTCCATAATGGAGTCTCTAAGTTGCGCTGCTCTTTCAAAATCTAAATCATTAGCAGCTTTTCGCATTTGTTTTTCTAAGTCTAAAATTAATAAATCTTTGGCTTTCTTATCAAGTTTAGAAGGATCATCAACAAACTTATTCGAACCTTTAATTTGGACATTTAGTCTTATTGGTTCTTTAATCTCTTTGATAATAGTATGAGGGATAATATTGTTCTCTTTATTGTATGCTTCTTGAATCATTCTTCTTCTATTAGTTTCATTAATGGCTTTAGTCATAGAATCAGTCATATTATCAGCATACATAATAACTTCTCCATGTTCATTTCTTGCTGCTCTACCAATAATTTGAATTAAACTTCTTTCACTTCTTAAGAATCCTTCTTTATCAGCATCTAATATACATATTAGAGAAACTTCTGGAATATCCAATCCTTCTCTTAATAAGTTAATACCAACTAAGACATCATATTTTCCTTTTCTTAATTGATAGATAATTTCAGTTCTTTCAAATGTTTTACATTCATGGTGCAAATAAGCCACATTTAAATTAAGTTTTCTTAGATATTTAGTTAGTTCTTCAGCCATTCTAACTGTAAGAGTGGTTATTAAAACTCTTTCATTCATCTCAATACGTTTTCTGATTTGACTTACAATATCATCAATTTGTCCTAAGGAAGGTTTAATAGTTATTAAAGGATCTAATAAACCAGTTGGTCTAATGATTTGTTCAGCACTAATACCATTACTTTCATTTAATTCATAATCACTTGGTGTTGCTGAACAACAAATCATATTAGGAACTCTACTAATAAATTCTTCAAATCTTAAAGGTCTATTGTCTAA
>DCJD01000027.1:0-48578 GCA_002317215.1 Caryophanales bacterium UBA1709 | reverse complement strand
TGTGATTCATCAACAATAACTAAATAATCTTTATCTTTAAAATAATCAAAGATAGTATAAGGAGGTTCTCCTTCTTCTCTTCCATCAATCCATTTTGAATAATTTTCTATTCCACTACAAAAACCAAACTCATTAAGAGCTTCCATATCTCTTCTGGTTCTTTGTTCAATTCTTTCTGCTTCTAATGGTTTATTTTCATTCTTATAATATAAGACTCTTTTATTCATCTCTTCTAATATATTCTTAACTGCTTCATCAATAGCTTCTTTTCCTGATGCATGAGTTTCAGCAGGATAGATTGGAATATATGTATATGTTTGAATTAATTCATTAGTGGTGGCATCCATTTCTACAATTCTTTCCACTACATCATCAAATAATTCTATTCTTATAAAATGATTGCCAGAAATAGCAATACCAATATCAATAACATCTCCTCTAACTCTAAAAGTTTTAGGCTCAATATCTAAATTAGTTCTCTTAAATTGTGCTTCTACTAATTTAGATAGTATTTCATTTCTTTCAATCTTTTCACCAACTCTTAAAGTGAATAGTAAAGAAGAATATTCTTCTGGATCATTTAAAGCATATATTGCAGCAACACTAGCAATAACAATAGTATCTCTTCTACTTAAACAAGAATTAACAGCACTACTTCTCATTAAATCAATTTCCATATTAGTATCAGCTGTTTTCTCAATATATGTATCAGTTTTAGGCATATATGCCTCTGGTTGATAAAAATCAAAGTTAGATATAAAGTATTCTACTCTATTATGAGGGAAGAATTGTTTAAACTCAGTATATAATTGTGAGGCTAAAGTTTTATTATGAGTAAGTATTAAAACAGGTCTTTCTAATTCATTAATAACATTAGCCATAGTAAAAGTCTTACCAGTACCAGTTGCTCCTAGTAATACTTGACATTTCTTATTTTCTTTAACCCCACTAACCAATTTATCAATCGCTTGTCTTTGATCTTTAGATGGTTTAAAGTCACTAACTAAATCATATAACATAATTACTTTTTAATACTTTTAAGATATGCAAAAATCATCTCATTAATATTCCCATTCATAATCCCTTCTACATTACTTGTCTCATAATTAGAGCGATTATCTTTAACAAGAGTATAAGGACAAAATACATAAGATCTTATTTGGCTTCCCCATTCAATAGACTTTAATTCTCCTCTAATATCGTTTAGTTTATTTTGTTGCTCTATTAAAGCTTTTTGATATAGTTTTGCTTTTAAAGTCATTAAACATTTTTCTTTATTTTGAATTTGACTTCTTTGATTTTGACAACTTACCACAATTCCAGTTGGCAAATGTGTAATTCTAACGGCACTATCAGTCTTATTAATATGTTGTCCACCCGCTCCACTAGCACGATATGTATCAATCTTTAAATCAGATTCATTAATAATTATAGATTCATCATTATTAAACTCTGGTACCACATCAACACTAGCAAAACTTGTATGTCTTCTAGCATTAGCATCAAAAGGTGAAATTCTTACAAGTCTATGAACTCCTCTTTCTCCTTTTAATAAACCAAAAGCATTCTTACCTCTAATTACAAAAGAAACACTTTTAATACCAGCATCTAAAGCTTGTTCTAAATCTAATGTTTCTATTTTAAATTTATTATTCTCGGCAAATCTAACATACATTCCATATAGCATATTAGCCCAATCTTGACTCTCAGTTCCCCCAGCTCCTGGGTGAATATCAATAATAGCATCTAAAGAATCATATTCATCATTTAGTAAGCACTCAATCTCAAATCTATCGATTTGCTTAATCAAATTATGATACTCTTCCTCATATAAAAGATGCATCTCTTCATCATAATTTGATTTAAGATCTATTAGACCTTGTCTAAAAGAAGAGATTGAGGAGGCAAGTTTGTTATATGTTTCAATCTTATATTTATTTTCGTTTTGTTTAGCAACTAAAGATTCAGCTTTTTTAACATCATCCCAAAAAGTATCTGAAAGCATTAATTCAGATATATTTTGGTTTTCTAATTCTAATTTTGTTAAGTTAAGTGAATCTTTTAAATCATTAAGTTTCTTTAGAGATGATTCACTTACTTGTATCATCTCATAAAGCTCAGTCATTATTTCTTCTTACTATCTTTATTTTCTTCGTCTTCTTTAGTTATCTTAACTTCGCATCTTAGACAGATTGCGACTGTTTGAGATGCAATTTGATCTGTCATTTCTTGGAACATTTGGAAGCCTTCTTTTACATAGCTTTGTAATGGGTTAGTGTTAGCATAGGCTCTTAATCCAATACCATCTCTTAACTTAGACATTCTATCAATATGTTCAGTCCAGTTTTTATCGATTGTTCTTAAAACAATTTGTTTACCGATACTATTAAAGACGTCTTCTCCCCATTCTTTCTTACGTGATTGCCATAAGCCCATTAAGATATCATATACTTCATCTTGAATATCATAGATATCGTTTTTCTTAATAACAACATCTCTAATATGATCTAAAGGCATATATAGTTTGATAATTTTATCTTTTAATTTTTCTTTATCAACAACGTTTTCTTTATCTTTTACTACTACACAATCAGTTATGATTCCATCACCAACTCTATGGAATAATTCTTCTAATAAGTCATTAACATCATCTTTATAGATTACAGAATCTCTTTGTTTATACATGATTTCTCTTTGTTTTCTTAAAACATCATCATATCCAAGAAGATTCTTTCTCATATCATAGTTATTACCTTCAACTCTTGTTTGAGCACTAGTAATAATATTGTTTACTAAACTAGATTCTAAAGCTTGGTCACCCAAAACATTGAATATAGTTTTAGTATTAGCACCAAATCTTACTAATAAGTCATCTTCAAAAGAGACATAGAATCTTGAATATCCAGGATCACCTTGACGACCAGCTCTACCTCTTAATTGGTTATCAATACGTCTTGATTCGTGTCTTTCACTACCAATAACAGCAAGACCGCCTAATTCTTTGACACCTTCACCAAGTTTAATATCAGTACCACGACCAGCCATGTTAGTTGCTAAAGTGACAGCACCTTTTTGACCAGCGTTTTTAATTATATCAGCTTCTCTTTCGTGGTTCTTAGCATTTAAAACTTCATGAGGAATTCCGGCCTTCTTTAATAGTTTAGAAATATATTCACTAGTTTCAACTGCTACTGTACCAACAAGAACTGGTTGACCTTTTTCATGTCTTTCCTTGATTTCTTCAATCATGGCTTTATATTTGTATTCTTTTGTAGAATATACTAAATCTTTAGCATCAATTCTTTGAATTGGTTTATTAGTTGGAATAACAATAACACGCATGTTATATGTTTCTAAGAATTCTTCTTCTTCAGTTTTTGCAGTACCAGTCATACCACCAATTTTTTGATATAGTCTGAAATAGTTTTGATATGTGATAGTAGCTAAAACGCTTGTTTCTTCATTGATCTTTACATTTTCTTTGGCTTCAATTGCTTGATGTAAACCATCACTATAAGTTCTTCCGGCTAATTTTCTACCAGTGAAACTATCAACAATAACGATAGCACCATCATCTACCATATATTCTACGTCTCTAGTCATTGTATAGTTCGCTTTTAAAGCTTGGTGAATGCAATGGACTAAAGCAGTATTTTCAATTCCGTATAAATTAGGAACTCTAAACATTCTTTCAGCAAGATCAACACCTAAATCAGTTAAGTTACAAGTTTTTGTTTCGATATCAACAGTAAAATGTTCATCTTTATTTAAAGATTTAGCGAATCTATCTGCTGCTTGATATAAGTTAGCAGTTTGTTTTTTACCACCACTGATAATTAATGGTGTTCTTGATTCATCAATTAAGATAGAGTCTGCTTCATCGATGATTGCCATATACAATCCTCTTTGAACTCTACCTTGTGCATTAACTGCCATATTATCTCTTAGATAGTCAAAACCTAATTCAGAGTTAGTGGTATAGGTAATATCACAAGCATATGCTTCTTTCTTTTCGATAGAATTAAGTTCTCTTAAATTACAACCAACTGTTAAACCTAAGAATCTATAAATAGCACCCATCCATTCGGCGTCACGTTTAGCTAGATATTCGTTAACAGTAACAACATGAACTCCTCTACCTGTTAAGGCATTTAAGTAGATACACATTGTAGCAGTTAAAGTCTTACCTTCACCAGTTCTCATTTCAGCAACATCACCTTGGTGTAAGGCTACTGAACCCATAATTTGAACATGATATGGATATTCTTTTAAAACTCTTTTAGCGGCTTCTCTTGCAACTGCAAATGCTTCTGGAAGTATTTCTTCTAGAGCGTTTTGTTCTTCTTCACCTTTTAATTCTTCTTTTACACTATCGACTTTATTTTTAATAAACTCTTTGAAGTATTGAGTTTTAGCTTTTAATTCATCATCTGATAATACAGCAATTTTATCGGCAAATGCTTCAACTAAATCAGCTTTTAATGAAAGGGCCTTAGTTAATTTTTCATCAACTTTAAATAATTTATCTAAAAATTTTCCCATTTTTTAGTCCTCCTAAAATGATTCATTTTTAATTATAGCATGTTTTATTTGTTTATTATACAAATAAAAGGGATTAGAACTCTAACCCCTTTTACTTTTTTATTCAATAAATATTCTTTTTACTTCATGAGCCTGATTTCCTTTTTCAGACTCTTCTAAATTAAACTCTACTTCTTCTCCTTCTTTTAAGGACTTATAACCTTCTTGGATTATTTGAGAATAATGGACAAAGATATCTCCATCTTCTTCTTTTTCTGTATTTATAAAACCATAACCTTTTTCGGCATTAAACCATTTAACTTTACCTTTCATTTTTATCTCCTTATTTATTGTTATTTTGCGCTTAAATACTGGGTTTTCTCAATTGACTTGGTGCGACAAGAAGATGCGAAAACCAGTATTTTAATTCTTTTAATTGATGCTTGTTCTAATAGCTTAATACAAGTTTTAATACTTTGATGTGTGGTTGTAATATCATCAACAATTAAATAGTTTTTATGCCTGGATAATTTTGAAGGATTTAAGCCTATTATTTGATCTATTTTTGTTCGACCAAATTTACTTTGATATGCTTGTTTATGATTTTCCTTTTTGCTAAAACAATCTAATACTTCTAAACCTAAAGGTTTAATCATTTCTTTAACGTGATTAAAACCTCTTTTATTATCTGAAGATTTAGATGAAGGAATCGGTAAACAAACATAGCTAAAATATTTTAATTTTAAATAATCTTTTATTGGATTCAAAAACACATTACATAGTTTTTTATCTCCATAACCCTTAATTCTCAAAATAATTTCTTCTATAAAATCATTGTATTGATAAAGGATTAAACAAGGATATCCTAAAATCTTTTCATTTTTATAAATTAAAGGCATTTTCTTGAAGCAATTTCGACATATCTCATATTGTTCTAGGAAATATGAGGCTGGCACATTGTGATGACAAATCAAACATTTATTGGTATCCATTATTTTTCCTCATTAATGTTTCTATAGAATCTTCCATTGCTAAACTAACTTTATTGCATAAATAATAAACTTTTCCTGTTTCTGATCCTATTTTTCTGCCTACTCTTCCGGTAATTTGTATTAATGTTGCCTTATCAAATATCTTATGGTTTGCTTTATACACAATAACATTAACATTTTTAATTGTGATCCCTCTTTCTAATATTGTTGTGCATACTATTACTTTTGGACCATTAGTTTTAATATATGCAAATAATTCATCTTTATTAATTGTTTTGCTTGTAAATAAATAGCTTTTTAACCCTAATAAATTTAGTATTCGATTAACATATTTGGCGCGCTTGATTGTTGGAGCAAAGATTAAATTAGGAGACTTTCTATTTCTGTGGAGAGTTTTGAGTAATATAGGTATTTGAAAATGGGTGCATATAATTTCTGGTATCGGAATGTCGTATTCATGATACCTTCTATTTAATGATGCACTAGTCTTTCCTAATAGTTCTTCTTTCGCAAACGTTGCACTTAAATAAATTATCTTTCCATAACATGTTTTCTTAACTAGATTCAAAAGAGTATTATCACCTTTTAATGGAAAAGCATCATATTCATCTAATATAACTAAACCAAATTTATCTTTATATCTATAGCATTGATGACAAGTTAAACACACTATATCGCCATTTAAATATTCATTATGTCCCCCAAAAACTAAGGCAATATTTAAAGAAGGATAGACTTCAACAAATCTATTATATATTTCTTTTACAACTTCTCTTCTTGGTGCTACATATCCAACTCTTTGCCCTTTAGATATAGCTTCTTCAATAGATCTAAATATGATTTCAGGTTTTCCCAGCTCCGCATACTGCATCAATGTAGATATCATGTTTTGATGCTAATGCAGATAAAGAAACCTTTTCTTGTCTATTGCTTAATTCATAGTTTAATTTTGCTACAACATGTTTTGGTTTAATTTGTTTTGGTATATTTGCTTTTTTCCCATTATATTTAATACATGCTCGACAATAATATTTCCCATCTTTATAACCAAATAATCTAGGATCAGAATTACCACACTTACTACAATATATAAGCTCACCTCCTTCATCTTCTATAAATAGAAAATGACCCCAAAATTCCTAAATAAAATGAAAAAATGTTATAATTTAAGCATGAAAACGGTTTTTTGTGATCAAATTTATCAATATGAAATAGAAAAATCTAAGTTTATAGGTGTTCTTTTTCATGCTTCTACAAAAGAAGAATTCAAAGATAAATTAGAACAAATTAAAAAGGATTACCCAAAAGCGACCCATTATTGTTATGCTTATAGTATTAATAAACAAAATAAAAATAATGATGATGGAGAACCTAGTGGAACAGCTGGAAATCCAATTATGGAAAATATATTAAGAAATGAACTTAATGATATTGGATTAGTTGTTATTAGATATTTTGGTGGTATTAAATTAGGAGCGGGTGGACTTACTAGAGCTTATAATAAATGTGCAAGCGAAACTATCAATAACGCTAAAATAATTGAACAAGTAATAACTAAACAATATGAATTAACATATGATTATTCATTAAATAATATAGTTGAATCATATATTAAAAAAATAGACATCCAAACAATGTCTATTCAATATAACGAACAAATAAATAGAGTTATTGCAACTAATAAAGATATTAATGAATTAGTTAATATCTGTTTAGGCAAAATAACTATAAAACAAATTAAAGATACTATTATTAATTTTGAGATCTAATAATAGAAGTTGCAGCAATTGCTCCATCGCTAATCGCCGTGCATATTTGTCTTAAAGGTTTATCAACAATGTCTCCAATAGCATATAATTTATCGATATTAGTCATATTATTTTTATCAACAACAATATAATTACCACTTTTTTTGATATCAAAAGGAATATTAATATTGCTATATAATGGATCAATAAATATACCATCACATTCAATTATCTCATTATTATTTCTAATTCCTTCAACTTTAAAATCTCCTAAAATTTCAGGTTGTTTTAATTGGCCGGTTTCAATACTAACAATATCATTTGTTAGATTCTTGAATTCATTATTCATTTCTTTTAGTTTATCTTTTTGGCCAATTAAAACGACTTTTTTATTTTTGTATAAAAAGCCATCACAAGATATACAATAAGAAACTCCTTTACCAATATAATTATCAACATTAGGTATAATCTCTTTTGTTTGTAGGCCTATTGCTAATACGAGATTTTTAGTTTTATAAGTAGAATTATAGTCAGTTAATACAAATAGATTATTTTCTAGATATATTTGTTGAACATTATAATTAATTATTAAATCTTTGTTATAACTTAAAACATGATCTAGCATTTTATTTGCTAATTCTTTTCCACTTATATTTTTAAAGCCTAAATAATTATCTATTAAATCAATACTAGATACTTTATTCATAACATTATTCTTTTCAAATATTAATATTTCCTTATTTGCACGTAATAAATATAATGCACAACTTAAAGATGCAGGACCGCTACCTAATATAATACAATCATATATCTTTTCCATATCTAATATTTCTCCACTATATCAATAACTTCACTTAAATCATCAATAACTTTAGTAGCACCATCTTTTAATAAGTTATCTTTTCCATAACAAGAATAAGAAACTCCATATGCTTTTACATTAGCACTAACTCCAGCTTTAATATCTCCTCCATGGTCTCCAACCATAATAACTTCATCATTTTTTAGATTTAGTTTAGATAATGCTAATAAGATTGGTTCAGGATCTGGCTTATGTTTAGATACTGAATCACTTCCAATGATTAAATCAAAATATTTATTCATATCATATAGATTAGCCATATCAATTAATGAGGATACTTTTCTACTAGATACAATAGCAACTATATATCCTTTTTCTTTCAATGTTTTTAAAGTTTCAATAGCATTATTAAAAGGTTTAATATGTTCTTTGTCTTTAATGCTATTAGCACCTTCTCGATAAATACTAATTAAAGTATCGTTATCTTCTTTAAAATATTTTGGGAATATTTGAACAAGTGATGGACCTAGTAAACTACGCAAAAAATCATCACTGATAGGAAAATCAGGACGAAATGTTTTAAATAGTTTTCGATATCCCTCACATACTGATTGATTAGTATTTAAAAGGGTTCCATCAAAATCAAATAATACTCCTTTAATCATGTTTAGTTTTATTTTTTATAATAGGGATTGCTCTTAAGGCAACCATAAATAATATTCCACCAATAATAAATAAGATGGATGTGATTTGACTAACTGGCATATGTCCCCAAGCATTCATAATGAATTCTTGATTTCTTAAAGGTTCTAATAAAAATCTAACAACACCATACCATACTAAATATAAAGCTGATAAATCACCATTTTTTCTGCCCTTAGTCCAGAATTTTCTAATAACAATAGATACAATAACTAATCCTAAGATATTTAATAATGATTCATATAAGAATAATGGTTGAGCAGCTTGAGTAGTTAAACATTCAATTGAAGCTGAATAAATATTCCACTCCCCAATATTAACTCCATTTAATATATCTCCACGCATTTGTTCTTGAACAAAATTAGGCAAGAAATTTAATGCTTCATAATCAACACAGGCACCGTATACTTCTTGATTGAAAAAATTACCCCATCTACCAATTGCTTGTGCAATAAGAATATTTGGAATAACCGCATCCATGGCATAGAAAATATTAACATTTTTATATTTAGTTAAAACAACTCCAATACCAGCTGCTGCTCCTAAAATAACCCCACCTTGAATAGCAAGACCACCATTTGCAAATTCAGTAATAAAGCCCCAGAAATCTCCGTTTCTCCAAGGACTTCCTGAATCACATATGCACCACCAAATTCTAGCCCCAATAATTCCAGCAGGCAAAGCAATTACAATAATATCATCAGCAATATTTGGATCATATCCACCCTTTTTAAAATAATATCTAGCTAAAAGATAAGTGCATAATGCTCCAGTTAATATACATATTGCATACCATCTAATTTCCAAATCGCCAAGTTTTAAAGCAATTGGGTTAAGTTTTGATAAAATATAAAACATTTTTGCCTCCTTATGAGTTTAAAATTTTCTTTAAATATTGACCAGTATATGATTCTTTAACTTTGCATATTTCTTCTGGTGTACCTTTAGCGATAATATAACCACCTTTATTTCCACCTTCAGGTCCTAAATCTATAATATAATCTGCATTTTTAATAACTTCTAAGTTATGTTCAATAACTATTACACTATTACCTAAATCAACAAGTCTATGTAATACATCAAGAAGTTTTTTAACATCATGATTATGCAAACCAGTAGTTGGTTCATCTAATATATACATTGTTTTTCCAGTTGATCTTCTTTGAAGTTCACTAGCAAGTTTTAATCTTTGCGCTTCTCCACCCGATAATGTAGTAGCCATTTGGCCAAGTTTAATATATCCAAGACCAACATCAACTAGTGTCTGCAAGATATTTTTTATCTTTGGCATATTTTCAAAGAATACTAAAGCTTCATCAATTGTCATTTCTAATACTTCAAATATATTCTTATCTTTATATCTAACAGATAGAACTTCTTCTGAATAACGTTTGCCACCACAATCTTCACATACAACATAAACATCTGGTAGGAAATGCATTGGAACTCTAATCACTCCATCCCCTTGACATTTCTCACATCTTCCACCTTTATTATTGAACGAGAAAACGTTTTTACCAAATCCTTTAATACGAGCATCTTTAGTTAATGAGAATAATTCTCTAATTAAATCAAATACTCCAGTATAAGTCGCTGGGTTAGATCTTGACGTTCTTCCAATAGGTTCTTGGTTGATATCAATCATTTTATCAATATTTTCCAAACCATTAATTTCATTAAAAGGTAAAGGAGAAGCATCTTTATTGCCCCATTTACTTAATATTCCTTGGCACATTGTTTCATTAATTAAACTAGATTTGCCAGATCCACTAACTCCAGTTATTACGGTTAATGTTCCAAGAGGAATTTTAACATCAACATTCTTGAGGTTATTTCCTTTTGCTCCTTTAATCTCAATGTTAAAACCATTTCCTTTTCTTCTAGCAGATGGTGTATCAATCTTTAATTTACCCGATAAATATTTACCAGTTAAAGACTTAGGGTTGTTCATGACTTCTTCTACAGTACCACTTGCAACAACTTCTCCACCATGAACTCCACTTCCTGGTCCAATATCAACAAGATAATCGGCACTCATCATTGTTTCTTCATCATGTTCAACAACAAGTAATGTATTACCGATATCTCTCATTTGCTTTAAAGCATTAATTAATTTAGAGTTATCTCTTTGATGTAAACCAATACTTGGTTCATCTAATACATATAAAACACCTGTTAAATTTGATCCTATTTGAGTTGCTAATCTAATTCTTTGTGATTCGCCACCACTTAATGTTGAGGCGTTTCTTGCAAGAGTTAAATAATCTAATCCAACATTAATTAAAAATCCAAGTCGACTCTTAATCTCTTTTAAAATTAATCTAGCAATATCTTCTTGTTGCGTTGTTAACTTAATATTATTTAAATAATCGTATATTTCATTTATTGGTAATGTACAAAGTTCAATAATATTATATTTACCAACTCTAACGCTTAAAGCTTCCTTATTTAAACGTTTACCATGACATGCATCACATTCACAATCTCGAATATAATTGCCATACCATTGTCTAGTCATTTCACTATTGGTTTCTAAATATAAACGTTTTAGTCTTTGCTTAATACCTTCAATCTGTTTTGTTCTATGCAAAATATTGCCTGAACCTGTTTTAATATCAAATTCAAAAGCTTCATCAGCTCCATTTAAGATAATATATTGTTCTTCTTTGCTTAAATCTTGGATTGGTTTATCCATATCAATATTGTAGTGTTTGCATAAAGCAACTTGTTCTTGCCATTCAATCAAACAAGAACCTACCATATTTTTAAGAAATACTATTCCACCTTCATTTATTGATAAAGATTTATCTGGGATTAATAAATCATCCATTACTTCTTTTTTAACACCAATTCCCATACATTCTGGACACGCTCCACTTGGGGCATTAAAAGAGAACAAACGAGGTTCTAATTTACCAACAGTAAATCCACATTCAGGACAAGAATAATTGGTAGAGAAAGATAATTCAACATCATCTAATAAACAAGTAATTAATCCTTCTCCAACTTCTAAACCTTGAGTAATTGAATCTGTTAATCTTGCTTTACAATCACTACTTATTTTTAATCTATCAATAACAACATCAATATCATGTTTTTTATTTTTATCTTCTAAATTTAATTCATCAATATTACAAATTTGACCATCTAATCTAACTCTAACAAAACCAGATTTTGAAAGCTTATCAAATATATCTTTGAAAGTTCCTTTTTTACCTTTTACTAATGGAGCTAATATGATTAGTTTAGTATCTAATGGATATGAAAGGACCTTATCTATAATTTCTTTAGTAGTAAAACCATTAATTGGTTTATTATGAGTTGGGCAATATGGAATACCAATTCTTGCATACAATAGTCTTAAATAATCATATATTTCAGTAACAGTACCAACAGTAGATCTTGGATTATTGTTTACTGATTTTTGGTTTATTGCAATCGCTGGAGAAAGACCAGTTATACTATCAACATCAGGTTTACTCATTCCACCTAAAAATTGTCTAGCATAACTAGATAAAGATTCAACGTATCTTCTTTGACCTTCAGCATAAATAGTATCAAATGCTAAAGTTGTTTTTCCTGATCCAGAAAGACCTGTCATAACTATTAATTTATTTTTAGGTAATTCAAGATTAATATCTTTTAGGTTATTTTCTCTTGCACCTTTTATAACAATTTTATTTACATCCATATCGTATTAATTTTACTACAAATATTATTAAAAAAAGATAGATAAACTATCTTTTTATATATAATTAATCTTCAACGTATCCAAGATATAGGTATGAAGAAGCACAAATTAGTAGAAATAACCCATGAATATATCCATATTCATAACATTCTATTCTACAATATTGAGCATTATCACCAGTTAAACAGTTATATCCTTTTAAGTATGTCATTACAAATAGAACAAAAGAAACAACATAGATCAAGAATAAAACTAAATATTTAATCTTAATCTCTTTAAAAGGGACAAATGAACAAACTAACCCAGCTAATTCTAAGAATATTAAGATATAGAAGTATTGTAGTTTAACTCCACTTCCTAAAATATCTTTAGATTTTAATATTTTCCATAAAGAATAGGCCACTTCATTATATTTATCGTCTGAAGTATAAACATTATATGTATAAACGCTTAATTGATACATATTTGTTAGAACTAAAGCTCCAATACAAGTTAATCCAAGAATTGATGCATCTCTTAAGCCATACTCTTTATAATATTCAAGAATATTAAAAAGAAGTAATAATAAACAGCTAGTAAATACTAATGATCCATAAATCGTTAGTGAGCCATTGAAGCCTGCTGAATATATATTTTCACCTGTTTGAATGCAAATTATTGATACATTGTCCTCAAGAGAAACAATAAATGAAAATGCTATGGCTAAGATAATAACATTAGAGATTTTAAATATCTTTTTATTATATAAATAAGTAAGAGCACGTAATGCAATTGAAACGATTACTGAAACAAAGAATATAATTGTTGGTTTGTATACTTTTGTTTTAATAAAGCCTAAAGCATTTTTAGGTACATCATATTTTGATAATAATCTAATTAAACTCATATCAATGTATCCTAAATTATTGCCGATTCTAACAATAGCGAAGAATAATCCAAATGTAATTATGAGATAACATAAACTCTCAAATGATATTTTTAATAACTTATTGTTTTCTAAACATCCAATAATTCGTTTCTCTTCTGAAAGCTTTTTACCATTAACTAATAAGTCATAAACACTCATTAAAAATATTCCTAACACAATACATAAACATATTGAGTATCCATATCCATAAGATATACTTGATTGATCAGTATATGAAACCTTATTAACAATATAAAATCTATTTTTAATATTTGAAATTACAACAGCATTAAAACAACTTACTAAAACACATACGATTTTTTTAATAATCTCGAAATTCTTAAAATCAAATATCGCTAAGACGGCAACTACCAACGTTAAAAATAGAGGAAAATACAAATATACGTTAGAACTAAATTCATTTACATCAAGTAAATATAAATCATTGTTCATTCCTTTAATCAACTGAAAACCACTGATTTTTAAGGAACTTTCTGAATCTATCGCAACATTAATAAATGGTAATAAGAAACATAATAGAAATACAATGCCTAAACCTAGTTCAATTACCTTAAATAAGTTTTTCTTTTCTTTAAAATCAATAATCATACTATTCTCCCTTCTTAATTTTTAATAAAAATAGTCTTAAACAATTAATAATACAAAGTAAACATATTCCTGTATCACTTAATATAGCAACCCAAATTGGTAAATCACCAAATAAGCCCCATATCATCGCGATTGTTTTAATAAGTACAACTGCAATGATGTTTTCATAAACAATATAGATGATTCTTTTCTTAACCAAACTTGAAGAATCGATTTTATTAACGTTATTATTTTCTAATAATTCAAGATAATTAGTCCCGCTCATTAATACCCCGTTTTTACAAGTTATCGCAATTCCAATAAAATATGCAAGAGGTACTGAAATGACAATTGCGCATGGACATGATACAACTAAAAATAAGCACGCTTTATATAACCAAATATCTATATTTTGTTTAAATAATAACGTAGGAATTAATACTACTAAAATTGCACAACAAACAACTACTGGTGTATATATAGATGCAAATTTAGATACAAATTTCTTTGATTTAGTCTTAGATATAGTTTTTTCTTCAATTAAATCTAATATTCTATGAACCGTAGAATGATCATAATTTTTATTAACTTTAATATATAAATCATTTTCTAAATTGATAGACCCAGATAATACATCAGTATCAATATTTCCATTAATTACTTCGTTATGACCAACCAAATTAATTAAATCTAATCTTGATTTACCTTTAACAATAGTTCCATCTAAAGGAATTCTTTCACCTTTCTTAACTAAAATAACATCTCCAACACTAACATGTGTTATGTCTAAATCTATAATATTTGAACGATCTAGTTTATGAACAATTACATCATCCATAATTAGTAAATGTTCTACTGATTCATGTGTTTTATCAACAGCAATATCTTCTAATAATTCTCCTATTTGGAATAGTTCCATTACAATAACGGCTTCTTCATATTCTTTTGCAAAAAAAGCACATATTGTAGCTATTACCATTAATGTTGATTCATCAAAAAACTTTCTCTTTAGAATATTTTTAAATGAATTAATAATAACTTCATAACCAACAAGAATATATGCAATTATAAATAAATATAGGCTAGAAAAAGGAAGAAAATCTTTCTCTTCAGAAATCAAAGAAAAAACAATTAGAATTGCTCCAACTATGATTTGAATAATTTTAAATAATCTGGATCGTTCTTCTTCATGGTGTTTTTCAAAACAACATCCACCACAGCAAACATCCTTATGATAAACTTTAATCATTTATGATATTTCTCCTTCTTAATAATCTTGAAACTACGATAAATTTGTTCCAATAGCATAACTCTAAATAATTGATGAGGAAATGTTAATTTTGAAAAGGATAATTGATAATTAGCTCTTTTTATAACACTATCATCAACACCATAAGAACCACCTATTACAAAAGCAATAGGTTTGCTTTGATTCATTACCTCATTAATTTTATTAGATAATCCTTCACTATCAAGCATATTTCCTTTTATCGCAAGTAAAATAACATAATCTTTATCATTTATTTTAGATAAAATTCTTTCACTTTCTATTGCAACTGCTTTATTAATAGATGCTACTGAATCGTCATTAATGCTTTCGTCATTAAGTTCGATAACTTCTAATTTAGTATATTTAGATAGTCTTTTAGCATATTCATTAAAAGCGTCTCTATTAAATGCTTCTTTTAATTTTCCAACACAGATAAGTTTCATTGTAAATTAACCACCTTTGTATGTGTTTGATTATTGCTATCAATATAAGTTACTGATAAAGGATTAGAAGGATTAATTTGAACTAAAGCACTATATAAACAAGATAAATTAGAAATATTATATTCTTTACCATCACTAACTAACTTAATTAAAACACTATTATCACTAATTGAAGCGTTATAAGCTGGGGAGTTATCGCTAATTCCATCTTTTAAAATAACAACTCCACTATAAATTTGATTATCTTCAATCCATTCATAGTTTTCTTTCTCTGAAACATTATAAATATCAGTAATAGTAATACCAAGTAATGGTTTCGTAAAACTACCAGTTGAGATAATTGATTCAATGATAGGTTTTAGATTGGCACTTGATAATCCGAAAGACAACGATTCATACATATAAGTACCAGCATTTGTACCATATCTATATCCAATCATTCCAACTACTTGTCCGTTTGCATTAATAATTGGCCCGCCTTCCATTCCAAGATTAATAGATCCATCAAATTGGAAGGTTGGATAAGAAGAAATAACAGCGCTATATGTTTTGCTATTAATAGTTTCACTAAAATATAAATCTGATAAACGATTGGTACCAGATACTGTTCCTTTTATTAAAGTATTTAATAAATTGTATCCATCTACTGGAGTTCCATAAGCATAAACTGTATCTCCAATACTTACTTCATCATTAGACAACTCTAATACATCATATTCTTTATCAGACTGAAATTTGAAAATAGCAACATCATAAGCATCAAAATAACCAACCATCTCTCCAGTATATGCATTACCATCTTCCATATACATTTCAAAAGTTCCACTTCTAACAATATTAACATCATTTTCAATATCAATTGAATCGCTTGGATTAGTTACATATCTATAAAATATGCCACTTGCACTAGTTACAATATAGTAGACATATTTATGGGTTGATGAATTATATTCACCATCTACAATAAATCCACTACTACTCATTTCGTATTCGTTATCATTAACACTATAACAAGCCATTACACGAACACTAGAATTTTTAGCATCTAGAAAACTAGAAATTGAAGAGGAAAGTAATGTGGTATTAGATTCATTAGTATTTGAAGTGGTTTGTTTTGTAACATATTGACAAACACTCTTGTTATTGTTAGTTTCATTGACCGTGGTAAAAACAGGAAGTAAAGAAGTACAACCACTCATAAATATCAAACAGAATATTGATACAAAAACTGCTTTTAAAATCTTTCTCATACATTCTCCTTCCTACACATTAATAATCTTAGGACTAATAGAAATATTAGATATAGAATCATTAAGATTTCCATTAACGTTTTTATAAACTTGTACAACAATCTTATTAGTTAAGTTTCCTTGATAATAAATATCTAGTAGTTCTCTTCTTAGTTCACATACGTTATTAATAGCAACACCATTAATACTAACAATTAAACTTCCTCTTTTAACATTAAGTGTAGAATCATCATTTAAACATACTACACCTTGGTTTTTATTTATAACTCCATAGACATCTCTTTCTTTAATACTCATATCTCGAATAGATTTAAATTGCTTAGAAGAAGAAATAGATAATCTATTATTAAATTGAATAACACTGTTTTGACCAAAATCATTAAATTGTTTTCTAATAAGCATTGATGTTTTATACATATCATGAATAGGCAAAGCAAAATTAAGAGCTTCTTCTCTAATACTGCTATCTGAAGAAATCTTCATTGTATTAACACCAATAACTTCCATATTCATATTTAAAAGTGGTCCACCACTATTCCCAGGATTAATTGCGCAATCCGTTTGAATCGCATGATCTTGATTATAAATATTATTATTTGATTCACTAACAATACGATTAACTCCACTTACAATACCTTTACTTAAAGTACCACTAAATCCTTGGCCTCCAGGACAACCAAGTGCTACGACATCATCTCCGATTGTTGGATTAATAAAATTATTATCTTTTAATAATTCTAATACTTTAATTGCTGAGTTTAACTCTGACTTATTTACTCTTAAAACTCCAACATCTTGTTTATCATCATATCCAATAACTTTAACGTTTTTTATCTCTTGATTTGAATGGATAGTTATTGAAACCATATTATATGATTCAATAACATGATGATTTGTTAATAGATAATAATATGAGCTATCTTCATCATAGAAAAAACCAGACCCAATTGATTGTTTTACATAACTAGAAACACCTTGAGTAGTAGTCTTTGCATAATTTGATACTTTAACAACACCTTTAATAGCTTCATTATAAAAATCATTCATTGAACTAGTTAAGTTTACTTGATTAGTTAGAGTTATTTCTTCATCAGAAATAGTGTTGCAATTAATTGCAACATCTTTCTTTTGAGATATTGAGGTTAATGAGAAAACCATAAAAACTAATGATAAGACTTTAAATCCTTTAATCATTATCTTCTCCTATTGTTATTTCATATCTATCAGCGGCTTTAATTCGTATATTTGAATAATCTATATTTGCTAAATCCAATTGTTCTTTAAAATCTTTTAAGGCTAAATCAGGTGTATTAGTTTTCTCAGATATATGGGCTAATGTTATTGTTTTGGTGTTTTTACCAATTAATTTACCCATTAGTTTACCAGATTGTTCATTAGATAAATGTCCTTTATCACTTGATATTCTAATTTTAAGAAAATCAGGATAAGGACAATTCATTAACATCTCTAAATTGTGATTTGATTCGATGCAATAATGATCAGCATCTTTCATAAATGCTCTATTCTTAACTAATACTTTGCCTGTATCAGTCATATAAACTAATCTTTGATTTTCATCATCAATAACATAACCTACCCCATTTCTAATATCGTGACTAATGGTTAAAGGAACAATATGAGTATTATTTATTTCAAACATCTTATATGGTTCTATATCATGAAACTCATTACCAGAAAGTGTTTCTTTTGTAGCATAAACTTTTGAATAAGGAATATATTGAATCCCTTTAATATGATCTCCATGTTCATGAGTAATCAAAAAAGCATCAATATCCGTTATTGAATAACCTAATATTTTCAATTTATCTTTTAAGCAAGAATATGTTAAACCAACATCAATAAGGATTTTTGAATCTTTCGTTACTATAAGGCAACTATTTCCAGCACTACCAGATTGCAAAAAATAATACTTCATCTTAGTCTCCTATATCTGGTTTATCTTGTTCTTGATTTAATCTTTCTTTGTATTGATAGAATTTTGGTGTGGATACAAAATGAACAGTGGTCTTTTGACCGTGTCTATTTTTTCCAATTATTAATTCAACTTCTTCATTATCTGGAATACTACTTCCATCTTGTCCACTATAATAGTCTTCTTTATATAGGAATAATACTAAGTCAGCATCTTGTTCAATTTGGCTAGAATCCTTTAAGTCTGATAATTGTGGTCTCTTTTGAACTTTACTTGGTTTACCTTTAACTCCCTCGGCATTCTTGTCGGCAGCACGATTTAATTGAGCTAAAGCAATTATTGGGATGTTTAAATCTCTTGCTAATCCTTTTAAGGCGGTAGCAATCTTACCAATCTTTAAAGCTTGTGAATCGTTTTTATCTGAATCAGGAATAACTATTTGTAAGTAGTCAACAATGATTAATGATAGGGCTGGATTTTCACTTTTTAGTTTTCTAGCTTTAGATACTAAATCAACAAGTCTAATATTGGCTGTATCATCAATATAAATAGGTAAATCTTTAATCTTAGTTAAAGCGTGTTGTAAACGCATTAAATCTTCATTTGTTTTGAAATTATAGGTTTGAACTTTACTTGAATCAATCGAGCTGCAAATAGAGATCATACGACACATTAATTCATGTGAACTCATTTCACTTGAGAAAAAAGCTACAGGACATTTCTTACTTGCGGCATTAATAGCAAAGTTTAAAGCTAAAGCAGTTTTACCAATACCAGTTCTAGCAGCTAAAACATTTAATGTTCCATCTCCCCAACCACCATTTAATAATTTGTTAAGGTAAGCATATCCAGTATCTATAACAGGTAAAACTTTATCTTTATTTCTTAAAATATCATCGTAAGTTTGAACTAAATCACTAGTCTTTTGGAAATCTGATACACTTCTAAATCTAGTGATTTTTAGCATATCTTCTTCTAGTCTACTTAAATATGAATGAATGTCATCAGTGGATTTACCATCAAAATTAGTATATGTTTCTTCTAAAAAATCGGCTAATTTTCTAAGATTAGTTTTGTCTTTTAAAATATCAATATAATAAGAAACATTTTCAACTGTAACGGTTTCTGTTAGTTCAACTAGTCCACCAACTCCACCAACATCATCTAATATGCCTAAATCATTTAGTTTATCTGTGACACTGGTAATATCTACTGCTTGTCTAGCATTGAATAGATCGCGCATAATGGCAAATATCTTGCGATATGATTCATTATAAAAATCTTCTTCAACTAAAATAGCAACACAATGGCTTACCTTATTAGGATCACCAAGCATTGTTCCAAGTATTGCTTTCTCGGCTTGCAAACTATTAGCTCTATTTAACGCCATAAAATTCACCTACATTTCTTTTACATCAACATTAATTGTTGCAATAACATCTTTAAATAATTCAATTTTAATTTTACTGGTTCCAAAAGTCTTACAACTAGATTCACCAACAATCTTTTTCTTATCAACAACAATACTATATTTTGTTTTTAATTGCTCAACAATTTCTTTTGACGAAATTGCTCCAAACATTCTACCGTCATTACCACACTTAGCCTTAAATTCTAATCTAATAGATTCAATTTGAGCCTTTAGTTCAATGGCTTTAGCTTTGTTTGCTTCATAAAGTTCTTTAGCTTCTTTATCTTGTTGTTCTTTGATTTCTTTTCCTTTAGTAGTTGCAGCAACTGCTAATTTTCTAGGATATAAGAAGTTCATTGCATATCCATCTGAAACATCTACAATTTGACCCTTCTTACCAACGTTTTTAACATCACTTAATAAAATAACTTCCATGATCTACACCTCTAAAACTCATTATTATAGAGTTTAATAACTCCGATTAATTCTTTTTTAGCATCTTCAATAGTTGTGTTTTCTATTTGACAAGCACTACTTGAATGATGTCCTCCACCACCTAGTTTTTCCATTATCAATTGGGTATTAATATTGCCATCACTTCTAGCACTAATACCAACAACCTTTTTATCAATATAACCTAAAATAAAAGCAGCTTTAATTCCTTTAATATTAATAGCTTCCATTGCAATCTTAGCAAGACTTGCGCGTTCTAATATTTCATCTTCAGGTGCTGATGAAACTACAATACCATACATTGGAGATTCAATATTAGATAATACTTTTGCTTTTAATTCATATTCTTCATATTCATCTTTCATATATGAATTGGCTAAGGCAACGTCAGCATGATTTTCCTCTAAGAACATACAAGCTTTAAAAGTAGCTGATGTAGTTTTAACAGTTAAATTATGTGTATCAAGAATAATACCAGCAAGAACAAAAGTTGAAACTTCTTTTGGAACAACAGTATTTCCACCAATTTCAAACATCAATAACGAAACAATTTCACAAGTGCTACTTGCATTAATATCCCTTAAGACAAACAAAGGATTATCAATGTTATATTCTGATTCTCTATGATGATCAATAACAGCTATCTTCTTTGCTTGCTCAACAATCTTTGGTGCTGTAACTATCTTTGGATTAGAAACATCACAAACTATAACTAAAGTTTGTTCGTTTAATTGATTTAATGCCTTTTGTTGAGATAATAATATTTCATCATCAAATAAATCATTTAGCATTAATCTAGTTTTTAATTCTATTTGTTTTTCATCACAAATAATATAAGCTTTTTTACCTAATCTTTTAGCAAATTGATATAAACCAATGCAAGAACCGATAGCATCAAAATCTGCTTCAACATGTGGTATTAAGAATAGTTCAGAAGCAGATTGAACATGGGATATAAATGATCTTCCCATGATTCTTAACTTAACAGTATTAGTCTTTTGAACCTTTTCAACACCTTGGCCACCAAAGAAAAACATATTTTTCTCATAAGTATTAGTAACAACTTGGTTACCACCTCTTGATTCAGCAACGTTTAAGGCTTCTTTAGATAATTCAAGTAGTTTATTATAATCACATATTCCCCTACCAATGCCAATTGAAGCAGTGATTGTGGTTTCTTTATTATGAATTTTAGAAATCTTTTCTAATATATCAAAGTTTTGTTCTTTAATCTCGTTATAATCTTTCTCTAATCCAATTAATTGATAAACATCATCTTTTGGTTTATAAATGAAGAAATTGTGATCTTTAGCAAAACCATTAACAACATCATCAATCTCTTTTACTACATTACTGTAATCTGCATCATTAATAATATCTTCGATACTATCAAAATCATCAATTAATATTGAACATAAAATTGGTTGTTCATCGGTGCTCTTTTTAGCAAGAGAATCATAATTTGTAACATCTTTAAAGATAAATAGATCAAGTTCGCTGACTAATACAACTTCATAATTTCTTTTATTAATATAAACATGAGTAGTTAATTTATTCTCAGGATTATCTTCACTCATTAACCCACCAAGTTGTGGGAATTTTCCAATAATACTCTCTCCTAAAATATTAATTTTTCTTTCGGAGAATAATCCACTAGTCCATATAAAGATCTTATCTTCATTAAAGGCTGCTAGTCCAATCTCACCAAACTTATATGCTTCAGCAATATCAGCACCAATAGTGTTTCCAATTGTTAAATAATATTTTCTTAAAGCTTTATCAAAAGAGGCAACTTGAGTAATGTTTAGACATAAAGGAATCATTAAAACAACAATGCCAAAAATAGTAATAGCATAAATACTATCCTTTAATATTGGGTACATAAAAGCTATAAACAATCCAATCACTAAAATATCTATTGAATAAACAATAATTGAGATTATTTTATTCTTTTTAATAGTCTTAAACATTTAAATCACCTCATAAGCTTTTATTATTATATAATAAACGCTTACGATATTCACTAAAAACAAAGATTATTCCTAGTACTGAGAAAATGGCTATTAATATTAATGGAATAAACAATAAAGATAATATTAATAGAATAAAGTATATAATCTTTATTCTAGATGCTCCAAAATATAGATTTAAACACATATATCCTTCGATTGAAAACGCAAATACAAATAGATAAAATATCACAAAAAATATCATCCCTAAAACATACAAAAATCCATCAGAAAAATAGAAATATTTTAAAGTAAATAAATGAGCTAAAAATGCAATCAAATAACCATATCCAAATTTCTTATCAATACTATATGTGTATATTGTAAGAATGTTATATTTTATCAACTTTAATCTATTCATTACAAAAGAGATTAATAAATGAATTAATATTCCTTCAACAAAACTAAATATCCCTAAAAATAGCGGAATTGATCCCATCACCATTCTCTCATAAATTACCTGATTATGTATAGGGATTTTGAATATAGATAGTAATAAATCAAACAACATTTTTATCTCTAAATCAAGACTATAGTTCAAAAATTTAGCAAATAAAATCATCGAAAATAAATCCACAATAAAAGTAGTTAAAACACACATAAATATTCTTGTTTTTTCACTAATCTTTTTCCTTAATAATTCTCCATAAACTACCCCTAGAATAGTAGCCCCTAGAACATAGAAAATTGTTGAAATAGGATTAATAAGAAGTCCAAGTAAAATAGTAGCTATTAATGTAATTAAGGTGTTTCTTAATCCATACTTAAAACTAAATATAGCTAAAGGTAATGGAAGTAAGAAAAACAAGCTAGATTCTAACATCCCGCCAAACTCAATAGATACTATAAAAAATACTGCATAGATGGCAGAAAATAAGCCACCCATAACTAAAATACTAGTTTTATTTGTCATCACTATAATTATAGGAATCAAATCAACTTAGACAAGTAATATTTTAAGAAAAATAATAAAAATAAAAGGCTCATTTGAGCCTTTATCAATTATTCAACTACTTTTACTTCTTTTTCTTCTTTAGCATTGATAATTGGTTGGAATTTAATTTTTCCAAGAGCAACTACGAATCCAAAGCATGATGCTAAGAAATATAATGTAAAGATACTTAAAGCAAAGAAACCAAGTAAAACATAATTAAACATAATTACGCCATATCCAACAAAATAGATAATAGCTTGAGTAACTGGTTTAACCTTATTTCCATCTTCAGTTAAGTTAGATTTAACATAATCACATGGCATTTTAGCACCATGGAAGAATACGTTTACTAAATATAAAACTAACATAACAGCTGCAAAAGCAACTATAAATGGAGCAAGAGGAATTGTAATAAAAATAGCAAAAACTAATTTCATTCTCTTATACATTCCAAAGAATTGTTCCTTAACGCTATCGAATAATCCTTTAACAACAACTAGAAATTCCATATTTAATCCTCCACTTAAATTATAAATCTATATTTGATTTAGGTCAAATATGCATAAGCATATAAAAAGTAAGGCTATATAACCTTACTTTATTAGATTTATAATTTAAGCTTTTTAATTTCTAAATCATTTAGATCAACATAGATGACTTTATCTACTAGATCAGCATAATCATTGTTGATATATTTCATTAATACTTCAACTTCTAAACTAGCAATTAAGGATACTGCATAACCGTATGTTTGTTTTTTAATTTCAGAAGTATTTTTATATAATTTTGATAACATCTTATAAGAAGGTAAACATAAACATACTTGTCCAGTTTTTTCTCCAATTGCACCATGAATAATAACTTTGTTATTATTAGAAGCATATTTCTCAATAATTAAACGAGTTGAAATGTTGTCTAAGCAATCAATAATAATGTCTGCACCATCTAATAAATATAGATTATCTAAAGTGATAAATTCTTTATGATTTATTACTTTAGAATCACTAATTAGTTTCAGTTTTTCTTCGTAATTATCTGTCTTATAAGTATCTAATGTATTTGTAGTGCATAGGAGCTGACGATTAATATTAGATTTAGAAAATTTATCTTTATCGATAAGAATAATTTTCTCAAATCCAAGTCTACCAATATATTCACAAACAAATCCGCCCAATCCCCCAAGACCAACGATGGCTATTGTTTTATTAATCATACTAACCTCCTGAGGATGGAGAAAGCATCATA
This sequence comes from Caryophanales bacterium UBA1709, assembly GCA_002317215.1. Lineage (GTDB taxonomy): Bacteria > Bacillota_I > Bacilli_A > RFN20 > UBA1709 > UBA1709. The sequence continues at coordinate 23,679 of DCJD01000027.1, read as the reverse complement.
ATAACATCACCATCATTTAATTTAGTTCTAAACATACGTAAAGCAGTAATGTTAACGTCATTAACATATATCAAGAATTTCTTAAGATCCTTATATTTTTTATCATATCTAAGAGCTAGATTACTTAACAATTCCTTTACAGTACTGCCTTTTTCTTCTATCTCTTTAACATTAAATATAAGGCGTGCTTCACCATATAATAAAACTTTAATCATATTTATTTTTCAATCTTTAATTTCTTTAATAATTTATCTGTTGGAATACCATTTTCATCCCAACCTCTAACTTTATAATATTTAGCTCTTAATACATCTAAAGGAACTTTAGAATCTTTATTAGTTGCAATTTGTAATTCAGTTGTTAATCTTAATGGCAATTCATCATCTTTCTTACTTACACCAAGATTTACATCAATTAATCTTTCTAAGTTGTATCCTCTTTCACCTATTTGTAAGAATTTACCTAAATCCATATACATACCAGTAGCATATTTTAATGCCTTAGTGTGAGGTAGCATATGTGGTAAATGAATTGCAGCAATACGTGGATTCTTTAATAAAACAGTAACAATACCACCAAAACTAGTAAATACTTTATTAACAGTTCTAGTAATCCAACTATTAGGTTTAGCAATTAAAATAGATGGGAAGAAAGCATAAGTTGTAAATAAACAGTTACCACCAGCACTACATGCTTCCATTAAGTCTTGGAACATAACACAGAATGCGGCTTTTCCTTTTGGAGTGTAAGGATTTACAGATAATCCTAAGCCTTCAAGAACAACTAAATATCCACCATTAAGATGGCATCCACCACGGTTAGCAACAGCATAACCTAAGCCTTGTCCAACAGCACCACGAGGTTCATAAGCGGCAAGTTCCATACCTTTAACGTTCATAGCAAATTCTTTGCCACCATATTTTTCACTTAATCTCTTAGATCCTTCAGCAAGTTCATTACCGATACCTTTTCTATGAGCAATATCATCAAGAGTTTGAGTAATATTATCAATCTTTCCAAATTCTAATCCATTCTTCCAGAATCCTTTTTCATTTGCTTCCATAGCCCATGAAATAGTATTACCACAGCTAATAGTATCAAGTCCGAGATCATCCATATAATAGTTCCAGTCTAGGATAGCTTGCATATTATTGTTTCTAATATTAGGTCCAAATAAACCGATAGTTTCAACTTCTGGTCCTTTAACACTCTTTCCATCTACAGTAACAACTCTAGCACATCTAATAGGACAAGTTGTACAACCATCGTTTCTAACTAGATATTCATCTCTTAAAGTTTCTCCACTTACATCATCAAAGTGTTCAAACTTTCCAGTTCTATAGTTATTTGTTGCAAGTAAGTTCTTAGCATGCATTGGCGTTACTAATGATGCGGTACCAAGTTCTGGTAAAATCTTACCAGTAGTTGGGTGAGTTCTTAATCTCTTAGTCCATAATATATTATTCTTATGGAATTTTTTAGGATTATATACTTCTGGAGATTTCATACCAAAAGCAACTAAACCTTTTAAGTTTTTAGAACCAAATACTGCACCAACTCCACCTCTACCACTAGCTCTTTCACCAGAGATAACACAAGCATATCTAACTAAGTTTTCACCAGCAGGTCCAATAACAAATTTAGCACCTTTATCTGGTATAGCTTCTTGAACTTCTTGAGTCTTCATACCCCAATATGGAGTAGCATCTTTAAATTCAATACCATTATTAGTAATAACTAAATATGTCTTATCTTTTGCTTTTCCAGTAATAATTAAAGCATCAATACCAGCTCTTTTTAAAGATAAACCAAAGTTACCACCACAGTTACTGGAAGTATAATAACCAGTTAATGGTGAAATAGTTGATGTATTAAATCTAGAAGAACAAGGTGCTCCAACAGCATTTAATGGTGATGTTGAAATAACAATCATGTTCTCTTCACTTAATGGATCAATTTTAGATTTAATATTATCGTAAATAATCTTAGCAGCAATACACTTTCCACCAAGATATAATAATCTATCTTTGTCACTAATTTCGTAGTCTGTAACTTCTTTTGTTGTTAAATTAACTTTAACAACTTTACCCCAATATGATTTATATTTTGTTGCCATAATTACACCTACTTTCCTCTTTCCACAACAATTGCTTTCTTAGCACATTTTGTTGCACAAACCCCACATTTAATACATTTAGCAGGATCAATTTCATGTTTCATTTTAACTTGACCTTTAATTGCACTAACTGGACATACTTTAGAACATAAAGTACAACCAATACAATCATCACTAATGTGAATGTTTTCAACTGGTTTATCCTCTTCATCTTTTAAGACAAATCCGCTTATACAAGCTTTAAAACATAATCCACATTTCTTACATTTTTCTTGATCAATCTCATAATATTTTTCCTCAACATTATGAGTAATAGCACCAAATGGACATACATATGCACAATATCCACAATCGGCACATTTTTTCGTATCTATTCTATACATGTCAAAAAATCTCCTTATAAGTAATTATAATTTATCAAATTATAAAGATTAAAACAATAAACCAATACAAAATATATGGCTTATATATTTTGTTTAATTTGTTAAACAAACCGTATTTTTTTGGTATAGTTAATATGTAAGAGAAAGAACATCTCTTATATCCGAGCTTAAATATCCTAAAGAATTACATAGTCCATGGATGTAAGCCGGGGTTTATTTAGAAATGAATAAGCCTTCCATTGCGAAAAGGAGAAATATATGCAAAGAAAGTTCAAATTTTTAAGTGCTCTTTTTGTTGTTTTTGGAGCAGTAGCTGCTTTAAGTAGCTGTGGTAAAAACAAAGATAAAGAAGAAACACCAGTAAGTAATTTAAAAATTATTTTAGAATCAGATAGTGATATGATTAATAATTATTCATTACTAGCTGTAGATCCAAATGCAGCCGCTTTTGCATCTAAACCAGAAGTTTCAATCAATACTGTTGGTGCTGATGCATTAATTAACTGGTTCTTATCTGAAGAAGGTTTAAATGCTTGCGCAGGTTATGGTTATGCGGAATATGGTGAATACTTATTCTACTTAAAAGATGGCCATCCAACTAGCACTGCAACTATTCCAAGTGCTACTAGTGAAACTAAAGATATTAGATTATCTACAACTACATCAGTTAACGATTCAGGATTACTTGGATATGTTTTACCTATTTTTGAAACAAAATATGGTTATGATATCGAAATCTATTCAGCAGGTACAGGAAAAGCTATTCAAGCTGCTAAAGATGGCGCAGCAGACTTAATTCTTGTTCACTCAAAAACTCAAGAAGAAGCATTTGTAAATGATGGATATGCTAGAATTATCACTGGTCAAAGTGCTGCAAGATTAAATTTCATGTACAACTATTTCGTATTAGTTGGACCTAAATCTAATCCTTTAAACATCACTACTGAAATGACTGTTAAACAAGCTTTTGAAAAAATCTCAACTGAACAATATGCTTTCGTTTCAAGAGGGGATAATTCAGGAACTCATACAAAAGAAATTTCATTATGGCCAACAGCATTAGGTATTACAGCAGAAGCATCTAGCTTCCAAGCTTATGCTTCATGGTACAATAGTACTGGAAAAGGAATGGGTGCTGCACTATTAGATGCTGAAAATACAAATGCTTATATCTTATCAGATAAAGCAACATTCTTAACTTACTACAAAAACTTTGGAAAATAATAAATGATTGAAAGAGGCTTCAAACAAGCCATTGAATTAATATTATCCGGAGGAAATGAGGAGTTAATAGACATAGTTTTGCGAACAGCAAAGCTATGTCTATATAGCTCTTTAATTTCTTTACTATTAGCAATACCTTTAGGTATATTACTTGGATACTTTAATTTTAAAGGCAAACATATAATTACCGTAATAAACAATACATTAACAGGAGTGCCTCCTGTTGTTTGTGGTTTAATATGCTATATGTTATTTGTACCAGTTGGAGCGTTGGGTGGATTAAAGTTTTTTCATAATATAAAGGGAATGGTTGTTGCTCAAATAATTTTAATTACCCCAGTTTTAATTGCAACAATATCCACATTTGTAAGTTCAATTGCTACTTCTATCCAAGAAACAACTAAAGGACTTAAATTAGGATTTGTTAAAACAATGCTATTAACAATTAATGAAACGAAGTTTCAATTAATTACTACATATTTACTTGGCTTCTCTAGATCAATTGCGGAAGTAGGAGCAGTATCGATGATCGGTGGAGCTATTGTTTGGAAAAGTGATGTAATGACAACTGCTATTATGCGATATACCAATATGGGTATGTTTAGTTATGGAATAGCACTAGGTATTATTCTTATTTTCCTTTCATTAATTTTTAATATTATTGTTTATATTATTCAAATGAGGTTTAAATATGATTCTAAATAATATTTATAAGAAATATAAAGATAGGGTTGTATTAGATATTGATAATATTTCTTTTGATGATGGTAAAGTTTATGCCATCATTGGACCAAATGGATCTGGTAAATCAACACTTGGTAAGATTATTAGTAAAGTTATTAAAAACGATAAACATATAGAACTAGATAATAATGTTATATATATGCCTCAAAAATCATTTGCATTTAATATGTCGGTTTATAAAAACGCTTCGCTTAATATATCTGATAAAGAAAAAGTAGAAGAATATATGACAATATTTGGTCTAAATAAGATAGCTAAACAAAACGCTAAAGGATTAAGTGGAGGAGAATTATCTAAGGTATCTTTAATAAGAACTTTATTAAGTAATTCAAAAACTATTATATTAGATGAACCAACAGCATCAATGGATATTGATGCTATGATAAAAGCCGAAGAACTAATTAAGAAAACTAATATAGAAAATAAAACAACCATTATACTAATTACTCATTCAATATCCCAAGCTAAAAGATTAGCAGATCATATAATCTTTTTAGATAAAGGAAAAGTAATTGATGATTCATTAACACCAAAAACTATTGATAAAACAACAAATCCTATCATTAAAAACTTTATAGATTTATATTCTAAATAAAAAAAGAGATCATTGATCTCTTTTTTAGTCAACTAATAAAATATCGTCACCTGCTTTGATAATTCCAGGTTCAATAACAATTGTAAAGATACCTTCTTTTGGCATTACACAAGTACCAAATATTTTAGATATTTCGCAGCCTTGATCAGCATGACATTTCTTACCGATTTGACTTACTTCCATTAAACTAGTTCCAATCATAAGTCTTGTTCCAACTGGTAGTTCATATAATATAACTCCACTAGTAGTAATATTTTCAGCAAATTTGCCTTCACAAATTCCACTAATCTTGCCTTTCATTTCTTGAAACTTATCAATTGATTCTTTAGCAAGTAAACTAACTTGTCTTAATCCAGGTCCTGCATGAGCATCACCCTTTATTCCCATATCAACGATAGTTTCTACAAAATCAACCGGATGTTTAACAACACCTTTTACCTCACTGATATTAACAGCAATTACACTTCCAATTTTAGTCATTTTCAAATACCCCACTTTTTCCGCCTTCTTTATATACTAATCTACAAGAAGTAAAATACATCTTCTTATCAATAGCTTTACACATATCATATATTGTTAATGCTGCTATACTACAAGCCGTTAATGCTTCCATTTCAACTCCTGTTTTATAATCTGTCTTAACAATACTAGTTATCTCTATTCCATAATCTTTATATTCATATTTAATATCTACACCAGTTAATGGTATTTGATGACACATTGGAATTAATTCATAATTCTTTTTAGCAGCACATATTCCAGCAACTTGAGCAACCGCTAATACGTTGCCTTTAGAAATACTACCTTGTCTAATCTTCTCAATAGTATCTTTATCCATATGAACTTCAATCTTAGCTCTTGCTTCTCTATGTGTGACTATCTTATCACTAACATCAACCATCTTTGATAGTCCTTCTTCATTAAAATGTGTTAATTTATTATCCATATTCTATCCTCCTATCTTTCGCATATCCAAACTTTGAATATTCCCTTCATTAATATGATGCTCTTTAGGTTTTAAATTAATAATTTCTATTAATCTTTCTTCTAATCTTTTCTCATCATCTATATATTCTTTTATATCATAAGTATCTTTAGAATGAAGACATGGGATTATTTTTCCAAAACTTGTCATTCTAATTCTATTACATTCTTTACAGAATTTATGACTAATTGGTCGAATAAATCCAATCTCTAATCCTTGTGCATTCTTATAATACTCTGAAGTTCCATTAGATGTAATATATATAAGGTTATATTTCTTAATAATCTCATCACTACTTATATAATATTTATTAAAATAATCTAATGTTGTTGTAAAAGGCATTAATTCAATAAATCTAAACTTAGCATTAATACTTTTAGCATACTTAGCTAATTCAAATATCTCCTCATCATTGACTCCTTTTAATAATACTGCATTAATCTTGATCGATAGATGAAGATTATATGCCATCTCTAATCCTTTTAATACATTATCAATCTTACCTAAAGTTAGATATTGATACTTAATAGGATCTAACGTATCTAAACTAACATTAATGCTTTTTAAACCAGCATCCTTTAAATCGTTAATCATATCAGGAAGTAGCTGTCCATTAGTAGTTATCCCAATATCATCAATAAAAGTAGATAATTGTCTAATTAGGTCACATAGACCTTTTTTAAGCAATGGTTCTCCACCGGTAATTCTAACTTTCTTAATTCCAAGATTATGGAAAACCTTAATAACTTTAACCATCTCTTCATTGCTTAAAAGGTCAAAGTGACTAACTTTGACTTCGTTAGATGATGAACAATATTTACAATTAAGATTGCATAAATCAGTAACTGATAATCTTAAATAGGAAATATTACGGTTAAATTTATCTAGCATTCTATTATTATAACTTCTCCTAGTTTACTAACATCATAATCTTTAAATTCTATAAACTTATCTTTAATTTCTTTAGATTTTAGTAATTCAATAAATTCTTGAACTCTTTTATCTTGATAGTTTTCATATGTAGTTAAGAAATCATATTCTTCTTTGGCTATTTCAACAAACTTTAATCCAAGAATATTAGCAACACTTTTTATACCTATTCCACATTTAGCACTATTATTCTCAATTGCGACACCTACCGACAAATGAGTAGAATATTCTTTTTCATATCCATATATATTACTACTACTTATACTATTTTCTTTTAATAAATGATCAAAAAGCATTCTAGTGCCTGATCCATATTGTCTATTAGCAAAACTAATATGATTATCGCTTATCTCTTTAATACTAGTAATATTAGTATCATTGTTTTGCATAATTCCTTGGATTCTACCTACACCTTTAATTAATACCATCTTTCTATCTTTAAAATATTTCTTAATATAAGGAATATTATAAGTTCCATCATCTGCTAACAAATGAATTGGAGCAATATGAGTTTCATTTTTAGTTAAAGCAATTATTCCTCCCATACTTCCAACGTGCGCACTAGAAATATTTAATTTATCACTTAAAACATCAATTATTAAATCGTGGCTTCCAATAACTAATAAATTATTCTTTATCTCATCAATATCTTTTAATAATTCAATATCAACAATACTTCCTTCATTATATCCTTCAGAATTCTTATCAATATATAATAAACCATCCGCTTTTACTAAAGACATTATTTGAGCAGCCCCTTTTTCTAATGGTGTTGCAACAAATTCATTATTAACATATCCAATATTCATTCTCACATATTCGGCATTTTTTAAACTACTAACTATATTTCTAGTTAATCTACATTTAAGTTTATTTCTGCTATTTATTTTTAAGCCACTCATTTTAAGAATTAATGGTTTAACAAATAAATCAAATACAAGAAAAGCTGATACTGGATATCCAGGTATCCCAATAACTGGTTTATTATTTATCTTAGCAAGTATTGTAGGTTTACCAGGTTTAATAGCAAAACCATGAGCATATACTTCACCAATCTCTTCTAATACTTCTACTGTAAAATCTTTAGTTCCAGCACTACTACCAGCATTAATAATAACTAAATCATTTTCTTTAGCTGCTAATAATAATCTTTCTTTAAGCATTTCTTTATCATCTAAACAAATATCATAGATTTTAGATATTCCATTTAAACTTATTACACTACTACTAAACATCTTAGAATTAGATTCCATTAGTTTTCCAACTTTAAGATCATTAACATCATTAACCATCTCATTACCAGTTGGTATAATACCTACTCTTACTTTTTTATATACTTCAATATCTATATTAGCACTAGCTATAATAGCCCCTATATCTTGTGGTCTTATTTTATGATTAGAAGGCACTACCATTTGTCCTTCTACAATACTTTCACCTTTTACTCTAATGTTTTGCCAAGGATAAGAAGGTTCTATGATTGATACTGTATTATCATTATTTACTAAAACGTTCTCAATCATAATAACTGAATTAAATCTACTATCAATAGGATTACCAGTATTAACATATACAAAGTCTATACCTTCTTTTAATACTAAAGGATTTTGTTCATTAGCAGTAGGTGTTAAATTTGAATCAACTGCTATTCCATCCATAGCTGAAGCATTATATAAAGGATCACATTTTTTAGCATATATAGCTTTACTAGTAACATTATCTAATGATTCACTAGTCTTAATAATCTCTTTTTCAACTTCTAAAGACTTAAAAGAAGATAGATAAATATCAAACACACTCATATCATTATTTTCTATATAAGTTCTTCTCATATCTTTCTAACCTCAACAATACTATCCTTGTATATCCCTTCACTCTTCTCATCAATAACCATATATCCATCAGCTTTATTTAATATATTAATTAATCCTGATTTATAGAATAAAGGATAAGCATATAAACATTCTTTATCTCTTGTTAATTTAAGTGGCATAATAGTAGTCTTACCTGGACTAGAAGGGAAATTAACACTAGTCTTAGCAAATACAATATTATCTAATTCTATTCCCATCTTTCTTTTTAAAGATTCCACAAATATTAAATCTAAACTCATAAGAGAAGCCATTGGATGACCTGGTAAACCAATAATCATCTTATTATCTAATATAGAAGCCATTGTTGGTTTACCAGGTTTAATAGAAACCCCATGGAATAAGACTGTTTTCGACATTTGACTAATTACATCTATTGTAAAATCTTTCTTACCAACACTACTTCCGCCACTTAAAAAGACATAATCTGATTCACTTAAAGCTTTATTTAGAGTATTAGTTAATAAATCGAAATCATCTTTAATAAGATATTTATTAACTAATACTCCAAAACTAGATAGTTTAGCATCAATAGCATAACTATTAATATCTCTTATCTTACATGCTTCTAGTTTATTAGTAATAGGTATTATCTCATCACCAGTAGAGATAATACTGTATTTAAATTTCTTATATACTTTAACTTTATCAATTCCAAGACCCGCTAATAAGCCAATATTATATGGATTTAAAATAGTTCCTTTAGTAATGATTACATTATCTTTAGTAATATCTTCACCAACATTAATAATATTCTCATTAGCTTTTAATGGGGAGTATAGTAAAACTTCATCATTAACTTTTTTACAGTTTTCAATCATTGCAACTGCATCGAAACACTCAGGAACAAGTCCACCAGTTGGAACATAAATAGTTTCATAATCATTTAATTCAAAACTATTATCTTGACCCATTAGTATCTCACCTTTATATTTAAAGATTCCAGGTACTCCTTGATTAACTCCAACACTATTACTTGATTTAATGGCATACCCATCTACTATTGATCTTTTAAATTGTGGTAAGTTTTCATTTGCTTTAATATCATCAAAAAGAACTCTATTTAAAGAGTCTTCTATCTTAATAATCTCAAAATCTAATGCTATTAAATTATCAAATATCTTCTTTTGAGCATCTTTTAAACTAACAACGTTAATCATTATTTTCTACCACATTCACTACTGCTTCCAATTAATGTCATTATTCCATGTATTAATGGTTCAATCACATATTCTAAGTTTTCTTTACAGGCTTTAGGAGATCCTGGAAGATTTAATATAACAGTATTATTCTTTATTCCACATACCGCTCTTGATAGCATCGCTCTATTGGTAAACTTCATACTATTAAATCTCATTGCTTCAACAATACCATTTGCTTCTTTTTCAATTACTTTTTTAGTAGCTTCTGGAGTTACATCTCTAACACTAAATCCTGTTCCTCCAGTAGTTAAAACTAAATTAATATTCTCATTAACACAATCATTTAATACCTTAACAATTAAATCAAAATCATCTGGTATTAATTCATATTTAACAACATCAAAAGGATAATTATCTAATTCTTCTTTAATAGATGGCATTGATAAATCAACTCTTTCTCCTTTAGATCCTTTATCAGACAATGTAATTATTGCAACGCTATATCTTTCCATAATCTTTTACCTCATTTATATTTTAACATAATAAAATATAAATAAGATAACTTGCCTAAATATTTATAACTTATAAATAGATAGGTATTCATTTCTAATTCATATATAATATTTGAATATGAATATGTTAAACCTAATTGGAATTTATATATTTATCGTTGGTATCATAAGTGGATGCTGTTATTTTAATTGCATTAAACTAGATAATAAAACAAAAGATAAATATAAATCTTTGCTATATGGATTATTTATGTTTTGTTTTATTATCCGCTTATTAACAATAGATAATTTTGAAGGTGTTAAAAACATTCTAATTTTAAATAAAGATATTGCTAATAATGGGATTATATATGAAAGTAGAGTTATGTATCTAACAATATTAATTATTAGAATACTGACTCAAGGATGTGCATTTAGTTTACTTATTAGTAGATATTTTAAATATGATAGTGGGTATAGAATAAATGCTTATATTGTGCCTATTGTATATGGGTTAGATTTAATTTTCTTTAATCAAATATCTCATAGTTTTTGTGGTTTAGATAATCATATGTTTGCATTTAAAACTTCTTTCTTTGCTTTAGAATGTTTAAGTGCGATTTTAATTGGTTTTTATGAATTAAAAGAATATTCAGATAAGAACTTAATTAAATTAAATAAATCCATAATTAAAAAGATGATTTATTTACTAATTGCATTTTGTTTACTTACTTTAAATAACGGTGTTATTTGTAACTTATTTGGTGAGATATTACCAATTTGTCACTATTTTAATATCTCTTATTTCATCGCTCTATCTTTACCTATCATAATGTTTACTATTCTATATCATAATTTTAAAGATAAAGATATGGAACTAAAAAGATATGTCTTAATATGTTTATCATTATGTATAGTTATTAGGCATTGGTATCTATATAGTAATCAAGATGGATCTCCTTCTTATCCATTAACTTGGTGTTGGGCAAACTGTATGCTAATGCCATTTGCTATGATATATGATAATAAGAATCTAAGAAATGTGATGTTAATTAATGCTGTTGTAGGTGCTACTGCAGCAATGTTAATGCCAACACCTTTATTAGATGATTATATTTTTACAAGAGGTGGAATTCATTTTTTATCTAACCATTCTATGTTATTATTTGTTCCTTTGCTTGCATATGCTTTTGGATATTATCAAAAAGTAACATTTAAAGATATGAAAGGTATATTTAAATTTAATGCGATATATTTTGCAGTTCTACTATATTTCAATCTTGCATATCCAACTAATTCATATTTCTATTTAAATAATAATGATGCAATTGATATGGTTAAGTTTATTTATGATTTTACTCCATTAAGAGTAAATTATGTTATACAGTTTGAATTCTTAAATAAAACAAGAACCATCTATTATCATTTCTGGCCATTTATGTATTTACTAATAAACTTATTATCATTAGCTGCCTTTGGTTTACATAAAATATATTGTCTATTACTTAATAAAATATATAAAGTTAAATAAAAATGAGCAATAGCTCATTTTTTATTATTGTTTTCTTTAGATATTTCTAGCAATCTTGCTTACTAAACCCATATCAACTTTACCCATAAAGTTTTCTTTGAAATGTTTCATAATGGATGGCATAGATTTATCAGAAAGATTATTAATTTCATTTCTTATTTCTTCTTCGCTTAACATCTTAGGAAGATATACTTTAATAATTTCTCTTTGTTTTAATAATTCATCAACTTTCTCTTCTCTACCTGCGCTTTTAAAAGCCTCAATCTCTTCATCTAATTCCTTTACTGTCTTATTAATAATATTAAGAATATCTCCATCAGTAATTTCTTCGTTTTTTGCTCTTTTCTCAGTAATAACTAATTGAGATTTTGCTATAACAATACCTAAGATACTTCTTTTTATAGTATCTCTTTCCTTCATAGCAATCATATTATCTTTTTTAAGTTGTTCAAATAACATATTTATATTCCTTCTTTCATATCTATTTTATATCTTTTTTAAAGATATATTAGTATAATTTTATTATGAACAAGAAATTATGCCTATTATCAAGTATATTTGTAGTAACATTATCTATCTCTTTTTTAGGTTCTAAAAAAGAAAGAGTTGGTGCGGCTAGTATATATGAAACCATGTTCTCATATGATTATGATGGAGATGGTATTAAGGAATATATGTATAAAGAATTTAGTGGAATAGTCTCTAAAGAACAAAGATTCTTATATGATAGTAGTGATTTAACAGGTCTAGCAGAATATTCATCAATCTCATTAGAAAATTATGGTTATTCTCAAGTCACTTATGATACTTTAGAGCAAGCTTGTTATGATGCGGAAGATTATTTTAGTGAAATAGAACAAACTTATGACTCAACTTCACCAGAATATATAAATGCATCTAATGCTATTGATGAAGCATATCTTGCATTTGAAGAATATGATAATTTTCTAGCAGAATGTCAAAATAAAGTTGATCAAGATTATGATAAATTAGCAGCTAAATATGGTATTAAGATAAAAGAAGCTGTTAATCCTAATAAAACTGTCGTAACAACATATATTGATACATTAAAATATTGGTTACATATTCCATATAACTATAATCCAAATAAGTCATATCCGATTTTAGTTTGGTGTCCTGGAAGTGGAGGTACTCAAAGTGCACACTTTAATAGCGATGGGACATATAAATCTAATAAAACATTAGAACCAGGAGATGCTTGGTGGTGTAGTAGTGTATTTAATTGTCTTGATAGTGCAATTAAATCAAGTAGTGCTAATGAAGATAAATATGATTGTTTTATAATCCATATTTATCCAGATTCTAACTGGACTGGTTCAGTTTATAACACTACTTATAAAAAGGCTTGTTTAAGTTTAACTAATTTCAGTAGTTATCCTAAAACTGGTGCAATTAGTTTAACTAGTGAAGTTACTGGAGATGGTTCATATTCTAGTAGTTATAGAAATACTTATATTGCTTCAATGACTGCTCCTAGTAGAGATAGTCAATTAGTAACTCAATTAATTGATGATTTAATGACTAAATATAATATTGATCCTAGAAGACAATATATAAGTGGAGGTTCTCTTGGTGGAGCATTTACTATGGATACTATTAATCATTATCCTAATAGATTTGCTTGTGCAATTCCTCTTGTCCCAGCCGCTAGTGATTGTAGTTTAGAAAATGCTAGTCATTTATTAAATATGAATATATGGAGTATAGGTGGTAGTAGTGATAAAAACGTATCTAAATATCATAATAAATTCTTTGTTAATGCGATTAATGAAGCAAGGAGTTTATCAAAAGAAACTACATATGGTAAAGCTCAATATTCTATATTCTCTGGTGGACATAGTTGTGGATATTTCTCAAATACTTTAAGAAGTGCTATCGAAGGAACAAGTATTACAGTACAAAATCAAATATTAGACTTCATGTTTGATTCAGTAAGACAAGATATGAATATTGATTCATATAAGATGGATCATAAAGAAGTTAACAAAGTAGAAACAGATATAATATCTTCACTAACATTAGATAATGATACTTATGATGTAGCATTAATCTCTTCAACACCAATTATAGATAATTATGAATATGGTTTTTATGTTGAAGTAAGTGATTCATTAACTACTAAATATAAATTAATTCCTGTAAATAAACATGGATCAATTATTAATACTACTCTTGGTAATACATCAATTACTATAAATAGTAATTCATATGGTTGTTATGATATGTATTCATATACTATTAATGATGTTCCTCGTACCATAACTAATATTAAGTTTAAATCATATATTAAAAATAATACTGGTTATATATATGGAAAAACTAACTCTTATAACGTTGAAATAGAAAATAATAATGTAAGGATGGTAAAAGCATATGAATAAGAAAAATTCCTTCACATTAGTAGAATTATTAGTAGTAATGGCAATACTTGGTATCTTATCTTTAGTAGGAGTAGTTACATATTCAAAACTTACAGATAAAGCTAAAAATAGTAATGATAACTATATTGTTATACAAATGAATAATGCCTTAAGAAATTATCAAGTAGACTCTAAAATAGAATCTATATCCGATGTATATAAAGCATTAAACTATTCTTCTTTATTAGATGATTTAACCCCATCCACTATTAATACATATTATTATTGGGATAGTACAACTAATAATATTTTATATGTTAATGATTCTAAAGAAGTATTAAATGATGTTGAACATACATATGATACAACTAAATGGTTTATCTTAGACTATTCTTATTCTAATGCTACAATAACTAGTCAAAACTCATCATTTAATGATTTATTTAATTAGGGATAATAATCCCTTTTTAAATAAAAAAGAATCTATTCAGATTCTTTCTCTTCTTTAAATGGTTTTTCTAATAATTCAGGATGCATGATATATCTTTTCATCAAACGAATAGTTTTAGAATAGTAATAACCATCGGCAATTCTTTCATCAATAGTCATACCAATATCAATACTATCTTTTAATTCCATACTTCCGTCTCTATCATAGAATGGTCTAATCTTTTTCTCGCCTATTGTGACAAAGAAAGAGTTAGTGCCCCAGTTTGATAAATGGTGATAAGCTGCATTTAATCCGATTGAGCCAAGATTCGAGAAGGCAATACTAGAATACCATAAATCACTTGCGGTAATTGATTCTGGAAGACTAGTTCTTGAACCAATAAATTTTAATATTCTTAAGAATGTTTTACCGATGAAGAATGGGAATTTCATTAATATTCTTAAATCATCACTAGACTTATCCATTTTTTCACTTCTTCTTTCTTCAACTTCTTTTTTAAGTTTTTCAGATAAAGTTTCTAATGTATCATTTGGTTCAACATATACTCTTGCCATTGCTTCTTCACCTTCATCGCTAATAACTTTCTTAACGATGAAACCAATTGATACATGATTTCTTTCGTATAATCTATTCTTACGATAGAATCTATTCATCTTAGGTCTATTAATAAATGCTTTACCCATGGCAGCGCATATAATCATAAATAAAGAAAACTTAGGATCTTTTAAACCTTCATTTTTCTCTTTTAAATATCTATCTGTATCTGTTAAATCTATTTTAGCAGAGATATATGCTTCATTTTCAACTCTAGTTGGCCAAACGATACCCATAACAAAATGATTAGTATCATAGCTTTTATCTCTTATTAATCTAGCGTCTTTTTTATCTCCAAATCTTCTTTTATATCCTTCTTTATTCATATTATGCTTACCTTCTAATATAATTGTGTTTTAATTATAAATTAAAATATATAATTCTTAAATATATTTTATATAGAAAATAAAGCAATATATTAAAAAAGCCCTCTTGGGCTTATTTAATATCTTTATTTAGATATATTTTATAAGATAGATAAATTGATAAAGCACTATATATGAATCCACTTATTAAATACTTATAGTTAATTGCTTCTTTATTTATAATATCTGCTCCTTCACTAATAGAATAAGGAGTTAGATATTTAACAAAATCTAATGTATCTGTAATATTACTAATTATATTTAAGAAATAGAAAAACATTGCTAAACCAATAGATAATGGAATAGATCCTTTAACTTGGAAAGATGATATAAAGAACGCTATTAGTCCTATTATTAATTGATTCAATAAGACTGCTAAATGTAGTAAAGATAATAATTTAAAATCTACACTCTCTCCTATTAAAATTACACTTACAATTAAACTTATCCAAATTATTATATTAATTGCGATAATCTCAATTAAAACACATAATAACTTGCTTGTTACAACATCTTTTCTACTAACAGGGTGAGATAATAAAAACTCACTTGTCTTATTGCTTTCTTCTTTGCTTAAAATAGTTCCTCCAGTTAATGCTGCAAAAATTGCACCAGTTAATCCAAGACTACTATTCACTTCAACACTATAATATCCAGTAAATGTGCCAAAACTAACTTTATCCATTCCAAATGCACTACTAAAACTACCCATTTGACTAAACATTTCTGTAAATTCATCCATTTGTGATTTCATAGATGGATATAATCCAACTAGCATTATGACTGTAAGTGATAATGCTATAGTCCAAATAACAAAAGATTTTAAGTTTTGTTTTAATTCATGTTTTAATAAAACCATAATTATCACCTCTATTTATAATAATGCAAGAATATCTCCTCTAAACTTGGCTCTTCAATCTTTAAGTCGACAAGTTTAGACTTTGATAATGCTTTAATTAGTTCATTAATGTCACCATTATATAAGAAACTGTGTGTTTCGTTCTCATATTTATAGTTTTTAATATCCTTAAAATCATCAATATTAATATTGCCTTTAACACTTATTTGATGGGCTGTCGTTTTAGACAACTTATCTACATAGTCAGATGCTATAATTGTTCCATTTTTAATAATAGCTGCTTTATTACAATGATTTTCTACCTCACTTAATACATGACTCGACATTAGAATGGTAGTTCCACTATCATTATATTCTTTTAAGATGCTATAAAACTCTTTTTGAATTAATGGATCAAGTCCAGTAGTTGGTTCATCTAAAATGAATAGTTTAGGTTTATGTTGCAAAGCACAAACAATACCAACTTTCTTTCTATTTCCAAAACTTAACTCATTAATCTTCTTGTTAACATCTAGTTTAAGTCTATTAACTAAAATATTTCTTTCTTCATCACAATTAATATTCCTTAAATCACTACTTAATTTAAGGACATCAATAACTTTCATATTATTGTAGAAAAATGATTCACTTGGTAAATATCCAACATCTTTAAGATACTCCTCATCTTTAATGTCTTTATCAAAAACACTAATCTCTCCACTATCTTTTTTAATTAATGAAAGAAGTAATCTTAAAGTAGTAGATTTACCAGCACCATTTGGCCCAATAAAACCAAAATAATCACCTTTTTCAACAACTAAATTTAGATTTTCTACACCTTTAGATTTACCATAATATTTTGTTAAGTTTTTAATATTTATTATGCTCATATTTATCACCTTTCTTATTATACACAAATAAAAAAGAAGACAAGTCTATTTATGGTAGAAAAGTCTTCTTATATTTATTAATTATTATGATTTAGTAAGATATTAGCACTTATATCACCAGTAACATTTAATGTAGTATAAGGCATATCAAGTAGTTTATATACCCCACTATAGAAACCATAGAAAGTATTTATTGGTAAACCAAGTAAAGATAAATAAGTAAATCCAATTACTACTCCACCTCCTGGAATTCCAGGTGCCGCCATATTAATTAAAGTTGCAGATATTATCATTAATATAAATAAAGGTAATGTAATACTAATATTAGATAATTGACTTACAAATAAACCAAGTAAACTAAACGATACTGCTCCTCCACACATATGAATTGTACAACCAAGAGGAACTACAACACTAGTTATCTTTTCATTTATATTAAAATCTTCATTACAGCATTTAATAGTATGAGGTAATGTAGCCACACTACTACAAGTAGTTAAACTAACAAGCCATACTTTTGATACTTTCTTAATATATTCTAATGGGTTAATTTTTGCTATTAACCAAACTGGTATAATCATTACAACAATTAATGCGATAACACTACATATATATGCCATTACGATATAAATAATACCCATCTTAATAGATAAGTTACCAAACATAACAACCATATTAGATATTAATGATATAACAGCAATAGGAGTTAAATAGATAATAATTTTTAAAATAATATCTAAGATCTTTTTAATATAACCCATCACATTACCATAGGTTTCTTTTAGTGGTGTAAACTTAAAAATTAAAGAAATAAATAACGATAATAAGATTACAAAGAATATATTTCCACCCATTAAGAAACCTTTTAATGTTTTAGGGAGTAAATTTTTAAATATAGATAAGATAGTAAAGTCAGCACTACTACTAGGATCTTTAATTTCATCACTTACAAAGCTAGATCCTGGCTTAATAATACCAACAATTAAACTAGTTAATAAGAATGTAACAATAAACATTAAAATGAATAATCCTACTGTTTTAAGGACAAATTTGCTCTCGCCTCTTTTAGAATTAATAATTGAAACTGCTAATGAGACAAATATAACAGGTCCTATAATGATCTTTAAAATATTAATATAATGTTTACCTAAAAAAGCAATATTTGTTGCAAAAGATGGTAAAAGAAAACCAATTAATAGGCCGATAAATAAACTTAATATAGTTAAATAATTATAAACTTTCTTCATATCTTCTAATTCTTCCCATTGCTTCTTTAATATCTTTTGTTTTACCTAAACTACTGACTCTAAAATACTTATCTCCCTTATTACCAAATATAATACCTGGAACAATAACCACTTCTAACTTATTTAAAAATAAATCAAAGAGTTCCCAACTACTTAAACCATTTTTAATCTTAATCCATAGATAAGGTGCGTCTACTCCACCAATAACTTCATATCCTAATTTCTTAAATTCATTTAATAAATATAAAGCATTATCTTTATATACTTGTATATTTTTATTAATCTCTTTTTTAGCTTTATGATTAAATGATGCAAGCGCTCCAACTTGTGCAATATAACTAGCTCCATTAAATCTAGAAATAGTACGATATCTCCAATATTTATTAATATCTTTTTCTAGTTCATTTGGTATTACATAATAAGAACATCTAATCCCTGTAAAACTAGCAGTTTTAGAAAAACTTCTTAACTCAATAGCACATCTTTTAGCATCTTTAATCTCATATATTGATTTAATACCATTACTAATAAAACAATTATAAACATTATCATAGATAATAATTGCTTTCTCCTTAATAGCATACTTAACCCATCTTTCTAATTGCTCATATGTATAAGATAATCCACTAGGATTATTAGGACTGCATAAATAAATAACATCATAATGTTTATTTGGAATAAGTGGAACAAAACTATCATCGCTATCTATTAATTCATAATTCTTAGATAAAGAAAGACAAGAATTAATATATATTGGATATGTTGGATCTGGTATCGCAATACTAACATCCTTATCAAACATTTCTAAAATAGATCCGCTATCTGTCTTAGTTCCATCACTTACATATATCTCTTCAATATCAAAATCTTGATATTCATTATCTCTAATAGCTTTTCTTAATTCATATAATCCATAATAATTCCCGTATCCAACATATTCTTTACTAGCTTCTCTTTTAACTGCTTCTATCATTTTCTTTTTAACATATTTTGCAATTGGAAAAGAAACATCTCCAATACCAAGTGATAAAACTTTATTAGATGGATGTTTTTCTTTATATTCTCTAATCTTTGATGTTGCAGTATAGAAACTATTTGGATTTTCTAAACTATATAAATTTTTATTAATTTTCATACGCCATATTATAGCATAATTTATTAACATAATTTATATGCTTATAAATAAAACCCTAGATTAATCTAGGGTTAGTTTAAATATGTTAATAAATTATATGTTTAATGGATTTATATTCATTAAACAATTCTAAACATTCTTTATGATCTATTTGTTCTAAATATCCTTTTAGATTGTTTCTGCCACCAAACATATTATCCATTTCTTCATCTCTAAAACCAATAATAGAGTTATCTTCAATACTACATCCATAATATACATGTTCAATATTAGCCCATTTACATGCTGCTAAACACATTGCACATGGTTCACCAGTGGTATAGATAACACAACCTTTTAAGTCATGAGTTTGAAGAATTTGTTCTGCTTTTCTAATAGCATCTATCTCGCCATGACATGTTGAATCATGATTTTTTAATACTTGATTGTGTCCTTTAGATATGACTTGATTATCTTTAACTACAACACATCCAAATGGACCACCATGCCCGTTTCTAATACCAACTCTTGCTTCATTAATTGCAAGTTCCATAAATTTATTCATTTTAATCACCAAATAAATTATATCTTTTTTACATAGACTCTTCTATATTTATGAACTCTATTATCAAATACTTTCCATTGAGAGATTATTGCTTGATTAGTTACTAGATTTAAATTAGTTTCAGCGTGTTCTAATCCATTTTCTAACATATCCATAACATTACTAATTATTGATGAACTAATTCCTCTTAAGGCATATTCTGGTAATACACCAATTAAACATAAATCAATAACTTCTGGTTTCCTAATTGCTTTTAAGATTCTAATAATACAAGGAATAGTTAGTCTGCCTTTTGATTTTTGAACTGCCTTTGCAATACTTGGTAAACATATACCAAAACAAACCATATTATCATTTTCATCTAATATAACTGCGACATATTTTAGATTAATAATTAGTTTAAAATTATCAATCATTAATTTCTTCATTCTATTAGTAAAAGGAACAGTACCATATATATCAACATATGTCTTATCTATTATTTCACATATTTTATCGCCATATTTTCTCAAGAAATCTCTAGAACTATTAGCTTTACCATAATGAAGATTAAATCTTTCTAGCATTCTATTCGATAATCTTTTCATTCTTTCATCTTTTACTAATGGCTTTCTTAATTCTCTTTCAACATAGTCTACTTCTTTTTCAAATCCATAATTCTCAATTAATAAAGGATAATATTCATAGTTATATTGTTCTTCAAAAGTAGATAATTCATTAAAACCTTCAATTAGTAATCCTTCTCTTTCTAAATCACTAAATCCTAAAGGACCTACAATTTCATTCATTCCTTTTGATTTAGCATATTCTTTAGCTTTATCAAATAAAGCATTTGCTACTTCTTGATCATCTATACTATCAAATCTAGTAAATCTTACTCTTTTTTGTTTCCATTTTTCATTAGATGCATATTGTAAAATTACTTGAATTCTTCCGACTACCTTATTATCTTTATATGCTAAAAAACATTTATGTTCACATTGATCATTGTAAACATAATTCTTTTTAAACATCTTTAATTCATCAATATATAAAGGTGGAACAAAAAACTTATTCCCATCATATAAATCTAATGGAAAATTAATAAACTTCCTTATATCTTTCTTACTTACTACTTCTTTAATCTCAACCATAATTATCTATGTTTAGCATGGAAACAAACACCAACTCCTCCAGGACCACAATGACATCCAATAGTAGGGTTGATATCAACAATCTCAATATCTAAACTATCTCCAAATCTTTCTATAATCTTTTCTTTTAATAAATTAACGTTATCAATACTATCTGTATGACCAATAATAACCTTATGATCTTTGATATTATCTCCAATCTCTTCCATAAAATCAACAAGTTTATTGTTAGCTGCCATTATACCTCTTACTTTAGTATATGGATTCATTAAACCATCATTATCAAAATAGATAATTGGTTTAATACCAATGATATTTCCCATAAAAGCAGATAAAGACTTAACACGTCCACTTCTTCTAAAGAAATCTAAACTTTCAACATAAAAATATGTTGCCCATTTATCATTTTCTTTATTGCCAAACTCAAGAAGCTCTTCAATGCTATCTCCGTTATTATATTTATCAATTAACTCCATTGCTAAACCGTATGAATTAATAGTAATTCCTTTTGTATCAATCTCATATAATTTTCTATCTGGATAAGAATCTAATAATTGTTCATATGCGATATGCATAGAATTAAATGTCCCACTCATTGCACTACTAAAATGGACATATAAGATATCTTTTCCTTCTTTAAAGAATGGTTCAAAATACTTTACATAATCAATAGGAGATAATGCACCAGTTTTTGGCATAACACCATCTCTTAATAAACCATAATATTCTTTAGAATTAAAATCTTCATAATCAATATATGGTTTAATCTCTTTGCCATCTATTGTATATGGCATAATTATTAAATTAACACCTAACTTATTTGCTTGTTTTAATGTGATATCACAATCACTATCCACAAATAATACTAAATTATCAGTTCTTCCCATACTAAATACCTCTATTTAGAGATAAATTATACTCTCAAATTAAAGTATATAAAGAGTGATAATCTCTATTTTTGGTAGAGTTTTATAAGTATTCGAAATAAATTAAATTAGTATTTTATTAATATCATCAAGATCATTAATACATAAATTGGCATCATTGCATTCTATATTAAATGGATTAGATTTATAAAATATCGTTTTGATATTAGAATTCTTCCCGCACTTTATATCAATTATTCTATCCCCGATATAATATGTCTTATTTCTATCTAATTTATATTTATTAATAAGGTATTCTATTGCTTGAGGATCTGGTTTCTTTTTAAAACCATATGTTTTATTTACCACTTCAACAAACTTATCTTCTAATTTGTTTCTTTTTAATAATTCATTGCATGTAACTCCTCTATGTGTATAAATATAACAATCAAATAAATTATTATCTAATACTTTATTTAAGTTAGGATAAGGTTTTATTAAATCAAGATTTTGTTCAAAAGAATTAGATATTTCTTTAACCGTCTTAAAATCTAAATTATGTTTCAAACATACCTGTTCAATAGCATAATTAACATCTTCTGATAAACAATCATGTCTTATATTATTAATATCTGTTTCTATGCCTAAACTTTTAAATACTCTAAAAATCCATTCACAAATTGAATCATAACTATCAAATATAGTTCCATCACAATCAAAGATTAAATTATATTTACTCATATACTTAATTATAAAATAAAAAGTCTCTTTGTTAACAGAGACCTATTATTTTATTATCTTCTAGGACCAAATGGACTAGGATTATATCCTCCTCCACCAGGACCAAATTGACCTCCTGGTCCATTTTGTCCACCCATTCCTCCACCGCTAAATGTTCCGTATGTAGTTATGATAGAAGATATAGTAGTAGATTTAGATTGTGAACCAACAGTTAATACTATACTATCTCCAACTTTTAATGAAGATGAAGATACAACAACACTTGAGAAATACTTAGGAGATGCAACTTGCAAGACTGTATTTCCATTTACTTGAAATGTAACGCTGGTATTTGTACTCATATTACTTCCAATATTCCACCCAACACAAGCTTGGGTGGAATTAGAAGAAGGTATCTCTGCCATTCCACTACTTCCAAGAGCAATCAAAGTTCCTCCATTCATAAGTATTCCATCATCAGCATCTAATGCACCATTGTCATT